>CAJTWL010000056.1 GCA_910579845.1 uncultured Muribaculaceae bacterium | reverse complement strand
ACGCGTAACAATTAAATCGGTTCGAGCAAACGGATTGGCTGCGAATTTGAGGATAAATATTATAAGGAGTAGGTTATGATTCCTTAATCGAAAAAGATGTTGAATTATTTATCTATAGGTGTCTTTATTGACGGCGGATATTATGCCAAAGTGAACCGTGCGCTCAAGGCGCATGAGAGTTCTATAATTAAAGTAAGAGCATTGTTTGATTTTATCAGCAGTACAATCGCTTATGCGGAAGATATCCATGTGTCTGATTGCCAGATTACAGAAGCCCATTATTTCAGAGGCCGATTTCGCGTAAAGGAGGCTTATGACAAACATCTGCTATATAATGAACGTAAATTTGAGGATTCTATGATTGAGAATGATGTGATATTCCATTATAAGCATCTCCGTGAGGTTGAACGTGACGGACAGGTTGAGGTGATCGAGAAAGGTGTGGATGTATGGTTTGCACTTGAGGCATATGAGCTTGCCACTTTCCGTAAATTCGACTATGTTGTTTTGATAACAGGAGATGCCGACCATGAAATGCTTGTCAGGAAATTGAAAGCATTGAAGATCAAGACAGTTTTGTTGACATGGAACCTGACTGATGTTGATGCCACATCTCCATTGTTACGGGAAGAGGCAGGTCAGCATTGGGAATTGTCGCAAATGACAGAGGAGAATCCACAACTTAAACGGGCACTCCTTTATAAATTGCGGGAACCGGCTGTTAATCCCTTGGGAGACGACTTTTGATAAATGGAATTATTTTTAAACAAGCTCTAAATTAATCCACTAAAAATTATAATTATGAAAAGCTTTAAGATTTTGTTGATTGGTATGCTTGCGCTTTTTATCGGCGCTTGTTCAAAGTCACAGCCTACTCCGGCAGAGGTGGCTGCAAAGATCGACGCACATCTGGTGTTGTCACAGAATGACTATTCGGTAATGATTGAATATTGCGGAGATTATGCAAAACAAGCTCAGCAGTATTTCGATCTGATTAATGAACAACCTTCTGATTCCACCAAAGAATATGTTCGTGCGGCAGGTGAACTCGCAGCGTTGCGTGCGGCAAATCCTTATATCGATATGTTCCAGACTGCGATATACGCGGCAAATGATGAGCAGATAGGTAAAGAGAACGTAGAGAAAGTCAATGAATACGCAAAATATCAGGCATTCCCGCTTCCGGAAGGTTCCGGTCCTAATCTCGCCACTCCCTCAATTGAAGGAGAAATTATGGATATGCCATCTACAGATACAACCGGCGTGATTGCCGTACCGGATGGCGAAGCCGTAAAATAAAAGAATTATCGAAAAGTGGTAAAATGAAAAACCTATTGATTTACAGTTTCTAAGAAAATGGCACTTCGAATTGAAAGGAGTGCCATTTTTGCAATTATAATTAATATGGATCAGGCAATTTCATTTTTTAGTTAAAAATCCGTTATATTTTATATAAAGGATAAAATTGATTAACTTTGTACAAACATTGTCTGCTATTTGTGAGAAATAATTCAGACACTGAATGATAAAACATCTAACATCTTTATAATATGTGTGGAATAGTAGGATATTTGGGAGACGGTAATACATATGAAGTATTGATAAAGGGTCTCCATAGATTGGAATACAGAGGCTATGACAGTGCAGGGATAGCGCTTGTTGATACTAAAGGTAAACTTCATGTATATAAATCCAAAGGCAAGGTAGAGAACCTGGAGAATATGTGTTCCGGCAAAGATCTTGAAGCTACTGCCGGGATTGCACATACAAGATGGGCAACACACGGAGAGCCGTCTGACAATAATGCCCATCCGCATTATAGCGAGGATGGAAATCTTGCACTTGTACATAATGGTACTATTGAGAACTACAAAGTGCTCAAAGATGCACTTGTCAAACATGGATGTAAATTCCATTCAGAGACAGATACGGAAGTTCTTGTACAGTTGATTGAATATATAAGGCTTGGCAATAACTGTTCGCTTGTTGAAGCTGTTCAGGAAGCATTGAAACAGGTGGAAGGGGCATATGCCATAGCTGTGTTGGAGAAGGATAAGCCGGATACGATAATTGCGGCTCGAAAGAGCTCTCCGCTTGTGATCGGAATAGGGGAGAATGAGATGTTTCTCGCATCTGATGCATCGCCTTTCGTCGAGTATACTTCAAATGCTGTGTATCTGAAGGATGGAGAAATAGCAATTCTTAAAAAGGGAGAACCTCTCAAGATAATTGACCTTGACAATAACAATAGCAAAGTTGATGTGACTAAGCTTAAAATGTCGATTTCTGAGCTTGAAAAGGGCGGATATCCTCATTTTATGCTCAAGGAGATTTTTGAGCAGCCGAACACATTGCGCGAAAGTATTAGAGGACGTGTGGTAGATGGCGGCAAGAGAATTATAATCAACGGTGTACGTGATAATAAGGAGACGTTTGTAAATGCCAGACGGATTGTATTTGTGGCTTGCGGTACATCATGGCACGCCGCAATGGTGGGAAAATATCTGTTCCAGGATATTTGTGATATTCCCGTAGTAGTGGAGTATGCAAGTGAATTCAGATATTCCAATCCTGTCCTTGGTCCCGGCGATATTGTGATTGCTTTGTCACAGAGTGGAGAAACTGCCGATACACTTGCCGCCGTGAAAATAGCACGGGAGAAGGGCGCTTTTGTATTTGGTGTATGCAACGCAGTCGGTTCATCCATACCCCGAGAAACACACAGCGGAGCTTATATTCACGTTGGTCCGGAAATTGGTGTTGCCTCCACAAAAGCATTTACCGGTCAAGTGATGGTTCTTACACTCATAGCTCTTTCTGTGGCTCATCTCAAAGGGACACTTCCTGAGGAGGAGATTGCAAGAATAGGAAAAGCATTGCTTGATATACCGGAGAAGGTGGAGAAGGTTCTTAAGCTAAATGATAAGATCGAGCGGTTATCTGCCATATACACATATGCGCATAATTTCCTGTATCTCGGAAGAGGCTGCAACTTCCCGACCGCACTTGAGGGCGCGCTTAAACTTAAAGAGATTTCATATATTCATGCCGAGGGTTATCCTGCGGCTGAAATGAAACATGGACCGATTGCTCTCATAGATGAAGAGATGCCGTCTGTAATTATTGCCCCCAAAGACCACCTTTATGACAAGATAGTAAGTAATGTGCAGCAGGTTAAAGCCAGAGGCGGCAGCATTGTGGCGATCGTGACCGAGGGAGATACGGTTATAAAGAATCTGGCAAATCATGTTCTGGAGATTCCCGAGGTACCCGAATGTCTGAGTCCTATAGTGGCGTCGGTGCCTTTGCAGCTACTTGCATACTATATCGCTATCAACAAAGGCAAGGATGTGGATATGCCACGTAATCTTGCCAAATCCGTAACAGTAGAATAAGCGGATATTTCTCCGGCATTTTCCCGCGCAGAGATCTTTGCGATACTTTCCAAAATCTCTTGAAAATAATTTAAAACAGTTTATAAGAATTTTTTTGAAAAAATATTTGGTGGTTGATAAAATTTGATATAAATTTGCAATCGAAATTCGGACGACAATAATGTCAAGTCGTTTGGAATAACCAAATATGCCTCTTTAGCTCAGTTGGCCAGAGCACGTGATTTGTAATCTCGGGGTCGTT
>CAJTWL010000055.1 GCA_910579845.1 uncultured Muribaculaceae bacterium | reverse complement strand
TGTGCGCCGACCCGGTGAGTCCGGCGATATCTGTGACCGCTTCGATTGCGGCGTTTTCCTCTGCAAATTCCTGCCGGTCCATGATCTTCGGTATTCCCGCTATTATCCTCGACGGATACAGATTGTCGTAGAGCGCCTTGCTCTCACGGAGGAATTCGGGGAAGAAGAGAAGGTTGAACTTAGGTTTCAAGTCAGAGTCATGAGTTACGAGCCTGGAGGCGTATTTAAGGTAGAGGCTCCGGCAGTAACCAACGGGAATAGTGGATTTTATGACCATCACCGCGTCCTGATTCACACTCAGCACAAGGTCGATTACCTCCTCTATGCAATGAGTGTCGAAGTAGTTCCTGACGGGGTCGTAGTTGGTGGGAGCGGCGATGACGACGAAATCGGCATCGCGGTATGCCTCCGCACCGTCAAGGGTGGCGGTCAGGTCGAGATCCTTTTCCGCGAGATATTTTTCGATATACTCGTCCTGAATAGGGGAGATCCGGTGGTTGATTTTCTCCACCTTCTCGGGTATCACATCGACAGCCGTGACATGATTGTGCTGTGCGAGAAGTGTGGCTATGCTGAGACCTACGTAGCCGGTACCGGCTACCGCAATGTTATATTTTTTCATTTAGGTTCCAGGTTTTAGGCATTAAGGAGGTTAAGGTCTTTGAAGTCCTTAAGGATTTTAAGGACATTGGGGACTTCAGTTTTCTTTAGCACCTAAAGTCTAAATCCTGAAGCCTAAGACTAAAATATAAGACCTAAATCAGAGTGGCTGGAGCGAGGTTTCGGGGAGGGTGAGTTCCCATGTGACACAGTTGTCATCGTTGAGACGGAGTGCAAAAAGCAATACGTCTTCGTCACATGTCTCGTTCCGGTCTGTGCGATATCCTTTGCGTTTGTATATCACACCTTCCTGCCCTTTGAATATGCCGTCGGTGATGAGTACCCGACGGTCGGGTATCAGTTCCGAACGTTTTTCGTAGTTTATCTTTATCGGTCTATCCGTGCTGCCCAATACCGCACGGAACTGCTCCATCTCGTGACCGGATATCCTGGCGTATGGTGATCCGGGACGTTTTGTAACTTTGAAGCACCATGCCATATCTCCGATTATGCCGAAAAGCTTCGATACTTTGTCTGGACGGGTCTGGAAGAAGAGTATGTGCGGTATCACCGCCTCCTTTTTCGTCAGTATCTTTTTGCCGGCACCTACTTTTATCTGTCTGGTAGGGTAGAAGAGTGTAACCTCCTCCAGCATACGTGGTGCTGCCTCCGATATCCTGTTCTTGATATCTTCGGGTTTGGTACGGTTGCGCATAAACATGGCAAACCATGCGGGTGTTGCGGGATTGATGAAGTCTGCTACCCGTTGCTGTATCTCGGTGCGTTTGTTGTCGGTAAGTGTTATAGACTCGACAAGATTGAGCCATTTCATCCTTGCCGGAATTTTATCTATTACTGCTGTTATCTGCTCCGGTTGTATGCCGCATTTCAGAGCCGAAGATATCCATAGTATCCGAAGTGTGTCTTCTGTGAATCCTGTGGGCAACTGAATGCCGTATCGGCTTAAAAATATTCGGAGTTTACCGGCTAATTGTCTCAGCTGCTTTGGCCGGCGGTCGCTGCGGTCTGAGTCGAAAACGTATGACCGGCGTGCTGTCGGAATGGTCGAGAGTATCTCCTTGATCTGAGGGATATCTGTGCGGGCATTACTGAATTTTAAATCAAGGAGGTCTGAAAGATTTGTCACGCCTGTGTAAATGGAATACATCAGGATTTTGGCTGACTCTCCGCCACTCTCTGTCGCCTTTGCCGCAATCAGCGGCAAAGCTTCAAGTGCCTTATGGGTGTCGGGCAGTATATATAATTCCGGATCTTCAATCTCTTTGCGAAGTGCAAAGAAAAAATTTTCAGTGTCTACTGATGCGGTTGAATAACTGCTGTATATCGAATGCAGTTTGCCGAGATAACGCTTTGCAGTCTGTGCGGATGTCCCTTTTGCAAGGAGGTGGGCAAGCCAATTGCGGATGTTTCTTTCATCGTCTGAAGGTTCTGTTCCGTGTGTTACGGCTGAAATACGCAGGAAAGAACGGATAACTCGCGAAGCTATTATATCATCGGAACAGATATCTGATGTTGCAGATTTGACAAACTCATAAAAGTTGTTGTTCTTATGTTGTTGTATGTCTGGGATTTTATTGTATATCTTGTCGCGAACTTTTTTCAGTGATCGGGGTGTATCTTCTATTAGTACACTTTTATCGCGTTCTGAAAATAGGGGAGAGACGTTGGAGGTATCAGATTCACCAGCCATCAGAAATCTTTATTCTTAGCAAAGTTACAAAATATAGCTGATTCAACCAAATCCATATTTTACTATCCACAGCATTTAGCTCAATGTCCCCAATAACTAATTGAGCATAAAAAGAAACATACTCTAAAGTTTAAATCATTTCAATGTATGGATTGAAGTGCAGAACCATCATCATTTTTTATTTGTTTAACATATAAGCAAGTAAAGCAAGTATTAAATTCGCTTTTGTGAAACATTTGATACAAATACTTATATTCGTCATAGTGACCACTGTCTATACCGTTTCGTTTCATGGCGAAGCCCCTGAAATCGCGGAACATGAATATGATATTGAGACGGTAGCGTTATGTATTGCCGTATCGGAGGTCGAAAGAGCCATTGTCACACCATTTGCATTGACACATAAGGCTGTCGGTCCGATTGCGGTTCACAAAGAGCAGATATATCCCAAAACGATACCGATGCCGGCTGATATAGGCATCCGGTATTGTGTGTTCCGTGAATAGAATGTATAAGTAAGCCTCGTTCTGTCAAAACTGTCGGCTATTCCGACGATAAGTTTCACTTATACATTCAAAAAATGATAATTATATTACTATATCTTTTTGGAGCATTGGCTGTTTCCTTTCTATGCTCCGTACTTGAAGCCGTGTTGCTTTCCACTCCGGTTTCGTTTATCTCAATGAAAGAGAACCAGGGAGACAAAACCGCCTCCTTGATGATGAAATATAAAACAAATGTCGATCGCCCTGTGGCTGCGATTCTCACCCTTAATACGGTAGCCCATACTATCGGGGCTGCCGGTGTTGGTTCTGAATCGGTCAAGGTCTTCGGAGAGGCCTATTTTGGAATAATATCCGCCATACTTACCCTGCTTATCCTTATATTATCCGAGATTATTCCCAAGACTATCGGCGCATCATACTGGCGTTCTTTAGCTATGCCTGCCGCGAGAATTATCCGGATGCTTATATTCATCACCTATCCACTCGTATGGATTTCCGAACTGCTTACCAGGTGTTTCTCGCCGAAAATCCAGCCACTGACTGTAAGTCGCGAGGAAGTGGGTGCAATGGTTGAGGTTGGAACGGACGAGGGTGTTTTTGACAATTCCGAGAACCGCATTATCCAAAGTTTTCTCAAAATCTCAAATGTGAGTGCAAAAGAAATCATGACCCCTTTTGTCGTGGTCTCGTCTGTTGCCCGAACCACAACGATGAAAGAATTCTACGACAACCCCGAGCTTGCTCCTTATTCCCGAATACCGGTCTACGACACACAGCGTGAGTTTATTTCCGGATATGTACGAAGGGCGAATGTGCTTGAAAAGCTGGCTCAGGACCACTTTGACGATACCATGAGCGAAATTATACGCCCGATACTCTTCTTCTTCGAGACTGAGCCGGTGTCGGAAATATGGCAGCGTTTGCTTGAAAAAAAAGAACACATATCTGTAATTACTGATGAATACGGGTGTATGCGTGGAATAGTGACAATGGAAGATGTAATAGAGGCAATGCTTGGCGTCGAGATTGTAGATGAGTGTGATACTACCGAAGATATGCAGGCTATGGCTCGAGAAAAATTCTTACTCAAAGGAGTTTAAACCAGTCATTTTGGTCTGGAATCGGTGCTGAATCTGAGGGGAGGAGACACGAAAAACCGCAGAACTGATAGTCTGCGGCTTGTTTGTTATTGCCCGATTTAGGTCTTTTAAATCTCTTTGTGGGATTGAGCGAATCAAGTTCGCTCTATCCCAAGGTTGCGGAAAGACAGGATAGTGAACCTTGTTGGTATCTTCCTAACTCTCAGTAGTTTATCTTTGCAGCTTTATTCCCTGTTAGGGCGCTGTTAGGTTTTTATGTCATCATTATGGTAGTGGTTTGTCCACCGCCGATTTCTCTAAATCAGCTTTGATAGTGCAAAGATAACGCTTTTGAGGCTTAAAATCAAGGGCTGTTAGGCCGTTGTTAGGATTTTTTAGGGCTTTTAGACAGCCCTGTTAGGGTAGTTTGCGCCTGATTTTATTCCTCTATCCCGGCTATTTTTGCCTTGACAACATCGACCTCTTTCACTAATTCATCGGCAGAAGGAAGGTATAGTCTATACTCGTTTGCCAGAATCGTGGTGTTGTCCAACGGCAATGCCATTTTTACAAGAGTATCGTTTTTGTTAGTGCACAGCAGTATGCCGATGGTCGGATTCTCGTCAGCGGTTTTCTCGCAGCGGTCGTAATAATTGACATAAGTCTGCAACTGGCCTATATCCTGATGTGTCAGCTTTCCGGTCTTGATTTCGATAATGACAAACGATTTCAGCAGACGGTTGTATAGCACCAGATCGGCAAAAAATTCATCGTCCTCAAGCAGGATACGTTTCTGTCTGGCGACGAATGTAAACCCCTTGCCCATTTCCAGAAGAAAATCGGCAAGATGTGAGATTATCGAGCTTTCAAGATCTCTCTCGTAATATCCCGCTTTCCTTTCCAGCCCGAGAAATTCAAGTACCATCGGATTCTTGATGATTTCTTCCGGTGCCTCCGGGATACGTTGCCCCCTTGCCACAGCAAGCACAGCCTCTTTGTCATTGCTCAAAAGCAGTCTTTCATACAGTAACGAATCAACCTGTCGCTCAAGCTCCCGACCGTTCCATCCGTTATTGACGGCTTCCAGCTCGTAATATTCTCGTTTGTCACCGTCATCAATCGAGATAAGTTTCTTGTATTGAGTCCAGTTCAATTGCGCACGCAGTGCGTTCGCAATTGGATAGGTACGGTAAAACTGTCGGCATAATTCAAGTTGACGCACAGAAAAACCGCTGCCGTATTCCGGTTCAATCTGCCGTGCAAGATTCTTGATAAGGTATGTGCCATATTCGGCACGGTCTTTTTCCTCCTGTTCCTCTACAAATATACGCCGGCCTATGTGCCAGTACATCTGCACACGTGAAAAGTCAACACTTCGCACGGCCTGTTGCCGGGCGGAGCTTATTATCTCCTTTACATCGCTGACAAGCGTGTTGAATTTATATTTATCTATCTCAACGGACATCGGGATATTCACTTATTTGCTTGAACCAACGTGGTTCAATTGCAAAATTACAGAAAAATAATCACCTGTGAAAGAGGTGATTTGATTTTGTCTAAATCGGCAAGAGA
>CAJTWL010000054.1 GCA_910579845.1 uncultured Muribaculaceae bacterium | reverse complement strand
AATGTTTGTCAAGGACTTGCATTTATAACAAGTAATTAAGCTGCGAATTTAAGGAAAACAATGAAACCATATCGCGATTTTTTCAAGCGCGCAATTGATGTGACGGCATCGGGTTGTGCGCTGTTAGTCCTTGCCGTGCCATTGGCAGCGGTCACAGTCTGGCTCCACCTCGCCAACAAGGGTGCGGGAGCTTTCTTCCGTCAGGAAAGACCGGGAAAGAATGGCAAGATTTTCCGCGTGGTCAAGTTCAAGACCATGACCGACGAGCGGGATGCAGACGGCAACCTGCTCCCGGATGCACAACGTCTTACCAAAGTTGGTCGCTTCGTGCGCTCAACCTCCATCGACGAACTGCCCCAGCTGTGGAATGTGTTAAAGGGAGATATGTCACTGATCGGACCGCGTCCCCTATTGGTACAGTATCTGCCTCTTTATTCAAAGGAACAAGCCCGGCGTCATGAAGTGCGTCCGGGGATTACAGGTTGGGCGCAGTGCCACGGTCGCAACACCATATCGTGGCAAAAGAAATTTGAACTTGACGTGTGGTATGTCGACAACATCTCTTTCGCCACCGATTGCAAGATAATCCGGACCACCATCCAAAAAGTAATCAAACGCGCTGACATATCCTCCGAAACATCGGTTACAATGGAAGCTTTTAACGGAAATAATTGATATGAAAAATATAGCAATATATGGAGCCGGAGGCTTCGGTCAAGAAATAGCGTGTCTCATCAATAGAATCAACAATGAGACTGCTCCGACATGGAATATCATTGGCTTTTTCGATGACGGACTCGAAGCCGGAGAGAAGAATAAATATGGCACTGTCCTTGGTAACATTGACACGCTTAATTCATGGGCAACTTCCTTATCAGTTGTATTTGCAATCGGCTCTCCCAAGGTTGTTATGAATCTTTATAACAAAATCAGTAACCCCAATATTGAATTCCCAAATATCATTGCGCCTGACACCCTATTTCTTGACAAAGAAAGTGTAAAGATGGGATCAGGTAATGTTGTATGCTCCCGTTGCCTGATTTCCTGTAATATCAAGATTGGAAATTTCAATATCTTAAATGGTTATATCACATTAGGACATGATACTTGTATCGGGGATTTCAACTCAGTAATGCCGGCTGTTAAAATTTCCGGCGGTGTTACAATAGGCAATTGTAACTTTTTAGGTGTAAACTCTGTAATTCTACAATATAAGTCTATAGGCAACAATACAACTATCGGTGCCTCAGGCGTTGTTGTTCGAAATACAAAGGATGGAAGCACATATATTGGGAATCCGGCCAAAAGAATAGATTATTAAACACTTAACATAACTTCAAATGGAAATAAAAGATTTTATCGAAAAATTCTCCGAGATTTTCGATGACATTGACGTATCAACTCTCACTTCAGAAACAAAATTCCGCGAACTTGACGAATGGTCTTCACTATCTGCGCTTGGACTTATGGCAATGGTGTCTGACGAATACGATGTCGAACTTAAAGGAGACGAAATTCGCAATGCTGAAACCATCTCAGATATCTTTAATACAATTTCAAAATAATGAGCGCATATGTTAGAAATTCTCCTTTCAGTCTAAGGGGGAAAAGCATCCTTGTTACAGGTGCGTCTTCCGGAATAGGACGCAGTGTTGCCGTTGAATGTTCAAAAGCAGGTGCTAATCTCTATATTACAGGACGTAATACGGAAAGACTAAACAAAACAATGTCTGCACTTGAAGGATCCTGTAATAAGCTTTTCGTAGCCGACTTGACTGCTGAAGATGAACTGCGGATACTGGTTCAACAAATAGACAAGATTGATGGAATATGTCTATGCGCCGGTATCAATCAAACAGTTCCTCTCGGTTTTCTATCCAGAAAGAATGTTGACTCAATTTTTGAGACCAACTTTTTTAGTCAGATTGAGCTTCTCAGACTGATCTTAAGAAAAAAGCTGCTGAATGAGAACGCATCCGTGGTAGCCATTTCTTCTATAGGAGGCAATTACGTATTCACCCCAGGTGCCGCGGCCTACGGCGCTTCAAAGGCGTCTTTGTTGTCATGGATGAAAACAGCAGCCAAAGAATTAGCGCCCAAATTCAGGATCAACTGTATTTGTCCGGGTCAGATAGACACTCCAATGAACAAGAACGGACAGATTACAGAAGAACAATATACTCAATATATGAACTCTATTCCCATGAAATGTTTCGGCAAGCCGGAAGATGTCGCTTACGGAACTTTGTATCTGCTGAGCAATGCTTCAAAATGGGTTACAGGAAGTGTCTTGACAATAGATGGAGGGACAACATTATAACTATGGCAGCAATTACGTATCATAATGTAGGCATAACAGCTATGGCAGCTTGTGTGCCGGCAGATATCGTCTACAATAAAGACTTAGGATATTTAATTCCCGATGAGGAAATTGACAAGACAATAAACAGCATCGGTATTCATGAAAGACGTATAGCCGGAGAAAATGTATGCGCATCCGACTTGTGCTGCAAAGCGGCTAAACAACTTTTCAAGGACAACAATATAGATCCGGCATCTATTGATGTCCTCTTGTTTGTAAGCCAAACGGCAGATTACCGCATACCGGCAACAGCACCGCTGCTTCAACATAGACTCGGTCTCTCCAAAGATACAGCGTGTCTGGATATATCGCTTGGATGTTCTGGATTTGTATATGCTCTCTCAACGGCATTTGCCTATGCGTCTATGGACGGTATAAATCGAGTGTTATTGTTGGATGGAGAGACTTTCTCCAAGATTGTGAACCGTTATGACAAGGTCGATTGGCCTTTATATGGTGACGGTGCAACCGCTACACTTGTCGAAAAGGGGGACTTTGAAGATTCGGTCTTTATCCTTAAATCAGACGGTTCCGGAGAGGATGCTGTCAAGATCAAAGCCGGTATGAGAAACCCCATCACTGCCGAGTCTCTAATGCAAAGGAAAGAGGAGGATGGAAATATCCATACCGATCTTGAGGTTTACATGGACGGCATGGATGTCTTCAACTTTGCAATGAGCGTTGTTCCTAAGGGAGTTAAGGAAATAGTGAAGGCTACTGATACGAGCCTTGACGATGTGGATTATCTCGTATTCCATCAAGCGAATAAATTCATGACTGACTTTTTTGTCAAGCGACTGAAGTTCAATCCGGAAAAAGTGCCATACTGTATTCATAAATACGGCAATACCAGCTCTACTTCCGTGCCCCTCACTATAGTGTCGGAACTCTACAATAAATTGGATGAACCGAAAGTGGTGGTTATGAGCGGATTTGGCGCCGGTCTAAGTTGGGCAACCGCACGCATAGTCATGAAAAATGTCAAGATTTCACCTGTAATTGAATATTAAGATGCTTCCTGATTTTCGTTTTCACCACGTAGGTATGGCTGTCTTTGACATTGACAAGACAGCCAAGGGGTACATAGAGGCAGGGTATAAGAAGACAGACACAGTCTATGACTCGGTGCAGAATGTCAACATTTGCTTCCTAAACAAGGAAGGGATGCCACAGATTGAGCTTCTTGCTCCTGCGGATGCGAAGTCCCCGGTTACCAAAACTTTAGAAAAGAATGGAGTTGCTCCTTATCATTTTTGCTATAGTGTAAGTGACATTTATGATGCGGTTGCAAGACTGAGAAAGCAGAAATATATACCGATTACCAGACCTGTGGAAGCTGTTGCTTTGGATAATCACCGAATATGCTTCTTGTTTAACAAAGACATGGGCTTAATAGAACTGATAGAAGAAACATGAAACATTATATATTCAGAAACAATACGATTGAGGCTTTTTTCCCGGAATGTAATTACACATTTTCCGGATATGACGACATATCCTTCATACCCCAAGATACGGATGGATATATATGGTTTTACCAAGTCCCAATAAAGTTTGACAGCCAGACTTTAGCTGAGGAAATACAAGGCTTCGGAGACAAGCTTCAACTCGTCGCTTCTCAAATCCCCGGGAACAAAACCCTTATTGTCTTGACATTGGAAAAAATATGGAGTATCAAATACACAACCGGAGACTTTGCCGTCAGGGACGCTATTTCCAAGTTCAATTACATTGCCGAGGAATTGGCTTCTTTCCATCAAAACATCAAGATTATTGATTTTGGACAATTCTGCCGTCAATATGCCGCGTCTGAGCTAATTGACTGGAAGATTTATTTCATATCTCAGATGGAACTGAACCTTAGACTGGCTTCCAAATTCAAGAAATGGTGGAATGAACAGTTAAAATCCATAGCCCTCAAACGCAAGAAATGCCTCGTGCTTGACTTGGACAACACTCTATGGGGCGGAATCCTTGGAGAAGATGGAATTGAAGGCATCAAAATTGGGGGAGATTATCCGGGAAAGGCATTTCTGTATTTTCAGGGAGGTCTCAAACAACTCGCTCGCAACGGCGTGATTCTAACTGTGTGCAGTAAAAATAATGAAGCTGATGTGCTTCAAGCCTGGGAAAAGAATCCATATATTGTCCTCAAAAAAGAGAATTTCGCAGCCTGGAGAATCAACTGGCAAGACAAAGCTTCGAATATAGCCGAGCTTGCACAAGAGCTCAATATAGGTCTTGACAGCATGGTTTTTATTGACGATAATCCTACAGAAAGAGAATTGGTCAGACAAATGCTTCCCATGGTTGAGGTTCCGGATTTCCCAGACCAGCCCTATATGCTCCCGGATTATCTGAAGAAGCTGGTCGAACATTATTTTACTGTCTATTCTCTGACAAGAGAGGATCTGGCAAAGACGGAACAGTATAAAGCGAATGCCGCGCGAGCTGCCGAGAAAAGCCATTTCACAAACATGGAGGACTATCTGAAGAGTCTTGAAATCAAGATATCCATTATTGCGGTCAATGAGTTCAATATCTCCAGAATAGCACAAATGACTCAAAAGACAAATCAGTTCAACCTCACCACTCATCGTCTTGAGGAATCAGAGATCCGGGATATGACAGCAAAAGGTTGGAAGATCTGGTGTATCAGTGTCGCTGACCGATTCGGTGACAACGGAATAACAGGAGCCGTCTTCGTGTCGAACAGCGGTCATATCGACAACCTTCTTCTTAGTTGCAGGATACTGGGCAAGGGTATTGAAACAGCATTTATGCAGAAAGTTCTGGAGATGCTTAAGCCGGAGTTTAAGACTATCACAGCAAGATACATACCCTCTGCAAAGAACTCTCTGGTATCAGAATTCTATGAGCGCATCGGCATGAAGATATCCGGTACTGAAGACGGTGTGAAATCTTATGTCATGTCAACTGAAGATATAAATCCACAAATAAAAAAATACTATTCAATAACAGTCAAATAAAATGGAAGAAAAGATTATCGGAATTCTTAAGGAGACCCTTGAGACCCCAAGTATAAACGCCGACTCCAACCAACAGAACACGGAAAAATGGGATTCTCTTAACCAACTCAATATAGTTGTCGCCCTTGAGGACGCGTTCGACGTAACGCTGGAACCGGAAGAAATCGCCGAGATGAAATCTGTGACCGACATTGTCAGAATACTTTCAGCTAAAAAGTGATTGTTTATTCCCACGTCAATTCTATTTTCAACTCAATAAGTTATCGGTTCGGCAACGTGTTGATTGATCCCGGAGACTCATGGGACGGCTTCCTCTCATTAGATACAGTTCTCTTAACTCATGCCCATTTAGACCATATATATGGTCTAAATAGAGTATTGGAGCTGAATCCAGATGTCAAGGTCTTCACGAATAAATGGGGGAAAGAAGCTCTCTTGAACGATAAGCTAAATTTATCACGTTTTCACGGGTCTCCATTTGTTTTCAATTATCCTAATGTGATTCGGTCGGTTGAGGATGGTGAGAAAGTGAATCTGAAAGAGGGATTAGTTGCGAAGGCTATGTTTACTCCGGGACACAATCCAAGCTGTATAACATGGATAATTGGCAATAAGGTCTTTACCGGCGATTCCTATATACCTGGTGTTGGAATCGTTACAAATCTCCCAAGAGGTAATAAGATACAAGCTGCTGAATCAGAAAAGCGGATTTTAGAATTGTCGTCAGGAAAAACCGTTTATCCCGGACATAAAGTATAAGAACAACAATGAGAGAAAGAATATATCTTTGTTTGGCTCACATGAGTGGCAGGGAACAGGATTTTATAAAGGAGGCTTTCGACACCAACTGGGTCGTACCGATGGGTCCAA
>CAJTWL010000053.1 GCA_910579845.1 uncultured Muribaculaceae bacterium | reverse complement strand
TCATAGGGGTCAAAATTGTCTGGCTCACAGGGTCAACCGAGCCTGGGTTTTCCACTGGGGTTCATTCCATACATGGAGAGGGCGAGCAACCGCAGAGTTCACCAGTAAAGGATGGAGCGGCTTTTTAGACGCCGAGTATCTCAACTCCTGTGGCGATTACCCTTTCCGTTATAAATCCGAATATGAAGATACTGTCGGCAGAAGGCGCAATTCCGATATAAAATTCAACCGCATAGAAGGCGCCGTCTTTAAAAACGGATTCGCATCCCATATTTACGCATATATCTCGGAACGCGGGTGTCCGGGAGGAATCGTCAGAAGGCTGTCCGACAAATATACCAACATCGGTCGTGAATGGGACACAGACATCTTTGTCCAAGCCTCTTATGAGCATAAGTTCAATTCTGTGCACCAAATAAAATTCAATAGTAAATATTCCTACGAATATCTCAGATATAACACCGATTACCCCGAAAACCAGAATACAGCCCGCGTCGACAACCATTACCGGCAGAACGATGCGTTTGTTTCCGCAGCATATGCATTCCGTCCATGGAACGTTGTGTCTTTCAACGCCGGTTACGATGCCCGAATGTCGTGGCTCGATGCCGACCTAAAAAAATTCAGCGGTATACGCCGTCTCGACCAGAAAGCTGTCATAGCAGGACAATTTGACTGGAAAGGATTGCGGGCGGCGGCCTCATTGCTGTTCCAGCATTTGCGCGACCACACGCGCCTTAAAGTAGGAGCCGCGGAACCTCTCACCAGATTCACCCCTTCTGTCTCCTTGGGTTATTCGCTATTCGGGATTTCCATGAGGGCGTGGTATAAATGCATTTTCCGCGCACCTACTCTCAACGACCTCTATTATACACAGACCGGCAACCGCAATCTTAAGCCGGAATATACACGCCAGTGGAACATCGGCGCCGAATACAGCTATACTTCCGGAGGATGGTTACTCTCCGCACAGGCAGACACCTATATCAACAATATCGACAATCGCATTGTGTGCCTCCCGCTAAAAGGCACCTACACTTGGTCGATGATGAATTACGGCAAAACCTACTGCCGGGGACTCAATGCCACCCTGTCAGGACATCTGTCCGTCTCAGACTGGCATTTTTCGCTTCTTTCTTCCATAACCTGGCAGAAAGACCTCAACCGCACCGATCCTGATGATACAGACACATACAACCGTCCCATCTGCTATTCGCCTGCATTCTCTTGCGGTCTAACCGGCATTGTGGGATGGAAAATGATTACTTTGACTTTATCGGAACTTCATGTATCGGAACGCATGTGGTCGTATGCCGACCCGGAAGATATTCTCAAGCCTTATGACAATGTGGATCTCAGGCTAACTGCCGAACTCTCCGGATTCTCGGTCTCGCTCGAAGTGAACGACCTTTTAGACATCCAGTATGAGCACATACCCCGCTATCCTATGCCCGGACGCAACTTCAAGGCAACCCTCTCCTACTCTTTCGGAAATCTTTTAAAACGTAACAAAACCAATACCCAGAAACCATGATCACCAATCTTAATGCGATAAGAGCTATTACATTGGTCCTGTTATCCATTATATCGGCAGTGCGTATGCCGGCGAAAGAACGTATCATATTGCTGAATGAAGGCAATTGGCAGGCCGACAACGGCAAAGTAACCTATTTCGAAGATGGTGCCGTAGTGAGCAACCAGTGGTTCCGCGACATCAACGGCTATAAGCTCGGCGACACGCCTAACGACATCATTCTCGTAAACGACAATCTTGCCGCCATATCAATCAACTGGTCGAATATAGTCCAGTTCATCTCTCTCGACGGCAAGGCTGTGGCTGCAACCGAGGACATTCCCAACAACCGCAAACTCGCCACAGACGGTCGCTATGTCTATGTCTCATCCTACGGTCATGAATGCGCCTCGGAACGGGGAATGCTATTTTTCAAGAAAGGATTCGTCGCAAAAATAGACACCCGGACATTTAAAGTCGTAGATGCCGCGGAAGTCGGCTATGAGCCTGAGGGGATTGCATTCTACAAAGGCTGTCTTTTTGTAGCCAACACCGGAGGATATGCCTTCCAGGAAGACCATGAATACGAGACTACAGTCAGTGTAATCAACGCGGAGACAATGCAGGTAATACGCGAAGTAGACACAAAACAGATCAATCTGTACGGAAAGATGTCGCAAAGCGGTCGGTATCTGTGCATAAATTCTCCCGGCGACTATTACGATATTCCGGCTGCGGTCATAATACTCGACTGCGATGCAGTCATTGACGGCAAACCTGACACGGAATGTTTTGAGAAACTAAACTATGCTGCAACATACAGCTGCACCGCATCCGACGGAAATTTTTATGCCGTAGGCTCAAGATTTTCTTATTATACAAGTGAATACACATTCAATTATATAACCATCAATCCCGATGAAGTCTTGAGATCCGACGGATCGGAAGGAGTATACGAAAAAATGCCCGGAACCGTGGTCGATGATCTCAAGAAAATGACAATGCCCTACGGGCTATACGTAAACCCTTATTCCGGATACATATATGCCACAGACGCCGATTCGTTTGCCTCGGCAGGCGCACTTTACCAATGGTCCCCGGAAGGAAGATTGCTGGGTCGTCATAAGGTTTATATCAACCCTGCGCATTTTCTCGCCCTCCCCGGCAACAGCCAGAGCGGCATATCTGATGTGATTACGGAAATTCCTGAACTCCAGACTCCGATCTACAATTTACAGGGAATCAGAATCAACAATCCCCGACCGGACGAGATCTATATACGCAATGGAAAGAAATATATAAGTCATTAATAATAGCTTGTTATTTTCACATTTTAATCAAATAACCAAATACATTATGAACAGGAAGACACTTTTATCTGCACTTCTGTGCATGTATGGCGGTTGCCTGGCGATAAACGCCGCGAACGTCAAGGTGGCGATGAACAATGTATCAAAAACGATGACCTTGGTCTCAGCATCCACCGGAGAGCCGGTAAATGTAGGGAGTCCGTCAGGCATGGACTATAATTTCGAAGTCCCTGCCGGATCCTATATTCTGTCAGGCATCGCCACTGATGGAAAGACAGTTAACGGAACTATCGGGCTGAAAGTTGCCGACAGCCCGCAGTCTCAGGAATTCAAGATCATAACCGTCACCGCCTATGTCACAAACGACAAGAACACCTGGCGTGAAGAAAACGGAGACTATACATTTGAAGTCAAAGTGACAAGTCGCGAAGGAGAGACTCAGTCTGTAACCGCCGGTTCAAGCACCACACCCGGCAGACACACATTTCTCGCTTTCAACGGCAACAGCTACAGGGTTTCTTTCATCCCTTCGGCAAAGAGGGCTGAAGAGGGATACACCACACTCTACAAATCCGGCACACTTACTGCCAATGTCAATGTAAGCGGCGCAATCCCAAAAGGTGAGAATTACACTATAACCGTACCGGGGAATGCCGGATTCCAGCTGAATATGAAGTTTACACACTTTGTGGATTTCACACCGGTCACACCCATTAAAGAGGAAAAGGAAGGAGGCAAAAGAAAACTGACATATTATCTGGCACAGGGTCAGGTGTACAATTACCGCACATGGATGCCGGGCAAGCTGACCCGCGCCGGTTATTTCACCATGACCGCTGATGCCTCGAAACGTCCCGTTATTGAATTTTCAAATGCCGATTACGACATGGATCCGACCCGTATAAATCATGATGTCAAATCAAACGACGAATATGAGACAGGCGGGATATTCGTCAATATCAACGAACGCGGTCATCTGCAGATGAATGCCGGCGACACTTTCAAGCTCCATTCTATGCGTACATGGGAACTCACAGACAATTCCACCAACAACTATTTCATCGAGCCCGATTTTCATTACAAGGTCATTGGTTTCGACGGCAAGGAATGTAAAGACCTGCTGGAAATCAATTCCAAAGAAGGATCCGCCTGGGCTGATATAAAAGCAAAGAGAGAAGGAGAGGCTATCGTCCTTGTAACTTACGATGCGATCGGGCTGAACTACTATAGCAACAATGAGAAAAGACCTTATCTGGGCGGCGAGTTCTGGGGTGCCATATGGCCCGAAAACACAGCGGCATTCGTAGTCTCCGTAGGTGGAGCTGGATCTGCTGTAAAACCGAATATGACTCTTAACGAAAAATACAACCTCGAGACACAACGCCTTGCAGGTATCAATGTAGATGCCGAACATGACGTTTTCTATTATCTTGACACCGAAAAGGTCGCCAGATTCTCATTCAAGCCCGAGAATACAGCGGATGTTTCAATAGCATATCCCGCTATCGGAGAAAGAATAGCGACCTACTCGGGATTCGGACATGAAGGAGTGACACGTAACGCCGACGGATCATACACATTACTGCTGCGTCATGGCCGACAGATTGTAAAGCTTACGGATGCTTCCGGAAAATCGGTCTATCAGGTGCTCACTGCAAAACAATGCCACCGCGATATTATCAATGTAGACCGTCCCGGCAGCAATATCTTCCAGCCGGGCGACAAAGTGAAGATCCAATACTCCGGACTGTTCCACCCTGCCAATAAAATTGCCGGCATATACAATATGTCTGCATATGTCACATACAACGGTATTCCTAACGGATCCTCGCTTATTCTCGGTTCCGGACAATATACTTTCGGTTCCGCGGCATCCGCACAGGCTGTCACAATCGATATCCCTGCCGACCATGATCTCTCAGCAAAACCCAATATAGAAATGACCGAGGGTGTGATACAGGTAAACGGATATGGCGACCCGATCGGCAACCACCGCAACATAGACTGTGTTGCTGGCCGTTCTCCTAATTTCACAGCTATAGCGCACAAGACATATTTCGGCACTATTCCAGATATAACCATACCTCTGTCGGCAGTCAGAAACTTCACTATAAAGACTGTCTGCAACGTTGAAGATGCTGACATAAGCATCAGTTTCAAAGGGGAGAAACTTGTGCCGGGTAAGGATGGAATGTACTCCGGCACATATGGTGCGTATGAAGTTGTCGCATTTAAGAAAGGCTACCGCTGTCTGCACAACACATACAACATAAACGACGATGCAGATGGTATACAGATTTTCAAGATCAACCTTGAAGCGGCTCCTGATGCATGGGACGGCCAGACTAAAAAGGAACCGCAGGTTGTCGACGGAGTATATCAGATAAGCAACGGTAATGAACTCGCATGGATGGCTTCTGAGGTCAATTCCGGAAAAAATATTGATGCGGTGATCATAAACGATATTGACCTTGGAAATTATGATTGGACTCCGATAGGCAATTCAGCATCCAAGCCTTTCACCGGGACGATAAATGGCGGTCTCTACACTGTCAAGGGTCTTTATATTGACAATAAAAACGCCCAATATCAGGGATTGTTCGGATATGCGAAGGGCACGGAAAACAAACACGCTTCGATCAGCGGAATTACCGTCGAAGGGGAAGTGTCCGCAAAAGCATATGCAGGCGGAATCTTGGGATATGCCAACGCATACGTCGATATAGACAGATGTGTCAATCTTGCCGATATATCAGGGACAGGCAGCAATGTGGGCGGTATCTCAGGCTATGTCAGCGTCAAGACATCCAAAATTACAAATTGTTACAACAAAGGCAATATCACCGGCTCCGGCAACTGCGGAGGCATTGTAGGCGGTCATGCAAGCGCAGGGGTGATTGTGGAGAATGTCTTCAACCTCGGAGATATACAATGTCCCAAGAATGCCGGGGCGTGCGTCGGCTCAAGCTATGCCAAGACAGGTGTAGTAAACGCATTTGCAATAATCAATTATGACAAATCCGACAATCACACACTTGTCACAGAGGGACAGATGAAATCAGGAGAGGTTGCATATCTGCTTGGCAATGCATTCGGGCAGAAAATCGGGCAGGAAGAACATCCTGTACTTGGAGGAGAGAAGGTGTTTTTCGACGAATCGGCAAACAGATACTACAACGTTTCTTCGGGCGCAGAAGAGATCAATGTCAACGAAGCTCAACCGGAACTATATTATAATCTTGAAGGTGTTCCTTCCTCCACACCTTACAAGGGAATCAATATAGTCCGTTTCAGCGACGGATCAGTACGCAAACAGATCTTCCGCTGATTCAAAGTGTGAACTCATAAGAAATTTTGACAATCCATTAGCATCAGGCTCCATCCTTTTGGGGGATGGAGCCTGATTTTCTTTCAAAAGAAACAAATAAAATATTTATTCGACCGGCAGCAGATATTTTTGTAAGTAAGTAATCAAAAAATTTATGAACGCGAGTTCGGGATAAGAATGCCCTGAAAAAAGTTGAATCGGCAGCTTGAAAA
>CAJTWL010000052.1 GCA_910579845.1 uncultured Muribaculaceae bacterium | reverse complement strand
AACTCTGTAAGAATTAGCGATTTAATCTTTGCTTGGGTGGTGCCACCAGGAATCGAACCGGGGACACAAGGATTTTCAGTCCTTTGCTCTACCAACTGAGCTATGGCACCTTGTTTTTTCTTTTTGCACTGCAAAGGTAGGGCGTTTTTTTGGATTGTGCAAATTTTTTGATGATTATTTTTGATAAATTTTGTGTAATTATTCTCATACTACCATTAATATATTGATATACAGGTATATTTGTTCTTAGCCGTTTTCGACTATATTTTCGGCTGAATTGGTATTGCAGTGTTTTGCCTACAACTGATTCGCATTATATCACATTCAAGAAATCTTGATCCTGTCTGTAATATTGGGTTATAATCCGCAGTGCGAAATGGAGTTGTTTTCATTGTCCCCGGCATGCATATAAAGACTTCTGAAGATCTTGTTGTTTCAAAACCATTTTAGACACATACTGATTATGGCTCAAATTTCATATTATATAGCTTTGCATACTCTCTGATTTTATCTTTATTGGAGAAATATGAATCGTTCAACGGCAGAATTGCTACATCATATTCACTTTTACCCTCTCCATTGTCATAATCACCATATATAATGATCGCTCCGATAGAATCCAAGGGTACAATTGATTTAGGCGACACAAACTTATATCGTCGCTTCTCTGTTTCCAGTAAGCCGTTCTTTTCATATAAGATAGCGGAGTCAAAGCCGATTATCGATGCAGGCTTCTTCATTATATATCTGTCGGTCTCACAATATACAGAGTCGAAAGTCAGGCATGCAACTAACACTCCAATCACAGAGAATAATCCCCAACAAAAAGCGTATAGTTTAGTAATTACATTAAGGATGTATGCGTGAAAATGCATGAAATAGAGAGAAATGCCAGATAAAGCAACACCCTCAAATAGGATATAGCCCAATCGCCAACGTAACTGTAATCCATTCATCGTGATATAGACAATCAGCAACAAACCTATTACATGGAAAACTGTCAATAATATTTTCTGCCAAGATCTCATCATCGAACAATATCGTAGTCAAATAAATTTTTGACTGTCAATATATATATATATATATAACGCTGATAAATGTACCTTAAGTATGCTGATAACAAAAATATGTCAATATCGCTTATCAGACCATTGAGTATGTGTCGGCAGAAATTTTTATATTTATTGATGCAATATTTAAGGCATGGATATATCTATATATAATATATTGCATAAAATGGATATAGAGGCTATTATAAAGGATTGCCAGAATGGCAACAGGGACGCATTTGGAACCCTTTATCAGATTTTCTCACTTCCAATGATGGGGGTGATAGGCTATTATGTCCATAATAAAGACATTGCACAGGATATTCTTCATGATGGGTTTATTGTTGCATTCACTTCGATTGTGACACTTAAAGACGCAACCAAAATAGAATCATGGCTAACAACCATAATGAAGAATTTATCTCTCCAATATCTCAGAAAAGAATCAGAACATGCCTCCATCCAAATATCAGATACGGACATACCGGAGCGATTATCTGAACAAAATTATGAAACGGATTTATCATGGCCGCAGCTTGAATCTATAATACAAAGATTGCCCGATGGATATAGAACGGTATTCAGGCTGAATGTTCTACAAGGATTGTCCCATAAAGAGATTGCCGAATTGCTCGGCATATCTCATTTGACATCTGCGTCACAATTGCATCATGCGAAAGTGATGCTCCGTAAGATGATTTCCCAGTACAGAGCGGAGATGGGTGTTACTTCTATACTGATCCTCACAACACTTGTCATATATAATTCGTTGTTCCGACGCAACATTCAAGAAGATGCCATATCATCTGCCGGCAACACATTGCTGGGGCATACTTCTGTCACTGAATCTATAAAGAGCGATTCTACTGCGATTATGAACGACAACAGGATTGTTGCTTCCACAGTTTCATCCTTGCATAATCATGCGCATAATAAACTTGTTGAAGAAAAAGACACTATCGAATTGAAGGTGGATACAAATGTTGTTGATTTTGGTAACAACACACCATCCGACTCCACTGCCAAGACAATTGTAATTCCGGATAATGACCGTCTTATAGCTAAAACCAGGCAAAGCCAGTTGATCCAGCCGGCTGACAATGATGGTTGGACATTCTCATTGGCATATTCAGGAACTACCGGACAGAATAACCGGTCAAAATACAAAGTCCCTGACATCTCATCCGATGTTACTGATCAAGATATCGAGGAGAATCGGAAAGTAAAGCACTATGTCCCGGTTAGTGTCGGTATCTCTGTAGGCCGACGGCTTTCTCCTAAATGGAGTATTGAAAGCGGTTTAAGATACACATATCTTAGGACAGATATATTTACGGAGAATAAATATCACCATTCTGAATCAACCAATAAAATCCATTATTTAGGTGTCCCTTTGAAATTCAACTACAATATATTCCAGGCTAATAGACTGTCGATCTATGGTCAATCAGGCATTGTTCTGGATATCCCTGTCAACGGAAAGTCATACACCAGTCATTACAACTACAATGCTGACTCACCCATCTTTGACACCTCCAGCCTCTCGGTGCCTCTGCAATGGTCAGTAGAAGGAGGAATAGGTATCGAGTGCCAGTTCACACCGTCAATAAGCATATACGCAGAGCCCTCTATAAATTATTATTTCAGAACAGAGCCAGAGATAAACACCATACGACAAGACAAGCCGTTTGAGTTCACACTCCCGATCGGTATCAGAATGACGTGGTAAAACAAATCTGATAATCAGAGAGGCTCTATATTAAGTCATAACTATTCTTTTTCCTCTTCATGCAATATCGGGTAAGTTTATTCATCTATAAGATGACTAAACTCCAATATAATGCAGAAGAGACATATCGACAGACTTCAATATTTCCGGGAACTTGCGCAGACGAGTGAACGGTACTTCATGCCCTATATCAAGGATTTCCTGGATATGGCGGGCCCCATATCCATACTTGAGGTCGGATGTGGCGATGGCGGAAATCTGCTTCATTTCGCAAAAAGAGGCTATGAGGTTGTCGGAGTTGACATCTCTGCAAACAGGATAAATGACGCAAAATCATTCTTTGAACAAGAGAATGCAAATGCAAAATTCATTTGTTCCGATATATTAAAACTCAACGGATACAAAAGCTATTTTGATTTGGTTATTTGCCATGATGTTATTGAACATATAGGCAATAAACAGGAGATGCTTTCAAGGATAGAATGCTTCTTAAAGCCCAAAGGGCTTCTGTTTATTGGATTTCCAGCATGGCAAATGCCTTTCGGCGGTCATCAGCAGATTTGCCACAGCAAGCTTCTTTCGATCACACCCTTCTTTCATATGCTCCCTCCGAATCTCTATAAATATATATTGTCATTGGGAGGGGAAAACGTAGAATGCATCAATGAGCTTCTTTCAATAAAGAGCACAAAAATTACAATAGAACTTTTTGAAAAATTAGTTGCTCAGACATCATTTGATATAGTAGATCGAAGGCTTTATTTTGTAAATCCCCATTATGAAGTAAAGTTTGGCCTTAAACCTCGACGCCTGCTAAAACCACTCTCCGAAATGCCATATATACGTAATTTCTTCTCAACAAGCTGTTTTTACATACTTAAAAAATCATCTGCAATGGATTCCGCATCATCGCACACTGGCAGATCTGAGCAATAAACCACAACAAATATTAAAATCGTTTCTTAGTCAGCTTCGTGGTTTATCAAGTAGTTTTCGGATTGTATTTATAATGCCCTTCCATGACGCGCCATCAAGGTCAAAAGACAGGATGTGGTTATAATCCCAGTCTGTGGCATTTCGAGTCGGAAGTATTTTCAGTTTATGGCTATCGTGGGTCACAAGTACGCTTGTAGAGTGCATATAAAGTTGTCGCCATGAGCGTTGCTTCATCGCTTTGATTAGCTCAGATGCCTTTATCTCTGAGTATTTGTCATGCAGACTTGCATGGAAAATATCCGTCAGGGTATCCTCAAACGCTCCATTATCGCAGTCAAGAGTCAAGAATTTAATCGGATAACTTGAGTTTGCATAATATACCGTGACAAATATATATTCCTTGTCAGTGTGATATATCATACACCTTCCGGAACTATCCAACTTAGGACATCTTTCGTTGTATTTTTGGTTGATCTTCAGCCAACGATATACAGCCATGGCAATTGCAACAATTATAAATATTGTGATTGCTCCATACGACGGTCCATCATAATATTCAAACACAGTCATATTATTCTTCGGATTGTCCTTCTGATACACCACTCCTATACTGTCGCCTACGGCAAAACCGTTGGCATGTGCTCCACCATCATAAGCTATGCCATTTACCGTAATACTATAATGTATTATAGGACCACTATTGCCAATGCTGCTGATATTTGAAATTGCAGATGATGTGAATTCCGGATTTGCCGACAGTGCGTTGTATTTGCGATTTTGGAAATACAGGCCAGCAATAAGAAACGGCACGAGAATCAGTAGCATAATACCAAAAGGCATACGTGTCTCACCTCGCCGCCCTAAGAAGAACTTATGTATTTTGCTGTCAGATTTCATCCCTGTTTTCATCGTGCATCAGACTGGAGTTGTAGGAGTTGATTCGTCAATTTCAACTCCTTTGTCATAAAAATTCTGAATCAAATAAACTAATAAGAAAACAAAAACCACATCGAAAATCGCTATGAAGTAAATCTCACCTGCTCCGTTAAATAGATACAGTGAAATAAAATATGGTATAAAGTTTATGGGATTTTCAGTATGAAACATCACATACAGCAAGATAGGGTATAGAAAAAGTGTTAACGAAGAATATATCTTATTCGTAATAGGACGATTTTTGACAGCTTTATAATAAAATATAAGTATCATTATCGCAAAAATAATACGTCCTTTGAAATATGAAATGTGAAGAATGTTATGTGAAATATCATCAATACCTGCTTTGGGCAATATAGGAGATAGAAATAGCATCAACAAAAATGCCACTACCATGAAATATGGTATATATTTGAGGATAAAGGAGCTGTTGCCCATAAATAAAAGAATTTCAGATTTTTACTTATCATTTAGCAGGCTAATAAAATTAGAATCACTGCGAGAGCGAGGAAGCCTAAAAAACCGTTGGCAAGGTTGTTGTCGGCATGGTCTATGTTGCTGAAATCCTCCGAACCATAGCGGATGTGCCTATATGACACATTCCGCCCGCTCCTGAACAGCCGCAAACACCCATACCGAAGCCCGGCTCCAATATGCTTAGTCGCTGATATGAACCATGAGCGTATAAACATCTCAGTTATGATTATCTAAGAATTTGTCGTATAAAAACTGCATTACTGTCAACACCAGTACAATCAACAAGATTGTATTCCGAAGGAATATATATTGTGTCACCAATCGTAACAATTGGTGTCGGTATGTTTATATTCCCTGAAAATTTCCACACCTTTCCATCTGTGTTACGTTTTAATTTTCGTGATATTATCCAGGGACCAAATTTCGAGTATAAGAATGAATAATCAGATTCATAACAGATTACATCCGGCAGTTCAACACTGACAGTATCACCGACTGAAATTATTGTATGCTCACCCCACCAAGTCAAAGTGTCCTGAACTTCTTTTGGCAAATCGGAATACTCAACCTTTTCGCCTTCAGTGTAATCAATGGAACGAGTGCATCCAAAACAAATGCCAATCGCTCCAAAAGCTATCACTACAGTTATTTTCTGCCACTTATTCATATATAATGTTTTAACTCCAATATATCAGTCAAATCCGACAGTTAAAGCCTTTACTGTATAATTCCAGTTCCAAATATATGTTGCCCACATTAAGGCAAGACTAACAAGAAGACACACGAGCAAAGTGATCGCGACATCATTACGGTTATTTCTGAGCGCATAAATCACATTTGCCGACTGTGCTATTATCAGCAATATATCTGCTATCAACAGATACCTGTTGACATCAGCTGTTCCTCCTACAAAAAGAACTGCAAAAGAAGCCACGAATGTAATTGCAAATAATATGACAGTCGCCCATTTTGCTTTGTATATCAGTTTCATCACTTGACATATTTCCATCCGATGTCTGGTATATTATGAGTTGTGAATTGTTCGTTGCCATACGCAAAGATACAATAAATCCATGTAACTTTATGATAATCGGGCAATAAAATGGGTGGGGTGGGGGAGTTTGGGATTATTGGGTGGTATATAAATATCACGCAATGCCCTGTGGATGGTTCAGGAGGCATTGCGTGATAGATGAGGTGATATGTTGTGGCGGATATTTTATTTTTCGCGCATGAATATGTTGATCGGGGTTCCGTGGAAATCCCAGTTTTCTCGTATTTTGTTCTCCAGGTATCTCCTATATGGTTCTTTGACCCATTGCGGGAGGTTACAGAAGAATATGAATGTGGGGATCGGCGAGCCTTTGAGCATGGTCACGTATTTGATGCGTACAAATTTGCCCTTGTTGGCTGGCGGGGGATATGCCGAGATGACTTCAAGCATCACAGTGTTGAGCTGTGATGTAGGGATGATGCGCTGACGGTTCTTGCATACGTCCAGAGCTGTCTCAAGGACTTTGAATATGCGTTGTTTTGTCAGTGCGGATGCGAAGATTATCGGGAAGTCGGTGAATGGCGCGAAGCGTGCGCGTATGGCTTCTTCGTAGTGCTTTATTGCTTCCTTGCTCTTGTCCTCTACGAGATCCCATTTGTTGACCACTACAACGAGACCTTTTTTGTTACGTTGTATGAGCGAGAATATCGAGACGTCCTGTGCTTCGATGCCGCGTGTGGCGTCGATCATGAGCAGGCATACATCGGAGGCTTCGATAGCCCTGATGGAACGGATCACAGAGTAGTATTCGATGTCTTCGTTGACTTTGTTTTTCTTGCGTATGCCGGCGGTGTCGACGAGGTAGAAATCGAATCCGAATTTGTTGTATCTTGTGTATATGGAGTCTCGTGTGGTCCCGGCGATGTCGGTGACTATGTGACGCTCTTGTTCCATAAATGAGTTGACAAGCGATGACTTTCCGGCGTTGGGCCTGCCGACGATGCATATCTTGGGGATGTCGTCGAGTATGTCGGATTCGTCATTGTCTTTTTCGGGCATTTTGGCTACGACTTCATCCAGCAGGTCGCCGGTGCCGTATCCGCTGACGGCAGATACTCCGTAGGGGTCTCCGAGTCCGAGCGAGTAGAATTCAGCTATGTTGTAGAGCGATTCTCCGGCGTCTACTTTATTGGCTACAAGAATGACAGGTTTGGATGACCGTCGCAGTATTTCTGCCACCTGGTCGTCAAGATCGGTGACACCGTTGGTGGCGTCGACAACGAAAAGGATTTCATCGGCCTGTTCGATGGCTACCTGTACCTGTTTGTTGATTTCGCTTTCAAACACGTCTTCGCTTCCGATTACCCAGCCTCCGGTGTCGACGATGGAGAATTCTTTGCCTACCCATTCCACTTTTCCGTACTGACGGTCACGCGTGGTGCCGGCTTCATCGTTGGTGATGGCTGTGCGGGTCTGTGTGAGGCGGTTAAAAAGGGTTGATTTGCCGACATTGGGCCGACCTACTATAGCGATTAACTGTGACATATTTCGGGTTGATGATTATTGCGGTTTAGCGAAAAAACAAGTGATAACGCGTGAGGGTTCAATGCGTTTCGAGTGCAAAGGTACAAAATTTCCGTGAATAATTAAGACCATAGGTCAAAGAGCTCAGGGCTGACGCATCTTAATTTTTTACAACATCAAAACTTTTTAAGGCATAAA
>CAJTWL010000051.1 GCA_910579845.1 uncultured Muribaculaceae bacterium | reverse complement strand
GCGTAACAATTAAATCGGTTCGAGCAAACGGATTGGCTGCGAATTTGAGGATATATAGTTTATAGAAGTCGTTCAATTACAAAACGCCTGAGTAACCAGACGGGTTCATAATTCTTAAATGACTCTATATATTGATGATACTGAAGTCAAAATGGCTTCACTGTGTCAGAAAAGGTTCTGATGAGGAAGAGATGAAGAGTATTTTGAACGCAGTCTGTCCACAAGACGTATCATCTCTTTGGTGAAATGAAATCCTCTCCATACACCGGTGTTCATGGTGATTATCCAGCATTCTCCGTCCGGGAAGCGTTCGATCAGGGAATGAGCCGAAGACAGAGTGCCGCTTCTCAGCCAGTTGCCTTCTGGATCTACCTTTGTCCATCCGATGCAGACATTTCCCTTCTCTTCAAAGGCTGTCATACGTTTCACGCTGTTTGCTGAAAGAATATCCCTGAATCCAGTGTCGCCATCTATAGATGCTATGAAACGGGAAAGATCGGCGGCACTCGCCAGCCATCCTCCGGCGCCCATGAGCCCATGGATATTTGCGCCACCATAGCATCTGTCTACCATTTTGCCGCTTCCGTTGAACTCCTCGACCAGTTCATTGTCCGGAGAATAATATCTGACTTCACGTGGCAGTCTTTCTTCGTAATAGTTTGTAGCCGGTTGTATGCCCGTTATTCCGGATGGTAAGAGAATCTCCTCGCGCACATAATCCCAATATGACCTGCCGCTGCGTTGCTCAATAATTTTGGACAGAAGCATGTATCCGAAATTTGAATAGCGGTGACCTGTTCCCGGCTGGAATCCGAGTTTCCTGCCCAACACAATCTCGATAAGTTTATTGTCGGAAGGCGCTTTTTTCAGTTTTTTGGCTTTGATTATTTCGTTTGTGTTGAACATCGGATCTCCGGCTCCAAGTGTGAATCCTCCCCTATGAAGGAGAAGATCCTCTACGGTTATGTCATTGTGTCGTTTGTCTTGTATGGCATTTGTGAACCTCGGATTATTCAGTATGCCGTTCTCTCCGAATACCTTTTCGTCAAGTCTCAATTTACCATTCTCGACGAGCTTCATGACAGCGGTTGCGGTTATCAGTTTGGATGAGGAGGCGATACGCATAATTGAGTTTGCCTTCATAGGCTTATTCTGCTCTTTGTCAGCGAAACCGTAACCTTTTATATATAAAAGTGAATCGTTACGGGAGACAGCTATTTGCATTCCTCGCAGCTCCCATCGTTGCATGAATCGTTCTATCTCTTTGTCCATCGGTTGCAGCAATGGTGAATTTGAGGATCTGTCGGATATTGTGTCTGACCATTGGTTGCCGATACGGTTTTCGGCTATTGATTTCTGCTCCCGGTCATATGATCTTACAAAGGAAAATATATTTAGAATTATGAATATCAGGACACAACTGATAATTATCCCGATTGTTGAATTCTTTATGTCTTTGCGTTTCATGAATCAAAATTATCCATAATTTTTGAAATGGACAATAAAAAAGCGATGCGGGAAAAGCCGCATCGCCGAATAATTCTCAGAATTATGTTTTTACAGATTTTTTTGAATTTAAATTCAAATTATCCCACTTATTGTTTTGGATTCAGTGTGTATTTAAGAGTCACAGGACCCGGTGTTGTGCCTTCCGGAAGATCCTCGGCTGCAGGTACTACTGTGACAATGTTTGACAACTGTGCATAAGCGATTGATTTGTCCACCTGCAATACGTCAAATGACAATGTGAACAGATGTTTCCCTACCGGAAGGTATACAGGATTGATCTCGCCTCCAAACGGAACAACAATTGTATAACCCATGCCTACGTGATCAAGGATATAGTTCACACCTGAGATTGCGGCGGCTTTGCCACCAAGTCCTTCGACAGCTATACTTTGTACCTTGAGAGGTTCGCCCGATACAATGTAAAGCTGATCATTGGCACTGACTACATTATCGATTGTGACTGCAACATTTACTGAAGGCAGATCATCGTCATCACTACATGATGCCATAAAACCTAATGGCAACAGCAATAATAAATAGAGTAATTTTTTCATATCATTCTTAAGATTAATTGTTATCGATATAAGTAATATAGTTATAGTCGTAACTTCTATTCTTTTCTTTATTCTTATAACAAAAATCATCCGGGAAGGTTGGATCCCGGATGATTTTTGTTATAAGATTTCTTAATCTTCGTATAATTATATGTTTTCGCTGATTGCAGGCGTTTCTTCCGGTTTGACGTCTTCCACGCTTTTCTCCTTGATGAAGATAACGCATACAGCACCGATAATCAGGGATATGCCGGCAATGGCCATCATCAAGTATTCCGGAGCTATATCGCCGGGCGAGTGGAGTATGCCGAGTATCCATCCTCCGACTATAGCAGCAATTATCTGGGGCAGACAGATTGTACAGTTGAACAATCCAAGGTAGGCTCCTATATTACCTTTCTTCAAAGAGTTTGTAAGAATTGTGAATGGCCATGCGAGCATAGCCGCCCATGCGCATCCGATTAACACAAACGCTATAAACAGCATATACTTGTTTGTGAAGAATGCTGTCATAATAAATCCTGCGGCACCCAGCAGCAAAGAGAGTGAGTAGGAGAATTTGCGGTTTCTGAAGCGTGGAAGCATCACTGCCCATACCACCGACCCCAAGGCCTGTACCGCATATAGCAGTCCTACCCAGTTGCCGGCATTGTTATATTGCTGCGAGGATGCGTCCAGCACTGTGGTTTTCTCGAAATGACATTCGGCTCCTGCCGGTATGTTCCATGTGTCGGCATCGTTGACTTCGATTGTGCCGTCGCTGTTTGTTGAAGCGATGTCTGCGCTTGTCAGCGTAAAGGACTCTTTCGCGATAGCCTGGAGTTCTTCAGTAGCTTTCCCGTGATTTACTATTATCTTGTTTCCATTGAGAATAAGATATTTGCCGGTATACACTTTGCCATTGACAGATATTCCGGAAACCGTTTCTACGGTAGGTGTGCTGAATGCATTGAATGCTACGGTATTCGTACAATAGGTCCAGAGGAACAGGAATGCGAACCAGCAGAAGAACTGCACAAGACCTACTGTCCAGAATGTAGAGGGTGCATTGCGTAGCAGTCTGATAACATTGGCGTCTCCCTTCTCTTTGGTGCCCGATACGCCGTTGTATTCGTTATATACCTCAGGTGGCCATTCTTTAACCTTTATTAGAGAATAGATTACACATATCAAAAGAATAGCCGCTCCGATATAGAATGACCATATCACAGTGTCAGGAACTACTCCGGAAGGCGCTGTATTCTTTATTCCGATCCACATAAGCAGGAATGGGAATATGTAGCCTACAATGGGGCCGGCGTTACACAGAAAACTCTGTATCGAATATGCAAGTCCTTTCTGCTTCTCGTTTACCATATCTCCGACCAGCATCTTGAAGGGCTGCATAGCCATGTTTATTGAAGTGTCGAGCATCATCAGCGCTATAAGTCCGAAGATAATCGCACTTGAAATGGATAGATGGAAACTTCCGGCGTTAGGAAGCAGACACATCACCACTACCGCGATAAGAGCGCCGATAATCAGATAGGGGAGTCGTCTGCCGAAGCGGTTCCATGTGCGGTCCGACATCATGCCGACTATGGGTTGTACAATCAGTCCCATCAGCGGAGGCAACACCCAGAAATAGCTCAGATCGTGGGGATCGGCTCCAATAGTAGTGAATATTCGGGAAACATTTGCACTCTGCAGCGCATAAGCGATCTGTACACCGAAGAAACCGAATGACAGATTCCAAAGTTTCCAAAAGCTTAAATCAGGTTTTGTTTTCACGTTATTGATTTATTGGGTTATTTATAATTCAAAAATTGATTTTCAAAGGGGCTTAAGGTCTTTAAAGTCTTTAAGGTCCTTAGGGGCTTTAGGGTTCGTAAGGTTTTGATTTCTTAATTTCTAATTGATTTTTGAGTAGAGCCATGCTATCTCTTCGGACCAGAGCTGCTCATCCGGTGTCTCAAGAATCAACGGCATGGAATCAAAACGTGGATCATTCACCAGGCGGACAAAGAAATCATCACCCAAGGTACCTTTCCCGATTGACTCGTGCCGGTCGATTCTCGATCCGAGTTCGCGCTTGTCGTCGTTCAGGTGAAGAGCTTTGAGATAATGGGCTCCTATAACATTGTCAAATGTCTCCCATGTCTTGCGGTACCCCTCTTCTGTGCGAAGATCGTAACCTGCCGAATATGCGTGGCATGTGTCAATACATACTCCTACTCTCGATTTATCCTCCACTTTGTCGATTATATGGGCGATTTGTCCGAATTCATGTCCGAGATTTGACCCCTGTCCTGCCGTACATTCGATTATGGCTGCGACACCGTTGGTTTTTTCAAGGGTCAGATTTATGCTTTCCGCTATCAGATCAAGACATTTGTCGATACTTATCTGATTGAGGTGGCTTCCCGGGTGAAAATTAAGCATGCTGAGTCCCAATTGCTCGCAGCGTTGCATCTCTTCGAGAAATGAAGTGCGCGACATTTCGAGTTTTGCTGTGTCCGGATTACCTAAGTTTATAAGGAAATTGTCGTGAGGCAATATCTGTGCAGGTGTATAATTGCATTTCTCGCAATTCTCTTTAAACCGTTCAGCTTCTGTATCTGAAATTGGCTTTGACTTCCACCTCGAACTTGATCCTGTGAAGAGGGCGAAAGCTTTGCCTCCGATTGCCTCTGCTTTAAGCGGAGCACTTGATACACCTCCGCTGATACTTACATGAGCACCTATATACTTCATTATCGATTAGTTTAATTGGATCTATACAAATTTAAACAAATTTCCTTAATTCGATATAATTATAACCCTATAAATTCTTTTGTCAGTTGAACCTGTGAGGTATATCCGTTATCTTCTCACTCTTATATTGATAACAATTTGTGTTTTAGTAATTAGATATCAACTTTGTGCAAATTGAAAATATGACTTTCAATTTGCAGAGTTTTTTATAAATTACATTCATCGTGCGAAAGGCGACTGTGTCCTTGCGGCAACAGAATCCTATCCCGTAATACCAATTCTTTCGAGAGGGTAGTTGTCCCAGACTCATATATTCCCCTCTCTTGACAAAGTCCAATGCCATAGGAGATTTCCGATATTCTGCCATTCCTGATGCTGTAATGGTGTCAGATCTTTTCGGAGGGGCGGATAGGGATGAGAGCCATTGATAATATCCGTTGCATCTGAAAGTATATTCTTTCCCCAGCCATATAGATATGTCGGATTACCGGCATTCTTGCAATTTTCAATATACTCTTTAGGTGACTGGCCATCACTCTTATAGTTGTCTCTTTCGGATATGTCGAAATTCATTAAATCCGGTCGGATTGATCGGATTCTATCGATTTCTGCAGACCAATGGTTATATACGTTGTCTCCATATAAATGGCTTAGCTTAAGCCCCTCCTTGAAGTCGAACCATTCCATATTGCAATGGTCAAGCATTGTGCGGGTAAGTTCATTGCCCCCTTTCTGCTTTAATATCGGATAAGGGATAAGATTCTCTGCCTCACGGTGATGCTGCAGAATATAATATGACGAGAACCTGTTGTCTGAAGCAATGAATAGATCCGCGACATCTGTTGCAGTATCTCCTATTCTGTATCCCGGACATTTGCTGTCTCTGTCAAGAATCACAACGAAAAGATGCTCTTCATTATCCAATTCCCGTTTGACAACCTTGGCTGTGGTGTGTCCTCCTCCATTCCTCCCGAGAAATCTGTTTTTACATCGTTTGATGCAATTCTTATTTGGATGATTCTCCACGTAGTATTTCATGACAATCTTATAAAAATCCACATCATACAGATTCTCACAGATCACATGGGTTTCCTCATAAAGCTCGAATTTAGTGTCAATACGCGGATTATACAGACGGATATTATCAGGAATCTCCCCATAATTTTCATATGTGACTACTAATTTGATTTCCACTCGATTGGACAAGGCTTTGGAATCGTTGTCCGTTCCCTTGCTGAGAATTTTCAGATCTCTTGGTGACAACAGATTTTTTAATCTTGCATAATCAAGTTTAGGCAGAAAGTACCAATGCTTTCCTTTCTGAATGCCTATTGCCGCCATTTGCAGGACGTGTAAGGACAGTTCATCGCCTGCAATGGCATTGTCTATAATGTCTTTCTTTATCTCAATAAACATCGCCTTCGAAAAATCCTATGGGCCAATCTTGCAGATAGCCGTCGGAATCAAAATTTGTAATGTTTATTTTATTGTCAAATCCAGCCTCATCCGGATTTATTATCATCACCTGGACATCGTTTGGCGATAACTCAGGAATGGATGCGCCATCCTTAGTTTTTACCTCATTCGGATAGGCAATGATATTACCTATTGTCTCCACCAGAACCTTACTATGGGTCTCGATAATGAATCCTACTTCAATTCCACGGGCTTTGGTAATCCCGATGACCTTTCCGAGCATACGCGCGAACATCGCCACTAAACGTGGATGAAGGTGTAACTCCGGTTGTTCAATGGCAATGATAAGCGGCAGCATTTTTGACTCTAATGACCGGAATTTATTGTAAGTAAATCTTCCGGTTCTTTCGGTTGCATGCCATACTTGCACCAGAATAGGGAGCATCTGCGAATATCCGAATCCCGTATCGACAAGATTTGAACGGGTGCACACTTCATTCCCCTCATTCTCAACGCACCTTATTATTTCCAGCTGGATATGACCCTCCCGATTGTTAAGACTCAGTTCAAATCTGAAATTATCTTTAAGCCATTTGTTTAGATTTGATAGCCAATGGGACTGCAATGATGCCAGGTACATCGCGAGATTGTCACCGTGCGAATCCAGTTCATCAATTGCAATGTTCTGATATCTGTAATATCTCTTGGCATGGGCGCGCAGAGGCTGTATATAATATATCTTTTCCGATTGCCCGATAAAATATGAATCTACTGCGTCCAATATTCTCCCGAAATGGTATATGAGATAAGTATTTACAAATTCATCGCACTCTTCTGATGTCAGTTGTGGCTCATTTTCTCCTCTTACAGTACTTAAAAAGTATAATAATCCCTCTTTGGAATACGGCATGAATTTCCAAGTCAATTCATTTGCCCGAAATGGATCGCTGACATTAGGGCTGCCCGCATAGCCGAGAAGTTTCTTTCGAATAGCTTCCGGGTTTGATACAAATCTTGATTCCTTTGTGTCATTAATAGACTCCTTGAATAAAATATCCGGAAGGAAATCAGACTGTATAAGTAAGCAATCTTGGAATAATTCGGTATAGTCCTTTCCGTTGATTGTTACTTTTTCGAGCTTTGTAGTATTATCCTCTTTTAATGTAAAATTGATTTCAATGGAGTTGTCAGCGAAATTAACTTTAAGATATGACAGATAATCTTCCGAGAAAGATCTTTCCCTGCTCTTTAATCCGATTTCAGCATGAAAATCTGTGATGTTGGGTTCCATATCACCCGGCACGGTCCACGAAAAAGGATAATTGACCTCGATCATCATCTCTTCGGCACCTTTTCGCAGAGTGTTTTTGAAGTCTTTGAAATCCACGTCATCGTCATACCAGAGGAAGAGTCCGTTGGTATGTTTTCTCAGGCTCTGTTTCATAAGTGGGAAGAATTTCAGGAAAGAGCTTTTGCCCGAAGAGTTGGCACCCAACAGTATATTTATTGGTTTGATATCTATGTTTCCCGTATCTTTGAAACAGCGGTAATTTTTAAGTCTTAGGCTTATCATAAAAATATATATGAACTTTATGTCTATTACTTATCTAATTCTTTTTTTACAAATATAACAAGAATATTCGACGAAACATAATAGCGAATGTCAACCAAAGACCTGTCTGCGGTGGCAAAGCCAATTATGTGAAGTTAAATATACACAGAATATTTGGCGAAACGGATCTTTACCGATTGTCTGTTACGGGTTCCCTTTACCCGATGTTTGGGAGGGCGGTTTGTCTCCAAGCCGCCAGAACATAGCATGGCAGTACCGGGTTGCGTAAGGAGCTTGGGACAAACTCCTCTCCCAAAAGTCCGGTGCAGTCCAGGATGCGAAAAGAGGCTGTGTCGTAATTAAGATTTTACGGTACAGCCTCTTTTTTGCGTTTTGATTTTTGGATATTATTCAGGCGACTGATTTTTGAGGATATTTATAAAATATTCGATTGTCAGGCGATAA
>CAJTWL010000050.1 GCA_910579845.1 uncultured Muribaculaceae bacterium | reverse complement strand
TCAGTTAGCGGCTTAGCCAAGGCTGAACAACCTCAAATTTTACCGAATCATTGAATTATAGTTATTACATTGCAAAGATAGGTATAATCAGTTGTCGCGCAATGCGGAAAACTCACATAGATGTAATCGGGGTACATAATTCCGTAAGATTGGTACATTTTGCGAATCAGAGGTTTAAGGCAGATGCGTAATTCCGTAATCGAGGTACATTCAGGCGTAACATTGGTTATTCCTGCCATTTGTTTTGAAGCTAATTTTGCACTGTGAAAACAAATCAATAAGGAGGAAATATGGCAACTGATATTATTGAACGTATGAGAAACGGCGAGCGCATATCCGAGACTGCTCCTGAACTTCTCTGTGACGAGATTGAGAATACACGTCGGCTTATCGCCGAGTTGAACACTGGCTACCATACACCCGATGAGATACGCGCCATTCTGGAACGCATCTGGGGGCAACGGCTTGACAGCACGGTGAGAATGTTTCCGCCGTTTTATACCGCTCTCGGCAAAATGACAACGGTAGGCAAAGAGGTTTTTATAAACTTCGGCTGCACGTTTCTCGATCAGGGCGGCATAACGCTGGAGGACGGAGTGTTTATCGGCCCCGATGTGAAAATCGCGACCGAAGGACATCCTGAAGAACCTGAAAGACGACATTCCTTGATTACAGCCCCGGTTGTGATTCGCCGTAACGCATGGATTGGAGCCGGAGCAATAATACTGCCCGGTGTCACCATCGGTGAAAATGCCATAGTAGCCGCCGGTGCTGTCGTAAAAAAGGATGTCGCTGATAATACAATCGTCGCAGGAATACCCGCAAGGTATATCCGACATATAAATACTTGAATATATGAAAATCAAAATGCTTTCAATGATAATGTCCATGTTCTCTTTGACAGCGTGTGCATCATGCATCACAACGGATGATGACCCCATAACTGAAAATCCGGTTCCTGATTCGACTCTAGGCACTGAAACCGGCAAAAATGGCAGCGTACTGGTGGCATACTTCTCATGTATAGGCACCACAGAAGGTATTGCCGAGGGTATAGCGGACATAACCGGGGCATCCACATTCAGAATCGAAGCGGAAGAGCCTTACACTGCCGCCGACCTCGACTATAACGTCGACTGTCGCGCCAACAGGGAGCAGAACAATCCCAAGGCTCGTCCGGCAATCAAAAGTATGCCTGACGGTCTTGACCGATACGATGTGGTTTTCCTCGGTTATCCGATATGGTGGGGAGAAGCACCGCGTATAATCAGCACCTTCCTTGAGCGCGGAGATTTCAAAGGGAAAACGATTGTGCCGTTCTGCACCTCACACTCCAGCGGTCTTGGAAGCAGCGACCGCAATCTGCATTCTCTCGCTCCGGATGCTGTCTGGATACCCGGACGACGTTTTGCAGGGAACACCTCCAAATCAGAGCTTGAAAAGTGGATTTCAGGACTTGATATAAAATTTGACACAGATATGGATTACTCGAAATTTCCTCTTTCAGAGGGCAAAAACGGTCAGGCACCCACAATCCGCCTCAGCAGCGGATATGATATGCCGGTGGTGGGTCTCGGCACATACAGCCTTACAGGCGACGTGTGCGTGAACTCCGTAAAGTCGGCTATCACTCTCGGTTTCCGAAAGATTGACACCGCGCACATGTATGGCAACGAGGTCGAGGTGGGTCGCGGAGTGCGTGAATCTGGTGTGCCGCGGGAAGAAATCTTCGTGGCTACGAAAATATACCCCAACCAGTATGGCGACCCGGAAGCCGCCATAGATGAGTGCCTGCGCAAACTCGACCTCGGCTACGTTGACCTGATGCTTCTGCATCATCCCGGCACTGACGACGTGAAAGCCTACAAGGCGATGGAACGATATGTCAAGGAGGGAAAAATCCGCTCCATAGGCGTGTCATGCTACTATATCAAGGAAATCGACGATTTTATCCGTCAGGTAGATATAAAGCCTGTGCTTGTGCAGAACGAGGTTCACCCCTATTATCAGGACACCGATGTCGTTCCCCATATCCAGAATCTCGGAATAGCGGTCGAGGCTTGGTATCCGTTAGGGGGCAGAGGGCATCAGAAGGAATTGCTGAGCGACTCGGTGCTTACCAAAATCGCCATGCGGCACGGCAAGTCTGTCGCACAGGTCATTTTGCGCTGGGACTTGCAGCGTGGTGTTGTAGTCATTCCCGGCTCAAGCAACCCCGACCACATGAAAGAAAACATCTCAATATTTGACTTCGAGTTGACTGAGGATGAGATGACCGCGATTGCCGCACTTAACCGTAACGAGAAACATGACTGGTATTGATTATGAAATACTTCGAGGAAACAAAAGATATAGTCCTCAATCTTGAAAATCAGAGAGGCAATACCGATGTTCGACAATCTTTATATGAAATAAAACATGAATACGATTCTTGATTACAACCAGTACATTCCTACCCATATTCTTTTCGGGGCAGGACAGCTTGACAATCTCCACTCTCAGACAATGCCGGGCAGAAAGGCTCTGATAGTCATCTCAAACGGCAAATCGACACGCGCCAACGGTTACCTTGTCCGCACGGAAGAACAGCTGCACACTGCGGGAGTAGAAACAGCCGTATTTGACGGTATCGCGCCCAATCCGACAGTCGACAACGCAGTAGCCGGAGCTGATGCCGCCCGGAAATCCGGAGCCGACTTTATCGTAGCACTCGGTGGCGGAAGTGTCATGGACTGTGCAAAAGCGATTGCCTTACTTGCTACAAATCCCGGTGAGTTGTGGGATTATGTAGCGATTGGTTCGGGCAAAGGAAATCCAATCAACAACAAGCCGCTGCCGATTTTGGCAATCACTACAACCGCCGGAACAGGCTCGGAAACCGATCCTTGTGGAGTAATCACAAAAGAGGATACCAACGAGAAAGCATTTATAATGCACCCAGCATTGTTCCCGGTTCTCGCAGTTGTCGACCCTGAACTCATGCTGACTGTGCCTCCGATGTTTACCGCATTTCAGGGCTTCGACGCGCTTTTCCACAGCATAGAGGGTTTTGTCGCCTCCACCGCCAATCTTGCCAGCGACATGAACGCACGTGAGGCAATACGCAATATAGCAGAATATCTGCCGCGTGCGGTAAAAGACGGCAATGACCTTGAAGCACGCACCCGTGTGGCTTTTGCCAATACCCTCTCAGGTGCTGTGATGTGCCTTACGCTGCTTACCAGCGAGCATGGTCTGGAACACGCACTGTCAGCATATCATCCCAATCTGCCTCATGGCGCGGGACTGATAATGATAAGCAAGGCATATTTCAGCTACTTCATAAGAAATCACGGTTGCGACGACCGCTTCATTGAGCTTGCCCGGCTTCTTGGGAAACATGACGCAGACAAGCCGGAAGACTTCATCGATGCGCTTGTGGCATTGCAGGAAGCCTGCGGTGTAGCCGACCTGAAAATGTCGGACTACGGAATAGAGCCGTCGGAGTTCGAGACATTCATGCACAACACCCGCGAGGTAATGGGCATCATGTTGACAAGCGACCGCGTACAGATGTCTGACCAAGACATTATAGACATATTCGCAGAGTCATACCGTTGATGAGCAATGAAAAAGCTGATCATTTTAATTATCTGCTGCATTGGAGTCTTCGGACTCCATGCCCAGCAGATTGACACCATTTCGGTTAATAGCCCTTCGATGGGTAAGGATATCAAAAATGTGGTCATACTATGGACACAATTGAAGTTGAGCGAGAAGTATTCGACGCACTGATTGAATGTGTCGATTTTCTCCACAAGACTGTCAAGGCGTTGTTATGACGAGCTTCGCGACAGAAGATTGTCGGACTGGCTCAACACAAAGCAGACCTACGACGATCTCCACATATCCGAAAGAAAGCCACACACTCTGAAAGAGCGCGGCAAAATCTGGTTCTCCCACATCGGCAGATTTTCACAGTTCAAGAGTAGCGACATCACCCGGCTTATCGTGAGGGCGAAAGGAGCGGGGCAATGAAAGAAACAATAACCGCCACTGACCCGCGCATAATGCGCCTGACAGCACAAACAGACGACATAACCGCTATGTGCCAGCAGTTGAAAGAGGAATACCATCCATTGCTCCACAGCATGCGGTTCATTACCGATGCCATGCTGTCTGAGCTGCTCGGAGTAAGCCGACGCACCACGCAGGACCACCGCGACTGGTGTCTAATCCCATATTACCGACATGACGGTAAAATCCTCTATGCCGAGGAAGATATAGAAATCTTCCTGCAATCCAACTACTGACCCAAGTTCGACTGAAAAAATAACGGCAGCCAAGTTTATAGCTCGGTTGCCGTTATTTTTCTTTCTCACTGTCTATTGTCAGTTCATCATGGCGCAGTCAAACTTGTTACGCATTGTTGCCATATCCTTATATATGTGTAACCGGATTTTTTTGTGTGAGTTGTCAGTAATTCACTAACCCTTAACGCCTTGTTTCGCCATCCGTGTCCGTCTGTCGCCCTATCGGGCATGGTTACGGATAAGTAACGTAGCGGCGTCCTGATTTGGCTTCAGCGGTGATTGCAATGGCTTCACGAATAATCGGAAGCACGACTGAAACCACTGTAACTCAATTTTATCGCTATATCTTTCCGCATTTCACTTTTTTGTAGTAACTTTGCAAAGAAATTTGTATAATGCTAGAAATTCATAAGAAAGAAAGGGATATTTCTAAATAAATGACACGAGAATCACTTTCTATTCATGTTAATTAAATGGATATTCATAATCTAACTATGAATATAAAACACAAAAACGGATAAATTATATTATTAATTTAATAGCTATATCATGAAGAAAAAAAGCGTTTGGGCTTTGGCTTTAGCGACGATGCTGGTGTGGGTTGGAAAACCTGCGGAAGCGGCTGAGAAAGAGACTTTTGATCCAGTGGAGTATGTGAACCCATTAATGGGTACACAGTCTACCTTTGAGTTGTCTACAGGAAATACCTATCCAGCGATCGCTCGTCCGTGGGGTATGAATTTCTGGACTCCTCAGACAGGTAAGATGGGAGATGGATGGCAGTATGTATATACGGCAAACAAGATCCGTGGTTTTAAACAAACCCATCAACCAAGTCCGTGGATCAATGATTATGGACAATTCGCAATCATGCCGGTGGTTGGTAAACCAGAGTTCGACCAAGATAAACGTGCGAGCTGGTTCTCTCACAAAGGAGAGATCGCCAAGGCTTATTATTATAAGGTATATTTGGCGGAGCATGATGTGGTGACGGAATTAACTCCGACAGATCGTGCGGCTATGTTTCGTTTCACATTCCCGGAGAATGATCATTCATACATCGTTGTGGATGCCTTGAATAAGGGCTCTTATATCAAGGTTATTCCGGAGGAAAATAAGATCATCGGTTATTCAACGAAGAATAGCGGTGGGGTTCCCGATAATTTCAAGAATTACTTTGTGATTGAGTTTGATAAACCTTTCACGTACGAAGCTACATTTGCCGACGCTTCCTTGAAGGAGGGTACGAAAGAACAAACGAGTGATCATGTAGGAGCCGTTATCGGTTTCAAGACGAAGAAAGGTGAGATCGTCCACGCTAAGGTGGCTTCCTCATTTATTAGCTTTGATCAGGCCGCTATCAATATGAAGGAATTAGGTAACGATAACTTTGATACCTTGGTTCAGAAAGGTAAGGATGTTTGGAATGAGCATCTGAGCAAGATCGAGGTTGAAGGGGGAGATTTGGATCAATACCGTACTTTCTATTCTTGCTTTTATCGTTCATTGTTGTTCCCTCGTAAGTTCTATGAGATCAACGCTCAAGGCGAGGTGGTTCATTACAGTCCGTATAATGGTGAGGTATTACTGGGTTATATGTTTACCGATACCGGCTTTTGGGATACGTTCCGTAGTTTGTTCCCATTCTTGAACTTGATGTTCCCGTCTGTAAACAAGGAAATGCAAGAGGGCTTGATTAATACGTATAAGGAAAGCGGCTTCTTCCCGGAATGGGCAAGTCCGGGCCATCGTGGTTGTATGATCGGTAATAACTCGGCATCTATCTTGGTAGACGCTTATATGAAAGGCGTGAAAGTTGACGATTTGGAGACTCTATATAAAGGTTTGATTCATGGTACGGAAAATGTTCATCCGAAGATCTCCTCTACAGGACGTCTGGGGCATGAATATTATAATAAGTTAGGATATGTTCCTTACGATGTGAAGATTAACGAGAATGCTGCCCGTACATTAGAATATGCTTACAATGACTGGTGTATCTGGCAGATCGCTAAACAACTAGGCCGTCCGAAAAAGGAGTTGGAATTATATGCCCGTCGTGCGTTGAACTATAAGAACCTGTACGATAAGCAAACCAAGTTGATGCGTGGCAAGAATGAGAATGGCGAGTTCATGGCTCCGTTCTCTCCGCTGAAATGGGGGGACGCTTTCACGGAAGGTAATAGCTGGCACTATTCATGGTCTGTATTCCATGACCCTCAGGGATTAATAGACTTGATGGGCGGTAAGGATTCTTTCGTGATGATGCTTGACTCTGTGTTCGCTGTCCCGCCTTTGTTCGATGATAGCTACTACGGTGGTGTGATCCACGAGATTCGTGAGATGACTGTGATGAATATGGGTAACTATGCTCACGGTAACCAGCCGATCCAGCATATGATTTATTTATACAACTATGCGGGTCAACCTTGGAAGGCTCAATACTGGCTGCGTCAGGTAATGGATAAGATGTACACTCCGGGCCCGGACGGTTATTGCGGTGATGAGGATAATGGCCAGACTTCCGCTTGGTATGTATTCTCAGCGTTAGGATTCTATCCGGTAGCTCCGGGTACGACCCAATATGTGTTGGGTGCTCCGTTGTTCAAGAAGGCTACGATCCATTTTGAGAATGGAAACAACTTGGTGATCAATGCCCCGAACAACAGCGATAAAAATATCTATATCGAATCCATGATGTTCAACGGCAAGAACTATACCAAGAATTATCTGGATCACAACGACTTGTTTAAGGGTGGAGTGATCGATTTTAAGATGGGTGATAAGCCGAATATGAATCGTGGTATTAATCCGGAGGATATGCCTTACTCATTCTCCGTAAACGAGGAAGGGATCAATAAACTTTCTCCTATTTTTGTAAAACCTAGTAAAAAGAAGAAATAAGCAATTAAGATGAATTTCATTCACAAACCATTAATGTCAGGCATAGCGATATGCCTGACATTTTTCGCATACTCTTGTGTCACGCCGGAGAAAACGGAAAACAAGACAGACTTTACCGCATATGTAGATCCTTATATCGGATCGGGAGAGCACGGACACGTATTTGTTGGGGCGAACGTTCCGTTTGGAGCTGTTCAAGTAGGTCCTCAGAATATTTTTAAGGGATGGGACTGGTGTTCCGGTTACCATTACTCCGATAGTATCATTATTGGATTTAGTCATACGCATTTGAGCGGAACCGGATGTTCTGATCTGGGGGATATCCTTCTGATGCCTTATACGGGCGAGGTACGTACCGCCCGTGGCGAGCAAGATAATATAGAGGGAGCCGCTTCTTCCTATTATAAACATGCCAACGAAGCCGTAGCTCCGGGATATTACTCTTTGCTGATGGATAATGGCGTAAAAGCGGAGTTGACGGCAACCGAGCGTGTAGCCTTGCATCGTTATACGTATCCGTCCGGGAGCGAGCATCGCCTCTTGATCAACTTGAAGGAAGGTATCGGTGATAAAGCGTATGACACTTATTTGAAGAAGATTGATGAGTACACGATCGAGGGGTACCGTTTTTCCAAAGGTTGGAGCCCACGTCACAAAGTGTTTTTTACTTTGAAATGTGATCAACCGATCGAGTTCTTAGCTGTATTCAATGATGATGAGGTCGTAGGTAATGATGAGTTGACGGGCAAGTCCGTTAAGGGAGTGATTACCTTTAAGGGAGATGCCCCGACCGCCTTGGTAAAGGTCGCTATCTCTTCCGTGAGTTGCGAGAATGCTTTGGCTAACTTACGTGCGGAGCTTTCTCATTGGGATTTCGACAAGGTTCGTAACGAGGCTATTGATAAATGGAATGATCAATTATCTTGTGTCTCCATCGATACGAAAGATGAGCGTGCCAAGAAAATTTTCTATACCGCCATGTACCATGCGTTTATCGCTCCGACATTGTATTGCGATGTGAATGGTGATTTCCGTGGCCATGATGATAAGGTGTATACGAACAATACTTGGAAGAACTATTCTACTTTCTCTTTATGGGATACCTATCGTACCTTGCATCC
>CAJTWL010000049.1 GCA_910579845.1 uncultured Muribaculaceae bacterium | reverse complement strand
ATTGAATTTCAATAATTTCAAAGTACTCTTATGATTTTTTAGTGGACACTAATGAACTGCATTAACAGATAATGCGGGTATATACGGTTGGGGCACCGATGGGTTGAGCGCGTGAAATAATGCTCTGCACTATCAGGCATTCCCAACGAGCAATAATTTTTACCTATGACATTCAGTATCATAGGGTCGCCTGAGTAGCCAACGAGTTCCAACAGGCATTCATTCGACTCCTTATAGTTACACGAGCGATGCAACAAAAGCCCTTCTGCAAACCGTGAGCCGACATCCACGGTAGAATTATACTTAAGAAACAGAGCACACAATGATAATGTCACAATTGATCCGCAAATCCTTACAATGGGATATGCTGACGACCACCACGCCCCTAACATTATCATAGTTATAGTGATTACAAATATAGGGAATTGAAACGGATAGGATGCAAACATCACCACTGCTGCGGATATAGCACAACCGGCAATGCCACGAGACTTATTGTTTAAAGCCACATTCATGCCCCCCAACATCACACCGACAACACAAAAAGCTGCTATCGGTCCGAAAGCTATAGCTATCTGAAGATACTCATTGAAAACATACATTGGCGCATCAGCCACAAGTATTTCATCGTCAGTACCCTCTCCTGATGCAAAATATTGCTCCTGAGCATTACCGTAACATCCGGCTACATGCTCCCAACCTACACCATTCACCGGCACATCAGCTACCGCCGTCGTTGCAATCTTCCACATCAGGAACCTACCTTTGGCAGAATCTTTTTTTACACATATGGCACCAGCTGCAATCATTGTGATAATTGCCAAAATTATCACAAGCCGTTTCGGCGTCCGATGATAAATCGCGGAAATGTTGTCCCATGTCGCGCACACGCCTCCTATGGCACCGGCTATCAATGCCGTACGGCTTAATGAAGCCGGGATGAGTATGGCGCATGCAGCCACCATACTCATCCCGAGTGTTTTTTGAAGCTTATTACCAGCGTGTATCGATACATTCAATGCCAATGGCATAACTACAGCAAGAAAACAGGCATAAGGTCCCGGGTTATAGAAACTGCCGGAAAAGGCATATCTGAAATGACCGCTTGAGACTATTCCAAACAGTTGCAATAATCCCCATGCAGCCTCGAATAGACCTACCAAAAGGATCACGAGGACTAATAACCGATGTGCCTTTTCATTAAATACCTGTATTGTCTGTCCCATAGTTATCTCATGATGACTCCATAACGCTGATTTGGTCCAATAATCGACGGTGCAACATCATCAGACGATTTCCGACAGCGACAGTTCTCCAAACTGCATTTCGTCGTCAAATCCTATCAGCAAACGTCCCTTTGCAGGACTATATGACATATTAATGATTTTTCGTCCGAGGTCAAGAGTCTTTATATAATCCCCCTTTTTGTCGAACACTACAATATATGGGCCGAAATACTCTTTGCCTGTAGTATCTCCAGAATAAGAACACAACAGATAATCACCTGCAAATACAGCCCCGGTAAAATATGTAGCATCACGGTTGACATCAGAAGAATAAAGAGGCCCCTCAAATCGATTTATCACATTGCCATCAAAATCATATATAATCACAAGGTCCTGTGTGCTGCATGCCTCTGCCACCATATTCGTCTCAGGTGAAACAGCAAACATCGAACGATTCTCATAGCATTTGAGAGCCGGATCGCCAAAAGGAACAACTGTTCCGCTGTCAAGACTGTAACGACACAATGACTGAACAAAACCCTTGGTCTTGCCTGGCGAGATGTGACGGGCAAAACCAAGACTGTCATTTATATGAACATATCTGTCGGGGAAAGCTTTAGCCGTGGTAAAACGCAGCTTCACATACGGACGATATTCAGGATCAGACACCACACTGTCGATATTGAATGCCATAACACGTTGCTGTCCATAATCGAACACATACGCCTCACCTTTATCGTGATCAAATGCGAACTGCCCAGCCCTGGCAATCTCATCAGGTCCCTGCCCGAATTTACCGAAGCTTTTGATGTGCCTGTCCGTAAATGCATCAAACATGTGGATAATAGAATCCGTTGACGTATGATCCAATACGAACACCAATGAATCGGTAGTATGTATCGTCGAACTCCTTCCGATCAGCACATCTTCAGTCTTAAACTCCTTAACAAGTTCCTTACAGGAATCAGCATCAGCCATATAATCGCGCATCCCACAGGAATTAAGCGATATGGCAAACACAAAGGACATGCCGATAAACAAATTACACTTCATGGCTATTCAATTTCTCCGTTTATCTCAAAATAGGATGGCTTGGTCACACCTTTGGTGTATACATTCAGTCCGCATGAGAACGGACCTTTCTCTTGCGGCACTGTCAGTTCTATACCGAGAGCCACCACCATTCCGGCAATCACAGAGTCACGCGAAATAGCCGGTCTACAGTACGGCAACGTAGCCTCAATATGATCAATGGATATTGCAAACGTATCTATATTCTGCATAGAGAAAAACAGTGCTGTATCGCTACCTGCTCTCAGACGGCCTTTATCGACAATTGACGACACGATCATTGTTTTGGGAGGCACAACTCTCACAAGCCGTACAGTGTCACGAGCCGAATCAGTAGGCTCATTACTTTTTGCAGAATGAGCACATGATAGCATCATAAGCCCCGCCACAATTGATATAACATACAATAAACTCTTCATTACCCAATATGATTTATTTTCAGTGTTTGAAATGATGGAAAAACAGTACTTGTGACGACTCCTCGGTCAGACCTTTTGATGAAAATTCAGTTGTCCCCAATGATCGCTCTATTGAGAGGACATTGAATGATTCCATAAGCGAAACATAGTTCCCGTCATAAATCAAAACAGGAGGAGTGCGGAGATATGGGAAATCCTCAAATGACTCAAGTCCGATCCTCAAGGTCTTTCCATCCTGGTCCTGCCGGGACATATCAAATTTGTAAACATATGGGAAATATCCGAGTTTGAAGAACACGGACAAGGTCTGATAGACCTGGCTGCCACTTACATATGCAATACCGGGATACTTTATGACAGGCTTGTTGCTCGTCTCCTCAAATAGCTTGGCATATGGCAGGTCACGGTCAAGATCCGAAAGCTGCATGGGGGTATTGAAGTTATAACGCCACACCGTCTTTATTCCGTCTCCTTTTCTCAGGCTATAGACACTATTATCGAACTGCCGCACCACAAGGATGTCATCGGCGGTATCGCTGATGAACGGACGGAATTGAGACGGAGTGAAACTTTCATTCCTGTCGAACGGCATACAAGACTCCACTGACTCCTTTTTGTCCTTGTCATAGAATGAGAATTCATATCCGGAGTTATTGGAGGTTTCCGAGGCGAGCCAGAACCCACCATCTGCGGGACAGAATGCCGTATAATAGTCAGCAAGAGGATATGACTCCACAAAGGTGCCGTCAGGCTCATAAACATAGATCTTCTTTGTCTGGCAGCTCAAAAGATTTACGTTCCCGTCCACAAGGTGTATGTCGCTTATATCCATATACTCCTCCGGACCTTGACCAACATGCGAGAATACGCTGACTATCTGACCGTCCCTCTTATACACATGAACATCGCCACGACTACATGCAACTATATGCTCTTCGTCAATGTCGATATGAGATATGGTCCCGAGAGGAGAATCGGACGGAGTACGAAGAATCACATAGCTGTAGCTATCGAAGAAGTCCGACACTCCTGACAGATGGTCGACATCAACATTGACATCCCCTATCTCCTGAATGGAGCCAGAGGTCTGATTACATGAGACCGTGATAAGTCCCATAACAAACATTAGAAAAAATCCGTATGTTTTCATAGTCTTACGAATTAGAATGAAACAGAACCGAAATTAATACGAAATATGACAACAAAAACTCATAATTTATTTGTTCCTTTAATTTCGGTGCTGTTTATATCCATATTATATTAAAGCCTGCTCAATATTGCTAAGATTAATTCATCACATCGGACAGGTACACATGTTGTATCGCCTCCACCTTGGCACTCATGAGCACCATCTACATCCATAGTTATGGCACCCTCTCCATTTCCTACTGAAATTCCAAACAACTTTGCAGCAGCTTCTGCAGAAACAGTCAATGAACAAGGTTGGGGCACAACTTTGTATCTACAATCCAAAGGTCTATTAGAGCTACTTTCTTCATTGGTCAATGCTTCGATATTAGTTAACGCGAGATCACTTAGTGACTCACTATTATTGATATTGGCACGATATCCAATAAATCCGCTTACTGCGGCAACCACCAAAATAGTGGGAATAAAGATTCTTTTCATGAATTTTTGCTTTTTGTGATAAATTAAAAAATGTCTTATCCGTATATATCATTTCAACGGAAGTCCCTTTGTTGAGACAAGTAATTACTATCAAATGTACGATTTGTGATAATGAAATTATTAATGTTAGCGTATTACATTTCCAGATATTTCAAGTTGTGTAGCATTTATGAATCCTTCATAAAAAATGTGGATTGAACGAGTGAATCGACCGATTATTGAATCTTCCTTAGATGTCACTGTGATAATAGACTTGCCCCCTGGAGCTATTAGTCTTTTGTCCGTTTCTGCAATAGTGCAGTCGCAAGATGAGAGCAGTTTGCGTATGTATACTGTATCACAGCTCACATTGCTAAGAATAAATCTATGCTTCACCGTCTCTCCGATACGTATATCGCCAATATCATGGGTCCTGTCGTTCACTACAACACCGACTGAACCAGACGATGTCACCACTTTCCCCCCGGAGATTATATCCTTGTACAGATTGGCTACACTATTGTTGTACACAGGATTCCCAACAGCGATTACCCTGTGGTCAGAATCAAGCAGGAAAGACTGAAACATAGACTCGGAAGGGAATGAATTATTCCTGTTTATCATATCATTGGTATCAATATACGCAGGATATTCATATCCATTACTTCTTAGCAAATATACTACTCCATGTGGGTCAGTTGTATGTATCACCATTAGAGCGGTCACATCTGATTCAGTAATAGAATCTATAGAACTAAGAAACTCATTCCAAAGAGGAAGCTTCATCTTGCATCCTGTACAACCCAGGCTGTCTATATAAGTAAGTATCGTGAATTCTGAAGCTGAGAGATCGACCGTGTCTCCTGAGACAGCATCAGTGACATGTCCGGGGAGGACTACATGCTTACCCTGCCACAGTCTCACAAGCTCTCTGATCTTAGCCTCGTTGTTACGTTCGCACGACGTGGCAAAAACACCAAGTACCATTATCAGCACATAGATAAAACGTCTCATATAATATGAAATTACCACCATTTCTGTTTTCCGTTACTGTATTCAAATATACGTTCCTGATTACCCTCGGTATGATTCCTCAGGAAAAGCAATGCCCCTCGTGGCACATCATACAACAAGGAATCTCCTTGTGCGTGCTTTACACCCAAACTAATCCAGTCCTTGTCACAATAAAACAATTCATATCTATTACCAGGCTGAATATAGTTTTTCCTATTTCGAGGAGTAAACACTATCGATGAAATTCGGGAACTATTTTTAAATTTGAGACCTATCCATGCCTCTTTCTCTTCGGTTCGGAATGAGGTGTATGGATCTCCATCAAAAGCATTATTCATGGTTGGCTCATTTATATTGCATATCGGCTCTCCTTTAATTGAAGCTCCATTATGATCCATAAATGTCAATTCGGATATATCCGATGAACCACTTTTGACCCCACGATAACGCACATAGCGATAAACATTTGAACATAAAACATATGCACGGTTATAAAGCCGATCAGGAAATTCTTTTATAACATGAAGCGTATCACACTGATTAAAATCTGCATTGTTGCTCCCTTCGAAGATACCTCCTACCATATTTTGACCGAAAGGTTCGGTGCGTAGATTGAATTTATGTAGCAAACACACTTGTTCAGTTTCTTCCGGTATAACATCATACCAATGTATGCGACCTGACTGGCGGTCTACAAGAAATGGAGGCGCGATGAAATTCAACCGGTCGCCCAAAGCAGTGGCAACACGAAATACCACATCTCCCTCAATATTTTTAATCCTTATTATATTGCTATCACACTTCTGCTCTACAATATCTACTGGTATCCATTTATCAGAACTTGACATACATAGATATACAGGCTCGTCATCGTCAGGCAATCTATATAATTTATCTGCCGAGATATCAAAACTTATGCATTTGGGATTGGCGTACAATGATGTAACATCCTTTTTTGTTGGATAACGAAATGAAGGGTGTATGAATTCGGCATCAGTCTTGGCATGCAACATATGGTATATCTCACTGTTAAGTGCATAGCATTCCCGCCATACTTTACCCTTTGGATTCCAATATGTGTCAGGTGCTTTGTATTCGGTGTCAGCATAACCAATGGAACCATACCATGATTGTCCGTCATTATCAAGGATATAGTTCCAATAATGAGGGACATTGTTATCTCCTCGTACAAGCATCATATCACAACCGCATGGAATGGCAAGAGAACGAAGCACCCATGTAAGAATATCTGCAAACTCCTTGCAGTCGCCAATCTTCCATTCCACATTCCTGACCCCCACATTCACACCTTGAGGGACAGCATGCGTAAACACAATATTCTGCTTCTGCAAATGACGAAGCATAATTGTAGCAGCTGCACGCATATCTGTGGAGTCCGAACTATTCCTAAGGCTGTCGAGAACTGGATTGTATCGTTCATAAAGAGTCCGAGCCCATGGTATCAGAGGCTCATCACGCAGACGATAAGGGAGTATATGATTACAGAATGTATCAAAATCTATTTTATTTCGCCAAGGCTGAGTCATCCAGGCTTTAAACATGGTATTTATATGTTCAATAAGGAACGAAGATGTGATATCGGTGAGATCTGTTTGTACACGTTTCCGTTCCGGATTGAACTGACCGTCTGCATTACTGATGGAGTCACATAATCTCCAAGGATCTATGTCCGATGATGAGACGGCTCTGTAATAGGCATACAATCGTGTTGTGTCTTCATATATTACCCCACATTGATACGGCATATTCTCTATCAGAAATACAGCAGCTTTATATTTAAGCGAATCATCCTTGAAGTGCTCCAACACCTTTTCAAGCTCGATACGGTTATCTCCAGCCATATCAAGCGCGCGATCAAGTGCTGAACTGCTGTCACAGCCTGTAATTACTATTAGGAATACTAATGTGACAATTATGATGTTTTTTTTCGCCATATGCGTCATTCACATTTTTCCTGCAAAGATATGTTGATATGCTTTAGAACACAAGCTTTAATGTGTCATTTTCATGCATTGTCGTAACATCCTTTGAAAAATTCACAGTAAAACCTACATATATATCTCAAATTGATATTATATAGTATATTAATTTTATCCGACTCAAACATAATTTATACCTGACACTTCAACGAAGTTTATAATGGACCATAATAGGATTGGACTCTTCATCAAGGTCTTTACCTAAAGTTATGAGGTCACTGTTTGCAAGCCCAGCTTGTATGGTGTTATAAACTGACTGCGGGTAAATTGTGAATATTATTTCATTATTCCGCCCATTAATAACATAACAGCTTGATAGAACTATATCAAATCTGGACGATTTGAGGGCGTGACACTGATTGAGTTGTTTATCTGAAACGTCACCTATGACATATCCCAGGTTAGTAGAAAAAAATATATTGGAATCGTTTTTCATGAAGTCTCCTATGAAGAATATCTTGTTATCTTCATGACATTTCTGCATAAACTCTATGAGTTTCGGACCAGTCGCGTTGTCAGTAGAGGTTATAAAATTGGATTTATCGGTGATTTCAATTGCTTCTGCCACTGTATCATTGACCATATAGATTCTGTTGTCAAATTTTCGTGAGAAAAAGGTCCTATTATTACTTGTGTTCAATTCCCGGTTGGGAAAATCTAATGACGTGCAATTGTTGTTTGATGCCGGCAGATATCCTGATTTAATCCCAGTTTTCCTATCTATGATCAGTATCTCACTATCAGCCGGTCTCCCATTCGGACATGGCGGGCACGACAATATGATATGACTATCATCCAGTGACATTTCCTTGGCGTTTACATCCAGTTTGATGTCATGGGAAAATGTTCCGTCGAATGGATCATAAAACAGGATTTTTTTAAAATCCAGGACGGCGACATAACCGGTAGCTGGGTCAATGGTTATGTCATGAGGTCTTGAATACTCTCCAGGGCCGTTTCCTACGCGACCGACCTTATACTTGTAATTGCCGCTATAGTCAAAGGCTAAGACTGATCCATTTATACATAAAATGAAATAGGTTGAATTGTCAGCTGCGATCTTTCGCACATTACCCAATATTGCATCATCTGTATTTTTGGGGGTAAACACATTTATTTCATCAAAGATTCCGTCAGTAGATACCATTGATTCAATTTCTGACAATTCATAGACCTGATGCGACAACTCGATTTTCTTGTCAGAAGTGCAGCTCAAAAAGCATGATAATATTATCATGACCACTATACCGACAAAATAGGATGTTTTCATAAAAAGATTTTTTTAATAAAATATTTTAGTAGATGACAAAAATTAAATTTATGCTGTTAAACACTTAATTTTCAG
>CAJTWL010000048.1 GCA_910579845.1 uncultured Muribaculaceae bacterium | reverse complement strand
AATCTACACTCGCTTATTGAGTTTTTCAGGAGTATTCGGGACAGAGAAGATTTTTGAATATATAAGTTGAAAATAGATTTCAATGATTTCTCCATGCTCTATGATGATGATTGTATGCTTGTCATAGAGGGCAAATGCTCTGACAATGCTGAATTTAAATTCTTTAATAGACTTTATAGTGACATATGCGATACCCTTGAAAATGGGGATTAAAGTTATAGTTAACTTACATGAAATCAGACAGCAAGACATATCGGTTTTTCTTTGGGCGGCGGGGTGAAACTCGCTTGCCATTTGGTGCTATGCTACTGATTCTCGTGCCTTTTCTCATTGTGGGTCTGTATTTCCAGAATCGCAAATATAATGCTCTGTCGGCAAATCCGGAACATACATCAACTGTAATTTCAAATATCGGCTACATAGGCAACAGTGGCCCTATAATACATTACAGCTTTACAGTGAATAGTATTACATATAATGGTGGTATGCATGCCAATGGTTTTGCCGTTGGCGACAGCATAGGTGTAGTGTATCAGAAAGACAATCCCGAAAACAATATGACGGTGTTTGAATATTATGATGTCCCGTCGTATGGTTCGGTCGCTATATTCGTCCTCGCTGCGATTGTCTTGGCAATATATCGGTGGCGAAAAATCAATCGAAAATACAACGACAGATGCCCGGAGTTGGATTGCTCAGGAAAGTGTATGATATATCGCACCGATAATGGATATATATTTGTTACAGTATATCATGTCACTGCGAGTCTTCCTATTAAATTCCTCCCCGTAAGCTGTGGTAACGGAGAATTTGAGAATACTCTCATGGAAATATTCCATGCAAGTCTGCATGAAAAGTATGTGGAACTGAAATCTTCGGAGCTAATCAAAGCCATGAAGCAACGCTCATGGCGACAACTTTATCAACACTCCACAGGCGTGCTGCTGAAACACGACAGTCGCACTTTGGAGATTCTGCCGACACGTAAAGCCACCGATGGCAAAGGACTTGAGTGGGATTATGACCGCGCCCTGTCTTTTGACATTGACGGCGCGTCATGGAAAGACATCATAAAATCAACCCGAAAACTACTCAACAACAATGAAACTGAACGATAAACGAGTAGGAATAATTGACCAATATTATATGCGTATATATGATGCATATTTTAAGAAGAAAGACCCTGCCCGCTTTGCGGCTTGTCTATATATCGGTCTAACAATAGGATTATTATTGTCTCCCATTCCTATTTTCTGTGCGGAATTGTTCCATACGGATGAAAGGAATGTCGATGCTATAATATTACTGTTATATGCCATATCAATCTTGATATGGACTTTTGGCACATTCAACGAAAAAAGGATCCAAAAATTGAAAACGATGAAGACCGGACAGCGCAGTAAATATTCAGTCCCGACATGGTGTCTTTTTTCGTTGCTTCCTGTCGGCTTTGTCTGGGCTGTCCTGTTGTACTGGCTGATGTTACATTATGTGATACATCCATATCAGCTTGAAGGGATTTTTGTAAAATGACAAACTCATGACAACAATGGATAATTCAACCGTTCCGCCTCCATTTGTTCCTAAAAGACAAGTCGTTTTTCAATGCAAGGTGGATAATAGGATGTACAAATGGCCTATAATAATGTTGTGCATATTTGATGCCATTGTATTTATCATGGCTCCCACTATACTATTGGGCTTAATCTCCGTTCTTTGGGTTTCGCCCCCGTTTCTGATTGTCATGCTCTTATCCTGGTATTTATGGAGCAAAACTACTTATACCATTGAAGACAATGTATTACGTTTATCAGCTCCATTGAAATCATTAGCCATCAATATCGATAGCATCAAGAAAATCCGACGCGGAAAATTTTGGGTTGAAAGAGGCCGAAATTACTCGGCGACTTACATCAAGCTGCGCATCATCTACGACAGGAGCGGCTATGTCTATGTATCACCTGAAGAAGAGGAATCATTCGTTGCCACGCTTCAAGCCATCAATCCCAATATCGAATATAGCAGCGAACGCGGTTTGTGAGCATCGAACATAACTTCAATCTGAAAACACCTCAACAACGATGATACTGACAGGTAGGCGATTCTGGATAGCATGGACGGCTCTGGCGTTGCTGTTGACAGTTGTAATGGTTCGTTGCAGTTGGAATCAGGATACGATTATTCTCGGCATAGCCTATGTGATATCGCTGCTATCGACATGGCTTTGCCATCGAATCAGACCAAAGGTGGCTTTTGGCAATCTTCTGGTTATGTTCCTATACAATGTCATACTTGGTTACAACTTGATTTTCAACAGTCATGGCGGAGCCGGATTTACATGGTGGTTCTTTCTTATCTTGCTTAACGCCATCCACTCAATCGGGTTATTGATTTATTATGTCACAAATGTCCGTTTTACGGTTCTTGATTACATCTGGTATGTATCGGAAGCTATCAGAGAGAAGGAGTGTAACTATAATATGTCAGGATTGACAATCCTATCATTTATCTGGTTGTTCTGCATTTTAGTGCCATTAATTGCTCCATTAATGTATTCGTTTTTGGGAAACCCAATAACCATCATTGTATTATTGATCTTGTTGTTCTTACCGGAGTTATTTTGTCGATTACGATATACTTCCGCTCGAAAGCAAACCATATTGCAACATTATTCCGGCATGAGGCATTTGTGGCGTAGGATGTTTATTATTGTCACGACGGCTTTAATATTGACTGCCTTTAATTTTGGTTTGATGTATCATTTAGGATTTATAAATAAAGCATAGCTACATGGCTAATCACGAAATATAATAAGAGAGTGTCATTATAAGGAATCCTTCAAGATGAATATGGATATATTACGTGCAACATCCACCAGTACATCACAACTGTTCAAATAAATCCCAATATGAAGAATCATAAACAAACGCCATGTTGGTATAGTACGGTTACTGCAACTACATTGTATTCTTGCCAATTCTACCTGTGTATTTAGAAATTTTGATTCCTCCTGACTTTAAAAAGCCTCTCAATTTGGATAAAATCGGCAACGATGTGACAAATGTCACAATTAAGGTCAATTATTCTCATTAACTTTGGTTTTATTCACTTACGTATATCGCTTAAATTTTATTAATGATCATGAAACATTTAATTCTGACAATCCTAATCTGGCTGCCATTTATGGCAACAGCCGCTCCCAAAGCAATGGGTGATGTGGCAATGACAGACGGCTCAGTCTATAAAGGAGTTGAGGTGGAAATTCCCGCCGGTACTATGGAAGAGGTGAAGATCAAGGTTGACGGAAAGAAAATTAAATTGAAATCGGAACTCATTGACCATCTTATACTATGGCACAAAGACAATCCCGAATTAAAACACTTTATGGTCTACTCCGGACGCCGTGAAATAGATTATGAGAAGAATCTGGATAAGATTGAAGATTATAAAAAGTGGTTTGTGCTCATGGTTCCAGGGGAATATGTGAGCATATGGATATATGCCTGCGGCATTGATGTCGGAAAGAAGGGAATAAACATGTCGCCATGTAACAATAAATATGGTTATAATACATTCTATAACCTGTGGAAAAAGGGTGACAATAACCCTGTGTTTCTTAAATTCAACCGTAAACAGGAGAAAATGGAGACATGGCTTGCCCGCTTCCTTGCTGATGACCCGGAATTTGCCGCAAGAGTTCTTGATAAAGAATACCGGACAACAAAGTATAAGGATTCACGTCGGTTCGGCACTATGCTTTGTCCTATGTATCTGGAGAAAATTGCCGAGGACTATCACCCCAAAAAGTAATACCAACAGTACAGGCAATCCTATATTCATTTCATATAATAGTAAACGCTAATTCCGATTTTCCACCTATAAATGTGCCTATAACAAGAAATTAATTATCTTTGCAATATACAAGGCACTGAACTCGTCTTGACTTATTTACGAAGAATGTTAAACTTCACGGAAGCGACAGACTTTTTCATGGATTGTTGACGGTGATCTAATGATACCGAAGTATATCCCTGTAGAAATAAAAAAGAGTTTTTTGTTATAACCAACACGGCAAATGAATCAGAAACTTACGATATACTCCAGAAAATATCACGTCCATTGCCTAAAATTAGTTTTTATCTAATTGAAATTCTATAGATTATGAGTTTTAACTATCTTTACGACCTTTTTGGCAAGTTCAGAAAGCGAAAGTGCAACAAGTTTACCGATCTCGAACGCAAAGCAACCAAAATGCTCAAAGATGTTAGACGAGGCTCTATTTCCCTTGACGAGTTCTGCGAAAATTATCCTGAAATAATCCATGAATTCAATGATTTGAGTGGTAATGTCATCGATGAAAACACACCGGGCTGGATCCTCATGTTTTCCTCTAATGTATTTCTCCGCTGGCGTGATTGGCATGTTCTTAAATCTATGCACACCAAATATCCCCAAAAATTCAGTGACCCTAAATCAGAAAAACAGTATCAGGAAATCGCAGATATGAACTTTGATGAGTGGCTTATGAGCAAAATAGACTATTGTCTTGAAAACTTATAGAATATTGAATTTAAAACCAACACTCTTAGAGTATGTTGAGTTTTAAACCAAATTAAACATTTATAAAGAGTATATGAATTTTTGATTTCATCACAAACGATCCTTCTGGCGCTTTCCCAAAGATCCAGTCGGTCACATAGCCCGCTATGCTCCCTTCTGAATCTTTGAAAAATCCCTCTGAAGTCTCCGTTTGTGCTAAAATCATTTAAAACTCAACACACTCTTAGTCACTGACTTGACGCAAATATTATTTCCCATATCCTATAGGATTGTTCATAACAGGTATCTGCAATGGGGTGAGTCCAAGCAATTCGGAGATACCCTTTACGTCCATTGTGGCGCGGGGAACTGTCGCGATTTCACCGGACTCACAGGCGAGATTCAGATTCTCACAGGCTATGCCGACATCCACGAGTGCCATCGCCTTTGCCTGTTCACCTTCGGGAAGATCAGTCAGATCCACCACAAAAACAACCGAGTACGGGGCATCCATAACAAAGTCCTGAGAAAACTCCGGTGTGCCGGCTACCAAGTTACGGTGATCTCCATCCTTTACAAGTGAAATTGAATGCGATGAGGGAATATACTCCCATACACCGTCCTTGCCGAACACGAATGCCCGAATTTCCTGCCAATTGCGTGCAGTGGGGTTGCTGCGGTTGGCGGGAGTGCCGAATCTTGACGGTCCGACGTCGGGACGGTTCACGCCGACCGACATCCATAGCAGTTGTCCGAGAGTGGCGTCACTCATCTGTTTAATCGGATCAAATTCCCGTACACTGTGACGTTTTGCCACTACTTCGTTCATCGGCTTGCCTCCCGTAAAGGATGGAGCCGGAAGTTTCTTTTCCTGTGCTGTCATAACTAAAGTTGCTGTAATTACAGTTAAAATAACGCACAGACACCTGAAACAGTTTGTGATTTTCATATCCATTGATTTAACTATCATATTATTTGTCGTTCTTACCGTATCCCGTCTTCGACCAGCCGTTTTCCTAATTCCGGCAGGTGATATGCTTGACCATACACCGCAGTTTTATCTTTTCCCGGATTTAACTATGAAACCCTTACACGTTTTTGCCATATCCGGTGGGGTATTCTTCGGTACTCCTAAACTGATATATGGTCCACAATATGCATACCCATCATTGCGATACATCCAATCAAGGTTTCTTTTGCACATAAAACAAGTGCGTGATTCGGAATCTATTTTAGATGTTTCAATAAGCTCAGCGTCCTCTTGTTCCCTACGTTCTCTCGTGCCATCCTCTGTTCTAATAGTTCCGTGACAATTGATTTCAGCTTCTTGAAAAAATTTTTCCTGGTATTCTTCAGCTTTCCATTGTTCAAACCAATGTCTTTGCCATTCAGAATCCCTCCTTACTTTTTCTAACTGTTTTAAAGATTCGTTATACTCTGTAACTTTACAAACTCTATAAAAATGTCCGCTATTTTCAATTATAATAGGAGCGGATTGTCCCTTTTGTCTTATGCCACAACACTCATCCTTCAAATCGCAGTTACTACAAACTGATTCATCCTTAACTTCAACCGTTTTACCGTTTCTTGAACATTCCGATTCAATGCTCTCAAAATATGTTTGATGATTAATCCATCTTTTGCCATCGTTGGATTGCATCAGAAAGTTATGCAGAGACTCAAGCGTTTGCGAGGATAAATCTATCTCAATGCAATTAAGTTTTTCATAATCAACTTTCTCCTTATGCTGTACTTTATAATCGAATGTAAACTCGATTAAGTATTGTACACCATCAACAGTTGTCGCTATGACATCAGGTTGCTTATCAATCCAATCATATCTGCTATCAACAACTACTTCAGCAAACTCAATATCTCTTTCCTTGAATATACCGTAATACGATGGAATATGTATTTTCTTTTCCTGTTGAATAATCTGCTCTGCCAACTTATACATTATAACCATGTAGCAAATTTTCAAATTGGCTCCACGGTTATCACTATGATGTGCAAAACCATGTGACCTGATTTCTCCCTGTCTGGCTTGCAGTGTCTCATGGCAACAAGGACAAGTGCAGCCACATTTAAGTCCTTGGCGCACACTATCCACGTGTACCATTTTACCGTTGGCATCTTCGGCCCATGAAAAAATCATATCATACATAATCTTCTCAATTGTTTACAAATGTCGGACTGATTAATAGATCACCCCTATCATTAATTGTATTTGCTATCTCGTTTACTATTTCTGCCTTTGTCATTTTATGTACAAGGGGATGAATTTGATATGTTATACATTGCAAAATTAACAAAATTTCCAAGATTTATTCATTAGCCACCTACTGTAAGAAACTGTTTAAATTTTTTACGAAAAAAAATATTATAGAAATTCTTTCAGGTCTTTTAAGTGTCTTTTTGGCTGTTTACGCCAAGTCTCGTCGGTCAAAACCGGAAGGTTTCCCTCGACTCGCACAAAAATCTCAAAAATTCATCTCAAAATCCTCTGAAAATAAATTTAAACAGTTTCTAAAAGCACACAGACTTGTCGGGTTATTATCAACTTTCGATGGATTTTTCTACTTATAAATGTGCTTATCACAAGAAATAAGTTATCTTTGCAATATACAATGGCACAGTTTAATTCATACCTCGACATGTTGGACTTCACGGAAGCGACAGACTTTTGCCGTGAGAAGGGAACCGTATACCATTATAAAAAGGAGGAAAAATTTATCCAGCAGGGCACAATAGCGCGGTATGCGGCACTCGTTGTTTCAGGATATTTCAAATTTACTACCCTCAATGAATCGGGCGATGAGGCTGTAATCAATTTCGCATTTCCGGGGCAGTTCATAACAGACATTCATTCCTCAGTTTACGGCGAGCCGTCAGAAATGTCAGTTATTGCCGGAACATACAGTGAGATTTTAAGAATACCGTTAATGGAGTTTGTCTCACTATTGTCTTCCAACCTATCGGTTGAATATACAGCGTTATTCAAAATGACATATATGCGCTGTCTAAATATCTACCGCAAGTCGCCGGAGCAACGCTATCTGGAGCTTTGTCATCACTATCCCGATATTGTCAAGACCGTTTCACTGAAAGATTTGGCTTCCTACCTTCTTATCACGCCCGGACATCTCAGTCGTATCAGACGCAAATTAACCGTCAAGTCACAATAAAATTCTGAAAAGCCGAGGCGTCTTAACATTTATCAAGACCGAACCAGACATTTATGCCGAACTTTGCAGAATCTAAAACATGCAATTAATTTATGATCATACGAAAAAAAGATATGAAACATAAACTCAACGCTATAACCCGCACCATTATGGTTACCTGTTTTTCGTTAACAGCCATCAGCTCTTTTGCTTCTTGCGAAAAAGCAATCAAAGATTTCTACATAGCCTATATGCAAAATGCAGAAAAGATGATGAATGAATCCAATATCGCCTTGAAACAGGCATATATGTCAACTCAACTGATAGACAAAATCGAAACGGAAACAGAAAAGACTGATGCGGATGCGGTCATAATGGCGCAAGATGTCTCCCAATATGGCATAAAATCCTTGACCGTCGAACCTCTTAAAGCGGACTGGTACTTAGTGAGATACAAATTTAGTGCAGACAGTAAGGAGATTGAGATTTCCGTAAAGGCTTGCGATTGTGACGGAGAGTTTAAGATTGTAGATATTTCATGGAATGATACCTTCTTTGTATCATAGCCGAAACGAATACTGAATCCGATAATGACATGAAAAAAACGTCCGCCGGATCCTTTATATGAAATCAGCGGACATTTATTTGTGAATTCTTTTCAATTACGTACTTGCCTGTTGACTCTGAAATCCGTTAAAACGATCCTTCATACTTGACAGACATCTCAAAAAACACTAAATTTATACCAAGTTTCATTAGAAACTGTTTAATCTGGTTTAAATTTAATACAGACCATTTAACACTATATAATATGAGTTTAGATATTTATGCCGGGACTTTGACTCGTTATTACAGCCACAATTGGAAAAATATCGCACAGCAGTTTGCTGAAGAGAATGGTCTGAAATATAAAACAATAAGCCCCGGAAGAGACAGAATAGAGCCAGAACAGGAGAAAAAGTTGGTTGAACAGATCTCCGATGCAGTGTACGAATGGATGGATCATCTTGTAAAAAATATTGATCCGTCCTTTCATTCTCCATTATGGGATGAGAAAAACGAACATGATTACTTTACCGACAGACCCGGATGGGAAGCATTCGGTGCATTAATAATGCTGCAAGCTTGTCGTTTGCTTGATTGTCCATTGCCTGAGTATGTGGAAAGTGGGTGGAATGCTTATGAGGAGCCGATTGTTGAAAAAGCCATGTCTCAGGAATTTACCTGTTCTTTGATATCAAGTGTAACGCACTGGCTTCCTATTCCCAAAGAGATGGCTTTTGTCGCCCATTGCCTATTGAAGAAGAGACAACCTTTTCAACGGTTGCAATGTTGAAGCACGAATTGGAAGAACTGAATCAAAAGATATGGAAGGCTGATGAAGCTACTATACTATCTTGGAGGAATGACAAATTTTATATCCCGGTCAACCCAGCAGAGGAACCAAAGCTTATTTTTGGCTTTATTCGCCGTAAAAATAAAGCCACTCGAGAAAAATATCGTATTGAGGAACTAGCTCAATGCGCATATTCGATGTTTTATCAAGCTGTTAAATTTGCGGAAGAACAGAACGTTCCTATTATATTAGACTATTAAAAAAATGAGACTTGAGAAACTGCATTCATTATCCGAAGAACTCTTAGATGAATTACTGAATATATGGGAACGTTCTGTGCGCAGTTCTCATCATTTTCTGAAAGAAGAAGATATTGCGTTCTTTAAGCCGTTGGTTAGAAACAATTATTTCCCGAGTGTAGATCTGTTTATAATACGAAATGTGAATGAACAGATTGTCGCATTTATGGGACTCAGCGAAGATATGCTGGAAATGTTGTTTGTAGCACCCGAAGAGCAAGGTCATGGATACGGCAAGGCATTTATAAATTTTGCTGTCAATGAATGTAATATCCGAAATGTTGATGTCAATGAGGATAATCGGCAAGCATATCAGTTCTACAAACATATGGGATATGAGGTAATCGGACGCGATGAACTGGATTCTTCGGGCAAACCATTTCCAATTCTCCACTTACATCTCGCTCCATAACAAACAGCGTTTTTAGAGTATGTTTAAGAAACTATCTTATAAAACTTTGCAGAATGAAGTTACGAAAAGAGTGTAATTTATTGGAAATGAGCGTAGGTTAATTGCTCT
>CAJTWL010000047.1 GCA_910579845.1 uncultured Muribaculaceae bacterium | reverse complement strand
CGGCAGAGGAAGTTGATCTTGATCTGCATCGGATAACCCATCCAGCCGAAGATGTCGATATTGTCCCATCCCTCCTTGTTGTCGTTGCGTGGAGGATAATAGTTGATACGTACCTTATGATAGTATTGTGTATCCTCGTCGTTGCCACGACCGTAGAGATCGGGCTGATTCTCCGGTACAAGAATTGTCTCGAGTGTTGAAAGTTTGGAAACCTCTTTTGTACGGAAGTTGGCAGGCTCGTCGAGTACAAGACCGTCACGGTTACCAAGTATGTTTGTAGAGAACCATCCGCTCAAGCCGAGACAACGGTCACCGATGATAGGAGAGAAACCGGATTTAACCAATGTCTGACCTGTCTTGAAGTCCTTGCCTGCGATAGGCATTTTGGTCTTCTCAGCGAGTTCCCACATAGCAGGGATATCAACTGTTGTATTAGGAGCACCCATAATGAAAGGCGCACCTTCTGACAATGCCGCGTAAGCGTAGCACATTGAAGGAGCGATGTGTTCTTTATCGTCAGCCTTCATTGCCTCCTCAAGAGCTGCGAGTGAACCGTGAACTTTCTCGTCAACCGGAACATAAACCTCTGTTGAAGCCGCCCAGAGAACTACCACACGCTCAACACCTGTCTCTTTTTTGAAGTTGCGGATATCCTCGCGAAGTTTCTCAACCATCTCCCAACGGTTCTTTGCATCCATGATGTTGTCTCCGTCAAGACGTTTTGCATAATTGTGGTCGAAAGCGGCCTTCATAGGTTTGATCTTGATCAACTCCTCTTTTACCGGCTCGATATCTTTCTCTTTGAGCACCTCTGCATTCAGAGCCGCCTCATATGCATTTGCAGGATATACATCCCATGCCGCAAACTCTATGTCATTGAGATCTGCCAGCGGAACAATGTCTTTGTAGTGAAGATACTTTTTATCCTTACCTTTGCCTACACGAATCTTGTCATACTGTGTACATGAACCAATAGGTTTTGCAAGTCCTTTGCGGACCATCATGACGCCTGTCATGAATGTTGTGGTAACTGCACCAAGACCTACCACCATCACGCCAAGTTTACCTTTGGGCGCTACTGCTTTTTGTGCCATAATTAATGTTGTTTTTTTATTTAGTCAATATTGTTTAGCAGGAAATTCCGACCGAACGAGAAAAGCTTGTCAATTCATATGATTTCTTTCTGTCTTTCATGGTCAATATGTGCGGTTAAAACACACCTTAACTTTTTCCTGCGGAAATCGGCTGTAAAATTACCTTATAAACTTTACTTTGCAAATAAAACATCAAAGAATTTGCACATTGCAATTGTTAAAAGATATTAATAGTAGGATAATTTAGCTAATATTTATTAATATATTATTTATTAATGATATATAAGTTAATTATTGTTAATTGAGCACAACATCGGGATCAGTTCATTTATCTCTTTTATGATATTCGGATGTGTCTGCGCATCCTCCTCATCTGTCCAACCTTTACCTTTTATCCAGATAGTCTGACATCCGATCTTTTCAGCAGGCACTATATCTTTACGATAGCTGTCTCCTACCACTACAGTTTCCCCTGGAGTCAACCCCAGAGCCTCGACACCGAGTTCGAAGATTTTTGGATCCGGCTTACGCACACCGACAACCGCACTCTCTATTATCTTTGGGAAATATTTTTTAAGATCGAAGTCACGCAAAACACTCTCCACATTCCCATAAAAATTGGAAACGAGCACAAGAGGATATTTCTCGCTCAGTTTCTGAAGCACCACCTTTGCCTCCTCAACTTTGTTTTTTGCGGATTCATAGCAAAGAAGAGCTACCGTCTCTGATTTTTCCTGTACCACATCCTCAGATATGGCACCGTTCTTCACGAGCCAGTCAAACTCTATGCGCATCTTTATTATGAGAAGATCACGGAAATTATGTTCCGGAAGAATATGCCTTGTTCTGGCAAGTTCCCGCTCAGCGTAGACATATGCATCGCGGAAGGTTCCCTTTTCCACATCCACTCCAGCCTCCCGATAAGCTTTCCATATTACTTCGCTCCAATGGTCGCCACCGGTGTCGAGTGTACCGCCATAGTCGAAAATCACACCCTTTATCTTGCTTTTATCAATCATAATCTCCTGTTTCAACAGCGTTATACATTCTCTTGCATATGCGCTCGTGACGCCACATCATATATACAAGCAGGATATTCAGAGCCGTAAGTTCAAACGCGAAATAAAGCCACGGCATCCTGAAGATCAATATCGCCGCAAACAGTGCGAAGGTGCGGGTATTGAACGACAGGATATTGGTATATTTCATCAATGGCTTACTCAGCACCCGGAATTCATCCCTGAACTTCTGCGGTATCTTGTTGCCGAAACGTTCTCTGAGAGCATTGCGGAGTTTCTGCATCTGAGGTGTGCGTTTCTCCTGACCCACAGTATAATTTGTATAGAACATCAGAACAAGCTTCTGGAAGAAATTCTTTCTCCAGCTTAATGAATGGAATTTGTCCCAAAGCAGTGACGCACGTTCAAGTTCACTTCCATCCTCTCCTTTGAGAAAATAGAGATGGAACTGACGGTAATAGTCTGCCATAGCCGCCTGAACCGCATGACACAGACCAGTGACAACAGCCACCACCCAGATCACCCAATGATGGGACATAAAGAATTCCGACGTCACATTCTCACGCAGACATATAGCCACATATATCGCAAAAAACCATATGTCACCGCTAACCCCGTCAAGGATTCTGCCCAAACGGGAATACTGCTTGGTCATACGGGCAAGCTGTCCGTCCGCGCTGTCGAAGGAATCCGCCCATATCAGCAAGAGCGCACCGGCAATATTGATCCATACATTATTATAATAGAAACATATTCCCGACGCCACTCCAAGGAAGATAGAGGCTATTGTTATGACATTTGGCGTGATTCCCAGTTTCTTGGCAAGCAACGCCCACATATATCCTATCGGACGATAGAATATCAGATCGAAAGTCTCCTCTGTATCCATGGATTTCAGAGTGGCCTTATAACCGCTCATAAATCCACCTTTCCTATCAGCCGTTTTATTACCTTCTGCCATGACTCCTGATTCTACTTATTTCTCTTCCTCCATGATTTTATCGACTGCAGAGCACACTTTGCCAAATGAGGAGCCGCCTCGACACGACACGGGGCGAAACTCGGCCAGTCATTGAAATCGATTATTCTTACAGTGCCGTCCTCAGCTACAATGCAGTCACCGCCAAAAATCTTCACATCCATTATCTCCGACGCTTTCTGGCAAGTCTCTTTCAAAGCCTCCATATCGAACTTTATGCCCTGCGACTTTCCGTTCACTGCCTCATGACCATATTTGCTGTGTCCCTCATCGAACGGATAGAACCAATAGAACCAGTCCTGACCCTGAACTCCATAAAATTTAATCAGATCTCCGACAAGGTGAATATTGATGACCGCACGCCTTATGCCGCGATAGAAATATTCATGAAGCACCTCCTGAGCCTCCTGGGGATGGCGGCAATAACTGACATCCTCCTTATGCATGGCATGGAAGTCTCCGCGCTTTATCCACACTTTGCTGAAACCTTTCTCTTCAAGCTGTGCACGAACATCCTCATTTGTATTCACGATGAGACTGTCGGGATATGGAATTCCATTGCCTAACAGAATTCTTGTCATACGTTCGCGAGTGCAGTTCTCGATACCATAACCTGAATTTATAACCAGCTTGCCCTCATCCTCGAGTCGTTCAAGCTTCTCGATGGATTGCTGCTCGCGACACATATTCAGTATGATATCCTCCTCGATATCCTGATTCCGGAACTGCTCCTCGCTATAGACCCTCACCTCGCAGCCACGTTTGCGCAACTGGTCTGTGACGGCATTGAATATTGCGGCGTCATTCCCTATATGATTAGGAGAATATGCCCCTGCTCTCATCACCCCGGCTATCTTTATATCAGCCATTATAATTGCTTTTAATAATCCTGTTATTGAACTTATTCAAACACATTCAGAAAATCCTCCGCTTTCCTGATGTCTCCGGCATGATCCACATCAATGATCTTCCCCATGTCGAAGCCCTTGACCTCAAGACCTGCGCTGATCAGAGCCCTTTGGAAGTTTCGCATCCGGCTCACACCTGCCGCGAGAGATTCCTCGAGCACCTTCACTGACGAATCGTTCAGTCCGTATATACCGCCTGAAACGAATTTACGGCTTCTCTCCCAACTCTCGTCCGGAGCATCCAGGAACGCCGTGATGTTCATCTCCTCATCCGTATCTACATACAACGGCTTCTCGTCATCTATGTAACCCGTAAGAGCCATCATACCGTCCACATTCTCCGTCACGAGGTCATAAGATTCGACATACTTTGAAAAATCACTTTCATGGAATATTGTATCCACAGTGGTCACAATGAATCTGCCATGTCCTCTGAGCGATTTGGAAATCTCATAGAAACTGTGCATGGAAGATGGTGTTGACTTGACCACAAGCTTTATCTCTACCGGAGATTGGACAGCTGCCTTCTCGACATATTCGCGGACCTCGGTCATATGTTCATTCACAATAATACTGATCATCCCAGCACCGTTCTCTTCGAATATGCGAATCAGGCGACCGATCATCGGCTCACCGTGTAACGGCACCAAAGGTTTGGGATAAGCCACACCCTCCTCCACGAGACGGGAACCCTCCCCGGCGGCTATAATTCCGAAATTCATAATTCCTCTTTGGATAAATCTATTGTTTTGTCTACAGTTTTCTCCTGTCTTGCCTTATGCAAGGGATTAGCCGATGCCTCGGCATGCCTCGTTCTGTTTCTGTAAAGGTCTATCGCCTTGTATATTGCCTGTCGCATGGATGTCGGGTCAGCAAGTCCTTTCCACGCCACATCGTATGCGGTGCCGTGATCCGGCGAAGTGCGGACATATGGCAGACCACCGGTGAAGTTCACTCCGGTATCGCCTGCAAGAGCTTTAAACGGAGCAAGACCCTGGTCATGATACATTGCCAATATACCGTCGAAATTGCGATAGGCGCCTGTAGAGAAGAAACCGTCGGCAGAATAAGGGCCAAACACCAGTATCCCTTCATTCTTCGCTTCCTGAATGGCAGGAACGATATCTGTCTCCTCCTCGGTGCCAAGCAGACCGGAGTCGCCGCAATGAGGATTAAGCGACAAAACCGCGATCTTGGGTCTGTCGCATGTGAAATCACTCTTGAGTATCTTCTCAAAACTTTTTATCTGGAACAGCACTCTGTCTTTGGTAATGGCTTCCGGCACCTTTGATATGGGCAGGTGCGTCGTGACTAACGCAACCTTGAGATAATCATTGAAAAGCACCATCAGAGCATGCTCCTCTTTTCCGAGCCTGTTCTGAAGATACTCGGTCTGACCCGGAAAATGGAATTTCTCACTCTGAACCGCCTTCTTGGAAATAGGGGATGTCACGAGTACATCCACCATACCGCTCTTTAACGCGGCCACCGCCTTCTCAAGCGCCTCGACAGCCGCTTTACCCGATTTTTCCGTAGGGATGCCGGGCTCAACGTCCATATGGGTGACGCCGCCTGTCTCCACTATATTCAGTTTACCGTCACGGACGTCTTCACCCTTCACAATGTGGACAGGAGGCAACTCCAGACCGAACTCCCTCCGTGCCTTCTCCACAATCTGTGGGGAACCGAAAAACACCGGTGTAAACAATTCAGTCAGTTTCTCACCGCATAGCGCCTTAAGGCTTACCTCATACCCTATGCCGTTTATATCACCGTGGGATATCCCCACCCTTACAAGTTTTGACATAATATACAAGCTTACTCTAAACCCAATTTACAATAAATTGAGTGTATAAAATTTTATATCTTTCAAAGTTACAAAATTTTTAACAGTTTATAAGAAGCTGTTTGTGTTTTATTCCAATTATTATTTAAGCCAGGATGCACCCGGCGGTTGGGAGAGGAGTTTGTCCCAAACTCCCCGCGCGACCAGATATTACCCTACTATCTCTTGACGGCTTGAGGACAAACCGTCCTCCCAAACATCCGATAACGGCAACGTCGAATATAAAAATGAAATGCTTCAAAAAACATTATATCATCTCAGGTTCCATCCATTATTTTGCAAGCATGCCGCAGGCGGCGGCTATGTCTTCGCCACGCGAGGCACGGATAGTGGCTGTGATCCCTTTTGAGTTCAGAAAATTACGGAACATCAGCATGCGTTCTTCACTGCATGGTTTGAGCTCGACTCCCGGAATGACATGAAACCGGATGAGGTTTACACGGCATTCAACATTCCCGATCAATTTGACCAGCATCTCCGCATGCGCTATATCATCATTGACCCCACGCCACATTATATACTCAAGCGACAGGCGACGCTGGTGGCTGAAATCATATCCCGACAGCAGTTTCATTACCGAACCGATAGGGAATGCTTTCTGAGCAGGCATCATTGATTCACGCTGCACGGTATCTGCCGTGTGCACGCTTATCGCGACATGCACCTGCGTATCATCAAGCAATTCTTTCAACTGCGGCAACTTACCCACAGTCGATACCGTTATTCTCTTCGGACTCCATGCCAGTCCCCATGACGCTGTGAGAATATCTATAACCTTTTTTACTTCACGGAAATTATCAAGCGGTTCGCCCATACCCATGAACACAAGATTCGTAAGAGGCGTCATGGGCTGCTCTCCTCGTTTAGGGGCTGGCGGCACTGACAATATCTGATTCATGATCTCGGCAGATGTAAGATCCGCCTTGAAACCCATACGTCCGGTAGCACAGAAGTAGCAGTTCATCTTACATCCCGCCTGACTGGAGACACAAAGTGTCGCACGGTCTTTATCCGGAATATATACCGATTCTATCTGATAACCGCCGGCAACCTTGAAAAGATATTTCACCGTACCGTCAGAGGATCTGGATGCAGCCGACGGGGCTGTCCTGCCTATCTGATAATTCTCGGCAAGCCATTCCTTGTTCTTCTTTGATATATTCACCATCTCATCAAAGGAAACCGCCCGCTTGCCATAAAGCCATTCCGCCAGCTGTTTACCTACAAATTTCGGCATCTTGCCTCTCAGAGCCACACCTTGCAGCTCATCCAATGTCATGCCTATCAATTTCGGCTTCACTATCTTTTCCATACCTGCGTTTTAGATAAGGAGAGCCGTCCTTCCGAACGGCTCTCCTTTATAATCATTCCATCCGGAGTCCTTATCAATCTCCGGCTTCGAATTTGTAAATGTTGTTTTTCAGCTTCTTGTCACCCCTGACCATCTCGATGAGGTTCGGATTTACAAGCTGATAATACTGCTGTCCGTACATCTGGTCGGTGAAGGGGAAGTTCTCTTTTCCGTTACCGTTGACCTGATAAACGTAAACGCCATCCTGACCTTTCACGATATTTACCTTCTTGTCGGCTTTTGTACCGGCGATCTTGCCCATTACTGTCGGATCGTAGATACCTGAGTTGCCGCCGAAACGGAATGTCGACGCATTCTGCGGAGCCACACCCATTGCCTGAGCCGCACTCTGAACACTCTGTGCATTCTTGCTGAATTTCTTTACAAGCTTGTCACCTGCCTTGTCAGCACGTACCTGCTGTGTAAGCATATCTTTAACACTCGGATTCCCAACAGGAACATAGTCGTCGTATGTTCTCTCCACAGCCACTACGTAAAGCGCGGGAGACAAAGCATTCTTTGATTCGTAGATGTGGCTTACCTCGCCATCCTCTCCATCGATCATAGCCCAACGCACCACTTGACGGCTGTCGGGATAATAAGAGTTCATACCCATCATGCGTGGAACTGCCGGAGTGGACTGAGTGAAACTGAACTGCTGAGGATTGTAGCCGGCTTTCTCCGCATTCTTGACGAAGTCGGCAGTTGTCTTATTCTCAAGAAGTAATTTCTCAAGTTTTGCACGTTCGTCGTTCACTGTCTTGATGCTCGGACCAAGAAGATACTCTGCCTCGTCATATTCATATACGGTGACAGGCGCGTTTTCTTTTACGATCTTGGCAATCAACATTCCCTGAGGACCGGACTGCAGAGCCACATATCTGCCGCCTGCATTCCTAAGGCTGTCAAGAGTCTCGTCAGGAAGAGCATTTGTAGGACCGTCCTGTGTATAAAGAGTTATCCACTGGTCAAGCTGTGGAGCCACACTGTCAAGAGGAAAGCGGGCTGTAATGGAATCGGCGCTAAGACCCCCGTTAAGGGCTGCAAGCACCTTGTTTCCAAGAGCCTCGCTTGCGGCAGACACAAGATTGAGCTGAATTGAATCGACAGCCACTGTACGGTTGCCTACACGAACAGCAGTGAATCCCTGAATATTCTCGCTTATTAATTTTACGCTGTCTTTGGGTGCAGATGTAACGAAATCCTTAATCGGTCCTGCCGGTATATCAGCGGCACGCAATGCGCGGTGTGTCATTCCTACACCCTCTTTCTTGATCTGCTTGCTGAGCTGACCCGCACTGTCACGAAGTGCGGAAACAGTCTGCTGTGCGAGTTCACGGGCATGTGCACGGTCAGCGGCAGATGCCGAGATACTTACATTTATAAAACTTACATCCTTGGTTTTCTCCTCCACAGCGAAAAGACCTTTCTTCTCGGAATATGCTTTCTTGAGCTCATCGTTGCTTACAGGATACTCCTTGGCATCGAGATTGCCGAACGGCAGAAATGCGTAATCGACATTTGCTGTTGTCACATAGTCGTTATAAAGAGCTTTTTTATCGAGATCATTTGCTTTGACAGTACCGGCGAGGACTCTCTGATAGATCATACCCTTGAGATTATCCTTCATCTGCTTCTCTGCATTAAGCCACATTTTCTGGAACGGCTCCATCTGGGCATCTGTCAGACCGTTACGTTTAGGATTAAAGATTACCTCATAAGCCTGCTGCGGTGTCTGGACACTCAGACCATTGCCGTTAAGCTGACGGACAATATCCATCACCTGTTGGTTCTGAGGATTCTCTATCATATAATAACGGAGAAGATTGCCCGAAGACTGGATACCCGCTTTTTCAGCGGCGGCATCTACAAGCTTCTCCTGAATCAATTGATCCAATGCCATCTCGGCAAGAACCTGTGTATCAAAGTTCGCAAACTGAGCAGGATTCTGACGGCGGGCCTCCTCCAACTGGTTGTTCAGCTCCTCACGCTTGCGCTGATACTCGGTAAAATCGATTTTAGTGCTTCCCACTTTTGCTATTGTGGTACGTTCGCCAAAGATATTCTGGCTGTTGGTCAGGGCATCTCCCACAATGAAGGCGAGCAAAGCCACACCGATCACAATGATAAGAAACACCGATTTGCTTCTGATTTTTTCTAATGTTGCCATTCCTATATAGCTGTTTTAATTATTATCTCAGTCAGTTCAAGGATGTTTTATCCGTTTACGAAGAAAAACGGGTTTTCTACAAAGGTGGAAATATCCTATTTAACGCGCAAAGATAACATTTTTGAGCGTAAACCCAAAATCAAACATGTATTATTCCTGTTTTTTATCCTTTTTTAATTGACTTTCTGATTAGAGCGTGTTTCTTGGAAACTGTTTAGATTCCAAACACACTCTTAATCATATCTATGGCGTCAAGCTTCTCCCATGTAAAAAGTTCGACCTCCTTGACTATCGGTTCTGTTTCATATACCGATTGGAAAACTTTCTTTACAGTGCGGGGCATTCTGCCCATATGTCCGTATGACGCAGTCTCTTTGTATATAGGATTACGAAGTTTCAGTCTCTCTTCGATGGCTTTTGGACGCATGTCGAAAATCTCACCTACTTTTACGGCTATCTCGGCATCTGTCATATTGACTTTCGATGTGCCGTACGTATTGACAAAGATACTGACAGGTTCCGCTTTACCTATGGCATAGGCCACCTGCACAAGCACTTCGCGAGCCACACCAGCAGCCACAAGATTCTTGGCTATATGACGACATGCGTATGCCGCGGAACGATCTACCTTGGAAGGATCTTTGCCGGAGAAAGCACCTCCGCCATGAGCACCCCTGCCTCCGTATGTGTCGACAATTATTTTACGTCCTGTAAGACCTGTGTCGGCATGAGGTCCTCCCAATACGAATTTACCGGTAGGATTTACGTGCAGAATAAGTTTGTCGTCAAAAAGATTCTGTATCTCCACGGGCAGCTTTGCCTTGACACGCGGAATCAGAACTTCCTCGACATCCTTGCGTATCTGCTCAAGCATCATTGAATCCGCCTTCACCCTTGCCTCACGTGTGTCCTCAAGCGGAGCGATAAACTCATCATGCTGTGTGGAAATCACTATCGTATGGATTCTTACAGGACGGTTATTCCCATCATATTCAACGGTTACCTGGCTCTTGGCGTCCGGTCGCAGATACGTTGTCAGTCTACCTTTCCGATAATAGGTCATCTGTCGGCCCTCACGGCGTATATCGGCAAGTTCACGAAGCAACATGTGTGACAGATCAAGTGTCAGCGGCATATAATTCTCTGTCTCGTCGACAGCATAGCCGAACATCATTCCCTGATCTCCCGCTCCTTGCAGTTCCTCGTCGCTTACGCCTTCGGCTCCCTCGCGCGATACTCCGCGGTCAATATCCTCGCTCTGTTCATGAATAGTGCTCAGAATACCGCAGGCATCCCCATCAAAGCGGTATGCGCCACGGTTATAGCCGATCTCATTAATAAGATCACGCACAGAATGCTGAATGTCGACATAAGCGTTTGAGCTTACTTCTCCTGCGACAACAACCTGACCGGTTGTGCATAGTGTCTCTATCGCCACATGGCTCTGCGGATCACGAGCCAGAAATTCGTCAAGCAGTGTATCACTTATCTGATCCGAGACTTTATCCGGATGTCCTTCCGACACCGATTCTGATGTAAATAAATAATTCATATCTTTTTGTTTATTACTATTCTTAAGTAAGTACTCAAATTAAATCTGCATGCTTTCATAACAAAAAAAGCAACCGCTGTTGCGATCGCCAATCGATTAATGCACATGCATTCTCAGTATATTGCATGGAGCATAACACTCCAGAACCTGAATATGATGCAGTTTTAGCATTTTTTTGAGTGGTTGCAAGCAGCCAAATTTCTCCACTTCCGTCTCCCGGATAACTTTCCGGTCCGCAGAATTGCAATGCAAATTTAATAATCTCCTCCCTAAACTCCAAATTATTTGGTCAAATAACCTTAAGAGATTGTCTAAATTTCTTACGAAATATTAATAGGTTATTCTCTTTCAGGTATTTTGTTCGTCTTTCCGGCTGTTTACACCAAGTCTTATCGGTCGAAACCGTCAGGTTTCTCCCTCTTCGACTCGTGAAAACATCTCGGAAATACTTCTCAAAATCCTCTGAAAATAAATTTAGACAATCTCTTACTTATTAAAAAATTTATATTAACTTTACACAGAATTTGGCGACAAACCTTGATTTAACAATTCATTTGTTCGAGCCATCAGCCGCAATAGCTCAGTCGGTAGAGCATTTCATTCGTAACGAAAAGGTCGTGG
>CAJTWL010000046.1 GCA_910579845.1 uncultured Muribaculaceae bacterium | reverse complement strand
TGGTAGCAGTGATTGTTCCTTTGAACACACCAATAACCTTGTGTCTTTGCCCAGGTGTTGTGGGCTTGAATTTTCTTACTGCCATTATTCTTAAATATTGCTATAGTAGTCAATCTTCTGTCCTTCAGCTACAGTAACGTATGCTTTCTTGAAAGCAGGACGCTGGCCACGGATAAGTCCGCTCTTTGTATAACGCTGTTTGCGCTTGCCGGCGTAGCTGGCGGTGTTCACACTCTCTACGCGTACATTGTAAAGTTTCTCTACAATGTCCTTGATCTGGAATTTGTTAGCATTTGGAGAAACGGCGAATGTGTAACAATTCTCCTTTTCGCTGTAAGCGGTAGCCTTTTCGGTTACTATCGGTTTGATCTGTATATCCATTACTTTGTCCTCCTCTGATTAAAATTCATTCAAGATTGCCACGCTGCCTTCGGTAAGAAGGATCTTGTCTGTGTTCAGCAGAGTATATGCATTCAAATCAATTGCAGTCGCCAACATTGCGTTAGGCACGTTGCGAACTGAAAGCAATACGTTGTCATCCTTCTCTGCAAACACTACGAGCACCTTCTTGTCTTCTACTTTCAGACCTTTGGCAAGGTTGATGTAGTTTTTGGTCTTCGGGGCATCGAATGTGAAGTTTTCTACTACGATGATTTTGTTGTCGTTCAAGCTTGATGTAAGCGCGATGCGGCGGGCAAGTGCTTTCTGCTTCTTGTTAAGTTTTGTGCGATAATCGCGGGGACGTGGTCCGAAAACTGTGCCGCCGCCACGCAGAAGCGGAGAATTGATATCACCGCGACGTGCGCCGCCGCCACCTTTCTGACGACCGAGTTTGCGGGTTGAACCGCTCACTTCGCTACGTTCCTTGCTCTTATGTGTGCCTTGACGCTGATTGCCCAAAAACTGTTTGATGTCGAGATAAAGGGTATGCTCAGCATTTCCTTCGCTCAAATCGCGTGAAAACACCTCATCGTTGAGCGTAACCTTACGCCCTGTGTCTTCTCCTTTGATGTTATAAACTGCTAATTCCATTATTTCTCAACTAAAACTATTGAACCTTTAGGTCCCGGCACGGAACCCTTAATCATTAACAAATTGTGCTCTGGAAGCACTTTGATCACCTGTAGGTTTTGCACTGTAACGCGCTCGTTGCCCATCTGACCTGCCATGCGCAGACCCTTGAATACTTTCGCGGGATAAGAACATGCGCCGATAGAACCCGGTGCGCGAAGACGGTTATGCTGACCGTGTGTGCTCTGACCTACTCCACCGAAACCATGACGTTTCACAACACCCTGGAAACCTTTACCTTTGGAAGTGCCGACTACATCGACAAAACCTCCCTCCTGGAAAAGATCCACAGTGAGTGTCTCGCCCAATGAGGGGAGAGTCTCAAACGACTTGAACTCGGCCAAGTGGCGCTGTGGAGCCACACCAGCTTTCTTGAAGTGACCGGCTTCTGGGCGGGTGGTATGTTTCTCTTTCTTTTCTATGAAACCTACCTGTACTGCCTCATAGCCGTCCTTCTCCAGAGTCTTAAGCTGGGTAACCACACAAGGACCTACTTCGATAACAGTGCACGGAATATTCTTTCCGTCGGCACTGAAAACGGATGTCATTCCGATTTTCTTTCCTAATAATCCTGGCATTTCTTTAATTATTTGTGGTCTGTTTTTCTAATTTCCTTATCTCTGCCTATCAAACTTTGATCGATACATCGACTCCGCTCGGAAGTTCAAGCTTCATCAGCGCGTCCACGGTCTTGGATGTGCTGGAATAGATGTCGATAAGACGTTGGAATGATGAAAGTTGGAACTGCTCACGGCTCTTTTTGTTTACGAATGTGGAGCGGTTCACTGTAAAGATGCGCTTATGGGTAGGCAGTGGTATGGGACCGCTGACTACAGCGCCGGTCGCTTTGACCGTCTTGACGATCTTCTCAGCTGACTTGTCAACCAGGTTGTGATCGTAAGATTTGAGTTTAATTCTAATTTTTTGGCTCATATTGCTGTTTGACTTGAAGTTTATTTAAGAAGATCCACACGACCCTGACACTCTGTCAGAACGTTCTTGGCAATTGAATTGCTGACCTCTGAATAGTGGCTGAACGACATCGTCGATGTAGCACGACCTGATGTGATTGTACGAAGAGCTGTAACATAACCGAACATCTCGGCAAGAGGAGCTTTTGCCTTTACGATGCGGGCACCGCTGCGGCTTGTCTCCATACCCTCTACCTGACCGCGACGTTTGTTGAGGTCACCGATCACATCACCCATGGATTCCTCAGGAGTAACAACCTCTATCTTCATGATAGGCTCCATAAGAACCGGTCCGGCCTTCTCAGAACCCTTCTTGAACGCCTGGATGGCGCAAAGTTCGAATGAGAGCTGATCGGAGTCTACAGGGTGGAAGCTGCCGTCAAGCAATGTGACTTTGAGACGCTCCACAGGATAACCTGCGAGGACACCGTTCTTCATTGCTGTCTGGAAACCTTTCTGTACCGAAGGGATATACTCTTTAGGTACATTACCGCCTTTAACCTCGTCGATAAACTGGAGACTGCCCTCGAAATCTTCATCGGCAGGCTCGATACGTACGATGATATCGGCGAATTTACCGCGACCACCGGTCTGTTTCTTGAATACTTCACGAAGTTCAACCGGTTTGGTAATAGCCTCTTTATATGTTACCTGAGGACGACCCTGGTTACACTCTACCTTGAATTCGCGACGCAGACGGTCGATGATGATGTCAAGGTGAAGCTCACCCATACCGCTGATTACAGTCTGACCTGTCTCCTCATTGGTCTCTACACGGAATGTAGGATCCTCCTCTGCGAGTTTCTGAAGACCGACGCCAAGTTTGTCAAGGTCTTTCTGTGTTTTCGGTTCTACCGCAATACCGATCACAGGATCCGGGAATTCCATAGCCTCAAGCACGATAGGATGATTCTCGTCACAGAGAGTGTCACCTGTGCGGATATCCTTGAAACCTACTCCGGCGCCTATATCGCCACAGCCGATAAATTCTTTCGGATTCTGTTTGTTCGAGTGCATCTGGAACAGACGTGAGATACGCTCCTTTTTGCCGGAACGTGTGTTGAGCACGTAGCTGCCGGCAGGGATCTCACCTGAATAGACGCGGAAGAAGCAGAGACGACCGACATACGGGTCGGTAGCGATCTTGAACGCAAGAGCCGACATCGGAGCTTCGGGACTCGGTTCGCGGGTCTCGACCTCATCGGGATTACCCACCGCATGACCCTCGACAGCACCTGCGTCAAGAGGTGAAGGCAGGTAAGCGCAGACAGCATCAAGCAAAGTCTGCACACCCTTGTTCTTGAACGAGCTGCCGCACATCATCGGGTTGATAGCCATTGACAGCGTACCCTTGCGGATAGCGGCCTTGATTTCATCCTCGGTGATTGTTGTGGGATCGTCGAAATATTTCTCCATCAGAGTCTCGTCAAGTTCGGCAAGAGTCTCAAGAAGCTTGTCGCGATACTCCTCAGCCTCCGCCAAGAGGTTTGAAGGAATTTCCTCAACGCTGTACTCGGCACCCATTGTCTCGTCATGCCAGAAGTAAGCCTTCATTGTGATAAGGTCCACCACACCTTTGAAGCTTTCTTCCGCACCGATAGGGATCTGGATTGCAACCGGGTTGGCTCCGAGAACATCTTTCACCTGACGTACAACCTCGAAGAAGTTCGCACCCGAACGGTCCATCTTGTTCACATAACCGATACGCGGCACATTGTATTTGTCAGCCTGACGCCATACTGTCTCACTCTGAGGCTCGACACCGCCTACAGCACAGAATGTAGCGACAGCGCCGTCGAGCACGCGCAACGAGCGCTCCACCTCGACTGTGAAGTCAACGTGTCCGGGGGTGTCTATAAGATTGATTTTGAATTTCTCGTCGTTATACTTCCAGAAAGTAGTGGTAGCGGCTGATGTAATTGTAATACCGCGCTCCTGCTCCTGCTCCATCCAGTCCATGGTGGCGGCGCCATCATGAACCTCTCCGATCTTGTGGGTAAGACCTGTATAGAAGAGGATACGTTCCGAAGTTGTGGTTTTTCCGGCATCGATGTGAGCCATGATACCGATATTACGAGTTAATCTAAGATCGTCGTGTTTTGCCATTTTCTCTTATCCCTATATTAAAATCTGAAATGAGCGAACGCGCGGTTAGCCTCTGCCATGCGGTGCATATCCTCTTTTCTCTTGTATGCGCCACCCTGATCGTTGAATGCATCGACAATTTCAGCTGCGAGTTTGTCTGCCATTGTCTTGCCGCCACGTTTGCGAGCGAAGATAATGAGATTTTTCATGGAAATCGACTCCTTGCGGTCTGCGCGGATCTCTGTCGGAACCTGGAAAGTGGCACCTCCGACACGACGGCTCTTGACCTCCACCTGAGGAGTTACATTCTCAAGCGCTTTTTTCCAGATTTCAAGAGCGCTTTTCTCCTCGTTCGGCATCTTCGACTTCACAGTCTCCAACGCTGTGTAAAAGATAGTGAAAGCGGTGTTCTTCTTTCCATCATACATCAGATGGTTAACGAATTTTGTAACCCTTACGTCGTTGAACACGGGATCGGGAAGAACAACCCTTTTCTTTGGCTTTGCTTTTCTCATTTTTACTTGTTTAATGTTTTTGTTTTTGGCTGCTTTTGCAATCTTCAACACCGCTCTCTTGCGGAGTTTACTCAACCTTAGCCATCCAATAAATCAAAAACGATTGTTTTTACTTGTTTTGATTTTCTGTAAGCGGCGCTTATTTCTTAGCTGCCTTAGGACGCTTTGCTCCATATTTGGAACGGCGCTGTGTACGGCCCTGGACACCTGCTGTGTCGAGTGTGCCGCGAACGATGTGATAACGTACACCAGGAAGGTCTTTGACACGACCGCCACGGACCATCACTATGGAGTGCTCCTGAAGGTTGTGTCCCTCTCCGGGGATGTAGCTGTTAACTTCCTTGCCGTTCGTCAGGCGAACACGTGCCACCTTTCTCATTGCCGAATTAGGCTTCTTAGGTGTTGTGGTGTATACACGCACACACACGCCACGGCGCTGAGGACAGGAATCCAATGCGGGAGATTTGCTCTTGTCTTTAAGAACTGTGCGTCCCTTTCTTACTAATTGTTGAATTGTTGGCATTCTTTGTCTCTTTTTATTTATTTAAGTTTGCTATTATTCTACACACCATAATCACACACTAAACAACTGTTATCCAATTGTTTAGCGGCGACATGCCGGCCACGCGGACCTTTAAGCGATGCAAAATTACTAAAAACTAATCAATTACGCAAATAATTTAATAAAATTCTTGAAGCGCAATTTTCACCGTAATTAAGCATAATTTAAAACTGTCATAAACCCAACCCATATCCAAGCGGACAGTCTATTTGAATCTTGCGGCGGAAGCGTAAATATATTCAAGAATATGGCGGTCTATATCATTGAGCACGATGTTGCGTCTTGACATTACCTTGCCTGCCACCTCCATAAACTTGTCGATGCTGACATCCGTAAAACCGCCTTCAGGACTTCCGTTCTGGAAACTCGGAATAAACTGTCTCGGGAAACCGGAACCGTGAATATTCACTCCTACCCCGACCACCGTAGCCGTATTGAACATCGTGTTTATGCCGGCCTTGGAATGATCACCCATAATCAGACCGCAAAACTGCATATCCGTACGCATGAACCTCTGCTGCGCATAATTCCATATCCTGATTTTGGAATAATCATTCTTAAGATTTGAGGAATTGGCACCCGCGCCTAAATTACACCATTCTCCAACCACCGCATTTCCAAGATAGCCGTCATGAGCCTTATTGCTGAATCCGAAGATTACAGTATTGCTCACCTCGCCTCCTACTTTGCAATATGGGCCGAAGGTAGTGTCTCCGTATATTTTAGCCCCCATCTTTACAGTGGCATGTTCACATAACGCAAACGGTCCGCGAATTATGGCTCCCTCCATGACTTCGGCATCCTTACCTATATATATAGGACCGTTCTTCAGATTAAGGATAGCGCAATTGACTTCAGCGCCATCCTCTATGAACAGCATCGGATTTCCGGTCCCATCCGTCAGATCTCCGAGCACAGTAACGGTAGGATTCGGATTACAGCCAACCCGCCCATCGGTAAGCAATCTGAAATCCCTCTTTATCTCCTCTCCGTTTCTTAAAAAAACATCGAATACATATTTCAGAGCACGTGGTTCAATTCCCGCTTTCACAGCATCCCGTTTTTTCCCGAGAAAATCAGCAAGAGATCCCCTGAATGCCATGCATTCGCCATTATATTCAAGCGCACAGCCGTCAGACAGAGCACATACCTGCGCGACAAAATCCTCATCAGGAAGAATATTACCCGATATAAAAAGAGCTGTCTCCTCACCGTTCAGATTCACCGGAAATTTTTCTCTCAGATAATCTACAGGCAGAAAAGAAACTTCCGCCGACAACAGTTTCTCCCACTTCTCATGAATCTTAAGTATTCCGACACGAAATGCGCCCACAGGGCGGGTATAAGAAAGAGGCAACAGATTTTCAAACGCCTCTTGGCTGTCAAACAGCACTATCTTTTCACTCATTTTTATCTGATATGTTATTTATTCATCAAGTTGGTCTGCAAAGATAAAAAATATAATTAATTTTTTACACTACTTTTACACTGCCTGCAAAAGAAACCTAAACTACATCGGCTTCACAATTCCCAATTAATCGTTTATGACACAAACAACCTATTAGAAAGGAACGCCACGCACATACCTTACAAAGCGCATGCTACAATCAACGCATTCAACATAAAGGGCTACTAATTTCTTTTCCCAATGTGAACAGGCACGCCATTGTCTGAAATACCATTTAGGAAAATATCCCCATTTTCTATTTTAGAAGTGTTCTTTAAATTAGATATTGCGGGATACCATGCCGAGGAAACTACATATTCTGTCCCAATAGGATCGTATGAAAAATAAGGACTGTATGAGTCTCCAGGCTTTTGGTATCCTATTGGCATTATACTTTTTACAAAAAGATCTCTATCCCAATCCCTTACTTTAGATCCATTTTTAGTAGTCATAACAAGTGCCCCTGCGCCGGCTGCGGCACTTTGACTTATTATCAGTGCGATTGACGGACGATAGTATTGAATATATTCCATCATATGAATTGGGTAGGCTGCTGCGAACTCTGTAAAAGTATGAGCCACTCCGAGAGAATATGTTGGAAGTGCTTTTACAGGACCTGAATGGAACAGTCTTCCATCAAAAGAACCAACTAATACAGGTTCATTTTCAGCAGAGCTTGATTGCCACCTGACACCATCAACCCATAACTCCACAAAACCTGCATGGCGATTATTCAGGCTTGCCTTTGAACCCACATTTACCAAATTCCCATTCTCGGTTCTCAAACCCGGAAATTTTCTGATAACCTCTTCGTATGAAGTATAGTTGTTTGCTTTGATTTCATCACCGGAAATCATCCTGACACCTATAGCCTTAAGCATTTCCAATCTTTGTTCTTCATCGGATTTATAAGCCTTTACCTCAAGCTCATCAAGCCATACGGCTCCGTTGGAAAACTTATAATCATCTTTAGCATCTTGGCTTGAATATTCCTCGCTCAAGGATGAAACAGACATCCTGTCATCTGCATCAATCTCAAGATTATGTTCAGGATTGCCATTCTTGTTATAAGCTCTTAGCGCAAAAACAGTCCCGTCCTGCCATTCAAGACCCTCTATTGTAAATCTGCCTAGGGAATCGGTCGACTCCACATTTACGTACTTCAACCCCGGTGCAATAACATTTACAGCCGCATCCCTAAGCGGCTTTGCTGTCCATCTTGACTTAACCGTCCCGCTCAGCGCTCCTCCAATCTCCATCGGCTCTACAGGTTCCGCAAAATTACCGGCAAACACCATCGGAAGATCATATCTCTCCCAACCCTGCGTGAGCAACAAGTTGTCAAGATCCCGGTCTCTCGCCGCGTCATCCGACTCAAAATAATAATCGGGGTTCTCGATATGACCTTCCAACTCGCTTTGAAGCATAAGTTCCGCTACAATCGAGCGACCCACATCAGGTGCAGAACCGCTGGTACGTATCGAGACTGCATAATCACCTCTCGGAAGATCCATAATCGAATCTCCATAGATATAACCGTCACGATTGAAAATCAACCTAGAGCTCAATATCTTTCCTGTTTCATCCAGTAGCAGTAACTGCACAAGCCCTTGACCAAGCTCTTTGCGACTTATTTTATTCGTATCATTTTTTATTGTTGCGACATACTTAGGCACCCCGCTGTTGTTCGCAAATAAAATGGCATTGACAGGACATTTCCCCTTAATACATATCATAATAGAATCAGCTTCCGTTTTCGGAATTGCTACTACAGCTGCAGCTGGTTGCGCCATAGGAAGAGGAAACCGGCGCCCATTAACAACGGCTTCATACTGCACACCTGTTGTCGGAACAAACTCAAAGCTGCCCATACCCAAATGCAAGCTCTCAAACTCAGCAATGTCTGTACCGTCCTCGGCTAACACTATACCTTTTATATCCTTCCCCAAACCATTGGCTGCAATCGCTTTAAACCCCACCCGATTCTTTACATTTGGGATGAGATATCCGCCCTCCGGATGAAATGTTACCATAAATGAAGATGTATCTGGCGGAAGTTTGACAAATTTCTCATATCTGTCATATTTAACTTTCACCACACCCTCACCCCTTACTTTTTTACTGATATTAAATCCTAATGAACTGCGTTTATGCACGTATTCTCTAATCGGTCCGTTTTTAGAATACAATGATACATTGTTGGCTGTCACGCGTGCGTCGTTGAACCGTTGATTCAGAGAGGTGACAAGTGTGTTCCCCTCCATGTTTGTCCTAAGCTCATACTTTTTCGACATCTGACTTTTGATCGGCAACTCCTTGCGGAATACATATTCATCACCCTGATTCTTCATAAACAGCGTATATCCTCCCAATGTGTAGCTTCCTTCCGCCATCTCCTCATCAAGAGGAATATAACCGGCGAAGATACCCTCATTCCTGCGGACTTTTATTCTCTTTATATTTTTGCCGAACGGATCAGTAAGTTCAACGTAGACATATTTACTGCCATCCTTCTTTTGATTCAGCAAAGTCGCGTCAACGAGAAAGGCGCGAAAACGGATTGTATCTCCCGCAACGTAAATATCGCGGTCAGTAGCCACATAAACCTTTTCCTGAGGATAACTCCAAACCTGGTAAGCGAGACGCCAGGCAAGCGAATCAGGCTCAATAGCCCGGATTTCATTTACAAAACTTATAATTGAAACCAGTGCAATAAAATATGAAAATATCGTCTTGTTTAACATTTATATCGACCTTTCGTTAGATTATCGCGCAAGATAAAAAATTTTTCTTATTTTCAAACAGATTGCAAAATAATTAATCTAATTCTAATCACAACTCGTATTTTCACTTGTATCTGACCTAAATTAGTTTTGTTGTATTTGAGAATTTTGAGTATTTTTGGAAATTCAAATGGAAAGACAGAAGATATGAAAAAGAACGCACAATATCTTGCCTCGCTGAGACAAGTCATGAAAGAGAAAGGGATAGATGTTGTTATCGTATCCGGTACAGACCCGCACCAGAGCGAGCTTCCGCCCAGACACTGGCGGGGACGCGAATGGCTCACCGGCTTCGAATCAGGCAACGGCACAAACGGCACAGCGGTAGTTCTTGCCGATGAAGCATACTGCTGGACCGACTCCCGATATTTCATTCAGGCCGAAGACCAGTTGAAAGACACCGGATTCAAAATGATGAAAGAGGACGGTCCCGAAGCCGTTGATCTAATCGACTGGGTTACCGAGCACACCAGCGCCGGTCAGACCGTAGCCATAGACGGCATGACATTCTCCATTTCATGGGCACAGCGTCTGCAACAGGAACTGGATGACAATGGCGTAAAACTAAATGACAACTTCCCTCTGTTCGATTATATCTGGAACGAGCGACCCGAACGACCGGTCAACAGACTCTTCATCCACGATGAGAAAATTGTCGGAGAGACTGTAGACAGCAAGATGTCACGCATTCTCGACGCCGTAAAAAGCGAAATGGGCAACGCCATTCTTCTTTCCGCACTCGACGATATCGCCTGGGCGACAAATTTGCGGACAGCCGGAGATATAGCTTTCTCCCCTATTTTCGTAGCATATCTGTATATCGACAATAACAAGCGCGTACTCTTCATCGACAACAAGAAACTCACTCCTGAAGTAGAGGCGCATCTGAAGAAATATAATTTTGAGACCCGACCATATGAAGATGTGCTGCAGTTTGTTGAGACTCTCCCCAAAGAGACACGCCTGCTCATAGATCCCGACAAGACATCCCGCGGACTTTACGACCATATATCATGCACACCGGTATTCGGCGGCAGTCAGGTGGCTAAACTGAAAAGCATAAAGAACGCTTCCATGATCTCCAATCTCAAGACTGCCATGAAGAAGGACGGAGTGGCTCTGACCCGTTTCTTCATGATGGTTGAGAATGAGTATCCCAAAGGCACACTTACAGAACTCGGATTGGGGAAGACACTGCGTGCCCTGCGCCTTGCCGACCCGAGTTGCGTCGACGAGTCGTTCTCACCCATTCTCGGGTGGAACGGTCACGGAGCCATCGTACACTACGAAGCCACAGAGGAGAGTGACATACCGGTCACAGGCAACGGTCTGCTGCTTGTGGACTCAGGCGGACAATATACTTACGGCACAACGGATATCACCCGCACCATTGCATTAGGGACTCCTACTGCAGAGCAAAAACATGATTTCACTCTCGTAATGAAAGGGCACATAGCACTCGCACGGGCAATCTTCCCGCAGGGAACACGCGGCGGACAGCTTGACGTACTGGCACGCCAATATCTATGGAACGAAGGGAAAGCATATTATCACGGCACTGGTCACGGTGTAGGATTCTTTATCAACTGCCACGAGGGTCCTCAAAGCATCCGTCTCAACGATGTCAATGTGGCATTACAACCCGGAATGATAACAAGCAACGAACCGGGTCTTTATCTTGAAGGAGAATACGGCATCCGATGCGAGAATCTGATAGCCACAGAACTTTGGAAAACCACCGGTTTCGGTGACTTCTATCATTTTGAGGTTCTCACTCTCTTCCCGTTCGACACCACCCTTATCGAAAAGGAGATAATGACGGAATCTGAGATCGAGTGGCTCAACAATTATCACGACAAAGTTTACAAAGAGTTGTCTCCGCTTCTGCAGCCTGACGAGCAGAAATGGCTTGCCGAAAAATGCAAAGTCATTTAGAAACTGTTTAAATCACATCAACAACATCTAAATCATTACTTAACACAAAGAAATGGCGTATATAAAATCAGTTAGAGGATTCACACCCAGTATAGGGGAAAATTGTTTTTTGGCAGAGAACGCCTCAATCATCGGCGACGTGATGATCGGGAATGACTGCAGTGTTTGGTTCAACACCGTTCTTCGCGGCGATGTAAATTCAATTCGCATTGGTGACCGTGTCAATATTCAGGACGGCAGCGTATTGCATACATTATATCAGAAATCTACAATAGAGATCGGCAACGACGTGTCAATCGGCCACAACGTCGTGATACACGGTGCGAAGATCCACGATTACGCACTGATAGGAATGGGGGCAGTAGTGATGGATGACGCTGTTGTCGGAGAAGGCGCTCTTGTAGCCGCCGGTTCGGTTGTACTCAGCCGCACACAGATCGGTCCCCACGAGATGTGGGCGGGAAGTCCTGCCAAATTCATTAAAATGGTCGAGCCGGAGAAAGCCAAGGAGATGAACATAAAGATAGCAAAGAACTATCTTATGTACAGCAAATGGTATGACGAAAATCCGGAGGACGCAATCTAAGAAACTGTTTAAATTTATTACGAAAAAATATTATAGAAATTCTTTCAGGTCTTTTGAGAGTCTTTTTGGCTGTTTCCGCCAAGTCTCATCGGTCAAAACCGGGAGGTTTCTCCCTCTTCGACTCGCAGAAACATCTCAAAAATACTTCTCAAAATCCTCTGAAAATAAATTTAAACAGTTTCTAAGAAAGGGTTTCAGGCTCTTATTTGCAAAATCAATCGTTATAAATTCAATTTTTTACGGTTAAAATTTTGCCGTTTTTTGAAGATTATATAATTTTGCAACGCTTTACCCGCCGGGGCCTGCATGTTGCCCTCCGGAGGATAGTGAAATAATATTGATAAAGAATTAAAAAATAAAAGATCAAAACATGATTATCGTACCAGTAAAAGAAGGCGAAAACATCGAGAAAGCACTTA
>CAJTWL010000045.1 GCA_910579845.1 uncultured Muribaculaceae bacterium | reverse complement strand
AAATCCCTCCGAAGTCTCTGTCTGTGCTAAAATCATTTAAAACTCAACATACTCTTATAGTGCAGTTCCGAGTATTTGCATTGACCGATTATCGGTTTGGTTTTGCCGAAGTCAACAAATTCAAAAGTGAGGCGTTGAACTAATAAAAACAATTGTTTGTTTTGGTTTGTGAATTGTTGCTTTTCCACTATAAGTGACAGGCAACCGGTCGGCTTTTGAATACCAAGCCGCCTTGCAGTATCCGTTTTAAAGTTTAATATTATGGAAATCATTCATTGGTTGGTGCAGACGATGCGCGAAAACTCTGCAATTGCCATCTTTATCACTCTCGGAGTCGGATTTCTGATCGGCCGGCTCAAGTATAAGACGTTCTCTCTGGGTACCGTCACATCCGTATTGCTTATGGGCGTCCTTGTCGGACAGCTTGACATACCTGTCTCGGGACCTCTGAAGCAGGTGGCGTTCCTTTTGTTCCTGTTTGCAATAGGATATAGTGTGGGTCCGCAGTTCTTCGCGTCATTACGCGGCTCAGGACTGAAGCAGGTCTTATTTGCCGTTATAATGTGTCTCATCACTTTAGGGACTACATTTGGCGTCGCAAAATTGTTCCATTATAATCCCGGGGAGGCGGCGGGTCTGTTCAGCGGGGCACAGACAATATCTGCCGTTATAGGAGTTGCCGGAGATGCAATACAGAATATGAATGTATCCGATGCGGATAAATCTTCATGGATAAACATAATACCTGTGGCATATGCGGTAACTTACATTTTCGGAACAATAGGCTCGGCATGGATTCTCGGCACATTGGGTCCGATGGTGCTCGGAGGTCTTAAGAAAGTGCGTCAGCAAACGGAGGATTTTGAACGCAGCATGAATCAGGATCCTTCTGATTCAGACCCCGCATTAGTCAATGCTTGGCGTCCGGTAGCCTATCGGGCATATAAAGTTGAAGGGGACTTCTTCAATACAGACCGTTCCGTGAAAGAAATTGAAGACTACATGATTCGGAAGGGTCGGAGGCTGTTTGTGGAGCGGGTGCGTTCCGGCAGCGATATAGTCACACATCCGGCATCCGACTACAAGATCTCAAAAGGTATGGAAGTAGTTCTTTCAGGACGCCGTGAATTTATAATAGAAGATGAATCATGGATCGGCAATGAGATTTCAGATTCTCAGTTGCTTTCATTCCCGGTAGAGCAGATTCCTGTAATGGTTGCCTCCAAACATTTTGCCGGTGTGACGGTTGATGATTTCCGAAAGTCCGATAAGACATACGGAGTGACTATCGCTTCCATAAAAAGGGGAAATGTCATGATCCCGGTATTGTCGCAGACGCGGCTTGAGCGCGGAGATATAATTACTCTGAACGGTCCTTCGGCGGAAGTGACTGCCGCTGCGGCAAGCATAGGCTATGCCGACAAGCCGACCACAGCCTCAGATATAGTATTTGTCGGACTCGGAATAGCTATAGGCGCTCTGATAGGTGCTGTCACATTCCATATCGGCGGTATTCCGATCAGCCTTTCAACAAGCGGAGGCGCGCTTATCGCAGGACTTGTGCTGGGCTGGTTAAGGTCCAAACATCCGACATTCGGACGTCTGCCCGAACCTGCAGTGTGGATCTTCAATAATGTAGGTCTTAACCTGTTCATCGCTGTTATAGGAATATCGGCAGGTCCGACATTTGTTTCAGGATTGCAGCAGGTGGGCTGGCCTCTGCTCATTGCAGGTATCATAGCCACGTCCGTTCCTTTGTTCCTCGGACTGTTGATAGGTGCGAAGATTTTCAAATTCCACCCTGCAATCAACTTAGGGTGTGTCGCCGGTTCCAGGACCACAACAGCGGCATTGGGCGCGATACAGGATTCGCTGCAGTCTACAGTGCCGGCAATGGGTTACACGGTGACATATGCAATCGGCAATACGCTTCTTATATTATGCGGACTGGTAATGGTCTTTATATAAAAACAGCTTTAAAACATAATTATCAATACTATGACTACAAACACAAATATCAGAAAGAAAGAGCGTGAGCTTTCAAAGATGAGTCCTTTCGAGATTAAGAACGAACTTATAAAACTTGCAAAAAAAGACGCGCGTTCAGCAACAGATCAGTTCCTCAATGCCGGCAGGGGGAATCCGGACTGGGTGGCAACAGCACCCCGCGAGGCATTTTTTCTGCTCGGACAATGGGCACTCAGCGAGTGCAAAAGAACCTACAAGACAGATCCCGGTATTGCAGGTATGCCTCAGAGCGACGGCTCAATGGATCGCCTGAAACATTTTCTGATGGTAAATTCCACCCTTCCCGGAGCAATGCTTCTTCACGATGCTATAAAATATTGTACTGAGACTCTTGGAATTGATGCCGATTCGCTTGCTCAGGAATGGGCAGAGGGAATTATTGGTGACGAGTATCCGACACCTGTCAGAATGCTCAGGCATTCCGAGGAGATCGTGTGTGCCTATCTGGCTCAGGAGATGGGGAACCGCGCTCCCGGTTTCGGCCGCGAATACGATCTGTTCGCTACGGAGGGTGGTACTGCGGCGATGTGTTATATATTCGACTCACTGCAGGTAAATCACCTTGTCAACGCTCATGACCGCATAGCCATTATGACACCGATCTTTACTCCTTATCTTGAGATCCCTGGGCTTGACCGCTATGAATTCGATGTGGTGAATATCAGAGCTGACAAGATGGATAAGAAAGGATTGCATGTATGGCAATATCCGGATGAAGAGCTTGACAAGCTGCGTGATCCCTCTATAAAACTTTTATGTCTGGTGAACCCGTCAAATCCGCCATCCTACAGAATGTCGGAGCATTGTATGAAGCGTATTGTAGAGATCGTCAAGAAAGACAATCCGGATCTTATGATAGTTACCGATGATGTATACGGCACATTCGCTTCCGATTTCCGTTCATTAATGTATGAACTTCCGCAGAATACGCTATGTGTATATTCATTCTCCAAATATTTCGGCGCCACAGGATGGAGACTGGCTGTGATAGCTCTTGCAGAGGATAATATCTATGATCATATTCTGGGCAATCTTCCGGAGATACAGCATAAAGATCTGCACCACCGTTATCGCTCACTCACACCGAATCCCGATGCTATCCCGTTCATAGACCGTATTGTGGCGGATTCACGTTCTGTTGCGCTCAATCATACCGCCGGTCTGTCAACTCCGCAGCAGATACAAATGACGCTTTTCGCTCTTATGTGTCTGCTTGATACAGAGGATGTCTATAAGAAAACCATGCAAGAGATGATACATCGTCGGTTGAATGCTCTTTGGGATTCAGCAGGTTTCAAGCTTGAGACTGATAAAGACCGTGTAGGCTATTACTCAGAGATCGACATAATGGTATGGGGCAAGAGATTCTATGGAGACGAATTCTGCAAATGGCTGAGAGAGAATCATGAACCTCTCGACATTGTTCTTCGTCTTGCCAAGGAGACAGCGGTTGTTTTGCTCAACGGAAGTGGATTCGCAGGTCCTGACTGGAGTGTCAGGGCATCGCTCGCCAACCTTACGACCGATGATTATATCCAGATAGGTAAGGCTTTGCATAAAATCCTTGAAGCATATCATCAGGAATTCCTGAGTGCTCATCCTGATGGGACCTCTTCCAAATAGAGTGATTGATTATAAGCACGGGTATCGCGCATATGCATTATTGCAATATGTGCGATATCTTTATATATGGCATATATGATTTGGATGAGGCAACTATATAAATGAATATTGAGTTTCCGGAAGGTTATTGCGATTTCAAGGTGGAATTAGTAATTTTGTGTTCATAGGATTAAAACTAACCATGAATATAAAGAGAAATATTGTATTGGCGGTTCTGTCGCTGATTCCGTTTGTTACGCATGCCGAGGAGCTTATAAGGATATCCAACGGTAAACTTGCTTTATGCCAGGATCTTGAGCGAGGGGGAGCAATAAGCCATATTTATGTGGGAGACAACAACAGGAACCTTGTCAATATCTATGACGAGGGCAGATATATCCAGCAATCGTATTATGCGGGCAAACGGATCGACCGTCAGCATGAGGGTCAGTCACCGCAATGGTCTCCATGGAACTGGAATCCGATACAGGGAGGAAACTTTGCGCGTTGCGGGGCAAAAATTATGCGACATGATAAGACCGATACAACCATATATATAGCCGCAGTTCCGATGCTTTGGGATATGGCTGACAAAGAAGCGAATGCCCTCATGGAACAATGGACAGAGCTTCATGGTAACTTTGTGAAGGTAAGAAACAGAATTACTGTAAACCATATCGATTCGATCTATATGCCCGGTACCCGTAATGATCAGGAGATTCCGGCGGTATACCCCATATCCTCTCTCAAGAATCTACACATATATCTTGGAGACAGACCTTGGCAGAACGATACTGTGAGCACCGTGCCTGTGAAAGAGTTGAGCAAGGATTTCTCGAGTTTCTGGGGCAGCTATCCAAAGGCTCCGGAGAAATGGATGGCGTTTACCGATGACAGCGGATTCGGTATGGGTGTGTATTCTCCACGGGCACAGAGATTTCTCGCCGGACGGTATACATCCGATACGGCAGGAGAGGAGAAAAGTGTGGCGACCTCATATATAGCTCCTTTGATGTCAGCGCAATTAAACCCCGGCGATGTGCTGGAATATGAATATTATATACTGCTTGGCGATCTTATCGATATCCGTTCTATGATATACGGGATCAGGAACGCCGAATAGAAAATATATGGTGCTGTATATTGAACATTTCTTGTGAAATCCTGAATATTGATTTGATTATCACACCGGAAAGTAGTATATTTGTTGGAAGACTTACAATTTGAACTATAGCCTATGTCTGAAACTTATCATTTAGCGATTGATCTCGGAGCCAGCAGCGGTCGTGCTATTTTAGCGACATTCGACGGCAAAAAGATCGATATGAAAGAGATCTCGCGTTTCCGTTATCCTATCCAGCACAAGGACGGTCACCAGTTCTGGGATCTTCCTGCAATATATAACCATGTGGAAGATGCCGTTGACAAAGCGGTTGCAATGACTTCCGACAAAAATGCGAAGTTGGCATCTATAGGAATTGATTCCTGGGGATGTGATGTCGCATACTTTACGAAGAATGGAAATCTGATCGGTTTGCCATATGCATACCGGGATCCTCACACGGACGACGCCATAGAACGTTTCTCTAAAAAGATGCCGTTGGATGAGGTATATAATCGCACCGGAATCCAGTTTATGACATTCAATACTCTTTTCCAGCTTGATACAATCAAACCTGTAGCCGACAAGATATTATGGATACCGGATGCGCTGGCTTATATGATGACGGGCAATGCCGTTATGGAATATACTGTAGCCACCACATCGCAAATGGTGAATGCCGGGACAGCCGATCTTGACGAGCTGCTGTTGGAGAAGATAGGTCTTGACCGCGGACAGTTCGGTCCTATGGTGCAGCCCGGTCATCTTATTGGTGAATACCGTGATATCCCGGTGTATTCTGTTGCCGGACATGACACAGGTTCAGCTGTGATCGGGATACCTGCTGAGGGAGAGAATTTCGCTTTCCTCAGCTGCGGCACATGGTCGCTTATGGGAGTGGAACTACCGCACGCTCTGATAACAGACAAAACCCGTGAACACAACTTCTCGAATGAGGGCGGATTGAATTTCTCATCGCGTTTCCTGAAAAATATATGTGGAATGTGGCTGTTTGAGCAGTCGCGTCTTGAGTTCAAGGATGTTCCGCAAGATACTGGCGAATTGGTAGCTCTATGCGATAAGTCGGACTGCGGGAGCATCATTAATCCGGATGATCCGCGTTTTGCACATCCGGAATCCATGACCGCAGCCATTCGTGAATATTGTGAAGAGACCGGTCAGCGGGTGCCGGAGACACCGGCAGATTATATCCGGATTATTTTCCGCAGTCTTGCCAGACGTTATGGCGAGGTTATGGAATGTCTGAAGGAAATTTGCGGTAAGGAAATAAAATGTCTGCATGTGATCGGCGGCGGTTCGCAGAATTCCCGTCTTATGCAATACACCGCAGATGAACTTTGCATGGATGTGATAGCCGGTCCGTCCGAGAGCACGGCATTGGGCAATCTTCTGGTTCAGGTTGCGGCATGCGGGCTCACATCCTGGGACAACTTAAGAAAAATATCTAAAAATTCAACTGAAACTAAAACCTATAAACCATGTTTGACAAAAAAGTGACCGAAAGCTATAATATAGCAAAGGAGCGTTATGCATCCATCGGCGTAGACACCGAGAAAGTTCTGAAACAGATGCAGGATTTCCATCTGAGCATGCACTGCTGGCAGGCGGATGATGTGACCGGTTTCGAGCCTCACGACGGCGGACTTACAGGCGGTATACAGTGCAACGGAAACTATCCCGGCGCCGCCCGTAATGTAGATGAGCTCCGTCAGGATGTGCTTTATGCAATGAGCCTGATTCCCGGTAAGCATCGTCTCAATCTACACGAGATTTATGGAGAGTTCAACGGTAAATTCGTAGATCGTGACGAGGTTACTGTAGAGCATTTCCAGGGCTGGATCGACTGGGGTCTGCAGAATGACATCAAGCTTGATTTCAACTCCACATCATTCTCGCATCCCAAGAGCGGAGATCTCTCTCTTGCAAATCCGGATCCTGAGATCCGTAAATTCTGGATTGAGCACAGCCGCCGTTGCCGTGAGATCGCCAATGCTATGGGCGAGGCTCAGCAGGATCCGTGTATCATGAACACATGGGTGCACGACGGAAGCAAGGATATAACAGTGAACCGTTACATGTACCGCAAGCTTCTCAAGGAATCTCTTGATCAGATATTTGAGAAACCATACAAATGGATGAAAGACTCTGTAGAGTCAAAAGTGTTCGGTATCGGTCTTGAAAGCTATACTGCAGGTTCAAATGACTTCTATACAGCGTATGCAACACGCCGCGACATGATGATAACTCTTGACACCGGTCACTTCCACCCGACAGAGAGTGTTGCCGACAAAGTGAGTTCGATGCTTCTATTCGTGCCTGAGCTCATGCTTCACGTCAGCCGTCCTATCCGCTGGGATTCCGATCATGTCACTATTATGGACGACTCTACACTCGACCTGTTCAGTGAGATTGTACGCGCCGGTGGACTTGATCGTGTACATTACGGACTTGACTACTTCGACGGAACTTTAAATCGTATCGGTGCGTATGTGATAGGTTCCCGTGCGGCTCAGAAATGTATGATCCGTGCTCTTCTCGAACCCACAGAGATGCTTCGCAAATATGAGCTTGAAGGCAAATATTTCCAGCGTCTCGCCTTCCTCGAAGAATGCAAGAATATGCCATGGAATGCCGTATATGACGAATTCTGCCTGAGAAACAATGTTCCTGTAGGTGAAAGCTATATTCCGATGGTAGAGAAGTATGAATCAGAAGTAACTTCAAGAAGATGATTGCTTTAGGACTTCTGATCATAGCCATAGGCGCATTCTGTCAATCGAGCAGTTACGTTCCCATCAACAAGGTGAAAGACTGGAGTTGGGAAAGTTACTGGATCGTGCAGGGAGTCTTTGCATGGCTGATACTTCCTTTGCTCGGCGCTCTGCTTGCTGTTCCCGAGGGACATACATTCTGCGAGTTGTTCTATACCGCTCCGTCGTTCAATATCTGGATGACTATGCTGTTCGGTGTCCTGTGGGGTGTCGGAGGTCTGACATTCGGATTGTCCATGCGCTATCTGGGTGTCGCTCTGGGTCAGTCCATAGCGTTGGGTACATGTGCGGCTTTGGGAACAATAATGGGTCCTGTCCTGCTGAACATATTCTTTCCGGAGAATGATCCTCTCAGTCAACTGACATTCGCGGTAATTCTCGGTGTGGCGGTTACTCTTGTCGGCATTGCTGTCATTGGTGTTGCCGGTTCGATGAAGGCCGCTTCGCTAAGCGAGGAGGAGAAGAAGGCCGCAGTAAAGGATTTCAACTTCCCAAAAGGTATAGTGATAGCGTTGCTTGCGGGTTTCATGAGCGGATGCTTCAACGTGGGACTTGAGTTCGGTAAGGATATCAATTTCGGTGAACTTACCGATCCGATGTTCAGAACCTTGCCGGCTACATTCCTGGTCACTCTCGGCGGGTTTGTCACAAATGCCGTATACTGCTTCTATCAGAACGGCAAGAACAATACCTGGGGAGATTATAAGAAGGGAACGGTGCTGTTGAACAACCTCGTTTTCTGTATTCTGGCGGGAGCTTTATGGTACAGTCAGTTTTTCGGGCTTTCGCTTGCCAAAGGGTTCCTGATCGGATCTCCGACGTTGACCACTCTGTCGTTCTGTATTCTCATGGCACTTAATGTGGTTTTCTCCAATTTATGGGGTATAATCCTGCATGAGTGGAAAGGGTGTAACCGCAAGACAATAGCTGTGCTGATCATCGGTATAGCGGTTTTGATCGTATCATCATTCCTACCTCAATTGATATAATTCAAATGAAATTGATAAAGTTGAAATGAATTCAGTAATAGATAACAATCAGGCGCTCCGTCATGAGGTGGAGCAGGTTGCCGAGGTGGCAGGCTATCTCTGGCAGAAAGGATGGGCTGAACGTAACGGTGGAAATATTACAGTTAACGTTACAGATACCATCACTGATGCAGAGAGGGCTCTTCCCGCAATTGCAGGACCTTTCGAGATCGGATTTGTCCTTCCCCATCTGAAAGATGCGTGGTTCTTTTGCAAAGGCACACAGAAAAGAATGCGTGATCTTGCACGTTGGCCGATGGAAAACGGCTCGCTGATCAGGATAACGGAAGACTGTGCCCATTACGAGATAGTTGCCGACAACCCTGTGAAACCGACATCCGAGTTGCCTTCGCATCTCGCGATGCACGATTATCTGCTGTCTGTCGGCAGTCCTTACAGAGCTTCTGTCCATACACATCCGATAGAGCTTGTGGCAATGAGCCATAATCCGGAATTCCTGAAGAAAGATGTGCTTAGCAAGCTGCTTTGGTCAATGATTCCGGAGACAAAAGCATTTGCACCGCGTGGACTTGGAATGGTTCCTTATCTTATGCCTTCGGGAAATGAACTTGCAGAAGCAACCATAGCTACAGTGAAAGACAACTATGATGTTGTAATGTGGGAGAAACACGGTGTGTTTGCAGTGGATGAGGATGTAATGTCGGCATTCGACCAGATAGATGTGCTTAACAAGGCGGCAAACATCTATATGTGCGCCCGTTCGATGGGCTTTGTTCCGGACGGAATGACCGATGAGCAGATGAATGAGCTGACAGTTACTTTCAAATTGCCCAAATAATAAAGGGCTTTAAGGTTCTTAGAGTCTTTAGAGTCTTTAAGGTCATTAAGGACTTTAAAGTCATAGAAATTGCTGACAAATAATAAACCGCATGGATGCAGGAGAAAATCTACTGTCCGTGCGGTTTATTATTATTGATATATGTCGGGAAATTATCTTTTTGCTTCGTTGAGCACTGCGCTTACAGAGCCATGAAGAAGGAGCAGGCGTTTTGCCTCCTCGTAGGGAATCGAGAGCTCATCGACAATCATGCGGGTTCCCCGGTCCACCAGTTTTGCATTGGAGAGCTGCATGTTGACCATACGGTTTCCTTTCACTCTGCCCATTTGTATCATCACAGAAGTGGTTATCATGTTGCAGATCATCTTCTGTCCGGTGCCGCTTTTCATACGCGAGGATCCGGTTACATATTCAGGTCCGACCACCATCTCTATAGCAATGTCCGCGACATGGCTCATTGGCGAATCAGGGTTTGAAGATATGGAAGCTGTCAGAATACCATGCTTTTTACATTCTTCCAAGGCAGCTATGACATATGGCGTTGTTCCGGAAGCAGCAATACCGATGACGGTGTCTTTGTCGTTTATGCCAAAAGGTTGAAGATCGAGCCATCCCTGTCGGATATCATCTTCTGCATTCTCTACCGGATTACGCAAAGCCTTGTCTCCTCCGGCAATCAGCCCGATCACCCATGAAGGATTCATGCCGAAAGTAGGGGGGATTTCCGACGCGTCCAACACACCGAGTCTTCCCGAGGTGCCTGCTCCCATATAGAAAATCCTGCCTCCGCGTTTCATGCGGCTTACAATTTCCTTTACAAGCCTTTCAATCTGTGGCAAAGCTTTTTCTACGGCTAAAGCCACTTTCTTGTCTTCATTGTTGATTTCACGCAGAATCTCACCTACGCTTTTCTTTTCAAGGTCATTGTATAGCGACGGTTGTTCGCTGATTTTTACAAAAGTCATTTTACCACTCTCCTTGTTTAGATGTACAAAGTTATAAAATCTAAACGGTTTCTAAAAGAAAACGGTTGACATACGAATATGTCAACCGTTTTATATATGGTTTGCCGGTGTGATTATTTCACGAGCACTTTAGATGCCTTGTTGCCCTGGCGGATCACGTAGATGCCCGGGACAAGAGTCTCTGCAGATACTTTCTGACCTTGAAGGTTATAGTATTCTACCGGAGCGTTGGCGTCAATCTCTACGCCTTCAACACCTGAAGAGGGGAGAGCCTCAATCTTTGTAAAGATTTTCCATCCGTCAGCTGCTTTGTATGCATTGATCGCGTCAGCCGGTACCATAAGTGTCGCATTCTGATAGAAATCATCAAATGGTGTGGAGTATAAATCCATAGAAGGGATATCAATAACTTTGCACACGGGCGGTGTTGTGCTTAGAGATTTGATGGTAACGATGTTTTTACAACCGGAGAAGGGCATGCTTGCAATATTTTTAACAGTAGAAGGAATTGTTATTTCTGTCAGAGCCTTGCAGTTATAGAATGTATTGTTGCCGATTGTCTCAAGACCTTCATTAAGAGCTACTTTATTCAAAGCCTCGCAACCGAAGAATGCAGAGCCGATGCCTTTAACTGTTGACGGTAAGGCAATTTCTGTGAGTTTTGTACAGTTGGCAAAAGTCTGGTCGCCGATGGAATCAAGACCTTCGTTCAAAGTTGCTTTTGTGAGAGGTTTCAAACCATAGAAAGAACGACGTGTAACCTTTACATCCGAGGGAATTGTAAGTTCACCGTTAAACAGAGTCTTGTTGAAATATACCTTGCCCCAGTTCTTCTCCAATGAAGTGCTGAATGCATTGTATATAGGGTTGGCATTGCCGTTTGCTATATCAACGTTGCACCATGCTTTCAGATCCTCGATATAGATGTTTTTAAGATTTGACACATTACGGAATGCATCGGTGTCTATCTTCTTCAAGGAAGCAGGGAGATGGATTGTTGCGATTGTCTTGTTTGCCTGGAAAGCGGCTTTCTTGATAGATGTGACTGTATATTCAACATCCTGAATAGTCAGTTTAGAGGGGATGTTGATTTCGTTGATTCCTGAAACGCAACCGGTTACTTCGGCAGTCTTTGTATTAGGATCAAGAGTATACATTATATTGTTTATGGTAGGATTGGGATCAAATTCTGTTGAACCTGCTTCTACTTTGGCTGTGTATATATTATAGTCTACAGAAATTTTGAAGTCTTTAAAAATGTTCCCGGAATAACTGTCTCCGTTTATAGGATCCGAGCTTTTTAAATATACATATCCTGCGTTTGATGTGGCAGTAAGTGTGGATTTATTGTCAGTTGCCGCTACCGTGAAATTCAAGTCGCCTGTTATCTGATTGCTATTGTTGATTCCCTTTAGGAAATAGGTTCTGGTTCCACTGGACAAATCTGCATAATCAACCGGAGCATCTTTGTTTATTGACGCAGTGTTGGCAGTAGCATCGAATTGAACAGGTACACTATAGTAAGCACCATACATTATTGAACTGATGCCGATTGCGCTTATTGTATTTTCTGCTGTTTTAGATACTAACAAGGGAATCGTAAGAGTAGAGGTGCCGGCTGTCAGACTCATTAATCCGTTGGAAGCAGAGGCTGTTATATCTGCCATGTAAATCAGTGTCCCAGCTGTTACGGTTCCATAGACTCCATAATTGAAAGAGATTTTGTTTTCATCAACTGTACCGACTATAGGGTTGCTGTTGTATTTCTTGTTTTCGGAATCAAGCGCATACATGGTGATATCACCATAAGTAGAGTGTTTTGCAATCACGATACCGGTAGGGATTGTAATGGTACCTGCAGTTGCGTCATATTTGGCTTTTACATCATAGCCTCCCGCGAAACCTTCGAGTGTGATAGAGTCGTTTGCAGCTGCTTTTACATCAATAAAACCGTTGCATTTCATCTCGCCGTCAGAATAAACTGTGACGTAAGACTTGCCTACAATTGAAGTGGGGGGGGTAGCGGTTGCAGCCTTTGCAGGCGTTTTTGCAACCGGTGCGGAAGCCGGAGCATATTCCAATGTTGAATTTTTGAGCTTGAGAGCATCACGGTTGGTCTCTTTCAGCTCGGTGAAATTGTCGGCAGCGGCTGAAAGAGTGCACAGTGCGGCAATGGCAATTGAGTAGATTTTTCTCATAC
>CAJTWL010000044.1 GCA_910579845.1 uncultured Muribaculaceae bacterium | reverse complement strand
ATCCCGTTTTGCGAGTGCAAAGTTATATCCTTTTTCTAAATTGTGCAAATAATTTCAGTAAAAAATTTGAATTATTTTCACCATTATCATTTATCTGACTGATTATTTGCAAATTATTTTTTTGTTTAGAATATCCTCCTTTTAAAGTATATTACTTATCGGAGATTCTTCAGAGTTCTATAATTCAACTGATAATTTATCTTCTACGTCTCCTTACAGACTTGGTCGCTGAAGAATTTGGCGCATTCGAGGACGATTTCTTTACTTTTGAAGTCTTTGGTTTCTTTGCTGTAGATGTACGTTTTCTCGAACGTACATTGGTTTTCTTAGCAATTGCTGAAGTTTCTGAAACTACAGTCTTACCTGGTATAGAATCGCCATACGCTATAGCCTGAGAGTCCTTCAGTTCTTTCTCTTTTTGCGCCAGATATTCTTCACGTGTGGGAACCCAAAGATTCTTGCCATATGACCTTAGCCTTTTGTCTATGCTGTCTTGAGCCTGTTTACGCACATCTTCATCAGGGAACATCTGAGCCATTGACAGATTCCGAAGATTGCGAGTCTTATATATATCACCTGAATACATACCAAGATTAAAATAATCATCAAGGCTATATTGCGGCATATTATTATCATCACTCACAAATACATATTGTCTGGCAAGGAAAGGACGGACTGCGTCATATTTCACCCAAAACATCGGATATTTTGTATCTCCTCCAAAATCTCCATTTCTCGTCAGGACAGGACAAATTGCCTCGACACGGGTTTTCATTCTGTTTGACCGTCTGTCAAACTCCCATTTCTCAATTATGTAGTAATTCAATACTTGATCGGTTGGCATATCGGCCTCCTCAATCTGATATTTTGGATTTTTCGAGGTGGAACCTTTAGCCTGTGTATAATAAATACCAAACCGGTCAAGCATTTCTCCGACATTAACCTTGTACTGATCGGTAAATATTTCCCGCCCATCGAGATACTCATAAGCCGGTATGGAACCACTAACCACAGCACCCAATACCACTCGAAGCAGATTCTCGCGTCCATCTATCAGATCTTCCGGATAGTACAGAGGAGCATTCTCGGGCTTTTTTAGATCAAGCTCCCTATAAATCTCGCGCATATATGCAAGGTCTGCGTCATGGGGGGCTTTTTTCTCATAAAAAGCCTGCATCCGGTCTGTAACGCCAACGGTTCTTTCTGTCTTTTTCTTATCGCTCTCCGAGCGCCTTCTAATCGTACCGCTATTTTCAACCTGCGCTATTACAGGAACAGCAACAGCTACTGTCATGATCAGTACTATCTTTTTTAAATTTATCATTTCCATATATTTATATGTATTGGAATGAAATATCAATTTAATGCCACCTCCATCGGAGATATATCGCGTGTTATACCATCGGGACCTTTGGCTTTCACGTTGTTTATAAAAAATTTCTTACCGGCTTTGAGCCTTCGGAACTGCTCTTTCTGCCGTGAAGAGAATTTTGCTCCATCGGAAAGTTCAGGAATAGCATTACCCATCTGATCCAGGAACACTGTAGAAAACGATACTACAGAATACGTTACATTCAATATGTCATCGTCAATGGCTGCGCCAAGACCAGAAGACTCCATAAGTGCTCCTTTTGAGATCCTTTTGGGTGCACCTTTATAATGAACCGTATTGCCATTACCATCCTTTATTGCGAGATAAGGACTCGGATCCGGCAATTTTCTGACTCTAAATTTCATGGAGCCGACCTTTTGCGTTCCTCCGTCAATCGTGGCTGATACGGAAATTTCAGCTTCACTTCCTACTTTACCAGGATGAGCCACCCAATGATCGCCACTACGCACAAGCGAGCCATTAGTCATAGCAGCCTGCACCTTTTCCATAGGGACTCCAGGCACTGATATACTAATTGGATTGGCGATACCGGCATACAACACGTTCATCATTGTAGGAGAAATGGTTGCCATAGGTTCCATCACAGTATACGATGATTTGAACGGACGCCTGTCTATTGATCCATCCCCTCTTGCCACTTCAATATAACCTGAATACTCATGATTTCCGACAGAACCTGCCACAAATTCATATAAGCCTTTGGGATTATTAAGCCTCGAACCGTTGACAAATATATCAGGCCGTTTTGTTGTATCAATTGCAGCCAATACAATATTTGCAGAATACTTGCCACCGCGCATAACCATATTGGAATGAGGGATAACATAGGCATTCAGCTCATTGACTCTCACATCTCCTATGTCAACAGATGTAATAAGATTGGACAATGCTTCAGATTCTGCCTGACGTATGTCATTCTGCACTTTTGTGAGCAATGTCACCGCAGCGACAGCCGGCATATTCTCGAACATCAGCTGTTCCCATGTCGTTTCGCCTACTGTTCCCTTCTTATTATTGACCTTTGTCGAAAGCATCTGTCTTACCGATGCCCGTTTGGTAGAATCAGTTATAAGGGTTGAGACATAATCGCTATACGAATTCAGCTGTTTGCGAAGATTAGCACCTTTGTTTGTTGCGGGATTAAGCATCGTTACGGAGGATGCCTCCAGATCATCATTATTGATCAGATTGTTATAATCACCATTCTTTCCATCCGCCGCTTTTGCAATTTCCGACTTCAGATCCTCTATCGCAGTGTACATCGCGTCCGAACGGCTGTGCAACTCCAGACCGGCTTTATACCATTTCTCTGTCTTTTCCGGATTCTGTTCATAAAGCGACTGCAGATGCGAGAACTGTACGCCATTTCGCGAAGTGATATTTGAATTGGTCTGCTGAATACCATCATGCACTTGATTGAATCCATTAAGCACATCGCTTGATACATTCAGAGCCAACATGGCGGTAAGGACAATATACATAAGGTTTATCATCCTCTGCCTTGGCGACATGCGCGCCACATTATTTCCACCACCTGCCATTTATACAATCTCTGTTTTTAATTAAGCACTGGGAGTTTCTTCCTCTTTATCAAATGGATTGACAGGCATACTTCCCATCATCGGCGCCTGCATGTTTATCGTCATTGCCGTAATCATCTTCTCATAAACAGCATTAAGCTGACGCATATATCGAGCCATTTTCTCTGTCTCCTCACAATATCTTGTGGATTCATGAGCCGACTTCTCATACATATCACGAAGATCCTTTAGACCTCGGTTAACACTGTCTATGGTGTCAAGCTGAGCCGAAATACCCTTCAACTGAATTTCATATATCGTATTCAGACCGCTTACATTACGGTTAAGGTCTCGCATCTGTTGTGTATAAGTCTCGTTAAGAGTTGCAATCTCTTCAGCTATGGAACTCATCTGTGAGACATAATCCGCTGAAGCCTCTGCCAGCCCTTTTATATCTGGAATTTCCACTTTTTCTAAAGGAGTTATCTCTGGGACAGTCTCTGTATGCACAATCTGTTGCGGCATCACAGCCACCCCTGCCGTACTCTCGTCATATTCTTTATCCGAATATTTCACCCCGTTTATATTGACCTCCGGATGTCCGTTAAAATCAGGTCTGTCTTCCTCATTCTTTGAATCCAACACCGGAAACACCTCTTCCCATGCATACTCTTTAGGCGGACGATCGAAAGCCGTAAGTATAAACATGGCAATCTCTGTGCCCATACCTATACAAAGTAACAGACTGCCACCCGGGAGGTGTAGAATTTTAAAAAGAGCACCCCATATCACGATAGCCGCACCTATGGAATATGCAAAATTAAAAAATCTCTGTCCCTTCTCTCCATGAAGGAATCTCTCTATCACGTTGGCGTATTTACGAATCTTAACCATCGATTATTTTCTCTTTTTCTGTGTACCTTTTGCGAAACCTATCTGCGAGCGGACGCAACGGAATCCAATATATGATCTCTGCTCATTCTGGTATTCCCACATACGCAGATCCGAGCGAATATTGCGTGCCACATCTTTCCAGGAACCACCACGCACAATCTTGCGCTTCATCTTATATGGATCCTCTTTTGCAGCATCATATCTGTATTCAGGATTAAGATCGGATGTCAGATTTCCGACACTTTCAGTATATGCCGTGGATGTCCATTCCGACACATTGCCTGCCATATCATAAAGACCGAAATCATTGGGCTTGAATGTTCCGACCATTGATGTTATGACATGTCCGTCTCGGACAAAATCGCCATCCATAGGCTTGAAGTTAGCATAGAAACAACCTCTCTCATCCATTGGAACAGTCTCTTCCCACGGATAAGGGGTTTCCGAATTTCCCGCACGCGCCGCATACTCCCATTCGGCTTCTGTGGGCAGTCTGTACGGCTCAATATATATCCCTTCCTTACCTAAAGAGCGACGCAGATAATCTGTACGCCAATTGGCAAATGCATTTGCCTGCTCCCAGCTTACACCTACCACAGGATAATCATTATATCCCGCATGTGAGAAATACATTCTTGTATAAGGTTCATTATAAGCGTTCTCGAAATCATTTATCCATGCCGTGGTATCAGGATACACATTGACAATATATGTATTCAGGAAGTCGAAATCTCCCGTAAGCGGGCGACTTATTGTCTCACGTATAATTTCTCCATCTTCCGACATATACGCAGTATCTTTCGAGATGACAGGCAGTTCTGTTGACACCGCTATATCCGTATTATATTCCCTGCGTGTCGGGTCAAGACGATTTTTACGCTTGGCAGCCTCGGTATGATTGTATATCTCATATCTGTAGTTAAGCTGAGTAGGATCAAGTTCGCGTTGTCCTGTAATAGGATTTGTACGGTAGAGACTTTCTATCGCCCTTGCCTCGTCCTCATTAGGATTACGCCATGGAATAGGTCTGTTCCAGTTAAGGAACGGTCCGATAGGATTACCCTCCTTATCCTCTTCTATCTTGAAAGCCTCGTTGCCTCCGTATGCCGGATCGGCAAGACGCTCACGGATAATGGAGTCCCTTACCCAGAATACAAACTGTTTGTATTTCGAATTTGTTATTTCAGTCTCATCCATCCAGAATGCATCTACAGAAATGCCCTTGGGATTCGCTTTTATATCTGCAATACTATCGTCAGCAGACGGTCCCATGACAATGGAACCGCGGTCTATAAGAACCATTCCGTATGGTGTCGGTTCAGCAAAACTGCTTCCTCCCACACCGGTGACTTCGCCACCGGCACTTCCTCCTTTTAGACCCATACATGAAGCCAGACCTCCGGTTATTACAGCCACAAGCAGCATCGCCACTGCACATCTGCACAACTTTCCGGTGTATGAATATTTTTTGTTTTTCATCATCTATCTTTATGATATAGATTATTTATATCTTATTATTCCTTACATTATTCTGATTGAACGATGCTTGTGTCTGTTTTTGGCACTGAAATCGAGTTTGACCCTATAACCTATCACCAACTCGTGGCTACCGGATGAAACTTTTGAGATCGCCGATGTCGGATAATCATATGAATATCCTATAAAAAAATTCTTGAACTCCGCTCCTACCATTGCACTGACAGCATCATTGTAACGATAGCCTACGCCAGCCCAGAACAATTTCTTATAAGTAGCCCTGAATGTAGCCTCTACTCCAAAACGGGAGAAATCACTTTTAAACATTAATGAGGGTTGCAATTCAAATAACGTATTTTTTATCGCAATATTGCCATTTGAAATCAAATATATGGCTCGTCTCAACTTGGTTTCATATTGTGTCATCTCCGCTGTTTCAGCACCTTCACTGTCAAATGACACAGTTGGCTCCAGCAAATGCAGTCCCGACAATCCTATATTAAAGTATTTATGGGTATACCACACACCTGCCGAAAGATCAAATGCGTTCCCGGTCATATCTCTTAATGGGATAGCCTCGTCGCCGGACTCGTGGAAATCATCTCCTTCGGGAATATACACCTCAGTTCCTTTAAATTTTGAATTGAAATATCCACCCTGCACTCCGATGGACAAAGTACCTTTGAAAAGCTTCAGCTTATAGCTCGCCTGAATATTTACAAGCATGTTCGAGAAAAGCCCGAGACTCTCCTGCGACATATTGACACCTACGCCTATTCTCTTTTTACCGATTTTAAACGGCGTGTCCGCACTTGCCATAAAACTTTTAGGAGCATTGTCTATTCCAACCCATTGCATTCTCGCGCCACCCCGGATTCTCACAAAGTCTATTTCTCCAGTTGCAGCTGGATTATAATAAGTAGGCACAGCCCAATATTGGGTAAACTGTACATCATCCTGTGCATATCCCGCGAATGCAGCCGACATAATATAAATAATCGCCGGCATGAGGACCCGTACAAACATTGTATCTGTATATTTATCTGACATCCTCATCCTTTACTCGAAATAAAAGCTCAAAACTACCATTTTCGATTTCACCTTTGAAAGCGACTGCGTTATTTTATATATCTCAGGATTATCATCGAGATCCGGACGATCATGGCGCAAAATATCCGTCAGTCCGAAACAAAATTTTATCTCCGGATTAAGCTTGAAGAATGGGAGATAGAGATCACATCCCAGTCCGACGGTAAGATAGGCATCCCCGGAATTAAACTTCAGATAATCCGAACGTTTTTTACCGACATCGATAGCACCCATAGCACCTACCGTTATATAGGGACGACTGTTCTTATATCTCTCTCCCGAGATTTTAAGATCAAGCGGAAGCACGACATAAGCAGTCTTTATTTCCTGACGGGCAGTGGCACCATTGGTAGAACTGAGCATCTCAACTCCCTTTGAACCGAAATACATTCCGGGAGAAAAACGCAGATTAAAATGCTTATGCAGACGCAAGTCGGCAAGCACGTTGGCACAGATGCCCGGTGAGAATGTCGGTATCTCCACTCCCCACTGCTCTCCTTCAGGCGTTATAAACCCGTTATGGGTAAAATCAAGATCCTCGAAATGTGTTCCAATTGAAAATCCGAAATGCCATTTTTTCAGATCAGCATATGGTCTGTTAAGTTCTTTGTCTCCAGGCTTGGCATAACATGGAAGCACTCCTGCAAAAAGAGATAACAAAATCCATATATATACTTGATTCTTTATTTTCTGCCACATTCCAATCATTGTTATCTTAACGAAGTGGAAGCTTGGATTATTTTATTAACTTTGTGTAAGAAACTGTTTAAAATTATTTTCAGAGGATTTTAAGAGTATGAACTGGGATCAGTTAATTTGCGACAAGCGTCTGGGGATGGAGGAATTTCATGACACCCGTAATCAGACACGTTCCGATTTTCAACGAGATTATGACAGGCTAATATTCTCATCCCCATTCCGGCGTCTGCAGAATAAGACTCAGGTGTTTCCTCTTCCGGGAAGCATTTTTGTACATAACAGATTGACGCATAGCCTTGAAGTTTCTTCTGTAGGTCGTTCCATGGCTAACGAGATCGCTATAAGGCTTGCCACCAAATATTCAGTAGAACCTTGGGTGAATAAGCTGGACTACATCAGAGACATCGTGGCGGCTGCTTGCCTTTGTCACGATCTCGGCAATCCTCCATTCGGACACTCAGGCGAGAAAACAATATCCACATATTTCAGCGAAGGGAATGGTCAGAAACTCAAATATTTGTTTAATGAAGACGAATGGACGGACTTCACCAACTTCGAAGGCAACGCCAACTCATTCCGCCTGCTTACACATCAGTTCCGCGGAAGAAGGGCGGGAGGGATGGCAATGACATATTCCTCTCTTGCCTCGATTGTGAAATACCCTTATACTTCAGCGGATGCAGGAGAAAAAGGTAAATTCGGTTTCTTCCGTTCCGAATTGGAAATTTTTCGTAAAGTAGCTTCTCAGTTAGGCATACCGGAGATATCGCAAAACTATTTCTCGCGCTATCCGCTTGTATACATCACAGAGGCTGCCGACGATATTTGCTATCAAATTATGGATATGGAAGATGCACACAAACTAAAGATACTGCCATTTGAAATTGTGCAGAATCACCTGCTTGCATTCTTTGACGATAAGGATCAGGCTCGGATGAAACGTGCGCTTGCACATCTTGAAGACCCGAATGAAAAAATTGCCTACCTGCGTTCAAACGCCATAGGCGCATTAGTGGTCAATTGTGCTGAAGTATTTGTAGAAAATGAGGAAGATATTCTGAATGGCAAGTTTTCCGGATCACTGATTAAAAATATGACACCGTTGTTGCTGAATGCATATAAACAATGTTCAGATACTGCCTGGAGCAAAATTTATTGCGCACGTGAGGTTGTGGACATAGAGCTTGCCGGCAACAGAATCATTACCTATCTGCTTGACACATTAATGGACACAGTGTTGCATCCTGATAAGAATTATTCCCGTCTTCTCCTCAACATTATTCCTGAACAATATGATACTTTGGCAAATACGCCCTATCAGCGCGTCCAGAGTATACTCGACCATATCTCAGGAATGACCGACGTGTATGCACTTGATCTTTTCCGCAAATTGAACGGACATAGCTTACCGGCTGTTTGATAATTATAAAACCATATCGGAAAGAATGAAAAATATTATACATACATTATTATTATTGCTCCTGACAGTCTTTCCCCTAAGAGCAGAATACACACCCGAGGATATGCCCAACGTGAATATCGCCAACAGATATGAATATGTCTCCGATCCGGGCAACCTACTCAGAGCCGATACCAAGGATGAGGTAAACCGGATACTTTGGAATCTCAGGCAACAGACATCTGCGGAAGTTGTTGTGGCTATACCGCCGGACATAGGTGATGAACCTATTGAAGATTGGAGCGAATCTCTTTTCACATCATGGGGCATAGGGAAGAGCGACAAGGACAATGGTGTCCTTATTGTAATCGCACCGGCACAAAGGAAAGCACGCATTCAGACCGGATATGGAATAGAGGGAATTCTGCCGGATATTGTCTGCAAGAAGCTCATTACATCGCAAATTGTTCCTCATATGAAAGAGAACGATCTCGATGATGCAGTTCTGGCTTCTGTATCGAAGCTTTCCGAAATCCTTCTTGATCCGACAGTTGCCGATGAATTGAAATCAAATAAACCGGACAATTTCGGAAACAGAGCCGAGACACTTGACAAATCTGTAATTTTTCAATTCCTTGGAATCATATTTCTTGTATGCTTTATTATTTCAGCGGGATATTATATCAAGACATCTTTATCGCTAAGAGGGGAAGATAATTATCACAAGGCTCTTGGATGGAGACATAGCCTGAATACACTCGGCTGGATGATTCTTTTCTCTGCCGGAACGGCTGTCATATTCTATCTGCTTGCTTATATAAATTATAGAAGAAACAGGACTCACAGACGAATCTGTTCCACATGTGGTGCTAAAATGGACCGTCTGCCGGAAGACAAAGACAATGACCTTCTGTCATCGTCACAGGATTTTGAAGAGAAACTGAACACAATCGATTACGATGTATGGGAATGCCCTGATTGCGGCACAATCGAAAGATACCCGTTCAAAATTAAGCAACTTAAATATTCCGAATGTCCGAAATGCCACACGGTAGCAATGCATCTGATAGGCGAGCATACATTAAGACCTGCAACCACAAGCCGGGAAGGAGTTGGAGAAAAAATATATGAATGTGAGTATTGTCATCATCAAAAACGCGTCCCGTTTGTTCTTCCTAAGAAAGAGCTGCCTGTTGTGATAATCCCTCCTGTCATTGGGGGAAATTCCGGCGGTAGAGGATTCGGAGGAGGATTCGGAGGAGGCTCGACAGGCGGTGGCGGAGCATCCGGTGGCTGGTAAGTCAGATTCTCCTTCAATTATCTGAAGAATTAAGAGAGTGTTTACTTTTAACATTGGTTTACATAAAGAGAGATTTTTGAGGGAATTTCTCAAGTTGAAGAGGAAGCATAGCGGGCTATGCGACCGATAAGACTTGGAGAAATTCACCAAAAAGATCCTTTGTGGGAACCAATAGAATTTGTAAATCATTCTCTTATTGTGAATTCGTGTTAAAAGCAAACACTCTCTAAATATCTGTTTAAATTTATTGCAAAAAATGATGTATAAGAAATTCTTGTATTTGGCGGCAGCAGGACTTGCATTGTTCTCGGCTGCATGTAATAATAAAAAAACACCTGATACAAAAACACGCAATATAGTTTTTGAGTCATATACATACGATGTTATAGGTGAGTATCTATCGTCTGACACGCTTGACGTGCCCGGTGGCAAATATGCACGTTTTATCGGTCAAGGCGTTCTTCCCCAGGATATCGGAGACACTGAAATATTACATCTGCGTGATACATTGATGAGGATGGCTAATATCAAGATGGAAGGATTCGACAAACCGATTCCGGTAATGCCCGACAGTATGGAATTGACATCTCTGCCCTCGGCAGAGACAGAAGCGTGTGGCGAGTCTTTCTCAAATCTCACCACCACTCTTATGACACCCCGTGTAGTAGTATGGGAAAACAAACAGGAATCATACGCCTGCGGTGCCGCACATGGCAATCAATCGGCGGCTTTCATAAACTTCTGCATGCTTGATGGTAGAATCCTCGAATATACCGATCTGTTTAAAGAGAATTACGTAGACCGACTCACAAAATTAGTCAGAAACAAACTTAAAGAGAGCAATTATCAGCTTCTTCTACCTATAAGGGAGATAAAATTACCGGACGAATTTGCAATAACCTCCAAGGGAATTCTCTTCAGCTATGATCCTTATGAGATTGCCCCATATTCGGAAGGTATTGTCTCAGTCGAAATAGAAACAGGTGAATTAATTGATATCCTCAGTCCTGACGGATATTTCATTCTTACGGGTGTAAAACCTCAGAAATAAAGTCAATGCAATTTGGCTTATGGAGTTTTGTATCAAGGGATAGAATGTCTATTCTTTATTTTCCGGATATATCTTCCTAAAACGGAGAGTCGAAGAATATTCAGGAACATTTATCAGCATATCTCGGGTGTCAAATTCGACTTTGATACTTTTTTTAATTTCATTGCCATTTGCCGATACCCACTTCATATTGTAGAGATTTGGAAACATTGTGGGTTTCAGTAATCCTTTAACAGATCCGTATTCCCATTTTGAGGGGTATTTGATTGCTCCGGATACATAATAGATATTGTATTCTCCAGCATTCTCAACATCATTCCCGGCTGCGATTATCGCCACCGTATATTCTCCGCCTACTTTCAGATAAGAATCATCTGCCGAATAGTCAAGCAATCCCCACAATCCCTCTATCCCGTCCTTTGAATGACGGAAAGTTTCTTTAAGGGTCTCGATATCCGGTAATTCAGACTCCTCTATACTATCATCACCCGGATTATCCGAATCAAGTGTTTTGATATCCAGATGTTCAATTTGAATCTCGCCACCCGGTTCTACAAAGAAAGAGAACTCATCGAACACATTATCAAGCTTTACATCGGTAAAGATCACTTTATATTCCCGATTTCCGCCCCATATGGTGAGTTTGCCATCCTTCACCCTGATACGATAAGCGTTCAACCCTTCGAATATATTAAAACCGGCTGTGCTCGCACAGTCGGCTAATATTTCATCCCCTCTCCTTAGTGTATGGGTTATTGAGGGTTCATATGTCAGCGCATCCAACGGATTGCTTGCAGTCTTTACTGATACGGAAACCATCGTGTCACCATTTCCAAAATTAACTCCCCAGCAAGGATGCAGATTGTAACCCGATGTACCTGATGAGTCTTCAAATTTATATCTCTTGTTCTCGGCATTTCTTAGGTTCCTGATTCTGAATTTCATATCAAAATCCCGCATTCCACCTATATCCAAGCTGTTACATTTAATTCCAGACCCATTATTGGATATATTGATTATGTCTCCCATATATACAGATGATCCTGAAGGAGCACGCTCTGCGGCATTGGCTATCCCCATAGCGGCGTTAAAAATACCCACAATTGCAAACAACAATATGACACTCCCTATAATCTTATTTATCAACCACATTGATCGAAGATTAAAATGTGCTCTTACCTTGTCTACAGAGTAGGTGACTATCCACCACCATGCCAGGGCACCTCCTATTATAGATACAAAGCCCAATAAATAATGATATATCTTTATCTCCGGAAGAAGGAAGTTAAAGCGGGCAAACAATCCTATTATCAGAAAAATAATCAATGGATTGGAGAAAGTAAACAAAAAACCGCTCAAAATATTCTTACCGGCAGGAATCCCTTTCTCCGAGGGGCGTTTCAACTTCTTTGAAGGATTTGTCCTGAACAGATATATACCGAATCCGATAAGCACGATGCTCCCGAACAACTGTATTACATTAGAGTTTCTTTCTAAAAACTCCTCAATAAAGGAGAGCCCGAAACCTGTCAGCAGGCAATAGACAAGATCTGACAATGCTGCCCCTACACCTGTATAGAATCCCGTCCGTCTCCCCTTCTCCAGAGTGCGCTGTATACACAATATCCCTACCGGACCCATTGGTGCGGAAATTATGACACCGATTGCCACACCCCGCCAAAGCATATATAAGAGTCCTTCGAGTAATCCCATTTTATCTGTTGACTATTATATAACCTCCGTATTGCGCCGGCAGGCACTGATACCGTTTCAAGGCATATTTGTTTTTTCCCTCTGCAGCCGGACCGGAAATCGGAGATCCTGCACGCATTGTGACATCGTACTTGGATCCGCACACCGGACAGATCGCCTCAAATGTGGAATCGTCAATCTTCACTCTAACTGTCGGTTTGCATTCTACAGGACATGCAAGATCATATGCAAGCGGCACATTCACATCTCCGGAAAACGGATCCATACCACCGATGAGCAGGACTCCACCAAAACCGGCACACGATGAAACCGTATAAGAGAATCCGGATGGCTCCTTAAGTTCAGGAATAAAATAGCGGTAAAGTCCGAATCCTGCAACGCCATATCGATTCCATAGACCGGGATCTCCCAAATTGATATTTACAGGAACATTAGGGAGACGTTCATCATCGACCGAATTGCATGAAAGCAACAGTCCTGATGACAGCGCCACCGCCATCACCAGGAACTGTATGATAATGTCAATTCTTAAACTCAATTACCTGAATAATATACTCCTCAAAGATGCCCAGTTTTAACTGGGATACACGTTTAGAAAGGCATTTGTCGCAACATATTTGCAAACTCCGTGGTCATCTTCTTAAGAGGACCGTTCACCATGGGTTTAAGCATAGCAGGAATCTGCAAATCTATCTCTACATTGGCAGTACATGCAGTCTCACCCATCGGTAAAAGATGAAGCTTCAGAGACATCGGAACAGGGGTGCCCTCTCCTGCAAGCTCTATCAACGTCGGCTCGACACTTTTTACTTTGCGAAGCCTTATCTCTCCCATCGGTCCGGAAGGAAATGAGATAGTATCCGATGTAACACTTATCTTATCAAGCATATCACGCTGTTCTGCAGGAATCTTGTCAGCAGGGGCGTTCTTGATCAATTCGCCAAGCCCTTCAAGATTATCCAATTTCGCAAATGCACGCTCCACCGGAACTCCCAACGTCACATCCTCGCTCTTATAATTAGCCATAACTGTCTTATAAACTGTTTAAATTTACGAAATCAATCGGCATTTCCGGGAATCCAGTTTGCCGGATCCTGTCGCCATTCTTTAAGTGTCTCCACATCCTTCTCTCTAATATAGTCTGTCTCAAGCGCCACATTGAGCATCGTAGCGTAATCAACCAAAGAGAATAAAGTGATATTATTATCTCTCAACCGTTTCGATGCGATCGGGAACTGATAGTCAAACAAAGCCACAAGTCCAAGCACCTCACCGCCTGCCATACGCAACTCGCCGGTAGCTTTTACCGAACTTGATCCTGTAGAAATCAGATCATCTACCAGAACTACTTTCTGACCGAACTTCAGGTTACCCTCGATCAAATTTTCCAGACCATGATCTTTAGGTTTGCTACGCACAAACAGGAACGGCAAGCCTAAAGCATCCGCGGCAATTGCTCCGATAGGGATGGCGTTGGTGGACACACTCGCCACTACATCGGCATCCGGGAAATTCTCGATTATAAGTTTTGAGAGTTCAATCTTTATTTGATTGCGCAAATCAGGATATGAAAGCAAACGCGGATTCTCATTATAAATTGGAGAATTCCAGCCAGTACCCCATACAAAAGGATTCTCGGGCTGCAACTTAACAGCTCCGACCTGAAGTAATTTCTCAGCAAGTATCTTACCCGTTTTCTTCATATCATCAACTTTTTAACAGTGTCTGCATAATGCATACATATAACACCTAAAAACTATGAATCAGTCGGCATATGCTTACCACAAGCCACTAATCATGCAAATTTACCAATATAACCTTAAAAAAACAAATTGATTTCAACACTCATAAAAGAGAAACTACAAAATATTAAAAAAAAGATTAAATAATTTGGAAAATAGCATAAAACCCATTAATTTTGCATCGCAAACAGAGACAGGCATCAACCTATCGGACACTGCGGGGTCCCATAGCTCAGTTGGTTAGAGCACCTGACTCATAATCAGGGAGTCCTTGG
>CAJTWL010000043.1 GCA_910579845.1 uncultured Muribaculaceae bacterium | reverse complement strand
CGCTATGCTCCTTTGCCTTGAATGAATTTTAATCAAAAGACAGCCGCCCCAAATTCACATTTATTTTTAAACAAGCTCTTAAACGCACCGATAATACAGATGTTGTGTCATTCTTGTGTCGCTAAAATTTGAAATTACGGCAAATCTCGTTAAATTTGCAGTCAAAACACCATGAACGTGGAGACAAAATACATCTTTGTTACCGGAGGAGTGGTTTCATCCCTTGGAAAAGGGATCATCTCCTCATCTTTGGCACGTCTTCTCCTTTCAAGGGGATACAATGTCACAATTCAGAAATTCGACCCATACATCAACATTGATCCGGGCACACTCAATCCTTACGAACATGGAGAATGCTACGTCACAGTAGACGGGCATGAGGCAGACCTTGACTTGGGACATTACGAAAGATTTACCAACATCCAGACAACGCGTGCCAACAATGTAACCACCGGTAGGGTTTACCAGTCGGTAATTGACAAGGAGCGTCGTGGCGACTATCTCGGAAAGACAGTACAGATCATACCGCATATTACAGACGAAATTAAAAGAAATATAAAAAGTCTGGGCAATACCGGCAAATACGATTTTGTAATTACGGAGATAGGAGGAACTGTAGGCGATATCGAGTCAACTCCGTTTCTGGAAGCTGTACGTCAGTTGAAATGGGAAATGGGCAGGAATGCTTTGAGTATTCATCTCACATATGTGCCATATCTGAAAGCTGCCAAAGAACTTAAAACGAAGCCGACCCAGCACTCTGTCAAGCAGTTGCAGGCAATCGGCATTCAGCCCGATATTCTTGTACTGCGTACAGAGAAAGAGCTGCCTGCGTCCATGCGTCGCAAGGTAGCACAATTCTGCAATGTATCGACAGAAGCTGTAATCCAGAGTCTTGATGCACCTACAATCTACGAGGTTCCACTTATGATGCACGCGCAAGGTCTTGACACACAGGTGTTGCGACTTACCGGATGCGATACAGACGGAGAACCGGATCTTACAGCATGGAACACATTCCTTCATAAGCTCGACACTGCCGCCGACACTGTGACAATCGGCCTGGTAGGTAAATATGTCGAACTTCAGGATGCATACAAATCTATCAGCGAATCTCTTATGCAAGCCGCGACCTACTGCGACCATAAGCTCGAACTCATATATATCCATTCCGAGAAACTAAATGAATCCAATGTGGATGAGAAACTCAACGGAATGGACGGTATCATTATAGCTCCCGGATTCGGTCAGCGTGGAATAGAGGGAAAGTTTGTGGCTCTTAAATGGTGTCGGGAACACAATATCCCGACATTTGGAATATGTCTCGGCATGCAATGTATGGTCATAGAATTCGCCCGCAACGTACTTGGCTACACAGATGCGAACTCTACAGAAATGGATACGAAAACCTCTCACAATGTCATTGACCTTATGGAGGAACAGAAAAGCATCTCAAACATGGGAGGTACGATGCGCCTAGGTGCATACGACTGCCGTCTTAAAGAAGGTTCCATCCCGGCTGAAGCTTACGGCAAACTCAATATACGCGAACGTCACCGTCACCGTTTCGAGTTCAACGGAGATTATCGTGAAAGATTTGAAAACGCCGGAATGCATTGTGTCGGAGAGAATCCTGACACCGGATTGGTAGAGGTTGTCCAGATTCCGGAACTCACATGGTTTGTCGGCACACAATACCATCCCGAATATCAGTCTACAGTATTAAATCCAAATCCACTCTTTATATCCTTTATAAAAGCCGCGATAAAATTCGGCGACTCGAAAAAATAGAACATGGATAAAAACACTCTCAACGGTCTGCTGTGCATGCTCGCCGTATTTTTGATCTTCATGTGGCTGCAGCCCAAAAACGAAGATAATATAAAAGTAAGCGACTCCCCTGCTGAACAGGAAACACCGGTTGCCACAACTCTCGATTCCCTTTCGCGCACAGAACGCGGATGGCTGGTAAACAACATCATGGAGAATGGTGTTCCCGAGACATTAGGCGATTCCACCCGCGCATATCACCTCGTTCAAGGTCCTGTCGACCTGACATTGGTCGGAGATTCCATATATGGAACGGTTGACGTACAGGGTGACAAACTCGCATGGAGCGATATCACCGGAAAAGATGTCAAAAAGATTGGTCTTGACCGACAGCGCAAAGCTCTCGCAACAGTGCGCGAGCTCTCCACATCCATGGGGAAATACGGCAAATTCTCAAGATTCCTTGCAGGAACCAATGAAAAACGGACTCTTGAAAACAATGTCATCAAGCTTGAACTAAGCTCTAAATCAGGTTCTATAACCAGAGCGGAGCTTAAGGACTATGATACAGAATATTCTTCCGATGAGACAAAAAGGGAGAAAAAACCTGTTGTAATTTTCGAGGGTGACAGAAACAAATTCAACTTCCAGCTCCCCCTTCCGCAGGCAGTGGAGACGGCAGACCTTTATTTCACTCCCAGACAGACCAGCGACACAACCGTTCTTATGGCTTTGGAGATGGCTCCTGACGCTTACTGGGGTATTGAATATACATTACCCAAAACAGACAGCTATGTTGTCCGAATGAGAATCGTGCAGCACAACATGGCTCCTATCGTCCAAAGCAATGCGCGCAACCTCGGTCTTGACTGGCAACAGGATATTCGCCGACAGGAGAAAGGCCGTATGTTCGAGGAACGCAACTCCGGTCTGTTCTATAAATTTGCAGGAGGTTCCGTAGAAAATCTGTCAGAGGCTAAAGATGATTCCGAGGAGAGAAAGGCTAAAATACGCTGGATAGGATTCAAGAACCAGTTCTTCTCGACAGTGATGATTGCAGACCGTCCGTTCAACACTGCCGACTTTAACTCCGAAATAATAAAAGGAGCGGACTACCTGAAGAATCTGTCTACCGTAGCTGTAATGAATGACTATGACTGGAATTCCGAGAATCCGGTAAACTTCCATCTTTATATAGGTCCGAATCTGTACCCGCTTCTCTCTCATCTTGATAAAGAGATAGAGGTAGGTGAAGATCTTAAAATGACCAAGCTTATTCCTTTGGGATGGAGCCTATTCCGCTGGATCAACACCGGAGTGATTATCCCGGTATTTACATTCCTCGGCAAATATATCTCCAACTATGGAATCATTATACTGCTGCTCACTATTCTTATCAAGCTGGTACTATTCCCTCTTACCTACAAGAGCTATAAAAGTCAGGCAAAGATGCGTGTGCTGGCACCGGATATCAAGGCAATAAACGACAAATACCCCGGTACCGAGAATGCCATGATACGTCAGCAGAAAACGATGGCGCTGTATTCAAAGGCAGGTGCAAGCCCGATGTCGGGATGTCTGCCGATGCTTCTTCAGATGCCTATCCTGTTTGCGATGTTCAGCTTCTTCCCGAGCTGTATCGAGTTGCGCGGTCAGAGTTTCCTATGGGCTCATGATCTCTCGGCTCCTGACGCAATAGTATCATGGAGCGGAAACATACCATTGGTAACGGAATATTTCGGAAACCATCTTTCTCTTTTCTGTCTGCTAATGACAGCGACAAACATCATCTACACCTATATCAACATGCAGAACCAGCCATCGCAGATGCCTGGCATGAAATGGATGATGTATCTTATGCCGCTCTTCTTCCTGGTATTCTTTAACAATTACGCTGCCGGACTATCGTACTACTATTTCCTCTCACTGCTTATAACCATTGTACAGACATATTCTTTCCGATTCATAATCAAAGAAGAAGATGTACGCAAAGCAATGGCTGAGAATGCAAAAAAGCCACGTAAGAAATCTGGTTTCATGGCTCGTCTTGAGGAGATGCAGCGTCAGCAACAGGCAATGCTGCGCGAACAACAGAAAGGGAAAAGAAGATAATTCAATCTCCGATAAGGTTGGGAGATAGAATCTGAAAACCGTAAAGAATCCTGAAATATGCGACAGTTAAGAGTTTTCCGCATATTTATAACCACGTTATTTTTCGTGGCTACTGTGGTCTACCTGATAATAGGACCTCAGATACATCCTATGGCCATGATTTCAGAAAAATCACAGATTCTTATTTCAAGCCTTACAGTCACCATCGGTGTAACTCTCGTATGGATGGTGATAACAATTATTTTCGGTAGAGTCTATTGTTCTTCAGTGTGTCCGGTGGGCACACTGAACGACTTTTTCATATGGTTACGTAAAAAAACAGGCAAACAAAAGAAAGTATTTTCCTATAAGCCTCAAAAACGCTGGTCAGTACATATCCTTGCCATATACGTCATCTGTCTTCTTCCTGGTCTTGTAGCCGTTCCCTATCTTATAGAGCCCTGGAACATCATGCGCAACATAGCTTCGATAGTGAGACCGTCAGCTGTTGAATCGACTTGGATAAACCTCGGCATCGGAAGTCTTACAGGTATTCTGGCAGGTATTGTATCAATAATTTGTCTTGGCATATATTCATACATTGCAGGGAGGGATTATTGCACGCAGGTATGCCCTTACGGCACAGCAATGGGAATGCTTCACGACCATTATTTTTATCATATCGAACTGGATCCCGACAAATGCATTTCATGTGGAAAATGCGAAGAGATATGCAGAGCATCTTGTATCAAGATATCCGAAAGAATCGTTGACAACTCAAGATGCGTCAGGTGCTTCGATTGTCTTGCAGTATGCGATAATGACGCGATACATTACCAGGCGAACCGCAGCCGTCCTGCCTCTCCTCTCTTCCAACGCAAACAGCGTGCGACTCAATGATCATAACGATAACAATCTTCTTATGAAACAATATATTGACCTTATAAAACATATCCTTAAGGATGGTCACAGAAAACACGACCGTACCGGAACCGGCACCATTTCCACATTCGGATACCAGATGCGATTCGATCTCAGCGAAGGTTTTCCTTTGCTTACAACCAAGAAGGTGCATCTTAAGAGTATCATTCACGAACTGCTATGGTTTCTCGCCGGAGACACAAATGTAAAGTATCTTCAGGAGAACGGTGTAAGAATATGGAATGAATGGGCTGATGAGGATGGAGAGCTCGGGCACATTTACGGCTATCAGTGGCGTTCCTGGCCCGACTATGAAGGTGGTCATATAGATCAGATATCAGAAGTAATCGATACTATAAAGAACAATCCCGACTCACGACGTATAATTGTCAACGCTTGGAATGTGGGAGATATCAAGAATATGAATCTGCCGCCTTGCCACGCATTCTTTCAGTTTTACGTTTGCGACGGAAAACTGTCACTGCAGCTTTATCAGCGTAGTGCTGACTGCTTCCTTGGAGTTCCATTCAACATTGCAAGTTATGCACTTCTGTGCATGATGGCGGCTCAGGTCTGCGGTCTGAAGCCCGGTGAGTTTATCCATACACTCGGAGACGCGCATATTTATCTGAATCATCTCGATCAGGTAAACACTCAACTTGAACGCACTCCACGTAAATTACCGCGTATGGTGATAAATCCTGAGATAAAAAACATATTTGACTTCAAATATTCTGATTTCAAACTTGAGGATTACGATCCTTACCCGGCCATAAAAGGACAGGTCTCAGTTTGAAAAAATAAATAATATCACTTAACTTTAAACTAATATCCCAAACTGACTTAATTATGAAACTTTCCAAATTGCTTGTAGCGGCGGCAGCCACGATGCTTGCATCCGGTTCTATGTTTGCACATAAAACTACTCCCGATTGGATACGCAGTGCCGTTTTCTACGACATCTATCCGTGTTCATTCATGGATTCAGACGGCAACGGTATAGGAGACTTGCCGGGTATCACTTCAAAACTTGATTATGTAAAAAGTCTTGGCGTAGATGCCATATGGATGAATCCTATCTTCGAGTCCGGCTGGTTTGACGGAGGATATGACATAAAGGATTATTTTAATATAGATCCACGTTTCGGTACAAAAACCGACCTTAAGAACCTTGTTGACGAAGCTCACAAACGTGGGCTGAAAGTATGTCTTGATCTTGTTCCGGGACACTCTTCAAACCAACACCAGTGGTTCAGGAAAGCCGCAACAGAGGGTAAAGACGGACGTTACGCAGACTATTATATCTTTGTAGACTCCATTTCCGACAAAGATAAAAAAGACATCGAGAAACGCTACAAGACACCTAATCCACAGGATTCAAAACTCGGTCTATGGGTTCCTACAAAAGAGGCGAATCCGGGTGAACCCAAAGATGGCAAATATACAGGAGAATATTACTACCGCAACTACTATCCTTGCCAGCCGGCACTTAATTTCGGCTATGCTAATCCGGATCCGTCAAAACCATGGCAACAGCCGGTAGACGCCCCCGGACCCAAAGCTGTACGCCGCGAACTGAAAAACATCATGGCTTACTGGTTTGATCTTGGTGTTGACGGTTTCCGTGTCGATATGGCGGCTTCTCTTGTAAAGAACGATAAAGACAAGAAGGAGACACAAAAGCTTTGGAATGAGATGCGTGAATGGATAGACCGTGAATATCCCGGAAAAGTGCTTATCTCTGAATGGGGAAATCCATCACAATCATGCCCTGCCGGCTTCGATTGCGATTTCCTGCTTATACACCGAAGTCCCGGCTTTAAGCAGATTACCAGAGGAACCAGTCCCGGTAAAAGTGTAGGTAAGGATGCTTATTTTGAGAAAACCGGCATCGGTGCCTATGACAAGTTTGTCGAAGAGTTCAACAAACAGTATCTCGCATCCAAAGATTACGGTTATATCTCTCTATTCTCTGCAAATCATGACATAAACCGTCTGAACTCAGAGGGTCGCGATACTCCGGATCAGATCAAGACTTTTATGACTTGGCTTCTTACGATGCCCGGTGTACCGTTCATTCACTTCGGAGACGAGATTATGATGCGTAATGTCAAAGGGCTGCCGAGTGTAGAGGGTTCACGTGAGGAACGAAGCGGTACACGTACACCTATGCAGTGGGATAACACAAAGAATGCAGGCTTCTCTACAGCTGCTCCCGAAAAGCTCTTCCTGCCTGTATTTACTGATGGAGGCAAACTGACAGTAGCGACTCAGGAACAGGATCCAAACTCCGTATTGAACCATGTAAGAAGAGTCAACAAGGTCCGTCACGACCACCCGACTCTTGGCAACCTTGGTGACTGGGTCACAGTCAGCGACATGTCTAAACCATATCCTTGGATCTACACCCGTACAAGTGCCGAAGGCACATATGTTGTAGCGCTCAATCCCGGTGGGAAAGCAGTAAAAGCGACTGTTGAGCTTCCGGAAGGCAAACTTGACTGTCTCCTTTCCGACGGAAAGACATCAGTAAAAACCACCAAGAAAGGCACTCAATTCTCTCTTGGAGGCTGCTCATCCGCAATCTACAAAGTCGTAAAATAATAATATCCTCATACAAAAATAACCTCGGAAGTCCGATCTCCGAGGTTATTTTTGTATGAGGATATGGATAAACCGGAAAGATGGTATATTATTCTACAGATTTCAGATAGTTGCAGAGACCTTCAAATATTTTTTTTGCCATAAGCTGCCTGAACTCAGGATCGGCAAGCTTCTCCTCTTCTGCAAGAGAGGACATAAATGCTCCTTCAACAAGGCAGGTCGGACAGATTGTAGGTCCGACAAGTGAGAAATTGAAATTGCCAACAAGTCCGTAAAACGGAAGACCTGTCTCAAGCATACTACGACACATGACTTCTGCAAACGGTCTGCAGAATAAATGTTTATAATATACAGACGTACCGGGAGAATCAAGAGCTGACCCACCTGCATTGTTATGCACAGATATTGAAATATCCACATTCGCATCAGACCATATCCGTTTACGCTCAGTCATTGATAACGCGGAATCATCGCTACGGGTCAGGATCACAGAAGCTCCCTTATTTTCGAGCAATGCTTTAAGTCTTTTTACAATATCAAGATTAACATCTTTCTCCTCCATGCCGGATGGCGATACCGCACCGGAATTATTTCCTCCGTGACCGGCGTCAAGGCCGATTGTAAGATCGCGAAGCCGCAATGATTTGGGTCTGTGACGCACTTTTATTCTAAGATTTGTAGAAGCTTCATCATATCCTATATCATAGCCCCAGTTGGATTCTCCCTTCAATCGGATTATGATACGATAAACGTCCGATGAAACTTGTTGGAAGTTTATATAATCAATTATTCCGAGATCGAGTGACCGTTGCATAATCCAGTTGGAATTGTCGAAAGCCCCGAATAAATCGATATTGATCTCATTGGGCTGTAAACCTGTGGTCGCATGCCACGCAAGTCGTTTTGGAAGAGCCACTGTTATCTTATCAATCTTACCTTCATTTACAATAGTCCATTTTCCTGTATTCACAACTTCCGGGAGTGAGGCATCAACCAAACTCGCATACGATTTCTGGATATAAGACACTCTATCGACAGCCAACCGCACTCTGTAAAGCGATCCTCTTTCTCCGTCAACGACAAGGCGTATACCGGAATCTATAAAACCCATCTTAGAGCCGCCAAGACGATCATCTCCGTCGCCATATTGCAGATATGCTCCTTTTTTTGTTTCAATAACCTTTGGAACCGCGAAAAGCATGAGCGGAGCCTCCGACTTCTTACTTACTTTCCGGACATGCTGTTTGCGATAGATGGAAACTGTTTTGCGGGTCGTATCAGAACCATGAAAAACATCTATTACTACATTATTTACACCGGGTTCAAGATCAACTTTCGCTCCAAAAGAACCGGTTTTATAGACTTTTGTGACTTTACCGTTGATCATAGCAGAGGCACCCGGATCGGTAACTCCGACAAGCACGGTTGAAGCTGAAGTTATTGTATCGGGTGCTCCTCCTGAGATCCGCAACTGTGGAGCAGCACCAAAACCCGGCAACACAGCAAAAATGCCCGTCAAGGCAAAAAGATAGATTTTTTTCATATCGGAACAAGTAATAAAATTATATTTTAATATATATCCGTTTTCGATATAACGGATATGCGAAAAGACCTGTTACCAATGCCAATGCCACTGAAAACAGCATGGATGCAGTTTTCGGGTCGGGCAACCACGTCAGAGTCCATTCATAAACAGTATGTGTCACTCCAGTTATACCAAGCACGACTCCGAATATACTTCCCAATACATAGAGGAACAACGGATTCACTCCAAAAGCTTCAAAGAATCCAAATGCTGTCGAGTCATGGCGCACATCGGTAAAATAGGAGATCGTGGCTAAAAGTATTGCAGCCAGTCCACATGTAATCAGAACGTAACTGCTGCTCCATATCGCTTTGTTGGGTGCAAGGATTCCACTCGCCAGAAAACCGCCAAGCGCCAGCAAGACTCCGGTTACAAAAAGCTTAAGCAACCTTGCATCCAACGGTTCCTTCCTGATCAGCATCGCTCCACAACAGAATCCTATAATAGTATGAGCTACAGCCGGAATTGTTCCGAGTATTCCTTCCGGATCAACCGGAGTACGGTAAAGATGAGCACGTGTAAGCAGGAATTCATCGATCACCGCATGGATATTGCTGGAATCATTCGCATACCCGTTGAACATCAATAATATTGCACCGTATACCACCAACAGCGCAGCCGCTATCCAGACCATCGTCTTCCGGCTGATATATAGAGCCATGAGCGCAACTATACCGTAACAGAGCCCGATACGGGGAAGCACACCTGTAATGCGGAATTGCGAGAAGTCCCAGATATCCCTGTCCATGCAGATATAAGCAAACCATCTTACAGCCCAGCCGATAAGAATAATAACAGCCGCTCTTCTGAGAATCTTAAGAATTGATGATGACGAGGGCTTAAAATCACGCCTGGAAAGTGAGATATACGTTGTGATTCCCATTATAAACAGGAAGAATGGAAAAACAAGATCGCACACAGTGATTCCGTTCCACTCACTATGCTCAAGATGCAGATAATTATCAGGACCGGCGAGGTTATTCACAATAATCATACAGACTATTGTCATACCTCTAATTACATCCAAAGAAAGAAGTCGTTTCATAAGTCATAATAAGATCAATTATATTTTGAAGCAAGACCCGTCCAATAATTCCTGAGCTCGCTCCACTTCAGAACTTTTCCCTTACCGGGTACCGGCTCCACATTCACGCCATTATGTCTTACCGACACATACATTTCACCGCTTTCTCCACGGAGAAGCACTACCATCAGATTGGCGGCAAGAGGTGTAATATCCTGAACCTTCCATACCTTGTCAAGCTTATCATAATCAGTAGAGTAATAATAACATCCCGGAATCCTCATGAGTGACAGCAAAGGAAGGAGAGTCTCGGCATGTCCGAAGTTTCCTTTCATTCGTATCTCGGGATAATTACCCTTAGATGACTCAGCTGCCGCCTGATCCATATCATTCACTATCTTTCTTAGCAAAGGCATCGTGGCGTATGCCGCAATATCAGATACCGGATTTATACTGTTGCGCATATAATGCTTGAAGTTATTAACCACCCAGCATCCATGGGATTCCTTCTCTGTCAAGAAACGGATCGGAGGTTCTGCATATCCGCAGGCGTTACAGCCCTGAAGCGCGGAATATATGTCCATTGTCATATTGCGCAACTCCATGTCATTCTTGATGTAACCGGCCTTGAACATCTTTCTCGCAGGTTCAGGAGAGACATTCCTCTCCATAACGGCAGGGAGCAGTTTGTTCCACTTACCCTTTGAGGTACGGAACTTCGCATATTCCTTGTTGTAATCAAAACAACGCAAAACGCTGTCATATTGATGACCTGAAGCGGCTGTCATCTCAAGATCCTCATTTGGAATCTCCAGAGCATGCATGAACTGGTACATCGTCATCACAACGCGAGGCACTGATGTGGACTCTGACCGAACCGTACCGCCCTTCATCAATTCCGGGAAAAGGCGTGCCATCTCCGCTCCGAGTTTCTCCTCCTCCTCGATACCGGTTGCTGACAGAAGTCCCCATTTATCATTAGAATAGCTCTTTATATATTTAAGATATTTATAAAAAATCTTGCCGTTTTCTGTAATCTGATCCTCTTTATCAGCTCTGGAAAGCGCAGTAAACAATTTCTTGAACTTTCCCGCCGATGTCAGATAGCGTGCACCATGTCTTGCTGTATAACTTACAAATATAGGTTTGAGACTATCCGCCCATGCTACGTTTCTGTCACACAAACTGAAGTCATAGGGCAGCATGGGACCGGCATCACCTGCCGGCATACCGGTAAAAGTTTTAGTCGCAAAACCGTAAAGGCAGAAACTTAAGCATATGGTCAAAACACAGACAATTCTTTTCATATTTATTTTCTTCTTTTATTTTTTAATCCTGCAACGGGTAATTTCTCGGCTATAATTACAACACCCGCATAGATGGCAAGGAATAGTATTTTAACAAAATATATGATATATTCCGAAAATATATTCTCCAGATATCCGACCCCTATATACAAAACCATAGCAAGAATCAGATACAACCCCATTCTTCCTGTCTGATATGGCAGCGGATAATAATGTCTTCCTACAAAATATGATACGGTCATCACAACGAAATAACTGATCAAAGCCGCCCAGGCAGAACCCAAGTAACCGTCAGGGATGCCGATTAATCTGACAAGCCATATATTGAGAACCAGCATTAGTACGAAACACAACAGCGACAAATACATTCCCCACTGAGTCCGGTCTGTCAGTTTATACCATAATGAAAGATTGAAGAATATTCCGAAACATAATTCGGCAAGCATCATCACCGGTACGACAGAGAGTCCTGACCAATATGACGGGGCTACAAAATGCTTAAGTATCGGCAAGAAAAACATAACCCCCAGGAAAATAAACAGCCCGAAAATCACAAAAAATTTCATCGCATCGCAATATGCCTGTTTTTTATCCTCTCCCTCATCCTTTGCTCTGGAAAAAATAAAAGGCTCGTAAGCATAACGGAATGCCTGAGTAAACATAACCATTACAATGGCTATCTTTATATTGGCACCGTAGATTCCGACCATTGAACGCGCAGCCTCTTCACTTCCTTTGAAGAGATAAGGAATTATCATCTGTCCCATGTTCTGGCTCAAGATACCTGCAACACCCAATACAAGCAGAGGCCAGCTATAAGACAACATCCTGCGTAACAGAACACCTGATATTCTGAATCTTTTACCTGCCACCTCCGGAATCAGCATAAGAAGGACAATAACAGTAGAGAGAAGATTAGCCACAAATATCCAGCCGATCCCGAATGTCGCGCCTCCCATCGGTTCGTAGAACCATGACACAAGCCACCCGCAATTCCGCATAATCCACGGACAAAGTAGCAGAAAGAACAGATTCAAGCCAATATTTATACCCACATTAAGCATCTTTATACCCGCAAAACGGAATGCCTTCTTCTTGAATCTCAGATAAGCGAAAGGTAAATTGGAAAATGCATCTATCGCCACCGTTATGGCAAGGAGCATCACATATATGCTTTTATCCGGCAACAGAATCACATCAGATATCGGGTGCAGGAATAATGCCACAAGAGCAATAAACAACAGAGATGTCGTGCCTACAGATATGAGAGAAGTTGTGTAGACCAGTTCTGAATCACCCTCTTTATTGGCAAAACGAAAGAAACCGGTCTCCATACCGTAGTTAAGAATTACGAGCGCAACAGCCGTAAAACTATAAAGATAGCTTACAATTCCGTATTCCTGTGTTGGAAAGAGATAAACATACAACGGAACAAGACACCAGTTGAGAAACCGTCCGACTATGCTGCTCAGACCGTAGACAGCCGTATCTTTTGCCAAAGACTTTATACCTGCCATTTTCAGAATTATATATTTAAAATCTATCGTGAAATCACTTCATTGTCAAGATGCCGCCTATTCTTCAGAATCAAACAACGAATCTTGACGGGCTCCGGTTTTACCAAGATGACGATATGCCAATTCAGTCACTTCACGACCTCTCGGCGTTCTCTTCAGAAACCCTTCCTTTATCAGGAAGGGTTCATATACCTCCTCTATTGTACCGGCGTCCTCTCCGATAGCCGTGCCGATAGTGGTAAGACCAACCGGTCCTCCCTTGAATTTATCAATGATTGTAAGCAATATTCTGTTATCAATCTCATCCAGTCCATGTCGGTCGATATTAAGAGCCTCCAGTGCATGCCTGGCAATTGGCAGATCTATCCTTCCGGAACCTCTTACCATGGCAAAATCACGGACACGACGTAGCAGTGAGTTTGCAACCCGAGGCGTTCCACGGCTACGCAAAGCAATCTCCAGAGCCGCCTCCTCGTCAATACCTATGTTCAGGAGACGTGCCGATCGTTTCACAATACCTTTCAACACTTCGTGATCATAATATTCAAGATGGCAGTTTATACCAAAGCGGGCACGAAGAGGAGCTGTCAGACTTCCGCTGCGTGTGGTGGCACCTATCAATGTAAATGGAGACAGAGTGAGCTGAACACTTCTTGCACCCGGTCCCTTATCAAGCAGTATATCGATCTTGTAATCCTCCATCGCTGAATAAAGATACTCCTCTACGACAGGATGCAGCCGATGTATCTCATCTATGAACAGGACATCATTCTCCTCAAGGCTCATTAAAATGCCGGCAAGATCACCCGGTTTATCAAGCACAGGTCCGGACGTGACTTTAAAGCCCACGCCAAGTTCATTGGCCACGATATTGGAAAGGGTTGTCTTCCCCAGTCCCGGAGGACCATGAAGCAATGTATGATCCAACGCTTCGCCACGCATGCGCGCCGCCGCCACAAAAACACGCAAATTATCTATTATCTTATCCTGCCCGCTGAAATCGTCAAACTCCAAAGGACGCAAAGCCTTCTCGATGTCTTTCTCAACCCCTTGTGGAGCGGCAGAACGGGCACGAATGTCGAAATCATCTTCCATACGACAAAGATAACACTTTTTACTACCCTGACCAAATAGTTTACAAATGTTAATTATCCAACTGCTAAACGTTAAAAAGAGCGGTTTTATAAACAATTGTTTTTTCTCCGAGTTATACTTACAAATGCAAATATAAAATCATCGTGGTTACGCGCCCCGCATGCTCAGACATGCGATATATAAGAACAGATTGATGATTGATATCACCTTTTCGTAACCTTGATGTTGCGGGAGCAATGGCGTAAGCTAAAGCTCCCGCTTTTTGTGCCCAGAACAGGTACTAAACCTTATTCTATAATCTTGATGCAATCCTTTCAGTAAACTACCGTGTTAACTTCAAGAACACCATAGTCGACATCTCCAATCTCGGCACCGGCAAATAAAGCCGCCCTAAACGGAGAAAACATCACCTCCAGACTTCCTCATATAAAAAAACTCCCGATTACGATAGAATCATGTAAACTTCATCTGACAAATAAGAGATTGTCGGATGAAGTCTTGTCTATTATTTACGGTTCAAGCATCGCTATTTGAGCCTTTTGCCCTTTTCAGTTGCCAGATATTTTTGTTCCGGATTTGTAACCGCATCCTTATCTATTTTTTCAAGGTAGCCATCGGAAATCATCCTTGGCAAAACTATATTGCGAAGGTAATCAGAACTGTAACAAATGGCTACCGCTATCTCCTGACGTGTTCTCCAAGTAGAGCAGTAATCTACAATTTGTCTACTTAATTGATTGTAACCTTGCCGCTTACGCTTGGCAACTATAGTGTTGCTTGCAACATTACTTGCAACATTACTTGCAACATTACTTGCAACATTATCGCCAAATAATCCGCTACAGGATTCTTTGGCGACATTGCCTTCCATAGCTTCTTTCAACGACGGGTTGATGGTATAAGAGGTTCCTCTGCCGATTCCAGATGAAATCAGAAAACCATCTTTACACAAGCCCTGAAGCAATAATGTGATATCAGTCCTATGCAACTCAAGCGAGCGTTGAAGAATCGAGTTTGAGATGTGACCCACTGATATAGCCATGGCTAAGGCTTTAAGTTGATTGGCATTGAGGGTATGTATGCGAGATCCATACAATCCCACAAGTTTTTCTTTAACTTCAGATGAAAGAATTGATTCCAGAGGCAGAATAAGTTCGACTCGATTAGGTTCTCCTTTTTCAGAAATCAGCGGAAGTCTAAAATTGGCTTCCTTCCATCCTTGAATAATAGTATCAGAACCACTACCGGCCTTTTCTGCAACTCCAATAAGAGAAAACATCGTCTGAAGAGCCGGGTTACGGCATACAGAGTAACCTCCTGAATAGTATTGTTCTTTAGATACAAGCATTGTGCCTGGATTGGAAAAAACAATCTCTGTCGGACGTTTCTGAATAATAAGCTTGGTATCACTTTGAAATAGAGGGTGAACACAGAAATTTACAAACGCTTCTCTAAGTCCCTTATGTACTTTTGTTTCATCTTGTCGCACATTGCCTTCCAGTTTAAATGGAGTAGAAAGGAAACTTTGCAATTTTGGCAAGATGCGTCTATATGCCTGAAACAAGTTCGCCTCCCATGAGCCATCGCTATAAATGCGGTCGCTCCATCGTTCTTGTCCTGTTTGATATTCACGATAATCAATCATATACTGGGGTAAGGCATCAATGATCGAATCATACTTGCCAAACATTAAAAGTCCGGCTAATGTAAGTCCCTCTTTACCTGTTTTTCGGTCTCTTCTGTATGCTTTTAAGTGAGTCAATAATTGTTGGTCGTTATCAGAAGCCCATGCATGTGAAGGCTTAAGACTCACAAATAATTGACGATATGCCCTAAATGACTCGGGGTCAATATCGTCAATAGTAAAACCTTCCTGTATTTCGTAATCAAGAGCGAGATCAGGGCGACGCTCTTGAAACATTAAAGCAACTTCCCATTCTTTACACATGTAATCACCGGTGGCATTTCTGCGGTAGGTCCCGCGCATTGGATTTGTGCCTTTGAAGACCGGTCGAATTTCGCGAGAAGCTCTCGGAATAGAGAAAACGAGAACATAATTGCCATTATATTCATCTTTTATTACATCCGAATTTGTCATAAGTTTGTGGCTAATCTGATTAGGATCACTGACAGTATCCCAGAATATCTTTTCATAATCATCCACCTTCTCTTTGGTAAGTGGAAAACCCAGGCTCGGTTGACCCTGTGAGCCAAGACAATTTTGACCCCTGGA
>CAJTWL010000042.1 GCA_910579845.1 uncultured Muribaculaceae bacterium | reverse complement strand
GTGTCGGTCCATTCGTCTATCGGTTAGGACGAGAGATTTTCATTCTCTAAAGAGCAGTTCGACTCTGCTATGGACTACATCCCCAAATCCATCCTATCCCCGAGACCGGCAGTCTTTTTGATTGTCGGTCTCAACTTTTTTTAATAAACTGTCCAAATCCTTTGGCTCTATATAACCGTTTTTTATATTTTAGCGTTCTATATCTTAGAAGCTTCTTAATATTTCATTTCCATGCATAAATTATTGTTTTGCTTTGTCGCAATCCTCCTTATGCCGACTATTATTAAGGCGGAATGGAACGATTCCATCAGATACAAAGGAGAAATTGCCGTAGAAATTCCGATGAGCGGACACACACCTTTCTGGCTGATGAACGGGAAATATGGCGTCTCCTCTATTAAGGGCAGTCACGGATATATGCGTCTCTCAGCCTTCAAGGATATGGATACCTCAAAACGGTTTACCTGGGGAGCAGGTGCTGATGTTGTAGTCGGTTACGGAATGCAGTCGCCTGTCTATCTCCAGCAATTATACGCAGAGGTCAAGTACAGATGTCTTAATCTGATGGTGGGCGCCAAAGAGATGGAAGGTTTTCTGTCCAATCCGGAACTCGCGACCGGAAACCTGCTCTTTGCCAACAACGCACACCCTATACCACAGGTAAAAGCCGGTATATTTGATTTCGCGGATGTATGGTTCACCAACGGATGGTTTGCAGTGAAAGGTTATCTGAGTTTCGGTAAATATACAGACAACAGGTGGATATCCAATTGGATAGATAAAAACTACAAATACACACTCGGAACTCTGTATCATTCCAAAGCCCTCTTCATAAGAGGTGGTAATGCAAAAAAATTCCCGCTGGAGTTTGAAATGGGAATAGAGATGGCAACTCAATTCGGAGGCACAACATATTATCCGGACGGAACGGTTGTGGTGATGCCCAGAAAATTTAAAAACTGGATAAAAGCGGTTATTCCGATGGGAGGAGATGAAAATACACCCGCCGGTGAACAGTCTAATGTGGAGGGGAACTTCCTCGGAAGCTGGAACTTTGCACTATCCTGGAAACCGCAGGCTGACTGGAATGTCAAATTATATTACCAGCATATGTTTGAAGACCATTCAATGTTATGGATTCAATATCCCTGGAAAGATGGTCTCTGGGGTATCGAAGCCAAATTGCCAAAAAACCGCTGGGTATCTGAAATTGTATACGAATTTCTCTATTCCAAAGATCAGGCCGGCTCTGTCTATTATGACCACACACCGGAAATCAACGAACAGGTCAGCGGTAGAGACAACTATTTCAACCACGGTATAAACAACGGCTGGCAGAACTGGGGAATGGGCATCGGCAACCCTCTTTTCATATCACCTGTATATAATTCGCCACACCGGCTTGCATTCCTCGGAAACCGGCTTTGGGCACATCACCTCGGTTTCAAAGGAACACCTTCAAGATATGTAGGATACAGAATTCTTGCAACATACCAGAAGAACTGGGGGACATACGCGGAGCCATTTCCAAATGTAAAAAGCAGTTTCAATCTGCTTGGAGAACTCAATTTAAAAGTGCCGTCACTACCGGGCTGGCAGGCAGACATCTCATTTGGCATGGATGCCGGCTCGCTGATAGGCAACAATTACGGACTACAGGTGAAAATCTCAAAAACAGGCTGGCTGTTCGGCAAAAAGTAAAAGAGACCTATAAGAGAGCCCTAATAAATATAAACGCCTTATGAAATCTATTTTAAACAACATATACATTACATTCCTGGCAACAGTACTGATGACAGGCATCTTATGCGGATGCAGAAAAGCTTCCCATAACGGCAAACTTGACGGACAATGGCAGATAATGAAAATAGAGAATCTCCTGACCTCAGAAGAGAAGGCTCCTGAAAACCGCATATACATATGCATGAATCTCCATGTCGTCCAGCTTTCACAAGTCGGAGGAGTCGTATACAGTGGTAACATGCAATATGACAAGGATGCAGGAAGACTGAGCTGGGACTTTCCCTACAACAAAACGGAAGATTCTGTCAAAGCTTTGAACGAATGGGGCATATATACAAACCCTGTCACACTATCAGTAGAGAGTGTGACAGGAAGCACACTGGTGCTACGGACACCTGAATCTATAATCACCTGTCGCAGATTCTGATGTTGAAACCTTATATGATCAAGGGCATCCCAGAGGCAGGGTGCGATGAAGCCGGCCGAGGCTGTCTCTGCGGTCCGGTAAGTTGCGCGGCTGTGATCCTTCCACCCGGATTCGAATGCGATGAGCTTAATGACTCAAAACAGCTAAGCGCTCACAAACGCGCGGAATTGCGTTCTATAATAGAACGGGAAGCCGTTGCTTGGAGCGTAGTTATGGTGGAACCGGATGAGATTGACCGTATAAACATTCTTCAAGCGTCGATAGAAGGAATGCAAAGAGCATTAAATAATCTGAATACAAGACCAGAGCATATACTTGTCGACGGCAACAGGTTCAAGCCATATCTCGATCCTGTGAAAAATATGCAGATACCACACACTACCGTTGTAAAGGGTGACGCGACCTATATGTCTATAGCGGCAGCATCTGTTCTCGCAAAAACATGGCGCGACGAGCTGATGGAAAAATACGCATCGCAATATCCGGGGTACGGATGGGAACAAAACATGGGATATCCGACAAAAAAACACCGGGAGGCAATAAAAAGACTCGGTATAACTCCTATTCATCGTAAATCATTCAGATTAACTGACTAAGTGCTTAATATTCTTGACATACATACCCATCATGCTGCTCCCCAACCCGAAGGAATAATAAACCTTAGAATAAAGACAGAGGAGAAACCTATAGACTTCTATAAAGGTCAACTTTATTCCGCAGGCATACATCCATGGGATGCCGACAGAATGCCGGATTCAATGTTCTGGAACAGATTCAAAGATGTTGTCTCTTTACCGGAAGTAGTGGCGATAGGCGAATGCGGAGTTGACCTTGCAAAGCAAATACCTTTGTTCATACAGTTGCAGATTTTCAAAAAGCAGATAGAGATAGCTGAAGATCTGCACAAACCTATGATAATCCATAATGTAAAAAGTACTGATATAATCTGCGGTCTCAGACGCGACCTGAAGCCGGTAATGCCATGGCTCATACATGGATACAGAGGAAAACCGCAGGGCGCATCGCAATTGGTCAGGAACGGCTGCTACATCGGATTCGGTGAGAAGTTCAACATAGAAACCCTTCTATCCGTTCCTGAGGAATTTATTCTCGCTGAAACAGACGAATCCACATTGGATATATCAGATATTATAAAACTGTTATCCGACTCAAAGAGGACTGATTTGACGCCGTTAATTAAAAAGAATTCAAAGAATTTTCTTAACTTTGAAATTTAGAGATTGTCTAAAAAGCTTTATATCGTCTTGGAAATATGCGAAAGGACTTGATTACAGCATTGTGTGTTCTGTGTGCCATTGAGGCATACGGATTACGCCTTGAGCCGATTAAATATGGAGATTTCTCAAACTGGGTAACCAGAGATGTCAAAGAATCCAGACTTCTCGGTGGAAAAAAGAAAACACTTTATGAGATAGCGCCGGCACGCCATATTCCAGGAGAAAACAGGGCGTATTCCAATGAAGGGGGGTCACCGTGGGCAACAAGTAACGCATACGCAAAAGTATCTGGGATAGTAAAAGGATCAGGCACTGTCGAGCCTGCGGTCATAGGAGGAAACAAAGTCGCAAAGATGCAGGCAAGAATGGAGGAGGTGAAAGTCCTTGGCATTATCAACATGGATGTTATGGTGGCAGGCACTATATTCTTGGGTAAGATAGATGAACCTATAACATCTCCAAAAGGGCCCTTTGCAAAAATGGAGATGGGAATACCTTACCGAAAACGTCCGGTTGCGTTGGTGTATGACTTCCAAGTGAATATGCCGGCTACAAATACACGAGTCAAATCTACCGGTTTCTCTTCAAAAAAGACACTTCAGGGACGCGACAATGCCGAAGTTTATGTGCTTTTACAAAAAAGATGGGAGGATGAAAAGGGTAATCTTTTCGCACATAGGGTAGGAACAGGAAGAGAAAGATACAATAAAACTATTCCTTGGACAAAGCAGCATCAGCTGCCCATACATTATGGTGACATCAGCCACGAATCCTGGTTCAAGCCATGGATGGGTCTGCTGAACGGATCGAAAGCCTATTATGCCCGTAACTCAAAAGGTAAACTTGTTCCTGTGAATGAAGTCGGATGGGCTCCGGCTGACGCGCAGCCGACACATGTCCTGGTAATGGCGTCGTCATCCTGTGGCGAGCCATATGTCGGGACTGAGGGTCTGACACTTTATATCGACAATGTGGCGTTCGGATTCTGATTCATACATAGAAATGATTTAAACTTTTTACGAAAATATAACGAAAGTAAAAACAGTTTAAATCACTTCATAAATAAAAATCGAAATAAAATGAAAATAGCACTGACAGGATATGGAAAGATGGGACATATTATCGAGAAGATTGCACTTGAAAGAGGGCATGAGATAGTATGCACCATTGACGTCAACAACCGGGATGAATTTGACAGTGATAAATTCCGCTCGGCAGACTGCGCGATAGAATTTTCCACACCAGCATCCGCTGTGGATAATATCAAAGCCGCATTCAAGCAGGGAGTACCTGTGGTATGCGGTACGACCGGCTGGCTTGCATCGCTTCAGGAAATAAAGGATTTATGTTCGGAAGGGAAAGCAACTTTCCTCTATGCGTCCAATTTCTCGGTTGGAGTGAATGTATTCATGGCTGTCAATAAATATCTTGCAACCATAATGAATGGTTTTCCGCAATATCATCCACATATGGTGGAAACACATCATATTCACAAACTCGATCATCCGTCTGGCACTGCAATTACGCTTGCAGACCAGATTACAGAATGTACCGACAGAATAAAAGGCTGGTGTGAGCCCGATGACAACGGCAAATGCCCACGCTCAGCTGAAAATGGGGGAGAACTGATGGAGATAGACCACATACGTTCCGGAGAAATACCCGGCATACACACTATAGACTGGGGGTCTGACGTTGACAGCATATCAATCACCCACAGTGCCAAATCCCGTGAAGGGTTCGCTCTGGGAGCAGTACTTGCCGCCGAATGGCTTGCCGACAAAAAAGGATTTCACGAAATATCCGAAGTGTTTAAATTTTAATACCGCATCATGAAAGAAAACTTTGTAGAGTCGTTGAAACAACATATCAGGCAGATAAAGATGACCCGCTGGATACGATTTATTCTGGTATCTGCCGTTTTCTTTTTCTGGGTTATCCTTATGGGTAATCCATGGTTATCCTTATTATGGCTGATACTGCTTGACATATATATCCTCAACATCATCCCATGGGGATGGTGGAAGAATAAAAAAGGACCGATACGGACTGTTATGGCATGGGTCGATGCCATTGTCTATGCATTGGTACTCATATATTTCATATTTGCTTTTGTAGGTCAGCAATATGAGATTCCTTCCTCAAGTCTGGAAAAATCCCTTCTTGTAGGCGACCGCCTGTGGGTCGACAAGACCATCTATGGCGCACGGGTGCCGCAGACACCTATACATTTCCCGCTGGCACAGCACACGCTGCCCATACTGAATGTAAAGAGTTATATCGACAACCCGCAACTCGAATATCACCGCCTCCCCGGAATACGCGGCGTGGAACGCGGCGACATCGTGGTCTTCAATTATCCGCAGGGAGATACCGTTGCAGTAAAGATTCCGAATCCAGACTATTATCAGATAGCCTATGAATTGAGAAAAGAGGGTATTACAGATCCTCTTGCATATATGAAGTCAAATTCTTCGATATTCGGGGATATTGTCGTACGTCCTGTCGACAGACGCGAGAATTACGTAAAACGTGCCATAGGTCTGCCCGGTGACCGTTTGAGAATCTCTGGAGACACAATATATATCAACGGCAAGGCTATTGCCGAACCGGAAAATGTCCAATACAACTATATTGTACCTGTGAGCGGTGTCATTCCGGAAGAAAAATGGAAGGAGATCGGAGTTCGTATGGAGGACCGTGGAACGGCTCCCATATACAATGAAGTAGCCGGATTCTCATTTTATGACATTCCGCTGACAGCAGCCATGAAAAAAGAAATAGAAACCTGGCATGAGGTGATAGGTCCGTTACAACGTGAAAGTCAAAGCGGATTCTATGAATTAGGCGATATATTTCCACTGGGCGCAAATTATGGATGGACACGGACAGATATGGGTGAGTTCTGGATTCCCAAACGCGGCTCGACATTACATATCACTCCTGACAATTATCCTGTCTATGAGCGTGCGATACGAACATACGAAGGAAATGATCTCTCAATGAAGGATGGAAAGATATACATAAACGGCAAAGAGACCGAATACTATACCTTCAAGATGGATTATTACTGGATGATGGGAGATAACCGTGACCGTTCGGCCGACAGCCGCTTCTGGGGATTTGTACCTGAAGATCATATTGTAGGTTCGCCGATGTTCATTATTCTATCGCTTGATCAGGAACGCTCACTCATGAATGGCAAAATAAGATGGAACCGCACATTTGCGAATCCGAATCCCGACAAGGGAAAATGGGACAAATAAACGAATTTTTCGCTCCCTCGATAAAACGCATCAGAGAAGCCCTCTCGCTTTCCGGCAAAGAGTGTATATCCTCCCCTAAAGATCATACGCGGACAATGCTTGCGGGAGGAGTGATTCTGACCGTGCCTGTAGCCGGCGGGAATTCCATGTTTAAACGTCGAGACACAGACATGAGCAGGATAATGATCTCCCAACACGGCGACTGGCAGCATCAACACATCGGAACATGGCAGGCGTTATACGGGAAATCGCCTTATTTCATTCACTTGTTTCCTATGATCCATGATGTTTATTCCAATCACAGTAGCGGATCTTTCCTGGAATTCAACAGGGCTCTTTATGCAGTGGCAGACGAATTTCTCGAGCTGGATGCAATCCGTGACGCCACGCAACGTTTAAATATTGAGAATCCCGGTCTGCTTGCAGATATGCGCAATGAGGTTTTATCCCAATGCGACGAGAATATGACTGTCTTCGATCCAATCTTCCGAATGGGGAAAGATGCGGCATATCTGTTTATTTAAGTTATATAATGCGCAAGATTCTGACCATATTGACGTTTATTCTGGCTTTTTGTCCGGCTCTCTGTTTTGCACAAGAGGAACCGGATGGAGAATTGCGTCTGAAGGTCAAGGCTTACAGAGGATATAAAATGATTGTGGATGAATATGGAGATTCTTGTCTCTATACTTTCATACGGGATGTAAACGTGTTTCCCCCACTTAAATTCAAAAACAAGAAACAAGAACAATATTATTGGCGCACCGTACGAGATGTCCGCAAAACCCTCCCATATGCAAAACTCGCCTTTCAGGCTCTGTGTGAGACATATGAATATATACAGACAATCCCGGACAAAAAAGAACGGGAAAAACATCTGAAACAATTGGAATCAGATATATTTGAAGAATATAAGCCTGTAGTAAAGAATATGACAAAAACACAGGGCAAGATATTGCTCAAACTGATCAATCGTGAGACCGACCAGTCTTCTTTCAATATTGTAAAGGCCTTTCTCGGCACGTTCAGAGCCGGATTCTGGCAGACATTCGGACGATTTTTCGGGATGAATATGAAAGCTGGGTTCCATCCTGACAAGAACAAGGATGACGCCATGATCGAGAGAATAGCGACTCTTATAGAGCAAGGTGCACTGTAAAAAGCTAAACTATATTATAATTAACTTTAAATATTTGATTCATGAAAAGATCAGTTTTATTTCTTATTGTCGCATTGTTTGCATCGGCAATTTCCACAAATGCCAAGAAAAAGACCGCACCACAAGATTCCATCCGCGTTCTGTTTGTAGGTAACAGCTTTACCTACTACAATAATATGCCGGCCATGCTCGACAGCATAGCACGCACACAGAAAAAACCGGTAGCAATAACAAGAATAGTGAAGGGTGGCGAACGTTTCTCAGGGCATCTTAAGAATCCCCGTCTGAAAGAACTATTGAAGAAAGGTGGATGGAATTTTGTTGTCCTTCAGGAGCAAAGCACAGACCCTGCAATGCCAACACAGGAAGTCGCCGCCGGAACATATAAAAATGCCCACATACTTGATTCACTTGCCAAAGCGGGATCACCGAACGTCAAAGTGATTTTCTATATGACGTGGGGACACAAATATGGATCCCGTATAAAGAAGGAAGGCTATCCATTGATTGACACTTATGAAGGAATGCAGAAACGACTCGCAACAAGTTATTTGGAGATGGCTTATGACAATAATTCCATCTGTGCTCCTGTCGGACTCGCCTGGGAGAAAATACGCAAGACACATCCCGAATTTGTGCTTTATCGTCCGGACGCCTATCATCCGTCAGCATTGGGAAGCTATCTGATTGCAAATGTGCTTTACACGACAATGTTCCCCAAACACTATCAGACAGCATACACAGCCGGTTTCAGTCCGGATGTTGCAGAAATAATCCAACAGACAGCCCAGAACACCGTTCTTGACAACCTCACGCTCATCAATATGAAGTAGAGCTTACTATACTAAGAACTTATATTGGGTGCTCCCAAAAACGGAGCACTCTTTTCACAAAGGTGACATGACAAGCAGTTCCAACGGGTATACCTCTCCATCATGCTCAATCAGATAAACACCGGGAGATACCCGTTGGTCTGTTTTATCTTTTAAATCCCAGGTCATTACAGATTCCGATCCGGAATGCAGCCGGACTACCTCTTTACCTGTTTTATCACGGATAGTCAGTGAAGAATATGCCGGTATATTGCTAAAGAACACCACTCCATGATAATCCGGAAGCACCTTATCAGGATATATGGATATATTCTTATCAACTTGATTACCGGTGATGACGTCAGGAGTAAATTCCACCAATCCGGAATCTGTCGATATCATAATGGAATTTATCTCAGGATTCCAGCCAAGACCATAGACCCTGTCAGAAGGGAGTGGTGTCGTGGCATCTGTCAGTCGGTATTCAACTCTTTCTCTATCCGCCGACAGACACACCACTCCTTGATCTTCTGTTGCAATCCATAATCTTCCGAAGGTATCGAATGTCATATTTGTCACCATACACACAGACGGAAGAATACGTTCGCCGGTGGCAGTCAATGTGAAATCCTCTCCGTATATGTATCCGTCAGCCGTTACTTCTGCAGAGGGGTGGAAAGTCGCAAGACCATCATAATAAGCCATGATGACATTGCCGTTCACAGGATCCTCAATCATATTCCAATCCTGAGTAAATTCAATCTTTCTACCGGTTCTGTCTATATATCCACATATATGTTTCCATTCATCATCCGCAGTATTGTCAAGAGTGGATCTATGATTGAGAATAAAGGCTCCCCGATTCCACTGCTGAGTATCCACAATGATGTATTCTCTGCTGCTTTCGTTAACAAATGCCATTAGCTTTCCATAGCTTGCCGGTTCTTGAGTATAAGGAACATCAATAGTACCCAACAGATTGGTGCAGGCTTGCTTGTCAGGTAACGACTCATAGAATTCCTCACGCTTCTCTTTTGTCATATATTTTAACTGAAGTGTCGGTTCTGCCACTCCTTTACAGCCTTTCAGATTTACATAGCATAACCAGACTGTACTGTCGGAATCCACAGACGGGGCAGAGAGCGCGCAAAATGATGTCCAATTCTGATCCGGAAATCCTATAACGGATCCCGGCAATCCGGCAAGAGGATCCGAGGGAGAACATATTCTGATTGGTATCTCTTCAGGATTCTTTAAATTCTGGAATGTAACTCCTCCAAATGTACTTGTAAGAACCGCAATATCCGAATCAATAGGATCAACCATAAATCCCGTTGGATTAAAAAGAGGATAACGGTCTTTGTAGGTTCTCCACACAGATTCATACTTTGGATTTGTCGTTATCTCCTTCGGAGCATCATGTAGAAACGAGTAAGAATGCAATTTCCATTCTCTTCCATTCCAACAAGACAACAGAGAAGGACTTATATAAGAAAGTACAGGGAACCGGACTTCATTGCCATGATTGAGCGCAAGCAATCCATAGTCGGGAGAATACAGCATTTGGGTACATATGAATGCGGCTGGAGCCTCCGGCCTTACGGACTCTCCCATATCTGTCCATTCTATGCCGCCACCATTATTATTTACGCATCTTCTTAAGAATCCCCCTCTGTCGCGGTAAGTAAGAAATGTCGTGAAATCCCAACTCCCTAAAGGATATTCTGCCTGAGCAAGAGAGATACTTCTTACATCCCATTTTTCTGTCTCATTCTTATATAGTTGCCATACTTTTGATCTTGAATAAAGCAGGTATCCCTCCTTGTTTGGAATAAAATTACCGGTATATCTGCTTAGAGCCGACCTGTTGACAAACTCAGCGGTAAAGCTGTCTGAACAAATATTCTCAATATTCAGAGAATCATTTTTTATATCCGCAACCATCAGTTGTACTGAAGCAGCCGTAGCGCCTTTTATAAATGCAAAAGAATGATCATCCAATGGCGCCGCCCATAAAACGGAGGAAAGTTCCGATATTGAAGTTATGCTATCCATATTCTCGGGATAGTCATCTTTTGCAAAATATATTTTGCCATCCATAAGCATCACAACTGTCTCACCGGATTGGAACAACGTGTCTACAGGCTTGCCTAACAATACTTTCCGGATAAGTCTTCCGTTCCTGCCATCGACTATACAATAACCGCTGTCGTTACAAACCATCAGCTTATCAGAATACGAAGGTACAATAATATTCCGTATATTATCTATGCCGGGATAGCCATCCTCTTCGGCAAGTAATACATTCCTGACCGAACCGTCAGAATCCACGATATCGATATTGCCGTTATTATAACCTATTATCAGGGAATTCAACAAAGCTGAATATTCGATACATCTTATGTCAAATGATGCCAGATCCGCTATATACGTTATCGGAATTATTTTATCTGATTTATCTTTCTTATTCCGGCAGAATACAGTCATTGAAGTTGTATCATAATATTTGACAGATCTGTCATATATCTGTTGATTTACCAGAAAATACTCCATATCCGGAGTATCCACAATCCTGACAGGAGAACAATCGAATGTAGGATGCATACGCCAGTTCCCGTCATTGCCTTCTGCGCATATTTTAAATGATATGACGGTAAAAAAAACAGCCAGCATAATACCGGCGAAAGACTTGTTCATGAGAAACCAAGATTCTCTTAGAGTATGTTGAGTTTTAAATGATTTTAGCACAAATAGAGACTTCGGAGGGATTTTTCAAAGATTCAGAAGGGAGCATAGCGGGCTATGTGACCGGTTGAATCTTTGGGAAAGCACCCGAAGGGTCGTTTGTAATGAAATCAAAAATTACAATACTCTTTATTAATGTTTAATTTGGTTTAAAACTCAACATACTCTTAATTATTAATATCCAAGTCTAAATTATCAAATTATAGTCATTTTACCAAACTTTCCAAGTGTATGCAGTAAACTATTCATGATAAGCGGTTGTTTAAGATTTTAGATAGAAATAGATAGAAACCAACAAATATCAAGATTATGGATAAGTATATATGTACAGTCTGCGATTGGATTTATGATCCCGCAGTAGGAGATCCCGATCAAGGCATTGCCCCTGGCACTGCATTTGAGGATCTGCCGGATGATTTTGTCTGCCCCGTTTGTGGAGTAGGTAAAAGTGAATTCGAAAAGGTGAAGTGATCAAGAATTTATTTCTTATTGAAGGCTCCGTTTCAAGTGTAGAAACGGAGCCTTTGATAATTTGGTCTCCTTATTATTTATTTCAAAGCTTTCTTTATCGCCTCTTTAATAAGGGGCTCCATAACGGTATATCCTGATTTCAATGGGTGTACGCCATCTTTCGTATATGCCGGATTCAGAGCCCTTCCTTTCTCGCTGACCATAGAACTGTAGTAATCCACATAAGGAATCTTGTTCTTCATGGCATAGGCTTTTATCCTGTCGTTTAACGAGACTATTCTGTCGGGAGCATCTGTAATATCTTTATTCCAACGGAATCCCCCGGCAGGAAGAACAGACGTCAGAATAACCTTGATTTTATTCATTCGGGCAAGTTCCACCATCGATACCAGATTGCCGAATGTGACATCCTGATTGTATGGACAGGTATTCTCAGCACAATCGTTTGTACCTACATTTATTATTACAAGATCCGGATTCAGATTAATCACATCTTCACGAAACCGTAAAAGAAACTGATAGGAAGTCTGCCCACTTATTCCCCGGTTGATATAATTGTTTTCCGAAAAAAATTCGGGGCTGTATTTTATCCATTGATCGGTTATTGAATTGCCAAGGAAAACCACACGTTTCTCACCTTTCCCTTTTGAAGGAAGTTCTTTGTTGGCTTTGGCATATCGTGATATACCGGCGAAATCCCGGTTGTCAGCATTTATGACAACATTTGATAAGAACAGACCGGACAGTAAAAATAAAAGTGGTAATGCTGATATTGATTTCTTCATTTATTATTACATTTAGGACATATGCCCTTCAGCATAAAATTGATTGATTTTACATGAAAAGACTCCGGAACCTCAACATGAGGAACGGCGATACTTTCAAAGCAAAAAACATTGCCGCATTTCTCGCAGTAGAAATGTACGTGTTGGTCGTTGATGGAATGATGTGTCTTGCCGTGACAAAGTTCATATTTGAGTGACCTGCTTCCATCTTCCAAAACATGAATAATCTCTTTCTCTGCGAATAATTCAATGACGCGGAAAATGCTCGCCTTGTCCATCGTTTTTAACGATATTTCCAAATCGGCAAGACTAACCGGACGTGAACTATTCAACAGCTCTCTCATTACAAGTATCCTGTTAGGTGTAGGCTTTATTCCCTTTCCTTGCAGTGTATTTTCTATATCTTCTGTCTTCATTCTCTATTTTTCTGTAAAGTTAACAAATTTCAATGGCATCATGCGTTAAAAAACCTTTGGACTCATGGGTAGCTAACAGTTCAATTTTGCCACGGAGGTATGGAGAATCCTCTCGTATATGACAGACCTACAAGGCGAGAAAAGAATATATTCATTATACGTTTTAACATTCGTAAATAAGTCAAGACGAGTTCACTCTCTATACCTCAGAATCAATTAAACCGCCAAAACATTTTTATTAAGCCCAATGTTTAAAATACAGACAAAACATTTAACAATTTTAAACATCTTTCATTTAAATCGAGATGTTGATGTTGTAATCCGAACCATATAAGATAAAATGAAAGCGGTAATCCTTATCCTTGTTCTGATACTGAGGACATGTGTCGAGTTATCCGGGCAGAGAACGCCTTGCGATGACTGCTACCCGCGTTTCGCTGTCAAGACCAACCTTCTCCACGATGCAGCGCTGACTCCGGATCTTGGAATAGAAGTCTCATTGGCCCGTAGATTCTCTTTTTCGCTTGAAGGGGTCTACGCATGGTGGAGCAATGACTCCAGACACAGGTACTGGAGAATACGGGGCGGCACATTTGAATTCAGGACATGGTTCGGAGAAAAAAGAGAGAAACGCGCATTGACAGGACACCATGTCGGTATCTATGGCTCAATCCATGATTATGACTTTGAATTTGGAGGGAAAGGCTGGCAATCCCCAAATTCCACTTATGGCATCGGTATAGGATACGGCTATGCAATACCCTTGAATTCACGGCTTAACATTGATTTTGGTCTAAAGGTCGGTTATTCGGCAGGAAAGCTTATTAAATACAGATCTCAATGCGATATGTATGTGTGTACCGAACGTTCCTACAAGAGATACGTAGGTCTTACAGGACTGGAGGTGACGCTTGTCTGGTTTCCGGGGCGTGGAAAAAAGAATCTTCCCGATTACGGAATGTATGAGCTATGAAAAAACCATTCACGGTAATATTGATCTTTTTATTATCCTTATTGATGTTGTCCTGCGGTCATAAGGAGATAATATGGTCCGGAACCGGTCAATATCCGGTCTTTGTCCTTTTTGAATGGGATAGGGCTTCACAGGCTTCTCCGGAAGGAATGACCTTGTATTTCTATTCCGAATCAACGGATCAGGAAATATGGAAATTCGATTTTGCCGGACGAGAAGGAGGGAATGTGGAATTGCCTGCCGGGAGATACAGGATGGTAGCATACAATAACGATATACCGGGAATAAGGATTGTGGACACAGACTCTTTCGAAAAAATTGCGGCTGAGTCGCGCAATGTCAACGTAGACGGAACAATCTCATCTGTCGGAATGCTTTATGGAGCGACCGTAGGTCATATCGAGGTTACTCCATGTGGCGTCAGATACCGTTACCGGGACGAAGCTGTAAAGGAATGCCCCCGTAAACTTATCAGATGTTGTCCGGATTCATTGACAACCATATATAATGTAGTTGTCAGGAATATAGAAGGGATAGACCATGCCATCCGGGTTGTCGCAATGCTGAAGGGAGTGGCGGAAGGAATTACGCTTTTCGACAAGACTCCTGTCGGAAGCCCTTCAGAAGTGGTTTTTCCCATGACAATAGACAAAGGGAATGCCATGTTCTCATCCTCGGTCGGCGCATTCGCGGCTCTACGTGACAACGCCCGATACGAATTGTCGATAATCGCGACGCTGTCCGACAACAAGAGCGTTATAAAAAAATTTGATGTGACACAACAAATCTTGAGCAATCAATATCCCAGAAACGTTTTAATTATAATAGACAGGCTTTCTATCCCCGACACCGGAAAGCCGGGAGAAGACGACTCAGGTATAGAGGTCAATGTAGATGGATGGGAAACTATAATCATAGACATTGATTCAAATGATGTGATCAGTACATGACATTTAAAAATATACGACTATGAAACACACAAGGATTATAGGCATACCTATTATTGCCACACTCGCAGCATGCCTCTTCTCATGCTCGAGTGATGAAATAATAACCGATACTGTAACTACGGAAAAGACAGGAGCCGTACGATTTGCGATCAACACCGACTTCACACGCGCTGGAGACATAACGACCAACAATCTTACTGAATTCAATGTATATGCATATACTCAGGGAACAGAGGGGTCTCAGATTTTCATGAAAAATGTGGAAGTGTCAAAATCTTCCAATAACACATGGACCTACTCACCCGTACAATATTGGCCGAGCGGTAAAAGCGTGGACTTCTACGCATTCGCCCCCTCAGAATGGATAGGCGACAACAGTCCCCTGCTTCCTGTCACATACAATGCGCTGAGTGATTATCCCAACACGAAAGATATAGTCTATGCTGTGAACATGAGACTGAAAGGAGCTACAGGACAACCCAACCCGCTGGTAATATTCAATTTCCGTCACGCTCTCTCAAAGGTTTCGGTAAAAATGAGTTCCACCAACAGCGGTCTGACGGTTATGGTTTCAAACGTTGCTGTCTCAAATATAATGACAATGGGCAATTTTACATTCCCGTCGACATCTACATCCGGTGACCCCTCGACCGAAAGCATAGGGAAATGGACAGATCAGAACACACCATTCAACTATGTGCTCCATATGTCGCAGACAAAAGACGAATTCATAAGGCTTACTTCGACCCCGACTCTGATAGCCACACAGGGTTTGGGAATGGGAGGCACTATATTCATGCTTCCGCAGTCTCTGACATGGCGCAGCAACGGTTCAGGCAACGACACATATATCGCGGTAATGTGCTCAATCTATGATACAAAGAGTGGCACTAAACTATGGCCAAACGAGAACACTCCAAAGGAAAACATTGTCGAAGGTTCTACATTCGGCGACGGGATCCTTAAATTTCCCCTCTCTACCAGCAAGTTTTCCGAATGGCAGCCGGGATGCCATTATATATACAATCTTGTCATCAATTCCAACGAGGAGATGGGCGTCATCGAATTCGGGACTCCGACCGTCGACACCTTCATTGATGTTGAGACAAACTATCAGTAATTCCGAAGCGCCGACCGTTTTGTCGTATGTTCTATGTGAAGCATGGATGTATCGTTATAATTAAATAATATTCAGATTATTGTAATGCCGTCATTCTTCGCTTCATATCGAGTGTATGATACGTTCTTTTAAATTGTATTCAGAATCTGAGTTGGGGCAATCCCGAAATGTTTTTTAAATGCGGTGGAGAAATGCGACAAGTTCTTGAATCCGACTTGAACATATACCTCTGAGGCTGATATACCTTTTTTCAACATAATCATTGCATCTTCAAGCCGTTTGCGCATTATCCATCTTGCAGGAGTATCGCCACCTGATAATTCTGCAAATTCACGTTTGAACGAAGAAAGACTCCGACCTGAATAATGGGCGAATTCTTCGATGCTTAATTCACTGAGGTAATTCTTGTTCATAAATTCCATCAGATCTGTCCGCCATGTTGTTGTGTAATCGAACAACATCGGCACAAGCTGTGGCTTCTGTTCCAAAAGGATTATAAGCATTTCCTGCAATTTGACCTTCATCAGTTCTCGTGAAGGAGTATTTCCTTCCGTAAAATATTTGTCAAGAGAACGGAAATAACCTGAGATAAAGTCATTTTTCTCAATTGGAATATAGAGTTGGCTACCTAATCTTTCATCTACGTCTATGTTGGGAATAGCAATAAGGGATGCGACCTGTTTCATCAACCGAGAGTCAAGATGCAGAAATACTCCGCTGAAAGGAGTTGCTCCTATTGGTCGTTTGATCTTGTGTACAAGGTGATTTTTACGAATGAAAGTAGCTTCTCCAGCCCGGATGATAACCTTTTTTGAAGAATTATATACATCCATTTCGCCGGAAAAATAAACGCAAGCATATGCTCGGTAACTTTTTCCTCGCAAATCATATTCCTG
>CAJTWL010000041.1 GCA_910579845.1 uncultured Muribaculaceae bacterium | reverse complement strand
CAATTCGGAGCGAAAACTCTACCGCCTTATAGCAAGGCGAATGGACGCGGCGGCAATGCCGCCGGAGAAAAGGCAGTATGCCACGGTCACGGCTGAAATCTCCGGGATGATATTCACCTGCCGCTGGGAGGTGAGGGAGCCGAAGCCGGAATATGTCGGCACATCGGAGCAGACAATCACCGTAGTCGGAAAGATGATGGCCCCGGTCAAGGAGGTATATCCCGTTTCTTACGGCTTTGCGCCGACACTCGCCAACCTCACGGGCTATACCACGGTTACAGCCGATCTGATGCACCCCGATATGCCGTACTGCCAGACCGTACACGAATACGGCACGGCGCTCGAAGGGCTTGTGCGAAAGGGCTTCATCACCATAGAGGACGGCGCGATAGCCTATACTCCCGAAGGCGAAAGGCTGTTGCTCGACATCGCACCCTACAATATGGCACGCAGCATACTAATCGGGCAATACTATGCTGACGAAATCCCCTACGGCACGATTACAGGTAAAAAAGTCGTGGCCGGCTTCGGCGAGTGGCTCACCGATACCGTCAACGATATTCTGCGCTACACGCCCAAGACCGAGTGACCGCCACAACAGCGATAATTTATCCGGGAACCGAAAAATAGGTGCTGGCGCATAGCGCATAATCCGATAAAAATCGCTAACTTTGCCACTGAATCGCAGTCATAAATTTTTGATTGTGGATTTAGTGGTGAGAAGGCGGGAGGGATACCCGCCTTCTTTTTTCAGACACTTATCCCACTCACCACTTAATCCACTTAATTTATGGAAGTATTACTGATTGAGAAGGAAACGCTCGACTGTATCCTTGATGAGCATGAACTTCTATGCAACATGGTCATAATATTGGCCAATCGTTTGCGAAGAAAGGAAACCGCTGACATGATGACTTCTGCCGAGGTCTGCGATTTTCTCCATATAGGCAAGACAACCCTGCAATCCCTCCGCAACAGCGGCAAGATAGGTTACATAAGAATTGATGACGGAAGCGTCAGGTATCCTGTAACCGAAATCATCCGTTATATGGAGAAAAACGGTATTCATCCAAACCGGGAAGCGTATGGGGAATGAGATCATAACCAAATCGGATATGCGTATTATCGCAGCCCGTTCACAATCCCGTAACGCATTTGAGGCAGTCGGCATAATCCGCGACAGCCACCATCCTGTATTGGGAGGAATATGTTTCCTTGATGACAAGGAGGTGGCGGAACGCCTTAAAGTGACAAGGCGGACGGTACAGAACTACCGCGACCGGGGGATACTCTCATACTATATGATATGTGGCAAATGCCTATATCCGGAGCATGAAATCCAGCAGATGCTTGACGAGAATTTTCATCCGGCATATTACGAATAAACTGTAATAGACAAGACTTCATCAAACAAATGATGAGCGACAACCGAGTGTTTAACTTGATTGTCGCTCTGTCATTTAGAGGTTGTAGTTTGTCATTTCGTTTTCTTAGGGCGCCCGCGTTTTGGCAGAGGCGGACGCTCAAAAGTCATAGGTTTCTCCGGCAGCGGTTTGATGTTAACATCAAGACCGTCGAACTTATCCCTCATACGGCCCATATCCTCTGATACGGTATGGTCAAGCATCGTGGCGTATATCTGGGTCGTGGCGATGTCTTTATGTCCCAGCATCTTGGATACTGTTTCAATAGGCACATGATTGTTTAGCGACATTGTGGCGAATGTATGCCGCGCGATGTGGGTTGTCAGGTGCTTGGTGATTTCAGCCTTGCTTGCTATCTCATCAAGATACGAGTTCATACGCTGGTTGGAGATAACAGGGATCACACCATCCTTTTCCACGACTCTTGGGTGGCTCCGGTATTTCTCCATCAGTCTACGGGGTATCTCCAGCATGGGGATTACGCTCATCTCATCGGTTTTCTCGCGGGCCTTGCGTATCCACATCTCGCCGTTGTCGTCAGTTACAACGTGTTCACGTTTAAGGGTCGATATATCCGCGAAAGCCAACCCCGTGAAGCAACAGAACACGAAGGTGTCACGCACGAGGTCAAGGCGGGGTAGACCGCTAAGGTCAAGCGCTATGATACGCTGGAGTTCAGCCTCTGTCAGTTTCTCCCTCTTCGGCTTTGTACGCACATAGCGTTTGCCTACGAATGGATCATCCTCAATCCATTTGTTGGCGATACCGGCGCGTACCACGCTTTTGAGATAGCGGATATAACGGACGGCGGCATTGTTGGCACAACCCTTCTTTATGCGCAGGAAGTGCTCGAAGTCATCAACCATTCCGGAGGTCAGTTTTTTCATCGGAATGTCCTTCACATCTTGGTTGTCGATGAGAAATTCCTCCAGATACTTGACGCATCGTTCCCAACGCAGGCGCGTACCCTCGCAGATGTCGCCGCGCTCGTTCCTGTCCTTTACCTTCTTGTTGAGTTCGCGGAAAGCCTCGCAGAGCATCGTCGGCTTTTGCAGCTTGCCGAGGAAGGCTTTTTTCAGAGTGTCGGGATTGACCATCTCGTCACGCATGACAAGCTGGTTGTGGATCTCGCAGATTTTGGTACGGATGGTGTCGAGATAGCGGTTCAGTTCAAGGTCTTTTTTGGTTTTGCCTTTCGACTGGCCTTTGGCCGCATCCCAGTTGTTGGGAACCACATACCGGTTGGTATATACCTCCGCACGTTGCCCATTCATCGTTATTCGCAGCAGAATGGGAAATTCGCCCTCTTTGTTGGGGCGGCTTCTCCTGACCATGAAGTTCAGTGAGAAGTAACTCTCGTTGGATAATTTCATTTGACTTGTGGCTTTAATGGTTAAACTAAAGATACAAATTTTTTCTCGGTTACACAAACTGTGAATCCGAAGGACAAATGAAATATCCGGGTCAGCGAGGTGGCAAAACGACCAATTCAACGAATAATGTTGAATTGCCACCTCCAACTGCCACCTTTTGCATAACATTTTTTAACTGTGCCGATGGCAAAAAATGGTGGCAGCGGGACTTATCGTAGGCTTCATAAGCCTATATCTACTGGAGTTCAGAATTATTCTTTGCCACCTGCAACCACCTTGCGAGGTGGCAGACACCCAACGGGATTATTCCTCGTATATCTTTGAAAAATAATGAAATATAGCCTTTCGAGGTGGCAAAACTTGGTGGAATTTTTATTGCCACCTTCTTGCACACCCGCAGTTTCAATATTTTGCGCCGATTGGGGATAGGGGTAAAAAGAAAAACCTCTGAAAATCAATGATTTTCAGAGGAATTCATCGGTCTGATAGACCTCACTGTGACCCCGGTGGGGCTCGAACCCACGACCCAATGATTAAGAGTCATTTGCTCTACCAACTGAGCCACGGAGTCATATTTGTCTGCATAATCAGGATGCTTACCCTTTTTGCGTTTGCAAAGTTATTGCCTTTTTTTGGTATATGCAAATTTTTTTTAATTTTTTACCCAGTTTATCTCTTTTTCACTCTTTTTTATTCTATTTATATAAGATTATCGCATTATTTTCATTACCTTTATCCCAAATTTATAATCGCGATTCAGACAATCATTATTATACACTTATTCTCATAAAAACACTTATTAAAGTCATGGACAAGAAATTAATTTATTTGGCACTTGGCGTGGTTGCTGTCGGTATGACAGGATGCTCCAAAAAGCTTGGTCAATTTAAAAGTGACTTCTTTACCACCGTTCCTACTCCTATGGAGACAGTTGGTGAGAATGTGCCCGGAACTGTCAACGGTAATATTCCGGCTAAATTCATGGTAAAGAATGCAAAAGTAACCACAACCCCGGTTATTGCCTATGCTACAGGCGAGACAGCAGCTCAGCCGGTAATTATCCAGGGTGAAGATGTCAGAGCAAACGGTCAGGTCGTAAGCTACAAAAACGGAGGTACAGTTACCATTCCTTTCAATGTGGCATATCAGGCTGCAATGGATAAAAGCGACCTTTATCTCGATTTCTCAGTTGACCAGAACGGTAAAATATACGCTCTTCCCCGAGTAAAGGTAGGTTATGGTATAATAGCTACTTCCACTCTCGCTTCAGCAAAGACTGTAACTCCGGCTTTGGCAAAGGATAATTTCCAGCGTATCATCAATGAAAAGTACAGTGCTGATATCCACTTCCTGATCAATCAGGCAAATATCCGTACAAACCAGACAGACCGTCCTGATTATATTGATCTCAACAAACGTCTTGTAGAAGCCAATAAAGCTGCTAATCAAGAGATCGCAGGTATCACAGTCAACTCATACGCTTCACCTGACGGTAAACTTGAATTCAACACACAACTTGCCGAGAAACGTGAGACCAACACTACAAAGTATGTAGAGAAACAGCTTACAAAAGATAAAATCACTGAATTCGGCGAGCTCACATCTTCATTTACTCCTGAAGACTGGGAGGGTTTCCAACAACTTGTCGAGAAGAGCAACATTCAGGATAAAGAACTTATCCTCAGCGTACTGAAGATGTATCCGGATCCTGAGCAACGTGAGCAGGAGATCCGCAATCTGTCATCTGTATTCAACGAACTTGCAGACCAGATCCTGCCTCAACTCCGTTATTCCCGCATAATGGCTTCAATCAACGTTATCGGTAAGAGCGATCAGGAACTTATCGACCTCTTCAACACAAACCCAAAAGCGCTTACTGTTGACGAGATTCTTTATATCGCTACACTCACTGACGACAACACAAAGAAGATGGAAGTTTACAACAAAGCTTGTGAGCTTTATCCGAAAGATTACCGTACATTCAATGACCTCGGTCTTACACAATACGTAGCCGGTGACTACGACGGTGCCAAATCCAACTTCGAGCAGGCTCTCCGTCTCAATCCTTCTGCCAAAGAACCTGAAATGAACCTTGGTCTTATCTCAATGCTCAACCACAACTATTCAAAAGCTCAGGAGCAGATCGGTGCCGCAGCCGGCGTTCCCGAAGCAGCCGACGCTCTTGGTGTATATTACCTGACACAAGGTGATCTTGCAAAAGCTGTACGCACATTCGGTGATTCAAAAACCAACAATGCTGCTCTTGCCCAGATACTTTCTCAAAATTACTCAGGTGCCAAATCCACTCTTGCTTCTATCAAGAACCCGGATGCAACGACATATTATCTGACAGCAATCCTTGGCGCACGTACCAACAATGAGAATATGGTCATGAGTAACCTCCGTCAGGCAATCAAACTTGACAAGTCTCTGCTCAAACGTGCACAGAATGATCTTGAGTTTGCAAAATACAACCTCTCTTACCTCTAACAGATTTTTATATCAAGTCAGTAAAAACTTATACAAATATTCAAGAACCGGAGCTTTCCACTCCGGTTTTTTTATTATCAACAGTATTGAATGCCACATACTGAACCCTGTACTTTAACTACTATCCATTTTTAGTGGACAGTGATTAGGTAAGTAATAGGAAGAATTTGAGTGCAGGTTCAAAAAATTAATTACTTTTGTTATTAAGTAAAGTAATTTCATTACATACAACTTTATTATAACACTCTATGATATGAATGAGAACCGCCTTTTTCTGCTTGACGCATACGCATTGATTTTCCGTGCCTACTATGCTCTTATAAAAATGCCCCGAATCACACAATCCGGCTTCAACACATCTGCTATCTTCGGATTTGTCAATACTCTTGAAGAGGTATTGCGAAAAGAAAATCCAAGTCATATAGCCGTATGTTTCGATCCTGCCGGTCCTACTTTCAGAAATGAAGCTTTTGAAGCTTATAAAGGTGAACGCGAATCTACTCCGGAGGATATTAAATTATCTGTACCTATCATAAAGGATATTGTAAGAGCCTACAACATTCCTGTAGTGGAAGTAGATGGATTCGAAGCTGACGATGTGATAGGAACTCTCGCAAAAATGGCTGAAAAAGAAGGTTATACCACTTATATGATGACTCCCGACAAGGATTTCGGACAACTTGTAAGCCCATCAATACTGCAATATAAACCTTCCTATCGCGGACAGGATTTCGAATTGCGTGGAGAAGAAGAAGTATGCGCCAGATACGGTATCAAACGCACAAGTCAGGTAATAGACCTGCTTGCTCTTATGGGTGACAAAATAGACAATATACCGGGCTGTCCGGGCATCGGTGAAAAAACAGCCGTCAAACTTATTCAAGATTTCGACTCAGTTGAAAATCTCTTAGAGAATACCGGACAATTGAAAGGTTCGCAGAAAAAGAAAGTGGAGGAAAACAAAGAGCAGATACTTTTTTCCAAATATCTCGCTACCATACGCACAGATGTTCCTATAAACATTACTCCATATCAGCTTAAAAGAAATTTTCCAGATCGAGAAAAGCTATTCTCTATTTTTAAATCTCTGGAATTCAAAACACTCATAGATCGTGTAGGACGCAGATTAAATGCAGAGGAGAAAAAAATATCCAATTCTTTACATTTATCTTCAAAACCCAATTCTTCTATACGACCTGCTGACGGAACTCTTTCTCTTTTTGACGAACCTGAAGATATTCCCGTATATGAAAATGAAACAACTTATAGAGATTTCAATTCTTCAGAGTGCCTTTATTATATAATCAATTCAAAAAATGAACTTGATTCATTCTCTTCCAGATATCAGTCAGCCACAGAATGCGGTATCTATCTTGTAACTGAAGGAGAGAATGACATGTCGTCCGAATGGATCGGTACAGCTATATCCTTTTCTAAAAATGAAGCTGTCTTTATACCGTCTTCATTTGACTATGGAAGAAACTGGATATTGGATCTTCTTGATCGTCCCGATATTTGTAAAACAGGATCAGACATAAAACGGGATATGGTTGTCACATCCCGTTTCCGCACAGACAAAACACCAGGTATCCAAAATTTTTATGACATAACATTGGCTCACTATGTGTTGCAGCCTGAGATGAGGCACAGTATTCCCGAACTTTCATCAACTTATCTTAAAATATCCAATGTACCTGTGAGCATTATTCCAAATAAGAAGAATACAAATTATAAACTGTTGGATATTGAAATCCTCTGCAATTGGGCATGTACATTGGCAGATCTTATTTTACAACTCCGTAAGCCTCTTGACAAAGAGATAAAAGCTCAAAAAATGGAAAATCTTCTTTATGATCTGGAAATACCTCTTGTAAGAGTTTTGGCAGATATGGAGATAACCGGCGTCAGACTGGATGTAAATGCTTTAAATAAGGCGGCTCATGAAATGGAATTACGAATCAACACTCTTGAAAAAGATATATGTGAGCTGGCAGGAGAAACTTTCAACGTAGGATCACCTTCAAAAGTAGGGGAGATTCTATTTGAAAAATTAGAACTTGACGCTAAAGCAAAAAAAACAAAGACCGGTCAATATTCCACAAGCGAAGATATTCTGGAAAAACTTGTATCAAAGCATCCAATTGTAGGTATGATATTAAAATATAGAGCATTAAAAAAATTGTATTCAACATACCTTACAGCTTTGCCTGCTGCTATAAATACTGAGACAGGTAAAATTCATACAAATTATAACCAAACTGTAACATCTACGGGACGTATTTCCTCCACTTCTCCCAATTTGCAGAACATACCCGTCAGAGATGATGAAGGCAGAGAGATAAGACGTGCATTTATAGCTGATCCCGGTCATCTTTTTCTTTCGGCAGACTATTCACAGATAGAACTGCGCCTTGTAGCGGATTTCGCAAAAGATGACACTATGTTGGAGGCATTTCGTAACAACAGAGATATCCACACAATTACGGCAGCTAAAATATATCATAAAGAAATTGAAGATGTTACTTCAAATGAACGCCGCAACGCCAAAACCGCCAATTTCGGCATTCTCTATGGCATATCGGCATTCGGACTGGCATCACGTCTCGGAATTCCACGTTATGAAGCAAAAGAGATAATAGATAATTATTTTGCTACTTTCCCTACTATCCATAAATATATGAATGATTCAGTGGAATTTGCCCGTGAAAACGGATATGTGGAAACAAAAGCAGGAAGAAAAAGATATTTGCCGGATATAAATTCCAAAAATCCTGTAGTGCGCGGTTATGCGGAAAGAAACGCAATCAATGCTCCTGTGCAGGGTTCAGCGGCCGACATTATAAAACGTGCAATGGTAAACATATACCAGGAGATGCAAAACAAAAAGTTAAAATCAAAAATGATAATGCAGGTACACGATGAGTTGAATTTCGAAGTTATACCGGAAGAACTTCCTAAAATGCAGGAACTGGTAGAGCGTCTTATGCAAAACGCTTATCATGGAAAAGTGAAACTGACGGCTTCATGCGGAGTAGCAGGCAACTGGCTCGAGGCTCATTGACCAATGTACACAACCTGTAGATAAGTTGTAGATATATACTGAAAATCTGTATAAAAACATGTTTATAACTCTTATATGCTTTTTAAATGTTTATATAAAAGAATCCAATATATTTTTATAAGCAGAAAACTTATATAAAATGCAACTTCATCCCTTTATCATTTTTCAATAACTTATATATGGGTTTATGAACAGAATAAAAATAGGTTTTCAACAGTTTTTAGGTTTTACTTCCTATCAATTTATTAACTTTGCATTTATAGACAAGGTGTAGATAACATAACGCATGTGATTGATATTCAACAAAAGCGCCTGTCTATAAAATGTAAATAAACAACTACTATATGTAACTAACTCATATTTCCAAATTTTTGCATAAAAAGTTATTGAAGTTATCGACACTCTTTATTGTTATTATTTATTTCTATAATTTTTAAATTTTAAAATTCATTATTAAAAATATAAAAATGGAAACTTCCTCAAAAAAATCTTCTGCAGAATTGAAAGTGGAGATATTAAGATTGAAGAGGGAAAAAGGTGCGCTTATAATGGCACATTATTATCAGCGCGATGAAATACAGGAAATAGCTGATTTCATAGGAGATTCACTCGCACTCGCGCGTCAGGCCGCAAAGACAGATGCCCCTCTTATATTAATGTGTGGAGTTCATTTTATGGGAGAGACCGCTAAAATACTATGTCCTGATAAAAAAGTGGTGATACCGGATGTATCGGCAGGATGTTCTCTTGCCGACAGCTGCGATCCTGAAGAGTTCAAAAAGTTTGTAGAAGCACATCCGGATCATACTGTTGTCAGTTATGTCAATACTTCGGCAGCTGTAAAAGCTCTTACCGATATAGTAGTCACTTCCGGTAATGCACGTAAGATAATAGAATCTTTACCTGAAGATGAAAAGATAATATTTGGTCCTGATAAAAATCTCGGAGGATATATCAATAGTGTGAGCAACCGCAATATGCTGCTTTGGCCCGGTGCATGCCATGTACATGACCGTTTCTCCATAGAGAAGATACTCCAAATGAAAAAAAATCATCCGGGTGCCAAGATACTTGTACATCCGGAATGCAGACGCCCGCTGCAATTGATAGCTGATAAAGTAGGCAGCACAGCTGCTCTTCTTGATTTTGCTTCTGAAGATGATGCCAAGGAATACATAGTAGTGACGGAAAGCGGTATACTTTTTGAGATGCGTCGTAAGTGTTCTGATAAGATATTTCTTCCTGCTCCGGCTGAAGATTCGGAATGTCAGTGTAATGAATGCGACTATATGAAGATGAACACTCTTGAAAAAGTATATTTGGCTCTGCGTGATGAAAAACCGGAAATTATAGTGGAAGAGGATATAGCCGCCAAAGCAGTGAAACCAATTGAAAGAATGCTGGCTTTAAGCTGATAAGCACTATTATAACTTATTTTCATCTTTAATGGAGCATAAGAAAAAGAATATTATTGAACTTACCAATTGTTCGGTAAGGGAATATAAAGGAAGAAAAAAACTGCCTGTAAAGGTTCTTGCCGATAATGTGCGCTCAATGTATAATATAGGAGCAGTTTTCAGGACTTCAGATGCTTTTCTTATAGATGAATTTATACTTTGCGGTATATCCGGTTGTCCACCTCATCCAGAAATAACAAAGACTGCTTTGGGTGCGGAAGAAAGCGTGGTATGGAGATATTCGGAGAATGCTTTGGAAGAGGTAAAGAAACTTAAAGATTCGGGCTGGAAAATATGTACTCTAGAACAGACTCATAATAGTATAAGTCTTGACGATTTTGAAGTATGCGAAGATACCGGATATGTTTTGGTGCTGGGAAATGAAGTGAAAGGAGTGGAACAGAATATTGTGGATATAAGCGATTATGTTTTGGAAATTCCTCAATATGGAGTAAAACATTCTCTTAATGTATCTTCAAGTGCTTCTATAGCTTTATGGCATTTATTCAAGCAATTAAAGAAATATCATTTATAATGAAATGATTGGATTAAGAGCTTTTTTAAAAATAAATGTGAATTTGGGGTCGCAATCTTGGGCATCTTTCTCCTTTCGGTTCAGTCACATAGCCCGCTATGCTCCATCACCTCAAGAAAAAAATATGCTCCAAGATTGCGGGATCACAGGTAACTTAAAACGAAATATCGGGTTAAAATATTTAACATGTTGTATGTATTGTGTGAAAAATTACTTTCTGTACGTCTGTCTTTTGTTAAAATCCATTCGCGGCGCAGTCACATAGCCCGCTATGCTCCTTTGCCTTGAATGAATTTTAATCAAAAGACAGCCGCCCCAAATTTCACATTTATTTTTAAACAAGCTCTTAATATATACTGCAAATATTTGGCACTCAATTAAGATTTATTAAATTAAAAAAGTAGCTGATTATTAGGAAAAAGATATTTGATATGTTAAATTTGCATCATAATAAATAATTAGTAAAGTAATCAAATTAAAACGATAGTAAGTGATTCTTTTATAGGTTTAATTAAATCATTTACTTAAAACAAAAATAAAAACTATGGCAAAGAAGAAAACAGGAGTTGCCTCTACAGGCAAGATAAATGATAAGGAAGAGAAACTGAAGGCTCTTTCCATGACTATGCAGCATCTCGAGAAAGATTTCGGAAGCGGAACAGTGATGCGTCTTGGAGATGAATCTGTGCAGGATGTAGAGACTATATCTACAGGATCATTGGGTCTTGATTTTGCATTGGGAGTAGGAGGACTTCCCCGTGGACGTATAACTGAAATATATGGTCCCGAGGCGTCAGGTAAAACAACACTTGCCATTCATGTAATAGCAGAGGCACAGAAAACAGGGGGTATATGCGCTATTATAGATGCGGAGCATGCATTTGACCGTTTTTATGCCGAAAAACTTGGTGTGGATGTAAATAATTTATGGATAGCTCAGCCTGATAATGGTGAGCAGGCTCTTGAAATTGCAGAGCAATTGATAAATTCAGGAGCTATAGATGTCTTGGTTATAGATTCAGTGGCGGCTCTTACTCCAAAAGCTGAGATTGAGGGCGAGATGGGTGACAAGAACATGGGTCTTCATGCACGTCTGATGTCACAGGCTATGCGCAAACTGACCGGAGCTATTTCCAAAACACGTACATGTTGTATATTTATAAATCAGATAAGAGAGAAGATAGGTGTTTCGTTCGGTAATCCCGAAACAACTACAGGTGGTAATGCTCTTAAGTTTTATGCATCTGTCCGTCTTGATATACGTCCGTCTTCAATGATAAAGAATGGCGAGGATGTTCTTGGACGTCTCGTAAAAGTAAAGGTTGTAAAGAATAAAGTGGCTCCTCCATTCACACGTACAGAATTTGACATAATGTTCGGAAAAGGTATTTCACGTTCAGGTGAAATAGTGGATTTTGGTGTTGAATTCGGAGTTATAAAGAAATCAGGAGCATGGTTCTCATATGCTGACTCTAAACTCGGACAAGGTCGTGATGCTGTAAAGAGGGTGATTGAAGAGAATCCTGATCTTGCGGATGAACTGAGCCAAAAAATTACGGCTGCTATGAATGAGGCAAAAAATAAAAAGAATGCGGTAAAGAAAAATCCTTTTTTGCCTGATATTGAAAGTAAGCGTGTAGATGAAACTGAAGAAAACGATGAATATACTCCTGATGAGGATATGGGAGATGATATGTTCGGCGAAGAATTCAATATTGAAGAATAATATAATAGTTTTAAACAGATTCCAATAAAATAAGAGAGGTCTTTCTCACGAAGGACCTCTCTTTAAATTAAAATTAGGTTGAATCAAATCATCTTATTCATATTTATACTACAAACATGCGGGTTTTACCCCTTAGCAACTTTAATTTTTAACATTTTTTGAAAGCAGATTCAAAATTTTAAAATATAAGATCTACCCGAAAAGAGTTTTAATCATTATGTAATAATTTAAAAACTCTCTGATAAATAAAGAATATCTCTTTTATTTATCAATAAGTATAACTATTAAAATAAGATGTAAGCAACAAAGTATTTAATTATTACCTATAGTGATGGCAAATTTAAAATATTTTTATAATACTACCAAACAAAAAGAATAAAAAAAAAGAAAATTATATCAATTGTATTAGATAAACGATAAAACAAAACGATAGATATAAGTTGTAAAAATAAATTTAATGATTTCATATATAAGTTTTACATGTATTTTAAATTATTGCTGTCTGATATCCGATAAAAGAATAATGGTATTCTTCCGGTAACTTGAGAATACTAATGGCGACTTGGGGACAAGTCGCTATCCCAACCGCAGTATAACGGGGTCCTCAGTAAAAATAATCCATAAAGTAGATCATAACATCAATTGGATTTAATAATTTATATATTTATTATTATGAAATATTACTTATACAAAAAATTAAACAGTTTCTAAAATACAATTAAACTCTAATGATATTTGATTCCGTCTAATATACTTGGCGTTCGGCAAAGCAAAATAAAGTTTTGCTTTGCTCTCGACTTCTCCGTATATTTTAGTAAATTTGCATGTATAATAAAGATTAATTGTTACAATATGATTAGCCCAAAACTACAAGACGCTATTAATGCGCAGATCAATGCCGAATTTTGGTCGGCTTATCTTTATCTTTCTATGGCGATGCACTTTGAGAATGAAGGTCATGCCGGTATTGCCAACTGGTTTAAGATTCAGTTTAAAGAGGAACAGGCGCATGCCGAAATCTTTATGAATTATCTGAACAGTCGTGGCGGACGTGTTGTGCTTTCTCCTATAGAGGAAGTACCTGTAAAATGGGATTCTCCTTTGGTTGCTTTTGAACATACACTTGCTCATGAAGAGAAAGTGACATCATTGATAAATAATATCTATGCTATCGCTGAGGCAGAACATGATTATGCCACATGCAACAAACTTGACTGGTTTGTAAGTGAGCAGGTAGAGGAGGAAGAAACAGCACGTGGTCTCATAGATAGTCTTAAACTGATAGGTGACAATGGTTTGGCACTCTATACATTCAATCAGGAGTTAGCGGCACGCGTATATAACGTTCCGGCACCTTTGGCAGAAAAATAAATATTAAATATTAAAAAGAACAGCAAGTATCGATTGAATACGATACTTGCTGTTCTTTTTAATGATTATTAGTTTTATTGGTGACATTTACATCCAAATCTGCTGCTTCCGTCAAAACAATGGGTACAGATTTTGCACTTAGGCAGACCTATAGCTTTTACCAATGTCTCTATCGTATTGAATTTAAGAGACGTAAGACCAAATTTCTCTCTTATTTTCTCAACCATAGCGTTATATTGCGGTGAATCTGTTTTGGCATATAATTCAAGATTTTTATTGGCATCACCTTCAAGTTGTTCGATTATTCTTCTTGTAAGAAGTTCCATATCGCTTTTTGAAGATGTGAAACCTATATAACGGCATCCGTATATCAACGGAGGACAGGCAATACGCATGTGTACTTCTTTTGCACCCTTGGAATAAAGTACTGAAACATTATCATTAAGTTGTGTGCCTCTTACAATGGAATCATCACAGAACAGGGCTTTTTTTCCTTTAAGCATGGCAGAGTTAGGTATAAGTTTCATTTTTGCGACAAGATTACGCATCGACTGTTCGCCGGGTGTGAAACTTCTCGGCCATGTAGGAGTGTACTTGGAAATACAACGCATATAAGGTACATTGTGACCGGCTGCATATCCCAGTGCCATGCCGACACCTGAATCCGGTATACCGCAGGCACAATCCACTTTTGTAGTATCTGTCTTGCCCATTTCATAACCGGACTGGAATCTTACCTCTTCTACATTTCGTCCCTCATATGTGGATGTAGGGAAGCCATAGTAGACCCAAAGGAAAGAGCATATCTGCATATCATTTTCCGGTGCCTGAAGCACTTCAAATGTATCTGTAGTTATAGAGGCTATCTCTCCCGGACCAAGGTCGCGGATATGTTCATAACCCAAATTTGGAAATACTGTGCTTTCAGTTGCAAAGGCATATGCACCATCCTTATGACCTACGACTATAGGTGTCCGTCCCAGACGGTCGCGGGCGGCTATTATTCTGTCAGGTGTGAGTATAAGAATTGAAGCGGAACCTTCTATCAAATCAAAGACATGATTGATGCCATCAATGAATGTATCGCAACTGTTTATGAGCAATGCTATAAGTTCTGTCTGATTGGTTTTTCCTGACGAAAGTTCGCCAAAGTGTACCCCCTTGTCCAGCAATTTTTTTTCAAGTGCCGGCAAATTAGTGACATGTGCGACAGATACTATAGAGAATTTTCCCAAATGAGAATTGATTACAATAGGTTGCGGATCAGTATCCGATATCACACCTATTCCGAGATCACCTTTGAATTTGGGTAATTCCTTTTCGAATTTTGTACGGAAATAGGATTGTTCGAGACTATGGATGGAACGGCAGAAAACTTCCTCTTCTGTATTGAAAGTCGCCATACCTGCGCGACGTGTTCCCAGGTGGGAATGATAGTCGACCCCGTAAAATAGATCGGTGCGGCATCCGTTTCTGTTTGCCACTCCCATTATGCCTCCCATATTGGAATATTATTTAAGTTAAAAAGAAAGTGCAAAATTAATAATAAAGAATAATACTTGGAACGTTATATGTAAAAATAGTTTAATTTTTACCGCTTGTTTAAAATGATAGAAGACGTTTTTCAGGTTATTGCAGAACGTATCACCTCGCTTGAGGTGAACATGTATAACAGTATGTTCCGGCTTTTGCTGAGTATGGTGCTCGGAATGATTGTCGGAGCGGAGCGAAAACGCAAAGGACAGATCGCAGGAATACGTACATTCGCTCTGATATCCATGGGTGCATGTCTGGCAATGCTGTTGTCTATCTACGTTCCACAAGTGTATTTCGGTTTAAAGAACGGTGACCCGGGTCGTATTGCCGCTCAAGTCATTACAGGTATCGTTTTTTTAGGTGGCGGAGCTATGATCCATATGAAGGGAGCTGTCAGAGGACTCACCACAGCGGCAGGTATCTGGATGACTGCTATCATAGGTATGGCTGTAGGAATAGGGATGTATATGTGTTCTATAGGTGCCACATTGCTGATTCTGCTTACATTGGTCACATTCGAGCAATATGAGAAACGACGTAAATTAGGACAGGAATCCAAAGTGATAAATATAACGGTTTCGGAAATTGTCACTGATCTGCAACCCTATAGAGAGGTGTTTGCAAAATACAATGTGCATCTGTCCACTTATTATCTGGAATATGACTATGATAATGCACGTACAGATCTGAATTTCGTAGTGCTTACACATGCTTACGAAAATCTTCTGCCGTTGCTTGGCAATCTTTCCACTATCGGACCGACAAACAAACTGACTCTTACAAGTCAGATAGACATATAGAATAAATGTAGAATGTAAAATGCATAATGCATGATTAAATGCGCAATGCCCAGTGCATAATGCGCATTTAAATTAAAAATGTCGTACAAACGTACGACATTTTTAATCATGTATCCGGCGTTGCCGTTACTCGACTTTTGGGAGGGAGGTTTGTCTCAAACCGGCGCAGGAGATATATCAAAATAAACTGAATCTTGCAAGTCAGTTAAATATATGTTTATTGGTTTATTATAACTTTACGTGTTGTTCCGTCAGACATCCTTACTATATTGAGACCTTTGACCGGGGTAGTGGAGGATATTCCGTTCGGTTGTACATACAACACCGGAACAGCATTGTTGTCTGCATCTATGTTCGCTATGCCTGATGCGCCGCTGCCTGCCGGCATAAATATTACCTGACCAAGTTTTGAGTCATCTGCAGAATGGAAAATTCTTTTTTCTATCTCTTCGGCAGTCTGCTTTTCGCAACCCCACGTATTACCCTGTGCATAAAGTGTCAGCGCTGTATTATTGTACAGGTCGTAAGGATTAGAAGGATCGAAAGCTGTTTCGGCTCCTTCAGGTGTTGTACCGCAGTTACCGTTGTTTTTAAACACATTGCGTCCCGGATTGTAATCGGCGTCTGTTTCTTTAACATCTGTTATATGTCCTATATTTGCAAGAGTTTTACCGATTATTGTAACACCCCACAGACATCCTTCGAATCTGTTTCCCTCTATGTAAACGCGTGTCGCATGTTCTTCCGATGTTGAATTGACTGTCAGACCGGAACCTCCATTCATGGCGTTTGTTTCATAATGACAATCGAGCACTGTATTGCCGGTGATACGGATATCCATATAATTGCCAAGTACATTGATACCGTAACGGCTGTTGTCCATATAGTTGTCTTCAATGAAGATTTTATGGTCTCCTATCATAGACATCATGTTTGACATTGACACAGCTCCCGGACGTGTACGTTTGCCACCGTATATTTTATTCCGGCGTATTATGACAGGACCGTTGGCTCCTGCCGGAGTCTCGTTGATTACAGGATAATTGCGATTGCCTGTGGAACAATCTTCCATTAGGTTATCCTCAATGATAACGCCTGCCGCTATATTGGATCCGGATGCGATTGCGGCGCATGTAGTGCGTATAAAGTGACAGTTGCGGACAATATTGTTTATGCTGCTTCCTACAAAGTCGATAGCCGCATGTCCGATTTTGTCGTTGTGTTCGAAGAATGTGCAGTTTTCTACAGTAACTCCATATGAACCTCCGATCTTAATTCCTGCACCCTCAAAACGCACATGCTTGATCGCCATATTATTATCTATATCTGTAAGATGAAAACCTTTTGGTTGTTGGCCGTCAATAGGTACAATTGTAGCTGTGTCGGGTGTGAGTCTGCTTTTTGAGCCATAGAGACGGATAAGGACATCCTTACCCATTTTAAGGGTCATGCCGTTGGTAAGTTCGATTCCGTCTTTTGCTTTGACATCAATGTCATTCACAATAGAGAATGTGTTGGCATCGATTTGTGTCACACCAGTTCCTTCGATTTTTGCAAGATCGGCAAAGGTATATATTGTGCCGGTGTCAGGTGTTGTGTAAACTTCATTTTTAGCGGCAACTGTTGTTGCCACACATAATGCAATTGCGACAGGTAAAAATTTATTCATATAAAAATTGTTTGATTTGTAAAGCAAATGTACATAAAAATCGTTAGATTTTTACACCGGCAGAATAAAAAATCAAGGC
>CAJTWL010000040.1 GCA_910579845.1 uncultured Muribaculaceae bacterium | reverse complement strand
TGCGCTTGAGCATTTCTTCCGTTGTTGTGATTTCATTTTTCGATTTTATCATTTATACCTGATTGATATATTGTCGCTGCGGATTACTCCGCTGCCACAAATTTCAAATTGGTCGCAAAGTAAGCACAACGGTCTCACAATTGAAATTAATAACTGATTCCCAACTGATTATTTAATCCTCTTTTTGAAAATCACTTAATCGGCACCTATTTTCGGAACTGGTTCGCGGATTGTTATGATTCCTGCAACGAAATTACAGGCAATATGGTTTGGCTATGAAAAAAGGAGGCTCAACACCTCCTTTCGTTAACTTCAATCATTTGTTTGTTCGTTATTTACCAAATGATTATAAATGAATGTACTCTATTTTAATTCTGTGGTATCCTGAAGCGGCAGGAAGCCTATTCTCTTTCGCGGTGCAGACTTCTTAGCCTGAAGCTCCGCAAGAGATTCTGAAATGGCATCGAGCTGGGCTTGTGTTTCTTCATTGATGTCGTTTTGGTCAGCAAGAATTTCCTCTACATATTCTTTCAGTTGATTTACACTATCACGCAACTGTTTGAATTCGTTTGACGGTTGAATAAGGGCTTGTCGCACCATGACAAACGCCCTCATTATGCTGATGTTGACACGTATTGCCGCTTCGCTTCTTAAAACACTTGACAACATTGCAACTCCCTGTTCTGTAAATACGTATGGATTTGTTCGACGACCGCCGTAGGAATTTGCTATTCCAATTTGGAATTTCAAGTCTGAATATTCCTCATCATTCAGTTGGAACATGAAGTCATCCGGAAAACGTTCGATATTACGTTTGACTGCCTTGTTGAAGTTACCGGTGGTAACTCCATAGAGTTGGGCCAGGTCACTGTCAAGCATCACTCGCTGCCCGCGAAACTCAAAGATTTTTGACCTGACAAGTTCAATCTCGTTCATCTTTTATATGGATATTGGTTAAATTCAGTTCACAAAGAGGGATATTAGATATTAGAGTTTTTCCGGGAGGAAAGAATAGTTCAGTTTCTCTACTTCTGCCGTAAGAGTCTGGGGGAGCAGCCTGGCATAGACCTTCTCGGTGATGTCAGTGGAGCTGTGCCAGACAAAAAAGATTATAGTCAAACCGTCTTAGAAAGACGCGTAAGTTTGCCGATACTCACACATCTCGGAGGAGCGTATGTATTTTAGACAAACAAATCCTGATTAAAAAAATTTATCAATCCGCAATCTCCTGATAATCAACGCCTGCAAATTTGACTAAAATACAACAAAAAAGCGATGAACAAACAAATAATCGTTTGTCAATCGCTTGAATATAAGTTAAATATGATAATTTCGGCGTTTAATACTCGTCTTCGTTGAAGAAGAAGTCGTCTTTGGAGGGATAATCAGGCCAGATATCCTCGATGCTTTCGTAAATCTCGCCTTCGTCTTCAATCTCCTGAAGATTTTCTATTACTTCCAACGGAGCACCGCTACGCATAGCAAAGTCAATAAGCTCCTCTTTTGTTGCCGGCCATGGCGCATCTTCAAGTTTTGATGCAAGTTCAAGTGTCCAATACATATCTTTATCTTTTTAGTTTTTTTAATTTACATTTTATTCTTCCTTCTTTATTTTCCGACTTTCCACGTTATTTCTTCTATACCCTGATGATGATTGAAGAATCTGGCAAGTATAAAAAGATAATCGGAAAGACGATTGACAAATCTTATTACCTGGGGATCTACATAAGCTTCTTCAGCAAGATCCAGTATCCTGCGCTCAGCCCTTCTACACACGGTTCGTGCCAAATGCGCCCTTGATGACAGATCACATCCTCCCGGCAATACAAAAGCATATATTTTAGGAGTCTTTTCATCCCATTCGTCAATCCAGCTCTCAAGCCGCATAAGCTTTGCCTGTGATAACGAGCTGCATAACGGTTCCTTGCCTTCCTCAGAATCCGAAGCAAGATATGACCCTACGTTAAAAAGTTCATTCTGAATGTCCTCAAGCTGTTTTCTAACATCCTCCGGACAATCTTTCCCGCTCCCCACAAGACCAAGACAACTTGAAAGCTCGTCAACCGTGCCATATGCCTCTATTCTCACACAATTTTTTTTAACTCTGCTTCCTCCCACCAATGATGTGGAACCGGCATCGCCCGTACGTGTATATAAAGCGCTTTTCGCCATTCTTATCATTCTTTTTCTTTGTAACGTAGTTGTAACAAAATTGTTGCATTGCTGTCTATTTTTGCATCTTCTGATAAATTTTTGTAGATTTGCATTAGTTGAACAGATAACTCGTTCCTTCTATCAGAGCGCATTATTTAGAGAGTGTTTGAATTTAAACCAAATTAAACATTAATAACGAGATTGAATATTTTTGATTTCATCACAAATGATCCTTCGGGCGCTTTCCCAAAGATTCAACCGGTCACATAGCCCGCTATGCTCCCTTATGAATCTTTGAAAAATCCCTCCGAAGTCTCTGTCTGTGCTAAAATCATTTAAATCCAAACACTCTCTTAAAGTGATATAGGACAGAATATCCGGGTCACAATTTTATTTGTATGTCATATGAACGAAAACGCACCGTATATAGTCAGCGCAAGGAAATACCGTCCAGCCACTTTTGCATCAGTGGTCGGACAGAAAAACCTTACCACGACATTAAAGAACTCCATATCTTCGGGCAGACTTGCCCAGGCTTATCTTTTCTGCGGTCCGAGGGGCGTCGGAAAGACCTCCTGTGCCAGAATTTTCGCACGTACTATCAACTGTACAAACCCGACTCCCGATGGGGAGGCATGCGGTGAATGCGATTCATGCCTGGCGATTTCAAAAGGCAATTCCTTTAACCTTATAGAACTTGATGCCGCGTCAAATAATCGCGTAGAGGATATACGCGAAGTCATTGACCAAGTCAACATACCTCCACAACAGGGTAAATATAAAGTGTTTATTATCGATGAGGTACACATGTTGTCCTCTGCCGCTTTCAACGCTTTTCTAAAAACACTTGAAGAACCGCCGAAATATGCGATATTCATCCTCGCCACTACCGAAAAACACAAGGTCATACCTACCATTCTGAGCCGATGCCAGATTTATGATTTCAAGCGCATTACAGTAGATGATATGGTGGAGCACCTTAAATACGTGGCGTCTGACAGAGGCGTGGAGGCAGATCCACGTGGATTGGCAGTCATAGCCAGAAAAGCAGATGGAGCCATGCGCGACGCTCTCTCGATATTCGATCAAGTGTCTGCATCATGTGGAGGACACATAACATATGAGGGCGCTCTTGACAATCTTAATGTACTTGACAGTGACTTCTACTTTCAATTGACAGAAAGTTTTGCAAACGGAGATATTCCGGAGGCACTGCTTATTTATAAAAATATACGAGACAAAGGCTTTGACTCCCTATTCTTTATAAACGGTCTTGCAACCCATGTACGAGACCTGATGGCGGCCGCCGACCCTCGCACTATTCCGCTGCTCGAGGTTGATTCGGAGACTTCCGCCCGTTTCAAGGAACAGGTAGGCAAACTTCCGTTACAATGGTATTACGCGGCAATGAAGATACTGAACAACGCAGATTACAACTATCGCACAACCGGCAATAAACAGCTGCTTGTCGAAGTTACTCTCATACGTCTATGCCAGTTACTCAAACCCGCCACTCCCCCTTTTGATTTGGCGGAGGATCTCCCCTCCCTCCGCGCCATAAATGTAACAACCGGATATTCCGGCAAGACAGATTCTTCCGCGCCCAATGAGAGACCCGTCGTACATGCTGAAACTGACAGTGAAGAGAAAAAAGAGGAACCAAAGCTGAAAAAGGTGTCTCAATCCACGTCTGTGCCACATCCGGCTCCTGAACAACCCACAAAACTCCAAAAGCCACGCGGTCACGTTAATCGCATAAGCAGCATACGTCTCTCTGACATGGGTCTTGAAAACAACACAGACAACAGCAATGAACCGGACGCAGAGTTCACAGATGAACAGTTTGAAGAAGCATGGAATATATATATGTACAACAATCCGGACAAGCACATACTTCTCAGCGCAATGCGAGCTGCAAAAAAGAAGCGCACCGGTGAATCTTCATATACTATTTCAGTAGAACTTCCTCAGTTGAAAGGCGCCTTGGAATCACCTGACTGCAATCTGCTTCCATTCCTTCGCAAATCTTTGAAAAACAACAGCCTCTCTTTTGAAATAATTGTTGAAGAGAATAAAAACCGTCCAAAACGTCTTCCACCGCAAGAGTTTCTGAAAAAAATACTGACTGTCAATCCGGATATGGCAGACTTTCTTAAATCAATTGATGCGGAATTAGGCTGATTATGAACAACGACAACACCGACACCCCGTCAAGGTCAGAAATGATAATCAAAAAAAACGGACTCAGGGAAGCCTGGAATTATCTTTCTGAAGCAGAATGGCGTAACGAGGCTAAGAAGGCTGAACTAAAATATTTCTTCGACAACAACCGCTTCTGTTCAAAATGTGGACAAGAATTAGAAAAGAACTCAGATATATCCCTAAAATGCAATGCTTGCGGGACAGAAATCTTTCCACACCTTTCTCCAGCCATTCTTGTGCTGATAAAACGTGGTGAAGAAGCACTTCTCGTTCATGCACGCAACTTTAGAAACCCGGACATGCATGCTTTAGTCGCAGGGTTTGTCGAGACAGGTGAAACCCTTGAGGAATGCGTTGCACGAGAAGTCTTGGAGGAAACATCCATTTCAATACGCAACATTCGCTATTTCAACTCCCAGTCATGGCCCTTCCCCTCACAACTTATGATCGCATTTACAGCAGAATATGATTCGGGAAATATTTGCCTTGCTGACAACGAACTATCTTCAGCCCACTGGTTTACACGCACTTCACTGCCCGTATTACCCACTATGCCCTCTTTATCAAGGGTGCTGATTGATGCATGGATAAGAGGAGAGGTCTGAAAAACATTTCAACAATCCTGTGAAATTATTTTAACAGCATTCAAAAATTCTTAAAACACACCAACAATGGTTAAATATTGTTAAATATAAATATTCAAGTCTTTATCATAGCATGACACAACAGCAAGAATTGGAATATCCAAAATATTTTACTACTTTTGCAAAGGAATTCCGGAGGGGACGAAAGTCTCCTCCTTGTTTTTGAAACCAACATAAAATTATGATAAACAAGAAGGCATTGACAGATTTCATTGAAGAGAATCTTACTGATACAGGTTACTTCCTTGTGGATATAAAGGTCAGTAAAGACAATGAGATCAAAATAGAGATAGACTCTATGGAAAGCGCCGACATAGATTTCTGCATCGCCCTTTCAAAAAAGATCGAAGACGCATTTCCCCGTGACAATGAAGATTACGAACTTGAAGTGGGAAGCGCAGGGCTTACATCCCCTTTCAGGGTAAGAAAACAATATCTCAAGAACATCGGCAACGAGGTTGAGGTAATGGCGAAGAACGGGAAGAAATATACCGGTGAATTGCTTGATGCCGCCGACAACGGATTCAAAATCCTTACAACAGTAAAAGTCAAGGAAGAGGGTAAAAAGAAACCGATAGAAACCCCGGTTGATATGGAGTTCACATATGATGAGGTAAATTCAGTAAAATATCTGCTGAAATTCTGATCATACGACATGTATGTGTACACTCTACACATTCTGAGAGATTACACATCCAACGGCAGTAAATAATTGACGAATAAACATAAAAACAAAGAGAAAATTAGATAGTCTTATGGCAAAGAAAGCAGAGACAGTAAACATGGTTGACAGGTTTGCGGAGTTTAAAGAGCTTAAAAACATCGACAAAACCACAATGATTTCGGTTTTGGAGGAGTCATTCCGCAACGTGTTGGCAAAAATGTTCGGAACTGACGAAAATTTCGACGTAATCATGAACCCCGACAAAGGAGACTGCGAGATCTACCAGAATCTTGAGGTAGTTCCAGATGGAGAGGTTGAAAACAAAGATCTCCAGATCGGTATCTCCGAAGCAAAAGAGATCGACCCCGAATGTGAAATCGGGGAAGAGGTTACGAAGCAGATATATTTCGAAAAATTCGGACGCCGTGCAATTTTGAACCTGCGTCAGACACTACAGTCCAAAATACTTGATCTGCAGAAAGACGCGATCTATAATAAATTCAAAGAACTTGAAGGCGAGGTGTTGACCGGAGAGGTACATCAGATTTGGAAAAAAGAGATGCTCCTTCTTGATGAAGAGCAGAATGAGCTTATAATGCCGAAAGAGGAACAGATTCCCGGAGACTTCTTTCACAAGGGGGATATGGTGCGTGTGATTGTAAAACGAGTAGACAATCCGAACAACAACCCGAAAGTAATTGTAAGCCGCACTGATCCCCGTTTCCTACGTAGACTTTTCGAGCAGGAAGTACCGGAAATCAACGAAGGACTCATCACAATCAAGGATGTAGCACGCATACCTGGTGAAAGAGCAAAAATAGCAGTCGAGAGTTACGATGACCGTATTGACCCTGTAGGAGCTTGCGTCGGTATCAAAGGCAGCAGAATACATGGTATTGTACGTGAATTGCGCAACGAGAACATTGATGTCATCTCTTGGACTGCCAATCCACAACTATATATACAGCGTGCGCTCAGTCCCGCCAAGATATCATCAATTCGTCTCAACCAAGACACCAAGAAAGCGGAAGTATTCCTCCATCCGGATGAAGTCAGCCTCGCAATCGGCAAGGGAGGTATGAATATTCGTCTTGCGACTATGCTCACAGGCTACCAGATTGACGTTTACCGAGATATCGAGGAGGGTGAAGAGGATATCTACCTTGACGAATTCAGCGATGAAATCGACCAGTGGGTAATTGAGGCTCTGAAAAATCTTGGATTGGGCACTGCCAAGGCTGTACTTAACGCACCGCGTAACATTCTGGATCAGGCTGATCTTGAAGAAAGCACACTTCAACATGTAATAGATGTGCTTCAGGCTGAATTCGAAGACTAATTTAAAAAGTTGCTAAGAACTTCGAAAAAAGGGATAGGAATAACAATTCTCCTGCAACGGGGAAACTTAATTAAGAAAGAAACAACCAATATATGCGCATAAAAATCAGCAAAGTAGCAAAAGACTTGAACGTAGGGATCAACACCGCCGTTGAATTTCTGCGTAAGCACAATGTCGAGATTGAAGAAAATCCCGGCCCAAACACGCGTCTTGATGAAAAAGCGGTTGATTTGTTGACACATGAATTCAGCAAAGACAAGAATGTCAAAGCGATGTCCGATGAAATCGTAACATCACGTAAAAACGAGCGAAAAGAGAAAGCGGCTAAACAGGAACGCATTCCCGTTGAAGAGATCAAAACTGCCGTACCATCCAATGCAGGACCAAAAATCTTAGGCAAGATTAATCTCGATAATCCTAAAACTAATGCTGCTGTTGAGCCTGAGCGCAAGCAGGAAAAGGTAAAAACGAATACAGAACCCGTTCAAACGGAGAAAACGGTGGCAAAACCGGAGCCTAAAACCGAGCAAAAAGCGGAAAAACAAAAAGTTGTTGAAGCGGTAAAAGAGATTTCTGCTAAAGAAACTGTTAACGAAACTGAGCCTAAGGCTGAAACCGTTAGCACCAAAGAAAAACCTCAAGAAGAGAAAAAATCTCAGGTTCAGATTGAGACACCTGAAAAAGCGGAAGTTGTGACACCGAAACCTGAAAGGTCAAAGCCTGCTTCACAGAAGCCTCAAAACACAGAAGAGAAACCTCAGCCAAAACAGGATGTTTCAAAAGTGGAGAAAGAAACTGAACCAATAGAACAAGAACCTGTGTCTGACACCAGACCGGATGAAGGGAAACAGGATGACACACCTGCAAACAACGTATTCCGCTATTCATCAGCACCGGCAGGTCCTGAGCTGAAAGTAGTAGGTAAAATAGACCTTTCAGCCTTAAACCAGTCAACCAGACCCAAGAAAAAATCCCGTAGCGAACGTCGCGCTGAAGCAGGAGAGCGCAAGAAACGCAAGCGCATAGGAAAGGAGAAGGTTGATATAGAAAAGGCGGCCCAACAACCGGGATTCGGCAATGAAAACCGTAAAAAAGAGCGTCAGGACAACGGCAATCAGTCTCGTGGAGGTCAAGGCGGAGGCAGCCAGAGAGGCGAAAACAAGCGTAAAAGAGACAAACATCCTGTAAAGCAAGAAGTAAGTACCGAAGACGTACAAAAACAAGTAAAAGAGACACTTGCGCGACTTACCAACAAAGCTCCTAAAAAGAGTGCAAAATGGCGTAAGGAGAAACGCGAAGAGATGCATAACCGTGAGATAGAAAATCTCCAGCGCGAGGAAGCCGAAAGCAAGGTAATCAAGATTACCGAGTTTGTGACTGCCAACGATTTGGCAAGTCTTATGGATGTGCCGATCAACAATGTGATCGCGACATGCATGAACCTCGGTGTAATGGTATCTATCAACCAGCGCCTTGATGCAGAGACAATTAATATTGTAGCAGAGGAATTCGGATTTACTACAGAGTTTGTAAGTGCCGATGTGACAGAAGCCATCGAGATAGCCGAAGACAGCGAAGAAGAGCTCCAGAGCCGTCCGCCAATTGTGACGGTTATGGGTCACGTAGACCACGGTAAGACTTCTCTTCTCGACTATATCCGCAATGCCAACGTTATTGCAGGCGAAGCCGGCGGTATCACCCAACATATAGGTGCATATAATGTAAAACTTGAAGACGGACGTCGCATCACCTTCCTTGACACCCCCGGTCACGAAGCATTTACCGCTATGCGTGCCCGCGGAGCCAAAGTCACAGACCTTGCTATTATTATCGTAGCAGCTGACGATGATGTGATGCCTCAGACAATTGAGGCTATTAACCATGCATCCGCAGCAGGTGTACCGATGGTATTCGCTATCAATAAGATCGACAAACCTGCGGCAAACCCTGACAAGATTAAAGAAGAACTTGCCCAGATGAATTACCTTGTAGAAGAGTGGGGCGGTAAATATCAGAGTCAGGATATATCAGCCAAGAAAGGCATCGGTGTCGACGAGCTGATGGAGAAAGTACTTCTCGAGGCTGAGATGCTTGACCTCAAAGCTAATCCAGACCGTAATGCAATCGGTTCTGTAATCGAATCTTCCCTTGACAAAGGAAGAGGTTACATTGCAACCGTACTTGTGCAAAACGGCACATTGCATGTCGGAGACGTAATTCTTGCAGGAACACACTTCGGAAAGGTAAAAGCGATGTTCAACGAGCGTAATCAGCGCGTTAAAGAGGCAGGACCGGCAACTCCGGTTCTGATCCTCGGACTTAACGGCGCTCCTACTGCCGGCGATACATTCAACGTACTTGAAACCGAACAGGAAGCACGTGAAATTGCAGGAAAACGTGAACAGCTCCAACGTGAACTCGGTCTTCGTACCAAGAAACGTCTCGGACTTGAAGAACTCGGACGTCGTCGTGCGCTCAACGATTTCCATGAGCTCAACCTTGTTGTCAAAGGTGATGTCGACGGTTCAATTGAGGCTCTTTCTGATTCTCTTCTCAAACTTTCTACTCCGGAAGTCCAAGTCAACGTACTTCACAAAGGCGTGGGTGCGATATCCGAATCGGATGTGACGTTGGCGGCTGCTTCAGATGCAATCATCATAGGTTTCCAGGTTCGACCTTCCGCTTCGGCAAAGAAAGAAGCTGAGAAAGAGGGCGTGGAGATACGTCTCTATTCGGTCATCTACAAGGCTATCGAGGAAGTCAAGGATGCTATGGAAGGTATGCTCTCGCCGGAAATCAAAGAGGAGATCACCGGTACGGCAGAAGTGCTGCAGACCTACCATATATCGAAAGTCGGCACAATTGCCGGCGCAATTGTACGCGACGGCAAGATCAAACGTGCAAGTAAAGTGCGCCTGATCAGAGACGGCATTGTCATCTATACAGGCGAACTGGGCTCACTCAAGCGCTTCAAGGATGATGTTAAGGATGTAGTATCAGGATACGATTGCGGTCTCTCTATTCAGGGATATAACGATGTTCGCGAAGGGGACCTTATAGAAGCTTACGAAGAGGTAGAGGTTAAGAAAACTCTCTGATACATATAACACTTTTAAAATACAGATACGCAATATCATGTGATATTGCGTATCTGTATTTTAAAATCTGTTTTATCATTCAATCAAACAGAACATTTACCGGAAACCATACAATATGGAAACAAATTATTATATAAATATCGGCAGTAATCTTGGAAACAAGATGTTGAACATAAGTCGCGCCGTCAGCCTTATAGAAAAAGAATTCGGATGGTTTGAACTGTCCAAAGCCATTGAATCCAAGCCATGGGGATATGAATCAAAACACAAATTTGTAAATATGGGTATGCGCTTTATCTCCGATAAAGCGCCATTAGAAGTGCTTCACATTCTTAAAGGAATAGAGCGACAGATCTCTCCGCTTTCCCATAGAAAAAAGGATGGCACATATGCCGACAGGATAATTGACATAGACATAATGGCTGCCGACGATATCGTGATGGACACCCCAGAGCTGACACTGCCTCACAAACATCTTCAGGATAGAGAGTTCTTTCTAAGTTCATACAACGAACTCAAAGCGCTTCTTCAGTCATAGACCGATATCTCACTTCTCCGACGCTCTGTTCAGTGCCTCCTTAGCTCCCGACATAATCTGGCGCCAAGGCAGTGCGGAATCATTTATATCCAAGGCACGAATATATCCGAGATACTTCTCAATCTCGCTCGTATCCACACCTTGTTTACGCAACTGTCTAACCTTCTCCGCTGATTGGATGCCGTCGATCAAGCGTTCAAAACGGACTGTAGTGCGGTTACCCGGATAAATCAGATATGTATCGCCTCCATTCCAATTGCCATAACGCGAGTCATTAACCGGATCTGCAGGCCATGAGTTATACGCCCAGCGCAACATACCGTCATAATCAAGGGCGAGACCATACCAACCGAGTAGTTCAGCCTCATAAGGCTGTGAATTTGTAAACGTATTAGGATACTGAGGATTGCAGCATACATAAAAAGTTGTGTTCAGTCCCTTTGCCCTGCGCTCCAGAATATCCGCGTGATCTGCCGCCTGTCCCTGTGCGACACATACATCGCGCATCTGTGCGTATTTCTTATATGACTTGTGCATATCTGCAATTGCAAATCCCATTTCCGGCGCATATCTTGCAAGGAGACCGACAGCCGCATCCATCTGTTCCGGAGCACGTTCATCCATCGCCATATTCGTTATGCCGAGCCACCCTTTATCTGAAAGATGCTTCTTAAAATCGACCAGAAAAGGACTCCACATTGTTTCGAACATCTCGGTACCGGGTTGAGCAACTACAGTAACCTTCTTCCCCTTTGCAGCATCAAAATATTCCAGTTCACAATTCCATGGAACCATAGAATAGCAATTTATCATATCCTTAATACCAATCTCCATCATCAGCTCTACCCACCGGTCGAACACTTTATAATCATATTTCCATGTCCCGTCGGCATTTAATGTCCATTCTATCATATTCTCATATCCATCAAAACACTGATGATTCCAAGGATCCTTATTCAGCGTAGCTGTAATCACTTTCTGACCGGCATCCCTGAGACGTTCCATTACAGGTCGCAAAGCCGCAAAATGCTCATCGCTCCACATCTTAAGTCCCTCTACTCGCGCTACAGCAGAGGGATGTTGCCACAAGTCGAGATGATAGTTCCAATCACGACCAGCCGGCAGAGTCTGATTTTGAACGGTAAGATTAAGCGGGAAACTGATTTTGTCTCCATTCTCTGATGCTACCACTACGGTAGATGTGTATTTGCCCGGAGCGGCATCACTCGGTACATTGATACTTACCCACACAGGGAGGACCGTTTTTGCAGGAATATCCGACACCGTTTGAGAATCGATCATGTCTGGCACAATTATCTCCTTGCCGCCAACTTCATAGGGAATATTAGAGATGGTATATCTTACAAATCCCGCATCGGCGATTTCCGACGGCAACTTCCCTTTATCGGATACAAAATCGCCAATGTTACATTTGACTCCATCAACATCAGTTGTCGCCCACAACAGCAATTTGGCTGCCACTCTCTCTCCACGCCATGCAGTGAGATTATTTGATCCTCTATCGAACATCTCCGGAACCACATCACGCGAATGTCTCATATCGACATTTCCCCACATACCCTTCAGTCCTTTTCCTACATTATCCCATGCAGAAGCTGAAGCAGTTGTGTTCCCGACAGGGTCAATAGATTCCTTACCGGTCACGATTTCTCCCATTGTTGTATTATATGAAAAACAGAATGCGCAGACTGCGATTCCAAATCCTATCAATTTATCTTTTCGCATAACTTTGTGATATAGAGTTTTGTTTATAGTCAGATTATGAGTCTCTCTAAGAAACTGTTTAAATTTATTTTCAGATGATTTTGAGAAGTATTTTTGAGATGTTTGTGCGAGTCGAAGAGGGAGAAACCTCCCGGTTTTGACCGATGAGACTTGGCGCAAACAGCCAAAAAGACTCTCAAAAGACCTGAAAGAATTTCTATAATATTTTTTTCGTAATAAATTTAAACAGTTTCTTATAATATAATTTTGGTCAGTTCACTTCTCCTTCATTGAATAGCATAGTCGGTTTACATGTTCTGCAATCTGTGTTACAGACATTCCCGAGTCCCGCATTTTCATCGGATCAATCGGAGAGCCGAAACAGGCCTTGAAACATTTACCCCGCGAAGCTACCAATTCGGCAGGTAAAAAAGCCTGTTCGATATTGATTCCAATATGCAGTTTCTTGCGCCAATAGGCAAGCCGATAGAACCGGTGACGATTTAAAGCCTCGAAATATACCGGCACAATCTGCCTTTTACTTTCAATGGCTTTCACAACAAACGACTTTTGCCACTTTAGATCCTTGATTGTACCATCGGAATGCAAACGGGAAACAAGACCGGCGGGAAACATCACAATCTGTTTATCCGACTGATAAGCCTCATTCATCACCAGTGCCGACTCTCTTGCCTGAGAACCGAATTTATTTACGGGGAGAAACACTCTCTTCAGCGGATAAATGTTAAGGAGCAGGTCATTGACTATAAACCTCACATTATCGTCTCCATACTTTTCACCAAGTATCATTATCAGTCCTATACCGTCAAGTCCTCCCAAAGGATGATTGGATGCGAAGACATATCGGGTCTTGTCAGGAATCCGGTCGAGACCCTGTGTCTCAATGACAAGATCAAGATAATCATAAACACCTTTGGCAAACTCAGAACCTTCCTTGGGATACAAAGAAGCGAGAATATCATTCAGGTCACTCTGACGAATCAGCTTCTCAAGGGCATGAAGAAGGAAATCGGGAATTATTCTGCCTTTCCATCCCTTAGCCCGCGACCGGATAATATCTGTCAGATCTAATTTCTGTGGTGCCATAAAAAATAGTATCAGTCGGGATTTACCGATGATTCCTCATCCCAGAATTCATCATTCCAATCCTCATCATCCCAATATTCTGAATCATCTTCCTCCATCTCCGGCTGATCGAAGATAAATTCATCTTCCTCCTCCACTCTGTGCCTGCGGTCAAGAGGACGATGTGTAATACTGAAGTTATTTTTGTTGTCGTCCGAATTAATCTCTCTCCACAAAAGATCTTTCAATTCAACAAGTCCCTGACCTGTGACTGCAGATATAAACACTGTCGGCAAATCCTCCGGTAATTCCTTTGCAATTTCATCACGCAACTCATCATCCAGCATATCGGATTTGGAAACAGCGAGCACCCGGCTCTTGTCCGCAAGTTCAGGATTGAATTCCCTTAATTCTTTGAGAAGCACCTCATAATCATGCTTTATATTATCAGAATCTGCCGGAACCATAAACAGAAGCACTGCATTGCGCTCGATATGACGCAGGAAACGGAGTCCAAGACCCTTGCCTTCGCTTGCGCCCTCTATAATTCCCGGAATATCAGCCATTACAAACGATCTGTCACCACGATAGTCAACGATGCCAAGACTCGGCTCCATGGTTGTGAACGGATAGTCAGCAATCTTAGGTTTGGCAGCAGAAATCGCTGACAAGAGTGTAGACTTTCCGGCATTGGGAAATCCTACCAGTCCCACATCTCCGAGCAATTTCAATTCGAGTACCACCGCCTTCTCCAATGCTGGCTGACCGGGCTGTGCATAACGTGGAGCACGATTTGTCGATGTTGCGAAATGCCAATTCCCAAGTCCGCCCTTGCCTCCCCGCAAAAGTTTTATCTCCTCTTCGTCCTCAGTGACCTCACACAAGAACTCACCGGTCTCAGCATCGAACACTGTTGTACCAATAGGCACTTCTATAATCTGATCTTCACCATCCTTACCTGAAGAACGGTTCTCTCCTCCACTTTGACCATTGGTCGCAAAAACATGTCTCCTATAACGCAATGGAAGCAGTGTCCACATGTGTCTGTTTCCCTTTAAAATTATATGACCTCCACGACCGCCGTCACCGCCATCCGGACCACCTTTCGGTATATATTTGGCACGATGAAAATGGCGGCTGCCGGCACCACCTTTACCGGAACGACATAAAATCTTAACGTAATCTATAAAGTTTGAATCAGCCATAGCTGTAATTTTTCTTAGAAACTATGTATACAATTTTGATAAAATCCAACGCATCATCAGTAATAATGGTTGCCAATAAAGCACTACTCCTTACCGCTATACTGTGAAATCATCTTTTCAAGTTCATCACAAACCATAGCCTTAAGCTCCTTCGGAGCCAGCACTGTCACCTGCGAGCCATATCCAAGCAACTCATGCACAAGCTCATAGTTCAATTTCAGATGATACGTAAAAATTGAATAATTATCATGTATCTCCTCCTGTTGGGATGAATGTATCGGCAAAGCACGGAAATATTTCGCCTGCTGTGGCGTTGTTCTTATCTTGACAATGCGCACCGGAGCCTTGGAAACTGTGATTCCCACTATATTATCAAAGAACGTAGCCGGATCCATATTTTCAGGCATTTTGAAAGTTTCGTTTATCGGCTTCATAGCTCGCACACGGTCAAGTGCATAAGTACGGATATCACTGTTCCTGTCACGTAATCCCACCATATACCAGCGTTGTTTGTATCTCTTTACAAAATAAGGATGAAAGACTATATCCTCCTCTATGCGCGACCTATTGAACCCCGCATATGAAAATTTTATTTTTTCGGAATTCCCTATTGCGTCAAGAACCACCGGAAGATACTCGCGAGCGGATGGCACATCCTCAACAAGTACCCTGTCGCCTGATATATTCGAATCTTTCATGGCGGAGTTTACCGCATAAGAATCAAGCAGCCAATTGGTCAAAAGCGGGTTGTTCTCATCATTCTGGTTTATGTAATACTCTCCGCACCTGTTACAAAGTATATCAATATGAAAATTTTCCTCGATGGCCCGACGATAATGATAGAATGTACGCGGGGGTATAGGATTGCCATCACCCATTGGAGACCGCATCCATAAACGGTCTATCTCCTCACGGGTAAGTTTTCCATAACGGTTTATGGTGTCAACTATCCATATATATCTACTGATAAGATCTCGTGCCATATCTATTGCAAAATTAATAAAATTGCCGATATATAACCGCTTAGAGATTGTCTAAATTTCTTACGAAATATTAATAGATTATTCTCTTTCAGGTATTTTGTTCGTCTTTCCGGCTGTTTCCACCAAGTCTTATCGGTCGAAACCGTCAGGTTTCTCCCTCTTCGACTCGTGAAAACATCTCGGAAATACTTCTCAAAATCCTCTGAAAATAAATTTAGACAATCTCTTAAACAGAAAAAGGTCGACTCACGTCGACCAAATTTCTTCAATTAAAACAACAATAACAACTTTTTCAGAACGCTTATAGCAGTAATTATCTGCTTTCGTTTAATATAACATTCATAATCCAAAATATGTTCGCGACAAACACGACATGTCTCAGAAAAAATAAGTCAAGACGAGTTCACTGTTTAAATTTATTTTCAGAAATCATTCATCAGATAAATATCAAGAGCCGACTCAAGATCAACACGGGAAACAGAAACATCAAACACCGGCTGCGCGATATCACGAAGCAGTACTAATTTCATCTCATTTCCACTATTCTTCTTGTCATGTGCAATTTTCTCCATTATAAGATCTCTGTCTTTGCAGGTCAGATTAACTGCCGAATAATTTGACAATATAGCGGTCTTATACTCATAAATCAGCGAGGAAGGCATTTTCAAAAGCATATGACTGAGTATCAGCGCAACCATTATACCGTGAGCCACGCACGCACCGTGCGAGATACTATCTTTTCCTCTGTCGGTAAGTATAGACTCAAATGCATGACCGGCAGTATGACCGAAATTAAGAAGTTTCCTTAATCCTGACTCACGGGGATCAGCAGCTGTTATTTCCAGCTTCCACTCTATACATTTGCGTATGATATCATCTGTCGGTTCAAAATCCTTGATGATCGACATATAACAGTCACGCGACCGGAGCATTGACATTTTCACCACCTCTCCCATCCCGGACAACACTTGTCGTGTTGGCAATGTCTTAAGAAACTGCGTGCAAACCATTGTCACCTTCGGAAATGCAAATGTACCGATCTCGTTTTTAAGACCCGAAAAATCAATTCCTGTCTTTCCTCCTACCGATGCATCGACAATTGAAAGCAAAGTAGTTGGAATATTTATGTATCCGACGCCACGCTTGAATGTAGAGGCGGCAAAACTTCCCATGTCTGTTGTCACACCGCCGCCAAAGTTTATCACAAGTGATTTCCGGGTAGCACCTCCACAAGAAAGAGAACCCCATATATCACATACCGTATTTATATTCTTATTGATCTCACCAGCCGTAAATGTAATAATCTTATCGGTTATGGAATCAAGGAAGTTTCCTATATCACTGCCGCCATCTTTGAAAAACAGCCGTCTGACATTTGAATCGGTAATTACAAAAATTTTATCATGTTCGATCCGATTCAGCAATCTTTTCAATTCAATGACGGGATCATAAGCGTAAATAAGTTCACTCATTACTGTATAATGGCTTCAAGAACAGATGCAAAATCGGGCATAGAGGGGAATATAATGTCGGCACCCTCTTTCTCAAACAAATCTTTCGGCACCGGACCAGTCGTAACAGCTATTGTAAAGATCCCCGCACCTTTACCGGCATGTACACCCAACGGAGCGTTCTCAATCACTATCGCCTCATCAGCTTTCACTCCAGCCAATGCAAGACCTTTCAGATAAGGCTCGGGATCCGGTTTTCCGTGTGTGACATCAAGTGCCGTTATACGGTCTCCTGAATTAAAGGCACCTGGAAAATCAGCATTAATACTATCGAGCAGCGTATGTTGGGCAGACCCCGTCACAAGCACTCTTCTGATGCCTGCGCGTTCCAACGCTTTAAGCATACGTGCCGTTCCCGGCATAGGATCATTGTGCCCTATCTCTCGGAAAAGCTTAGACTTCCTATTATAGAGTTCCTGAGCCTTTTCTTTAGAGATTCCTTTGCCGGTTGCTTTACGATAGATCATATTTATTATCTCCGTTCCGACCATACCTTCATATACGTAGATATCTTCACCTTGAAACGGAATATTCAGTTCATCGACAATCTGTTGCCATGCACGCACGTGATACTTCATGGAATCATAGATGACACCATCCATATCAATGAGCGCCACCTTCTTGTTCTTCAAAAAATTCTCCATATCTTTTAGAGCTTGTTTAAAAATAAATGTGAATTTGGGGTCGCAAGGTTGGAGCAGGTTTCTACTTGAGGTGATGGAGCATAGCGGGCTATGTGACTGAACCGAAAGGAGAAAGATGC
>CAJTWL010000039.1 GCA_910579845.1 uncultured Muribaculaceae bacterium | reverse complement strand
TATATACAAATTCAAAGCTCGGAAAGTTATAAAACAATGAATGTGAACAAAATAGTTTTATTATTACTATGTGCGATATGCCTGTTTATGGTATCTTGCGGCAACGATGATGAGCCGGAAATACGTCCTATCTCTTTTGAGCAACAGAGTTACACTATTCGTTCTGGTGTAGGTACGAGTATAAGCTTTGTGGATGGCGGAGGTGTATATGAATTAACGGCAAGCAATCCCGACGTATTGGGTAAGTTCGGTATTGATATAGAGACTCATCGGCTACTTATAAATCCAGCAAGCGTGGGTGAATCCTCTTTAACAATTACCGATGTTTTGGCGAATGCTACTGTGACAATAAAATTCACGGTAGAGGATTTCTATCTTTCTTTTAAGGTTGACGAGATTAAAGGAGAGAACACTAATACCTACATATCAGCAGGTGATGAAATTCGTTTTATTAGAGATAGCGATAACACAAAGCGATTGAAAATATATCGGTTGAACCACTTGACACATAAAGGGGACTTTGTTGCAGATGGAGTTTTTGATATAAGCAGGAGTGAAACAAATATATTCACTCTCGATATGGCTATTCATCACTCCTCAATTGAGGAATTGGAAACTTTCACCTATACAATGGGAGGAGATGGAGAGTATCTTAATTTATTCGATAGAATTTTTGAATATAATTGGGATAAGAGCATAGCTTCAAAATCGCAACCAGTGAGGCGTATTAATATGATTTTGACAGACACATCTAATGGTTGTAAAATTACATCTTCTCTTCAACAGTTTTGATTGTAGAATAGGTTACTTTGTGCGGTGAAAGCAGTTTCAGATGAAAACGACAGACGATTTCTTCATACCTGATAATGAGGTCCGGCTCCCGGAAGGGCTTGATTACAGCCGTGTGGATGAATATATCCGCTCGGCTGAGGCGTTTTCGCGCTCGTCTTATCAGAGCGTCTATATCATCGACTATTTCAGGCAGAACTTCCTGTATGTATCGCCCAATCCGATGTTTCTGTGCGGACTGTCGCCGGAACAGATGAAGGAGTTGGGCTATCGTTTCTATCTCGGCTATGTGCCGGAAGATGAACAGCCGATGCTTCTGACACTCAACAAAGCCGGATTCGCTTTCTACAACGACATCCCGGTCGGTGAACGTAAGTACTGGTATATCTCCTACGACTTTCACATTCTCAACGAGGGAAAGAAAATCCTTGTCAACCACAAGCTGACACCGCTTGCCCTCAGCTCCGACGGCAGGATATGGCTTGCGCTGTGTGTCGTGTCGGCGGCTACACATACCGATGCCGGGCATATCGAGATGCACCGGACAGACACATCGGAGTTCTATGAATACAATATCAGCTCCCGTCGCTGGAACAAACGGCAGACGCCCACACTATCTGACAGAGAAAAATCTGTGCTGACCTTATCCATTCAGGGCTATACTATGTCTGAGATTGCCGATAAAATATGCCTTTCGCCCGACACCATCAAGAAATACCGCAAGCGGATATTTGAGAAACTTGACGTGCGCAATATATCCGAAGCCATCGTTGCCGCCACAAATAACAAGCTACTCTAAATTCTTGCATAGATAAAACCGAGGAAAATGTTTGACCTCGCGCCCTACAGCGATATTGGCTGCTATCCTTGCACATATATGTGCTGCGGTTTTAAGCGCCACATCATTTGTTACACCGTTCTTTATGTCAGACAATGAGTCACGCAACCACTCGCACCCATCTACATTCCAGAAAGCACAATATCCTGCCATATATGTTGCCGCCCATAGCCGGAGATCCGGTTTGCCCAACATATTCCTCTCATCATCGGGCATGACAACAATAGCACCTGCTCCATTTACAAAATCGAATGGCAGTATTAAAGGAATGTCTGTTACCTTTGACATACAAGAACCACTTTCATTGACGATCTCGGCAATAACATCTATATTTATAGTAGCTTCTTCATCAAAGGGAGATATTATTTGAATGGACTTAAAGCCCAACAGTTGAAGTTCGGTCTTGATGCTGTCAATAAACTCATCCGCTCCTACGACTGCAATTCGGCAGTCTGCAATCCGGCGTTCTTCCTCGCTTGTCATATTCATTATTGATTTTACACTGCAAAATTAGAACTATCCCCTCTGCTGCGCCATACCCAAAAGTGTATGTTTTCATCTCCAAACGCATTTGTACACTTTTGGGTATGGCATGGATTTTTCCAAGGCATTAATTTTGCATCAAAAAACTCATAATCATATGTCACAACACCTACTTAAGTCTCTATTTGTAGTTATAATCACAGCCATTTCTTCCGTTTCTATCCATGGAAGTGACAGGATCATTTATGGACATGTGTCTACAAAAAGCAACGAACCCATAGACGCTGCCGCTATCAAACTATTTCTACCCGATTCTGTATTTGTAGCTGGGTCATTAACGGACTCAATCGGGAATTTCAAAATTAAAACATCCCAACACGCCGGATATCTACTGATTGAATGTCTCGGCTATTCAAGTGAGCAGATAAATCTCAAGAGCTCAGACTCAGATGTGAATTTAGGTAATATATACTTGTCCGAAACTTTGAATAGACTGGATGAAGTTACTGTCATGGCCGATCGAGTCGTAAAATCAAAATATGGTCTTATGATATACCCCAGTAAAGATGATCTCAAATTTGCAACTTCAGGCCAAGATGTGCTCTATAATATTATGATTCCCGGAATCAATGTCAATAGACAGACTAAAAACATAACCCACATGGGCGAGGAAGTGCCCATATACATAAATGGACGACAGGCATCATATGCAGAAGTGCAGAATATTCCCGCAAAATCAATCGAAAGAGTGGAATATATCGATGTGCCGTATGGAGTATATGTCACTGATAATATCGCCATTAATATCATTACAAAAAAAGAGTCCGGCAGTCTTTACCTTGCCATTGATGGCATGCAAAACATGACATATAATGAGGGGGCCTATAATGCAATGGCTCAGCACACGCGCAATAATCTTACGCTCCAGATTTTCGGTGGATACGAGCAATACAACTACAATAACAATCTCGGCACAACAACTGATACATATATCATTGGCAATCAACCCATCGAACAAAAAAAGGTTATAGAAAAACAAAAGAAAATCAAGGATACACAATATTTTCAAACACAATTGATTAGTGCATCGGACAATAAGTCTCTTTCCGCAAATCTGACATTCGTCAGAGAGCATGAGCCTAATAATATAACCGTCGAGAATATAAACGATTTTCACGACAATAGGACTATTTTCCGCTCGGAGAATATCAAGCCATCACTGAAACTTAACGGTGATTTTAAATTGTCCAAAAACCGGAGAATCTCAATATCATGGACGAATACTTACGGTAAGAATAGATATTCAAGGCAATATGAACATTCTGATTATAGGACTCACACTGATGTAAACGAAAACCTATTCAAATCTTCCGTTAATGCGAATTTTACGAAACAAATACGGCGCAATGTTTTAAGCATTGGTCTATTAGATTCATATACAAATAGTAATTCATCGTATCACGGACAATCTGAAAAGCATCAGAATTTAACGACAAATGAGCTGATACTGCAATCCGGTCTAATCACAACCTTCAACAAATATCTCATGCTCAATACCCGTTTCGGCTGTTCGTTACTGACTTATCAACTGAAAGAGACCAACAGCACCAATCAGATTTATCCACGAATAAACCTTATGTTAAGATATACACCATCTGCAAATAATGTTTTCTCTTTAAACTTTAACACCGGTAATAGTTTTCCTTCTGTCAATACATTAAATGATGTTGAGCAGTCGGTGAATGAATACATGATAAAAAAAGGGAATCCAGATTTGGAGATGTCTCGTCTGTTTAATACGGCGGTCACATATAACTTGGTTGCAAAAAAAATTAATCTCCAGATAATGGCAATCAACAATATCTTCACCAACCTTACTCTTCCTTTATATGTGGATTGCGGTGACAAGATTCTATATACTTTTGACAGCGGCTCCAAACTGATTCAAAATATCGCAGTAGCATCCGGCACTTATTCTGCCTCCAAGCAACTGCGATTTAAAGGCGAAGTAGCTTATATCCATTCGTCTTTCTCCGGTCGCTATAACAATCATCTCGGGACGCTGCGGGCTTCTTTTGATGCAAATTATATACTGAAAAACTTTCTATTCAATGTATCCTTTAAGACACCTGAGAGAAATATTTCAAATTCAGGAGTGATTACCAAGGACTTCATTCATTATAATGTAAATGTGAGATACACGCTTAATAATTGGCATTTTGAATTGGGAACTGTCAACTTGTTTTCTAAGAAACAACTTTCCGAGCAAATCTATAACAGCTCCGCATACGGAAACCATACCACCTACTATGATCGGACTCAGCAATCAAACATATACGTTAAAGTGGCTCTAAACATGAATAAAGGAAAGAAACAAAAAGTAAGAAAAACATCGATTGATAAATCAATCGATAGTTCTATAATGAAAATACAATAACTAATATTATTAAAATGAAACTCATATTCATCATCCTTAATTTAATAGCATTAAGTCACCTCTGTTCCTGTTCAAATTCGACTATGTTATCAGAATCATTGGCAAAAGCTGGCAGTAACCGCGACAGTCAAAAATACTACAGCTATGGTAACACTTACCATTCCTCACATCACCCAATTCTCAAATCCGAAAGTAACTCTCCGGATTAACGGAAAGAAAAAATCCTTCAAAGTTTGCCAATAATCAGATTGATGAACAAACAGCCTAATTCATGCAAGAATACGGATTTTTCGTGATTTTGCCAAGAAAATCAGCCACATAGTTTCGTACTAAATGGCTGATTGTTTTATTGTCGATTTTGCAGAATCCTTATATCGAACTCACGTTAAATACAGGGAAGCTAAATATTGTGAGTGAAAATTTTTGATTTTTGTTGTTTCTGATTTACAGTATGACCAAAAATCGCTATTTTTGTGGATATGAAACAGCTGAATGAACTATATAGAAGATATACCGGAAAGGATGCTGAGCAAGTAAAGCTGCTTACTCCTGCCGGATCGAGCAGGAAGTATTACAGGCTTTCTGGCGGAGACGGAGAGGTGTCGCTGATAGGTGTGGCAGGCACTGACTGTAAGGAGAATGAGGCTTTCATTTATCTTTCGCGACATTTTTATGAGAAAGGGCTGCCTGTGCCCAGGGTGCTTGCTGTGAGCGATGACGGAATGTGCTATCTTGAGAGCGATCTCGGTGATGTGTCGTTGTTTGCGCTAAAGGGTGATGAGGGCTTGCTTGAGAAGGCTGTGAGGATGCTTGCACGATTTCATTATGAGGGGTCGGACGGGATGGATTATACTAAGTGTTTTCCGGTGGATGCTTTTGACCGCCAGTCGGTGATGTGGGACCTCAACTATTTCAAATATTCGTTTCTTAACACTTCAGGCATCTCTTACAGCGAGCCGAGGCTTGAGGCGGATATGGTGAGGCTTGCAGAGGATGTGGACCGTGTCACCAGGAACGAGAGCCGGTTTATGCTTCGCGATTTTCAGTCGCGCAATGTGATGGTGAAAGATGGAGAGGTGTACTTTATTGACTATCAGGGCGGACGGCGTGGGCCTTCGGCTTATGATCTGGCTTCTTTTCTGTGGCAGGCAAAGGCCGGTTTTTCACATGAGTTGCGCGAGAGGCTGATTGAAGTGTATGCCGATGAAGCTCGCAGATATGATGATGTGGATGCGGAGATGCTGAAACAGCAGGTGAGGAGCATGGCTCTCATACGTACGCTGCAGGTGATGGGGGCATATGGGCTGAGGGGGCGGTTTGAGCGGAAGCCGCATTTCCTACAGAGCATTCCGCTTGCGCTTGGCAATCTGAGGTCTCTTCTGGATGAGGGGATAGGGGATTACCCTTATCTCAATGAGATGTTGCCGAGGTTGATTGAGGCAGGCAAAGGGATCGGCGTGAGTGACGACGGTTTCGAAGGGCTGACAGTGAGGGTGAGCAGTTTCTCTTTCAAAAAAGGTATTCCTGAGGATCCTTCCGGGAATGGCGGAGGATATGTGTTTGATTGCCGGGCCATGGATAATCCTGGACGGTATGAGGAGTACAGAAGCCTGACAGGGCTTGACCGTGAGGTGATTGAGTTTCTGGAAGCTAAAGGGGAGATAGGCCGTTTCCTTGATTCATGTCACAGCCTTGTGGATGCTGCTGTCGGCAACTATCTGAACCGCGGGTTCAATTCGCTTATGGTGAGCTACGGATGCACTGGCGGACAGCACAGGAGCGTATATTCGGCTCAGCATACGGCGGAGCATATCAAAGAGAGGTTCCCTCAGGTGAGGGTGTTGCTGTGCCATAGGGAACAGGGTATAGAGGTGACTTTATGAAGGCTATGATATTTGCTGCGGGCCTGGGTACGCGCCTGGCTCCGCTCACGGATAGTTGTCCGAAGGCTCTGATTGAGGTAGGAGGAAAACCTATGCTCAGGCGCGTGATAGAGCGGTTGCGAGATGCCGGAGTGGGGGAGATGGTGGTGAATGTGCACCATCATGCCGATATGATCAGGAGGTATCTTGAGGAGAATGATTTTGGAGTGAGGGTGATGATAAGCGATGAGAGCGACATGCTGCTTGATACAGGCGGTGGCGTGGCTCGTGCATCAATCCTGCTTGAGGGTGATGAGCCTGTGATGCTGTATAATGCTGATATATTTACTGATTTCCCGATTGCAGAAATGGTGGCTGTACATGAGAGATCGGGGGCTGATGTGACGCTTCTTGCAGATAGCCGCGCTACCTCAAGGTATCTTATGTTTGATGAAGCGGGTTATATGCGAGGGTGGAAAAATGTCAGGACCGGAGAGGTGAGATCCCCTTTCCACGCGGAGGTCACGGATAGATGTAGACTGTTGGCATTCGGGGGGATACACATCATCAGCCAGTCGGCGATGAGGGATATAAGCGGATACCGTCCGGGGGAAAAGTTTTCGATAACCCCATTCTATATAGACCGATGCGGGGTGCTGTCGATCCAAGCCTATACCCCGACATCTCCCTACAAGTGGATAGATATAGGCAAGCCCGAGACGTTGCAGCAGGCAAGGGAAGAATATATCTCTTTCAAAAAACGCACAGAGTGATGCCGATTGTGCATCACTCTGTGCGCAGCTAAATAGCAGTCATATCGTCATGTGCTCACATGCAAGAGTCTCAATATCTTTTCGATTATCCTGTCGGCATATCTTATCCCTTCAAGGAATATGCATGAGTGCACGTTGTTCTTTCTGTAAGCCCTCATGTGGTCCGCAAAGATCCTTTTATGACTTTCAAGCCCGGATGTCGACACTCCTCCGACCCTCATGGTGACAAAATCCTTGCTGACATATCTTATGGCTATCCTGTTTATGAATATCAGCCGCAGCAACTGTTCGAAATCAGCGGCGACTTTAAATGAGGTGTCAAACTCTCCATACAGGCTGTAGACCCTGCGTCGGCAGTAGAACGACGGATGCGCAGGCATGTATCCCATACGCATCTTCCATGGACGGAATGCCCTGGAACTGTAATAACGGATGCATCTGTCAAGATCGGGGTCCTTCACATAGTGAATGTCGCCGTATACTGCGTCAAAGCCTTCGATCTCTCGTTCCACTGTGGAAAGTATGTCATCCGAGGTATAGAAGTCGTCGGAGTTCAGTATCCCTATCACATCGCCTGTCGCCATGGCTATGCCCTTGTTCATCGCGTCATACAGCCCGCTGTCCTTACCGGATACTATCACCAGTGATTTCCCGGCATCCGCATACCTCTGGCGGAAACTCCCGGCAATCTCCAGAGTGTTGTCACTGCTGCCACCGTCCTTGATAATGTGTTCAACATCACTGTGAGTCTGACTGAGGACGCTTTCCAATGTGTCACGAAGTGTCGCGCCACTATTGAAAGTGGCGGTGATGATGGAGATTTTCATCGGGCTATATTCAATAATCGATTGTAAAGACAGATGTAATCATTCGCCATTTTTTCCCAGGAGAAACGTTTAGAGTTCTCCAATCCGTCTGTTATGGTCTGGTTGCGCAAAGACGTATCATGCAGCCTTGACAGCATCCATTTGAATTCAGATTCGTCAAGCCGGTCCATCATGCCCCATGTGTTTCCCATTACTTCTGGAATTGATGATGAGTTCAAGGCAATTACCGGACATCCTGCTCTCTGTGCCTCCAATACCGGGATGCCGAATCCTTCATAGGAAGAGGGGTATGCGAGGCAATGCACGGAATTATATATTTTGTTCAGTTCTGTATTGTCGGGGTGCTTTATAAAATCGTATTGACCTGGGATATGGGTGTCAAGAGATTTTTTCTCAGCCATTGTTATTTCTGCGCCACATATCAGCAATCGATAATCAGTGCCTGACAATGCCTTTAAAACGAATTCAAAATTTTTGTAACCGCTTCTCCCTCCTATGAATAATACCGAATTCCTGTATCTGTCATAAGGTATGTGTTGTATTGGATGATAGTCGTCGGACACACCATTGTAAATCACATGGATCTTACTCGGATCGATGTCAGGGACAATCCTCAACAGGTCATTCTTTGTGTTCTCGCTTACACATACCACGGCATCGCTATGGGAGATCGCTTTCGTGTTGAGGTAGAGCCTTAGTTTGTTACGGACAGACTTCGCCTGAAAGAAATCGGTGAAGTCATGAAGGGTGGTAACAGTTATAGCGTCAGGGTTTGAGCACAGTCTGAAATATGATGAATGGAATATGAATGGTCTATGTTCCCTGATGTCTACTTTTTGAAATTGGGAGAGGATTCGGTTAAAACGATGAGAGTTGATTATGTCTTGATGTGCTATCTCAACCTGTTTTCGGAATATATTGTCTAAGGCATCAGGGTATTCTATGAACTTTGCGTCAATATTCTGTCTGATTACCTCAGAAATCAAGTTTTGCCAAACCGCAGAGATCCCACCTGCTTTCTGAAGAGAAAAAATAATATTGTCAAAAAATAACATTATAGTTAATATACTGTATTTCTTATGGATGACGAGAAGATACTGTAATATGGAATGAACAAATCGCTGTATATGCCATTGATAGAACTATAGTAGGAAAGAAAACAATAGGTCAATATGGCAAGTGTGAGAACAAACTGCCAAATAGGTGTCAACTTTGTAATAATCAGACTTATCAGGATGATGAAACTGCCTGTAAAAAGAGATGTTAATCGTCCAAGGTCAGGGACAACGCCTATGACAAGACGATTGAATGAAATGCCTAATACATAAAGGTTGAAGAGGATATTGTATTTAAGATCTGACTTGAAATATTTGTTTTTAAAGTAATAGAAAAACAGCACATATAACGTACTGTTAGCTATCGAAAGGAGATACCGTCCAGTTGACATCTCCCCATATTCTGCAATTTCACCTTTCAGATAATGATCCATTTTACCTTGCATAGTAGAGTCTGCGCCATCATAGAACATCATGAAAAACACGTTAAGATACCCAAGTGTAGTCTCAGCCAATCGTCCTAAAATTATGCAACCGACATAGATGGCAACCAGAACTGACATAGGTATATTTTTCCGACATATGAAATATACCGGAAGAAATGCTATAGTGGTACGGTGGATTAGAAATGCGAGTATTACTGTTGCGGCAAAAGGTTTGAACCTGCTTTCAAAAAGATATATATATGATGTGAGTATCAGATTGCTTGCAAGAGTATAGCGTATAGGGAAAAGCCCGATTATAAAAAGATAGATGAGGACGAGAGACGGATTCCTGACTTGCATACGTTTTGCGAAAACCCATATACAAAATAGATTCAGCCCACATTCAACAAACAGAAATATCGTGAAGGAGTCAGTAAAGTTTCTGACAATTTTATTAAGTAACACATATCCAATCTCAAAGTCTTTTCGCTGATAATTCTGTAGGACTTGCATAAAGCCATCATGGTATGGCTTCCAGTCAGTGCCGGTTCTCCATCGCAAGGCTTGTAAACATATAATTACAACTGCTCCAAAGAAGAATGCAACATATCTATGACGCATCTTGAGCGAAGGTGTTATCAGCACCATCACGCTCAGGAATATAAATACAAGGATGTAAGGAGCCATCAGAAATTCAGAGCCTTCTTGAAAAGTTTCAGGCTCGATTCAAATGAGTACTTCTCAAGATACAGATCATAAGAAGCCTTGTTGAATTTAGTGGGGCGTGAAAAAGAATTGATTGCTGAAATGAACTCTTCGGCAGTGTTACATTCTGTAGCCTCATCAGCTGACATGTCATAACCGGTAAATGCCTCTTGACTTCCGATTATGTATTTTCCGTGCATGAGCGATTCTGCGGTTTTCACTTTCATGCCACTTCCGGAGAAGATCGGCAGAATTACAAAGTCGGCATCCTCATAGAATGGAGCAAGGTCAGGCACATTGGAGTGCACCTCGATCTTTTCATTCTCAACAATCTCTTTCGGCAGGAGATCCATTGAGGCTCCGACGATATTTAGCTTGATGTTTATATGTGGCAGTACGTTGGATACAAACCAGGTTATGCCTTGTACATTTGCAAAAAAATAACTGCCGATAAAAAGAGCCTTGGTTCTTTCATTAGGCAGTGAGGCATTACGAATTGGTGATGTGTTTTCCCGAAGAGTGATAGGAATCAGGAAACGAGGATCGCGACCATAATATTTTTTTATTGATTTCGCATCTCGCTGATTAAGAGCTATTATCTCATCGGAATATTTTACTGCACATTTTTCATTATGGTCAGTTGATGGAATCCAGTACCATCTGAAATAATCCCTATTAACACTTATAAAATCGCGGATGAATTCTTTTTCTATATTATGGAAAAATGTGGTGACTCTGACATCTTTGAAACGTTTCTTTACACTTTTGGCAAAAGAACCCAATAAAGAACTGTCAATAAAAACATCGGTAATGCTTTTTTCATCGATTGTCCGAAGGAGATATCTTTTCAATGAACTGTTCATACCTCCCATATATCCATGCAGAGCGTCAAAAGCTCTTCTAAGAATTATCTTAAAATTTCGTTTTACAGGATATGGTTCGATGATGTGTGTGATGACGTTTTCTCTACCGAAAATCTTTTCAATAGATTCAATATTACGTCTGGAACACTGTAGTCCACCAGTATATTTTTGACCGCTCGTAAATGATATTATAAGGATTTTTCTCATCTACATATTATTTTTGATTTCTGAGATACTACTGTTGAGTCATCGGGTATATTTTCCACTACAATAGCACCAGCTCCGATTTTTACATTGTTGCCAACTATCACATTGCCGATAATGATTGCTCCAGCTCCAATGTACACATTGTCACCAATAACAGGTGAACCGCCATTTCCAGCTCCAATAGTTGCATTGTGAAGAATGGTGCAATTTTTCCCAATAACTGCCGATCCATTAATAACTGTACCGAATCCGTGCATCAAAACGAATCCTTCCCCAATAAATGGACAACGACCTAAGTCACAATATCCCCCCCTATTGTTAAAAAATACTAACAATAGTGATAGTCTGCCTATCCTTAGATTGAATTGTTCTCTGAATTCGGGTTGAAATACCAATAATGAAGCAAGTGATACAAACATATGGTTCTTGCTTATAAAATCCCGATATCTCCCCCATGCCAATATATCCGCATTGATTATTCTTCTATTTCGAGAAATTAAATATAAAAGTAAATGGCAGATCAGAAATGGGAACGACAGGAATAACCTGATCTTATTATATATAGTTAATCTCATCCGGTTATTATGCTATGTATCTTGGACTTGAATCGGTCATAGCTATTTTCCTTAGCAAATTTTCGGCAATTTTCGGACATCTCATAGTATTCCGAATCGGATAGTGACAATAGATATTTTGCTGATTCCTTAAATGATGAAATATCTCCTGCCTTATAGGTTTTACCTAATTTTAGAGAATCAATATCGACTCCTATCCGAGAATTGTCACTCATCAGAAATGGTTTTCCTAATGCAATGGCATCATTAAAACTCGTCAGTCCGATAAGTAAGGCTTCGTCCTTGACTTCCATGGGGATACATATGAATCTGGACTGTTCATATTTTTTCAGCAAGTCAGGATAGCTCATCTCATTGCCGGATTTGCTATGCTCACCGATAATTGTGTAGGTTGCGCCTAATTCTTGAAGACCGTTTTTCATTAATGCGTAATCACGGTGAGTCTTGCCCGCTGATATGAAATCTATGGTGTGATTGATATTACCCCCCCCTGAATTTTTATAGAATTCGATATCCGGACCCCAAAAAAGATATTCAAACCGTTGGTTCAATCCAGGGTATAGACAAGGGATTTCAGGGCATATACATATGCATTTATTGTATTGAGACACCAGACGTAGTCTTCTTGCCGGATGATGAAGTACAGCTATCATTTGTTTTGATGAGAAGCCTAATCTTTTAAGCAGCAGAAACAGATAATCATACCCAGGTACGGCACTGTAAACAACATTACAGCATGATCCGCTTATCAGAGTCTTGATATTCTGGAGCAAGGTCCAAAGTTTACCTCTTTTTGAGGTCTTGACAAGGCATCTTTTGAAAACAATCCTATTATCATCAATGTCAGACCCCCATAAATGGTTGTATGGCATCTGGCGATCTTCACATGTCTTTAATGAATTTTCATCATTAAAATAGTCATTTATGTATAGGACTTTCTTCTTTTTCATTCAGGCATTAGGCTTTTCTATATAACTTATACAGCTTCAGGTAATCAACATTGATTTTGGGACGATGTATTAATGTTGTCAATATGAAATTGAATTTCATAATGTAGTAAGTGAGTTTACCTACGTATGCTGGATAGTTCCTTTGTAAAAATAATTTTCTGGAGCGTGACATTATCACCCATTTGTTGTAATTAAAGGATGATGTCTCGTTGAAGCTCTTACCCTCTAAGTGCTGTATTTTGGCATCAGGGACAGAATGTATCTTCAATCTTAGGCTTTTCACTCTGTGACATAGATCAGTCTCTTCGTAATACATGAAAAAATCGGGACAAAATCCATTTATAGAATTAAAGACCTTCTTTTTTATCATCAGATCTGCTCCACAGATATATGGTACATCAAGAAGTCGACCTGTATGATTATGGATGAAGTTTTTACCGAAAAATAATTTTCTTAGCATTTTACGAGACAGGCAGTCAAGCTCTATAAATATTCCATTTGTGGTACGTTCAAACGAATGGGACGGATTTAGTAATTCGTCATACAGATTTCCACCACACGCACCGCAATCCGGATGATTCTCCATGTGTTGGAATAATATAAAAGGAGCATTGTTTATAAGGATTGTATCTGGGTTCAGAAATAACAGATATTTCCCGTGTGCACCCTTCGCTCCTAGATTGTTAGCTCTGCCAAAACCGATATTCTCCGAACTATATATGTAATTGATTCTGTTATCCTTCTCGAAGTATTCCTTACTTCCGTCTGTCGAGGCATTGTCAACCAAAATTATTTCGTACTCTATATCTGTTACTTTTTCAGTGATACTGTCGATGCACTCTGATGTGATTTTCAGGGTGTTGTAGTTGACAATAATTATTGAGACATCCATCTTGAAATTTTTTCTTGAATATATCATTCAATGATGATGCACTGATATGATCATTTCCAGAATTTTGACAGTATATATCCGTTTAGTTTTAATTGAATTCTATTGACTATTAGAGCTAAGAACATTATCGTAATTGATAAACCAAAGATTATCATAAAACAGTTCAATTCGGATGCCAGCATATTAATATGCCATTGAGCATTGTCGCCGAGCCCTAATTCAGACAACCTGAGACCATGTACAATACCGTGATGCACAACGATCATAAACATCAGTATCATACGCATCAGCTCGAATGAAGAATTGCGTTCATCGTATGTTTTCAATTTTGTTATCGACATATCCTTGAGGTTATAATTCTGTATAATTTTTTTGGGGCTGCTATACAGAGCAGTCTGTACCAAAAGTGCACTCTGTCTGAAACTACGGATCTGAATAAAAGTCTTCTGATTGTTTTTATAAACCCGAGCCTAGGATACAATGCTTGAAATCTATCGGTCAATTCATGTCGGGGGAATGGCGCACAAAGCGACGGTCCATATTTTATGGCTTCAGAATATTGTCTTTCCTCAAGTTTAAGTGTTTCGCCGCATTCTTTTTGTACATTTTGTATGAATTGGCTCCCCTTTTTACTATTAGCGGTTATTATTGATACGTTTTCCGGCCCATCAAATGGATAATCTTTGCCAATGCCTATGAAATCCCCTATAGTGATATCGGAAACTCTCTCAGGTCTGGCATATTGGCATTTATAACAATTTTCCCGAAGTGTTATCCCTTTGAGAAATCCTGCAAAGTAGTATTCCTGCATAGCCGGTCTGTTAAAAACTACTCTCTGACCATCAAAGATGGTCAGAGAGTAGTTCAATTGAAAATTGAACTTCTCTCTGATATTGCCTCTGAATGTCACATTTGATATGTTGGCGATATGTTTCTTATTGCTCAAATGCGTGATTTCATCCGTAAAGTATGATGTTGGGCATACCCCATGACATATGAGATCTACAGTTATAAGATTGTCGTAAGGTTTTTTCAGAAATGACAGCAACCCGGAGATCTGACACGGTGTAGCTATATACAATATCTGTTTTCCCATTGTAAGCAAATCCCTTATTTGGGAGAATGATTTCCCAATCAGTGATTGTACATACTTTGAACCTTTAAACTTTTCAATTCCGTCAAAATCATATGCTACAGTTGTAACAGGCACTATATTATCATCATATGATGTTCCGACAACAACTCCGCCGTTTGATATCACGTGCTCTGATAAAACTGCACCGATTCCTCCTGAAGCACTGAATTTTCTCTTGTCTTTATCCGTACGCCATCCGGCATAACACTCTATAGGATTGGAGTATTCAATTATCCTGTTATTCGGGCATGTGTTTTTACATAACAGACATTCAATGCAATTGTCCTGGTCGATTACTGGATGTAATGCGCCCAATGAATCGGGAACCATTGAAATACAACGTTTTGGACAGATATTTTCACATGCAAAACATCCTGTACAAGAGTCATGTTGACAGATCTCAATCATATTGCATGAAATTTAATGTCCGTGATACGTGCTATTTTAGTAAGGGAAACCAATAGCCCGAATATGATCAACCATATCAAAGATTCGAATATAAATTCCACAAGGAATGTCATTCGTTCAGAAACGGATATTTCAATCGTAAAAATGTCAGATATTATTTTTGTCATCAACAGTGATATCGAAGCAACAATTACCGGATAAGAGAACGCTTTGATCATTGTGATTCGGTTCAAATGAAGAAGGCTCTTATAATATATTGTATAATAAGACCCGATAATTATGACAACATATACAGCATAACCTATAACTGCGGATCCTACACCGTATATATGGCATAAAGCAACATTTATCATCATGGAAAGCAGACATGAAATAGCCGATGTCCATACAAGTATCTTAGTTTTTCCTGATGCAAGTATGAGGCTGTTGCCCGGAGTGGTGTGTATCTGAAGTAGTATAGTGGCACTCCATAATATTAGCCATACCGATAGATCTGAGAATTCAACACCTACATACGCACTGAGAATTTTGTCTGCACCTAAAATAAATGGGAAAGTGAGCACGCAGGCTATCATGCTTGTCATGCGTGTGCCCAGATACGCAAATTTCTCAATCCCACTACGGTTATTGGTGGCTATGTATTCAGAACTCTTTGGCAGAAGTATCGATGTTATTATGCCTCCGATGGATAAAATAAACACAGGGATTACTTCTATAATACGATATTCAGCGAGTGTGTTTGCCGCATTTTCTGCCACAACACTTAAAATTATAGGACGAGAATTGGTCGCTGTCATTTGAAATATGGAGAGAGCAAAAAGAGCAATACTGTATGAAAGTATCGATTTGAATTCTTTCCAATAAAATTTCATTTTAAAACTACTGCAAAGACCTCTATATCTGCTTCTTATATAAACAGGTATGATCGTAGCAGATATTATTGCTGTCAAGAATACAAAATACCATTCCAGAGACAATTTAAAGAATATCGTACAGGCAATCAGACCTCCTTTTAGAATGTTCATCAGGCAATACGTCTGCTGAGTGAATGTCATGTCCTTATCTGCTATCAGAAGTTGATTGAATGATGTGGTGATCCATGTCGGGATAGAAAACACCGCAAGAATGATAAGACAATTGCGAAGCACAATGAATTGTTCATGGGAAATATTGAACCATCTTTCCCCTAAAAAAGCAATAGCTAAAAGACAAAGCGCATTTACAGTGCCGACACAGAAATAAAATATTGTATTGGAGTTTGCAGCTCTATGTAATTTGCTGATTTCTTCATTGGCAAGCCAAATTGAAAAGTATCTGATTGCTCCAGTGTTTATGCCAAGGTCCATGAGCTGCATATATCCGTTGCATGCTAATGCAATAGCTAAGATTCCGTAGTCGGCCTGCCCCCATAAACCGATCAATATCGGAATGGTTATGAAATTTAATACGGCAGAGAACAATTTGCCAACAGTCGACCAAAAAAAAGAACTGATATAGTAATTATACGCCATCAGTGTTCAATAGAGTTTTGCAGGTAGTTAATACACTCACTCCGCTCATTTCTTAACTGGCATGAAATGTCAGTATAGTTGATCTCATTAAGTCTTGCGTTGATGGAGTCAAACAATCTGTCAGATAGATTGAAGTGTGTTAGAAGATCATAAATTCTGGAATTTTGTGATTCTAATGTCTCATCGGAATGTCGTTTAAGAACTACAAACTGTTTTGATAGATTTATGCTTATTGCACATGCATGAAATGAATCCGTACATACAGCTGTTGCATAACTGATTAGTTTCACAAACTCTCGTGGACCGGCATCTTGATAATTAATGGCACCTTCAATATTGAATCCTTCATTTTCAATTGATTTGATGATTATAATTGGGATATCATCGTAATGAGAAGCTATATTTTTAATGTAATCAGAATAAAACGACTGATTGCCTATTAAGTAAACCAAAAGATATCTTGCGGGCAATACGAATTCGAGAACCCCTTTTTTGCCGAATGCTGTCCACTCCTCAGGTTCAAGAAGGAAAGTTGGATCAAGAACTGTGCGTGGATTTTTTTCTGGAAGTAGTTCAGATATTATTCTTGCACCAGTGGATTCACGTAGAGATATGTGATCAAAACCGGACAGATTATTTATATACAACTCTTTCTTATCATCTGGAATCATACTAGTCCCGATACTTGATGCATATGCAATTTTCTTACAGTTTGTCGCAAATCCCAGGAGTTGAAATTCATTTACATAGTTGGGATTCCATATTTGGTCACTTCCGGATATAAAGACTTTGAAATCAAGTAATAGTTTTTGGTATTCTTTATGGGTGTATACTTGCTTCTGAGGAATATCCTCGATCATAAACTCGGAGAGTTTATATCCTTGAACATCAAGGGTTTTAGGTCTGTTGATTAAATCGAGTAACCCAGCGTTTTTTAAATAATATTTTATAGTTGATTTCCAACTGAAACACTGTCGGTCAAAAGGCTCAATTAAGAAACTTTCGTATCCAAGATCCCTTAGTTTGTTAATTAGTGCAAATGCTTGAAGATTGGTGCCGTAATTTCGGCTTTTGCACCATGTGACAACTCCTACTTTGGATTTGCTGAGCATATTAATTAAATCTCTATATATTCGCAATGTGTACTGACAATGCATTTATGATATCCATAGCAAATGCGTTGTCATCTGTCAAAGCATTGAGGCGGCTTCAACATTCAGTCTGTCTATGCGGAGGCGGGCGCAGCCGAGCACGGAGAGCTCTATCA
>CAJTWL010000038.1 GCA_910579845.1 uncultured Muribaculaceae bacterium | reverse complement strand
CATACTTTAAAATTATTATTATGAATGATTAAATTGTCAAAATTATCTTTTATTTAAAATATAGTGCAAATTTAACAAAATAAATTGTATGGATGCACAAATTTTATTTAAAATGCTTTCAAACCGATTTTATAATAAATTATAGGGTATCCTAAATATATTGGCTTCATATTGTTAAGGAAAATTATTAAATTTGCAAGCTGGAAAATTACTTGTATTATAAAGGACATAAACGAGATAGACTCTAAACATAATTCTCATGAACGAATTGGCAACGAAATATGATCCCTCCGCAGTGGAGGAGAAGTGGTATGCTTACTGGATGGAACACCGTTTGTTTCATTCAGAGCCGGATGATCGTGAACCCTATACTATTGTTATTCCCCCGCCGAATGTGACCGGTGTGCTCCATATGGGTCATATGCTGAATAATACTATTCAGGATATTCTGACACGGCGTGCAAGAATGGTTGGCAAGAATGCATTGTGGGTTCCAGGTACAGACCATGCGGCAATATCCACAGAGGCCAAGGTCGTGGCCAAGCTTGCCGCGGAAGGAATCAAAAAGAATGAACTTTCGAGGGAGGAGTTCCTGAACCATGCATGGGACTGGACCAATAAATATGGCGGCATTATTCTCCGGCAGCTGCGCAAGCTCGGGGCATCCTGTGACTGGGAGCGCACGGCATTCACAATGGATGAGAAAAGATCAGCGAGTGTGATCCGCGTGTTCAACCGTTTATATGACAAAGGATATATCTATCGTGGTGTCAGAATGGTGAACTGGGATCCTCAGGCTCTCACGGCTCTGTCCGATGAGGAGGTGATATATAAGGAGGAACAGAGTCATCTCTTCCATCTCCGCTATTTCGTGGATGGCGAACCTGACAAATATATAGTTGTGGCAACTACACGTCCTGAAACAATACTCGGAGATACGGCCGTATGTGTCAATCCGAACGATGAGCGCTATCAGTGGCTTAAAGGGAAACGCGTGATCGTGCCTATAGTGGGGCGCTCTGTGCCGATCATCATGGATGAATATGTTGAGATGGATTTCGGAACAGGCTGTCTGAAAGTAACTCCTGCACACGATGTCAACGACTATATGCTGGGAGATAAATACGGATTGCCTTCTATTGATATTTTCAACGACAACGGCACCATATCAGAAGCCGGCGGCATGTATGTGGGTATGGATCGTTTCGATGTGCGCAAAAAGATAATGGAAGACCTTTCCAAAGCCGGACTTGTAGAGAAAGTCGAGGACTACGTCAATAAAGTAGGGCATTCCGAGCGTACAGATGCGGTAATCGAGCCCAAACTCTCCATGCAGTGGTTTGTCAGGATGGAAGAAATTGTCAAGCCGGCTCTTGCTGCGGTGATGGATGACGATATCAAATTCATTCCTGCTAAATTCAAAAACACATACCGCCATTGGATGACCAATATCAAGGACTGGTGTATATCACGTCAGCTGTGGTGGGGACATCAGATCCCTGCATGGTTCATACCGTCGGGAGGATTTGTTGTGGCTGAGAATGAAGAGGAGGCTTTACTCAAGGCTATAGAAAAGACCGGCGACAGCAATCTGACTATTTCTGATTTGAAACGTGATCCCGATTGTCTCGACACATGGTTCTCATCCTGGCTGTGGCCGATATCACTTTTCAATGGCATATTGGAACCGGATAATGAAGAATTCAAATATTATTATCCTACTGCCGATCTTGTGACCGCACCGGATATAATCTTCTTCTGGGTTGCAAGAATGATAATAGCGGGATATGAATTTGCAGGCGACAAACCATTCAACAATGTATACTTTACCGGTATCGTAAGAGACAAGATAGGTCGCAAGATGTCCAAATCTCTCGGCAACTCGCCTGATCCGCTCGATTTGATCGATAAGTTCGGCGCTGATGGAGTGAGAATGGGACTTATGCTTGCGGCACCGGCCGGCAACGATATCATGTATGATGATTCGCTTTGTGAGCAGGGACGTAATTTCTGTAATAAGATATGGAATGCATTCCGTCTGGTAAAAGGGTGGGAGGTCAGTGATGACACGGCACAGCCGGAAAGTGCAAAGGCCGGTATCGAGTGGTTCTCTGCAAAACTCGGAAATACTATTGCCGAGGTAGACGATCTGATGGGCAAATTCCGAATCTCGGAAGCTTTGATGGCGATATACCGTCTGTTCTGGGATGAATTCTCATCATGGTATCTTGAGATTGTGAAGCCGGCTTATGGTTCACCGATGGATAAAGCCACCTTTGATTCAACGCTCGGATTTTTCGACACTCTGCTTCGTCTGCTTCATCCGTTCATGCCGTTCATAACAGAGGAGTTATGGCAGCATCTCGCAGAACGCAGACCCGGAGAAAGTATCATGTATGCACAGCTCCCGGTGCCTGTGGAATATCATGATCCTGTTATATCGAAATTTGAGACGGTAAAGGAAATAATTGCCGGCATCCGAACCATTCGCAAACAAAAACAGTTATCACAGAAAGAGTCTCTTCAACTGCATGTAAAGGGTGAATATGACGATACATTCTCGTCCGTGTTGATCAAGATGGGAAATCTTTCTGTAATCGACATGGTGGAGGAAAAATCTCCGACATCATCGGCATTTATCGTAGGAGCGACTGAATACAGTATTCCGCTTGAGAATAAAATCAATGTGGAGGAGGAGCTTGCCAAGCTGAACAAAGATCTGGAATATTATAACAAATTCCTTGCAGGAGTAGAGAAGAAACTTGCCAATGAGAAATTCGTGGCAAATGCTCCAGAGACTGTTGTGGCTGTAGAACGCAAGAAGCAATCGGATGCCACAGAGAAGATAGCGGCTATCAAAGCTTCTATCGCGGCTTTGAAATAAATTGTTTGAATTTTTGAATTAAAGATCAGAAAGATGAGAAAGATATTCTTGTTAATGGCACTGATAAATGTGTTTGCCGGAAATCTGTTCGGTCAGCGTTATGTAGGAGGAGATATATCCCTTTTGCCGGAATATGAGAAAGCCGGTGCAAAATATAAATCGCATGGCGGTGAACCGATCTCTGATCTTGTGCCTTGGCTGAAAGCAAAGGGAATGAATGCAATGCGTGTCAGACTTTTCGTGAATCCGAAACGTTATGCACAATTGCATCCGTCGGGCAGTCTGGCGCAGGATCCGAATGCGTGCCAGGATCTTGAATATGTAATACCGCTCTGCAAGAGAATAGTGGATGCAGGCATCTCTCTGATGCTTGATTTCCATTATTCGGATACATGGGCTGATCCGGCAAAGCAGTGGACTCCTGTTGACTGGGAAGGTCTTTCTGATGAACAGCTGTATGATAAAATCTACAGTTATACAAAAGAAACGCTGCAGATTTTAAAGAGAGAGGGAATTACGCCGGATTTCATACAACCCGGCAATGAAATCAGCTATGGAATGCTTTGGGGACCTGCAGGAACGTCTGCTCCAAAGAAAACCTTTATGGGAAACAATGCCAATTGGGACCGACTCGGCAAATTGCTCGGAAATGCCATAAAGGCATGCAGAGAGGAATGTCCCAAAGCCGGAATTGTCATCCATACTGAAAGAGTGGCTCAGGTAGATGTCCAGAATAACTTTTATGACAAGATGCAGCAGCTTGATGTCGATTATGATATAATAGGACTGAGCTATTATCCCTATTTCCATGGTCCGTTAAGTAATCTGAATACCGCATTGGGTTCACTGCAGAATCGATATCCGACAAAAAAAATAATGATTGTAGAGACAGGTTACTCATATAAATGGGAGGTGCCCGGAACGACTGTGGATCTTCAGAATGTGTGGCCTTATTCGGATCAGGGACAGAATAAGTTTGCCAGAGATCTCGTCGACACACTTGAAAAATATACCAACTGCAATGGATTGTTCTGGTGGTGGATGGAATACAATGCATTCGGAACAAACCTTCAGGGATGGTATAACGCGCCATTGTTTGACAGCACAACAGGGTGTGCTACATCTGCGTTGGAAACAATCTGTTCATTTGCCGAATCTGCCGGGATAAACAGTATTGTTGCTGATGAAAAGGACAATGTGATATATAACCTTCAGGGTATTCCTGTAAAAGAGATGCATAATGGCGGGATCTATATTGTCAACGGTAAAAAGGTGATCAAGCAATGACAAAAGTCGTAAAACCGGGTGTCAATGCCGTCAATGCGGTGGATAATGCGCTTAGGAAAGCGCGTTCCGAAGGAAGACCGGTGCGTATATTGTTTGTTTGTCTTGGCAATATATGCCGTAGTCCTGCGGCGGAGGGGATGATGGAACATATCTGTCGCGACCTTCCTTCCGGACAGCGACCTGAACTTGACTCCGCAGGATTCTACGGAGGACATGCCGGAGATCTTCCGGACAGGAGAATGAGAATGGTCGCTTCACACAGAGGGCTGGTATTGACACATAGAAGCAGGACGATTCATGAGTCGGATTTCGATTATTATGATCTTATACTGGGAATGGATGACCATAATATATCCGATCTTCACGATCTGGCTCCAACCCAGGAGGCTGAGAGCAGGATAGCGCGTATGAGTGATTTTGCAGTAAACTATCCATATGCCGACTGTGTGCCTGATCCATATTATGACGGTTTGGATGGATTCGAGAATGTGTTGAATCTGCTTGAGGACGCGACCTCGACACTCAAAAGCATGATCTGCAAATAACCGGATTAAATTAGAACTATTTATTGCGCGGGCTTCAATCCTTTCGGGAGTGGAGCCTGTTCCTGTTTTATGTAATTTCGTTAATATCCAGAGTGGATGCTTTCGTAAATTCGGTCTGCAAGTTTGCCGCTATTTCTGATGTATTTGAAGCAAGTTCCCTGATTTTACGGTAAGATTCGGTGGACTCATGTGTCTGCACTGCAGCTACGAATAGAAAAGAATCTTCGATGATGGCAGACCAGAGCGAAAGATCGATTCGTGAAAGAAGGGAATCAAGAAACAGACTTGTCCTTAATGCGTCAGAAAGAAAATAATGCATTTCTGAGCGTGTCATATTTTTCAGGTTCTCTTCTGAGCTGTATTTATCGCATATATTTATATAGGCTTGAAGTCTGTGTAATATAACAGGCAGATATTTTATCAGTTTCTCTCTTTCCATCAGATAATGGACTCTGCGCTGTTTTTCAAGTTCTGATTCCACATCAATTTCAGATCTCATCGATCCCACAGCGTTCAGAAAGAATCCAAAAATGGAAATTCCACATGCTACTTCGACAGCAGTGAGAGTCTGCGCCAGTCTGTGTGTAGGAGTGTAATCACCGAATCCTAAAGTTGTGATTGTCACAACGCTGTAATATAGCCAGGAACCATAGTCGGTTCCGGCTTTGTCCGGGGAATGGAACTGGTCGGTCGGAAGCCAATAATATATCAGTGCGAAAAGAGGTATCAGTCCAAGATATATCCCTATCCATACAATTGGACGCACATTTGATACAAGATGCCAGAAATGTCTTATTCTTGTTGAGATATCCATTGATAATTAGAATGCTTATTTATACAACAATCTCAGAAATCAATGGTTGGAAGATGCCGCGTATAATGCTGCTGATGAAAACTCTCAACAAATCAGCAGCCCCTTCCCGATTTTAACAAATTATCGAGAAAGGGCTGTTGAGGTATTCGCAAATATCTTACTTTCTAAAGTTTTTAAACTGATTTTTTAGCATCTTAGCCAATTGTGGAGCCGCTTCTTCTTCAAAAGCATCGCCAAATAGATTTGTGAAACCCCCGAATCTTCCTCCTGTTGATTTCAAAGACACACCGCCTATCGGCTTCCCGTTTTTTGTCTCGAAGAAAATAAATTCCGAACGATTCTTTCTGCCGGGTTTATCAATCTCTCGAAGTCTTACTACCAATGTATAAGGATTGCCTGTACGTTGTGTGAAGCGTATTTTCTTGAATTTCTCATTTAATGCGTCCATGAATCTTCCTTCAACCTCAGGTGTATATATGTTAAGTTCTTCGACAAACGTTAAGCCCTTTTTTCCTTCGCGATGAATGTCGTATTCAAGATAATCCTTTAAAGGAAGGTCGGCAATATATGTTTGACTGTAATCAAACACAACGCTAACTTCTTTCTGGTTTTCAAGCTCAATAAGTTCTCTTTTATTGGCAAACTCATCAAAATACCTTTCATTCGATTGGAATCCGGCAGGCTGCAGCCATATGCAACTCTCGACTTTACCTGTTATGCCTTGTTTAGGCTTTTTCTTGAATATATCCGTAATTTTTGAAGAACTGGATTCATCTTGATTGTTATTGTCTTGAATTTTGGGAGATTGTGTATTCTGATCCGCCAAAGAAGCTTCTTCTTCCCCAAGTATATTCGCGGATTTCTTACCTAACAAAACCAGAGTCAAGGGTTCTATAACGTCAACCATTGAATCATATTTCACTATTTTTGAATGCTGTTTCTCCACAGTAGCTGTTTCTACATCAATCATCTTGACGCTCAGCATGCAACGTGTCCCCATTTTGGAAATTACAGTAAGTACTATTTTGTCGGCTCCGGCGAGTTTTCCAAGTTCTGTAGCTTGTGCCTCGTCTACCGCACCGGTGTTGGTAAACTTCGCCTCTTGCATGATCTTATCAAGCTGCGACCGCTCTACAATTGCATAATTATCTCCATAATTAACGAAGCATCCACTCACGATTTCACGGACAATCAATTTCATCCCGTCATCTTTTTCCGATGATACAGGGTCAAGAATGGCAACACGCATCTTCTTTTCCTGAGCATAGACTGGAGAAGCAAAAAGAGCTGCCAATAATGTAAAGATTGTAATAATCAGTCTATTCATTGTTTCAATATTGTTATTATATTCTTTGTCAATTTACTTATAGAGTTTTCAAGGCTCTTTCGGGATGCGGCAATATTCGAAACAGCACTTCCCTTGGTTGTCAGTACGTCCTCATAAATCACAGCATCTTTTCTCTTGTTTATTATATTGATTCTTACATCTGCAAAATTATGATACACTTCATCAAATACACTGCCGCTTCTTGTGGATGCAGAAATACTAATAATAAAGTCCGCATCTTCCGGTTTATCCGTAAAAGTGCATCCTTGTTGTGAAAGATTTCCTTTCATTTTGTCAATTACAAAATTTGAATCCTCCAAATTTGTATCTTTCATGCGCTCTGCGAAGATTACCACTCCCTTGGAGATCATCCGGGATAAGTTTCCTGATTCATTCTCCAGATCTTCAAGAAATCTTGTATCCGGCAGTTTCTGTGTCACATCAGTCATCACTTTCTGTAAGTTGCGGATTGAGGCAATCTTTTTGTCAAGTATCGGTTTCAGCTGAACTGCTCTCGGTTTATTGCCAAGATCAATAGACTCAACAGCCTCTTTCAAAAGCGATCTGCACTCGTTGTGTATAAGTGAGACCATAGATTCATAATAACTGATCAATTTCTTTTTTTCAACGTACACAAGCACGTGAATTTTACTGGTCTTTGTGTCAATATACACCTGTTTCCCTACATCTGCGAGGCGGGAATTTGCCTGAATGGAAGTTTGTGAATTCAGGCTTTCCGTTTCATGATAGTCTTTGCCGTTATCATAAGTCGAGAGCTTCAGTTCGGAAGAGCTTTCAACTATTGAACTTATTGATCTGCTTAAATCTTCCAACGCATCATCCGTTGCCTTTGAAAGCGCTTTCCCCGTATCCGTACCGACTTCGCGCAGAGAATATCCTGTATAGTATTTTGATGACGGATACAAAAGTTCGCGTGTTGATGATACAATCCATTCAGGTTGTTGAGACTTGACCGAAAAAAACACAGAAAGGAATATCAGCAGTAAAGTTAGAAATCTCATTGTTTTCAACTTCTTATTCTGCCTTTATCTGATCTAAGTTGTCGCTTATTTTTTTGATGATTTCGTGGGAAATTGCAGAATTTTCAGCTGAAGCCTGCAGAGCCCTCTTTTGAGCCAGACCGGCTTGTTTTTCATCAATTAGAAAAATGATTTTGTATTGTTTTGAATCCCCGTTATCTTTTACCAAAGCATAACTTTCCTTCATTATGCCTGATAGGTTTACTCTTATATTCTTTTTGAATTCGGAATTGAACATGTCAATTTCTGAGGCAGGAATTGACTGATCCAAAGCTGCGGAAGAAGTGGCTATACCTTCGACTTCAGCACATATTTCATTAGCATATGTGGTCTGGGCATTGGTTATGGCGGCATGTCGCCCGGCGTTTATGGATCTGCAACGGGATACTTCTCCCGGCCATTCTTTGACACCCTTCTCTGCAAGCTGTTGATAATGTTCTAGAAGTGCGACTTCAAGTGTTCTGCCTCCGTCGGCTATTTCCCAACCACCTTTTTTCAGTTCCTTAACCTTTTCTTTATACATTTTATTGCGCTGCTTCTCAAGCTCCTTCTGCTGCTTCTTTGTAAACTGACAATAGGAATCCACGGGAGAAGATAGGATAAGCGCTCCAAAAAGGAACATAATCAAAAGTCTAAATCTCATAGTCATAGCGGTATGTTATGAATAACCGGCGAACCCCATTCCGGTTGTTAAAAAACAAAAAGCGTGGAGCCAATACTCATTGCCCGAACTGCTCCCAAAGGCTCTCGCATTGCCCATCTTCGTAGTCCGAGCAACGCGCAGAAGCCCACGCCGATATGCAATTTAACAGGCGTTAAGAATACGTCCGTTTATATACATACCCGTGGCATCTACCGTTGCATGGCCTTTGACGAAGAAAGACAACTTCATAAAGACTTATGATGTGCCTAAGAATTTGCGAGATTCTTGAGAGCCAAAAACTTGCGTAAGTAAACGCTTTAATAATTATTTCTATCACCCGCAAGCCCTTTGGGCTTCTGCGAATTGTAGTTATTGCAAAATTAAATATTTTATTCAAATTTTTGTCATATAATCAATAAATTTATCAATTAGCCCCATCAAAATTATGCACTTGCCAGTTGATTCTGCGTCTCAAAATATGACGCAGTTGTCATTTTGGATTGAAGTCTTGGCTTTGATGTTTCGGTTATTTTGTATAAATTTGGATTAAATTAAGAAACTGAACTCGTCTTGACTTATGAAATATTTACTTAGTGGCGGAGCGGTATTGTTATCGGCTGCCTCCGCGACAGCGCAGGGCGCACAGCGTCCCAACATAATATTTTTCCTTGTGGATGATATGGGATGGGCTGATTCATCCGTTGCATATGGCGACGAAGTCTATCCGATGAACAAACGTTATCATACACCCAACATGCAGAAGCTGTCGCAGATGGGGGTGCGGTTTTCAAGCGCATATGCGTGTCCGGTGTCATCTCCGTCAAGAACTTCACTTATGAGCGGGTTGAATGCCGCGCATACAAGGATAACGGATTTTACCACCGCAATACCGGGAATTCCAAGTGATGCCTCTCATCAGCCGGATGCGCTGGCAAATGATGTGTTGATTCATCCGGACTGGAATTGGAACGGTATATCACCCGTCAGTGGCGTGGACAAGACTATTCAGGTGACACCATATGCCCAGATATTAAAGGATGCCGGATATTATACCATACACGTAGGCAAAGGTCATTGGGCAGCCGCGGGCACCCCGGCTGCAAGCCCTTATAATCTCGGATTCTGTGTGAATGTGGCGGGACAGGTTGCCGGCAAACCGGTAAGCTACTACGGAGAAGAAAATTATGGCAATACAAAGGAGAAATGGTCTACGTTCTCCACTATGAATCTAACCGAGTATTATGGGACAAAAACTCATCTTACGGAAGCTCTGACACTGGAGGCTCTTAAGACTCTTGATTTTCCGATAAAAAACAATATCCCGTTTTTTCTCAATATGTCGCATCATGGAGTGCATACTCCGATCACCCCGGATCCAAGATTTGTGCAGCATTATTTAGACGAAGGTCTGGATCAGGGACAGGCCAATTTCGCTTCACTTATCGAGGGTGTGGACAAAAGTCTCGGAGATATAATGCATTATCTTGATGAAAAGGGTGTTGCGGAAAACACTGTCATAATATTCATGTCGGACAATGGCGGAAATTCCGAGAACAAATCCAAAGGGGGTGTTCTTCATACCCAGAACGCCCCTTTACGCGAGGGGAAAGGCTCCTGCTATGAAGGTGGGATAAGAATTCCGCTTATGATGTACTGGCCTGGAAAAACATCAGCCGGTGCAAAGGTGGATATCCCGGTAATTGCAGAAGACATGTATCCGACAATCCTGAGTATTGCCGGAATAAAGGATTACAGTACAGTTCAGGAACTTGACGGCAAGGATCTTGTGCCTCTGATTACGACCGGATCGGGTATTGATGCGGAACGGGAGTTGTTATTCCATTTCCCTCATCAGTGGAAACCATATCAGTTGAATGATATTGATTATCTGTCTTCAATGCGTAAGGGCGATTGGAAAATCGTATACAGACATCGGACCGGTGAACTTGAATTGTATAACCTGAAGAAGGATTTAAGTGAAAGAAATAATCTTGCCAAGAGTGAAAGGAAAAAGTTGAAAGAGCTGGCAACGGCAATGAGCGATAAATTAAGAGAATACAAAGCCACGATGCCTACACTGAGATCTACAGGTGAGCAGATCCCATATCCGGATCAGCTGATAAAAAAGTTCTAAATAATATATAAAATGTCAGATATAAGCGAACTCAAAGAGAAAGTGCTTAGAGGAGAGTCTCTCACTAAAGAGGAGGCACTTGGTTTTTGTGAATTGAAGCCGGAGCAGCAGGAAGAACTCTGGAGTGCCGCCGAGGAGATAACAAAAAAGTATTGTCCAAAAGAGTTCGACTCCTGTTCAATCATAAATGCAAGATCCGGGAAATGTTCCGAGAATTGTAAATGGTGTGCGCAGTCAGCTCATTATAAAACAAATATAACATCATATCCGCTTGTCAGTAGAGATGAGTGTATGCGCGTGGCTGAATACAACAGGAAACAGGGCATAAAGCGTTTCTCACTTGTCACGAGTGGTAAAAAGATAACCGGCAAGGATCTTGAAACGGCGTGCAGTTATTATAAAGAGCTGAATGAAAAGGGAGGGATGCATCTTTGTGCATCCATGGGACTTCTTGGCGAGGAGGAGCTTAGAAAACTTTATGAATCGGGCGTGACTCGCTATCATTGCAATCTTGAAGCGGCTCCTACATATTTCTCCGAGCTGTGTACGACTCACACTGTGGAGGATAAAATACAAACAATCTTGAAAGCCAAGGAGATCGGTTTTGAAGTGTGCAGCGGCGGGATAATAGGTATGGGCGAGAACCGAAGGCAGAGGATAGAACTTGCGCTGGAGCTTCTTAGGGTAGATCCACATTCCATTCCGATAAACCTGTTGTGTCCGATACCCGGTACTCCGCTTGAAGGCACGGCTCCTATAGAGGATGATGAGGTGCTGAACACAATAGCATTCTTCAGATTCATACATCCCGGAACAATTCTGAGATTTGCAGGCGGAAGGGCACGTCTGAGCCGGGAAATACAGAAACGTTGTCTTGAGATCGGAATGAATGGTGGAATAGTAGGAGATCTTCTGACAACTATCGGTTCCAAGGTTGCCGATGACCGTAAACTTATAAGTGAGGCAGGTTACGAATTCCAAACAGTTTCCAAATAAAAAGATATGCCTACTGCAAAACCATCGGCAGTAGGCATATCTCTTAATATTTATCAGAGACGGAGCATTTCGTCCTGAGCCGACAGGTCCTCGATACTTTTTTTACGGTCTTCCTCTATAATCCGATCGAATTCCGCGGCGTAGTCTGCTATGACCTCGGGATTTCTATGCCATTCGTCGGAAAAACGATTGTCTATCCATTGGCGTTGCAGTTGCTGATAGTTATTGTATGCAGAGTCAAAGGCGCGTTCCATATCTTCGACACTTCCCATGGACATGATCTTCCGCAACTCCGATCTTTGTATAAGCAGCCCGGAATTGTCTATCCAGTCTTCCGTGTTTTCTATGGAATCGTTATTAGGGAATCCCTCTGTCGCAGTGTGTATATGCAGGTATTTATAAATAGCCAGTTGATAAAGGTGTCTTGCCCTCTCGAGTGATGCACGCGTGAACTTCATACCCTTGTATCTCAGATATCTGTCCTCATCGGCCGGAAGTTGTAACAGCTGTCGTATAACATCCAAAGCATTGAGCATCGTATCTACGGTACACGGATTGAGAACATCATATATTATACGGTCGTGGAGAGGCAGTCTGCACTCAAGACGGCGGTCGCGCAGAGGCCATTTCTGCTCGTCTCTCATCAGACCGCAGCTTCGCAACATAGCTGCCGGAATGACCACTGTCGCTCCCCTGTCATCACCAAAAAGATATGAAAAAGGAAATTCCGAAGAATCCGGATGTGTCTTATGCTGACCCATAAGAAGGGAGAATGCTCCTATTTTTGCACCGAACATTATATATGAATCGGAGGAAGTCTTGACTCCACGTTCAAGTATTCCCCAGTGTTTGGGACCCAGCTTGTACATGTGATTGCTTTGGTTGGTGCCGCTTCCTGCATTCATGAAACTTGTCTGGCATCCTATTAGCAATGAAGATTTATGCATACTCACGGTATATGGTCCTGCAAAAAGAGCACAGACCTCGCCATTCTCCATTGAACAGTTTGCGAAGAACAGCGAATCATGAGCAGTGAAACCCTTGTCGAGTATACATCCTTGTCCTACATAACAGTTACGCAAAATGGTTCCCGATTCAACAGATGCATCCTCAATAATGAAGTTCTCCGCATTGACACCGAATCCGATATGGGTCATAGAACCTGAGTCGGTGGAATTGTCAATTATACTTCCATTGTATAGATACTGAGCCCCTTCCACTACGCATCCGTTACCGATATTGACATCACGTATTACCCCGCAGTTACGGACTATGGCGTCGTCCCCGATAGCTGGATGCTTTACAACCTTGGCTAAATGATTGTCGAAGATCTCTCGGGCATATCCGTTTGCCCATTCCGGACAACGCGCCGCCATAAAGGCAATCTGTGCCGAAATTCCGGGATATATCCGAATGGCGCGTGTCCCGGTCTCATCCAATACTGAAACTTCAGTACCTGTTCCACAATCGGATAGAGACTGGGCTTCAAGGCAGGCAATGTCGGACAGAACTACATTATTCCCGATAAAAATTTCACCGCAGAAATTTACACGATGTATTTTCGACAGATCTGTGTGTGCGGATATTCTTATTCGTGACCAGTCGTTACAACTGCATCCTTGTTTCTCAAGCGTTGAAATAAGCTTGGGTGTCAGGGGTATATACTCGTGAATTTTATCAGGCATTTGAGTTTCTTTTTTGAACGGTTGGGAATCAACTATATCGGTGGATCATTGATCCAGCTCATCATATTTCTGAAAAAGGAAATCATTGTAAGGGAAGCGTTCAGTATGGATCTCCTTTGCCTTTTCATACAGCATCTCCTTAAGAGTCTCGATATTTATTTTCTCTTTGGCGGATATAAACACACAATTGTTATTCATCTTTGCCATCCACGTCTGTCTGAACTCGTCAAGCGAGATGTTTTCACGGGTCTTGGGTGTAAGATCGTCAGGATCTTTGGGTGTGTACGTAAATGCGTCAATTTTATTGAAGACCAGAATCATCGGTTTGTCGGCGGCTCCGCATACCTCGGACAATGTTTTGTTGACGACTTCTATTTGTTCCTCGAATTGAGGATGGCTCACATCCACTACGTGAACAAGAATATCCGCCTCTCTGACCTCATCAAGAGTCGATTTGAATGAATCCACCAGATGAGTCGGAAGTTTGCGTATAAAACCGACCGTGTCTGACAGGAGGAATGGAAGATTGTCTATAATGACTTTTCTGACTGTGGTGTCAAGTGTGGCGAAAAGTTTGTTCTCCGCGAAGACGTCGCTTTTGCTGAGAAGGTTCATCAATGTCGATTTTCCGACATTGGTATATCCGACCAAAGCCACGCGCGTCAGTTTACCACGGTTTTTACGTTGAATGCTCTTCTGCCGGTCTATACTTTTCAGATCCTCCTTGAGTCTGGAAATCTTGTCAAGGATTATACGGCGGTCGGTCTCTATCTGTGTCTCACCGGGTCCACGCATGCCTATGCCGCCACGCTGACGTTCAAGGTGGGTCCACATACGAGTCAGGCGGGGAAGCAGATATTGATATTGGGCAAGCTCCACCTGTGTGCGTGCGGTGGCTGTCTGAGCGCGTTTCGCGAATATATCGAGAATAAGACTTGTGCGGTCAAGAATCTTTACCTTAAGTTCCCGTTCGATGTTCGCGACTTGTTTGGGAGAGAGATCGTCATCGAAAATTACAAGCCCGATACCGTTGTCATCCACATACTGACGTATCTCTTCAAGTTTACCGGTGCCGACGTATGTCCTCGGATTGGGGTAATCCAGCTTCTGTACAAAACGTTTCTCAGGTTCCGCTCCGGCTGTTCTTGCAAGGAAGTCCAGTTCATCGAGATATTCGTTTACCTTGGATTCATTCTGAACTTTTGTGGCAAGCCCTATAAGAACGGTTTTCTCGTTGGCTTCATTATTTATAATGTGATCTTCTATCATTTCAGTAATTTCTCTCGTACAAAGGTAATACCTATTTTTATAACAACAAAAATGTAATAAAAGAGGTCATGTCAATTAAATTTCATTTTGACATGACCTCGGTTCAGTATAAGATTGTCTCAAGTAATCGGACAGCACTTAAAGTGTCGGTCCGAAGTTTCTTGAAACGGGTTTATCCGTATTACTTTTTGTTTACTTTGTTATAGCGGGCATTCAGACCTTCTACAACTTCATCTGTTATATCAAGATCCGGATTGATATAAAGCGTGGAAGCTTTCTGGAATATGGCATCGTAACCGCGCTTCTTGTTATAATCCTTGATAAACTCTGTGATGGAGTCCATCACTGCCTGATGACCACGCATCGCAGCCGCCTGATAGTTGTTCTGCAATGATGCTATGTTGCGCTGTGCCTCGTTCTGCATGCTTGCAAAAGTCTGCTCGTCCTGACGATAGGATGCTTCTGACAGATAACCGTTGTTCTGCATCTTGTTTTGCACGGTGGATGCAAAATTCTGGATTTTGTTTTCGTGGCGTTTCGCAGCGCTCTCCATATTGCTCTGCATGCGGAGCATCTCTTCAGTGTAATCCTTGGCAAGGTTGTATTTGCTGAGAATGCTGTCAAGATCAACGTAGCGGTAGTTGGGGAGATTCTCTACGTTTTTAGCAGTATTGGCTTTTGCCGACTTTGTCTCGTTTGCTGATTCATTGTTGGAGCATCCGGCTGCCACAAGGGCTATCACAGCGAAAGCCGCCAAGATGAAAGAATTGATTTTTTTCATTTTATTTATTGATGTTGTTTGCTTTTCTATTGCTTCTTCCGGAGGCTAAATCATGGTTGCATCTTCTGGAATCCTTCCCGTAAAACCGAAAGGAAAGCAAAGATAATGATATTCCGATTATTATCGTAATAAGAAGAGTCAATTTCACTTTTTTTAATAATATTACGGGAGCCCCCGTTTTTTAATGAAACAGTGTTCTAAAGTCCCGGGACGTCACGTTTAAGGGGCTTATTCATGGCGTTGAATGCAAATTTAACTAAAAAAAATAAATTGTGGGGATATTATGGGATAATTTTGTTAACTTTGGTGATACTGATTATATATTTGATGATTATAAAAGAAATTAAACAGTTTCTTATTAAAATAGACAATATGGAAGTAAAAGACCTGAAACCGGAATTGATCTGGAAATGTTTTGATGAGATTACAAAAGTTCCACGTCCTTCATGTCATGAGGAGCAGATTCGTAATTTTTTACTGAAGTTTGCAACCGACAACGGAGTTTATGCGGAGACAGATAAAGTAGGCAACGTAGTTATGCGTAAAGCGGCCACTCCCGGTCATGAGAATGCCCCGACAGTGGTGCTTCAGGCTCATATGGATATGGTTGCCGAAAAAAACAGCGATGTTGAGCATGATTTCTTCAAGGATCCGATAAAGACTTATGTCGATGGTGACTGGGTCAAAGCCAAGGGAACGACACTCGGTGCCGACAACGGTATCGGCATCGCCGCCGCAATGGCAGTGATGATTGACAAAAGTCTGGTGCATGGTCCGGTAGAGGCTCTTTTTACAATAAACGAGGAGATCGGGCTTGAAGGAGCAATGAATCTTGAGAAGGGATTCATAAAGGGAAGCATGCTCCTGAATCTTGATTCTGAAGATGACGGTGAGATTTTTGTAGGTTGTGCCGGTGGTATCGATACAACTGCGACATTCAAATATCATAGAAGTTATACCCCTGATAATTTCAAATATTTCCGCGTGTCAATAAGCGGATTGCTCGGAGGGCACAGCGGAAGCGACATCAATCTTGGTCGTGCCAATGCCAATAAGCTGATTGCCCGTTTTCTGTGGGAATGCTCTCAGAAGTGGGATATAACGCTATGCAGATTTGAGGGTGGCAATCTGAGAAATGCCATACCTCGTGAGGCATATGCTGTATTCGGTGTGCTTGATGATCATGAAGAGGCTGTAATGCGTCATCTCAAGAAGTATGCATCAGAAATCAAAAATGAATATGCAGGTCTTGAGCCGGTCATGAATTTTAAGGTTGAAGGAGTTGAGCGTCCTGAATATTGTCTGGATTCAGACACATCGCTGGCAATAGTACGTGCGGTATATTCCGCACCTCATGGCGTTTATTCAATGAGCCGTGATCTTGAGGGTCTTGTAGAAACTTCCACAAATCTTGCGAGTGTAAAGCATGTGGATGATGACAAAGTTGTCGTGACGACTTCACAGCGTTCATCGGTGGAAAGCCGCAAGAATGATATGGCTCATCAGGTTGAAGCACATTTCCAGCTTGCCGGAGCTGAGGTGACTCACAGTGACGGGTATCCCGGATGGGCACCAAACATGAACTCGAGGATTATGAAGATTTCCGCAGACGCATATGAGGAGCTCTTTGGAATCAAGCCTGCTATCAAAGCAATTCATGCGGGCTTGGAATGCGGACTCTTCCTTGACAAATATCCTGAACTTGATATGGTAAGTTTCGGTCCTACAATGACAGGAGTGCACTCTCCTGATGAGAAATTGCTTATACCTACAGTAGATAAGTTCTGGAAGCATCTTTGTAAAGTGCTTGAAAAAGTTGCGGTATTATGAGCCGTCTGCTCTACAGAGGATTATTGATCGTTCTTTTCGCTACCTCTCTTGCCTGTAGCGGAAAGGGCGATCAGGATCGTTCTGTCGAGTACACGCCTGTTAGGCAGGATTCCGTGCCACAGGCGGATGAGAAAACACGATATTCAAAACTGACTGATACCGATTTTGAGATTGTAGCGAAAGAACTTGGTGTAGAGACAGCCGCAATAAAGGCTGTGGTTTCAATAGAAGCCGGAAGCAACATGAAAGGTTTCTGGGCTCCCGGTGTGCCCGTCATCAATTTTGACAGAACAATGTATCTGCGGTTTGGCAGGAAGGTACAGGACAGAAGAGGTGCGAAGGGAGAGAAGGTGCCGGATGGACTGACCGGATATGCGCTTAAGGAATGGACACAGCTGATCAATGCCCGCAAAACCAACGCGCAAGGTGCAAACATGGGAACATTCTGGGGAATGTTTCAGATTGGAGGATTCAATTATAAACTTTGTGGTTGTGAGAGTGTCGATGAGATGGTGAAAAAGATATCATATTCAGAACTGGAGCAACTCGAACTTTTTGCCTCGTTTATTACCAACGGCGGAATGCTGTCGGATCTAAAAAACAAGAACTGGGCAGGATTCGCCCGTAAATATAATGGCGCGAGTTATGCTAAACGTGGTTATCATACCAAGATGGCAAATGCCTACAATAGATTTAAAGCCGAAGAGCGTAGAATAAAAAATAAAAAATAATGAAAATCACAGATTTGAAGCCGGCTTTGGTCTGGCAATGTTTTGACGAGATTACAAAGGTGCCTCGCCCTACGCATCATCTTGACAAGATGCGCGAGTTTTTAATGGATTGGGCACAGCGACATGGTATAGAGGTCCACACTGACAAGGTGGGTAATGTGATGATGCGCAAACCTGCCACTCCCGGTCATGAGGACGCTCCTGTAGTTATTCTGCAGGGTCATCAGGATATGGTTGCCGAAAAGCGCCCAGACGTGAAGCATGATTTTATGACGGATCCTATAGTGACAGTGGTAGACGGTGATTGGGTCCGTGCCGAGGGTACGACACTTGGTGCTGACAATGGTATGGGGTGTGCGGCGGCAATGGCGGTACTTCTCGATAATGATCTTGTACACGGTCCTATAGAATGTCTTTTCACCGTTGACGAGGAACAGGGGCTTATCGGCGCTAACGGACTCGAAGCAGGATTTGTGACAGGTGAAATACTTTTGAATCTCGATTCAGAGGAGATGGGGCAGCTTGTTATAGGATGCGCGGGAGGTAAGGTTACAATAGCGTCACTTCCTTATAAGACTGTCGATTCTCCCTCAAATATGGTTTATCATATTGTAAAGCTCAGAAATCTTAAAGGAGGTCATTCCGGAATGGAGATACAGCTTGGCAGAGCCAATGCCAATCAGCAGATATGCCGTTTCTTGTGGGAAGTAAGTGAGAGATTTGGACTTGAACTTGCAGAGATAGATGGCGGAAATCTGGCGAATGCCATTCCAAGGGATGCGCATGCTGTATTTGGTGTCCCGGCACATGCAGATGAAGCGTTCCATAAATATGCGGATGATTTCAATGCAATGATTCATGCTGAGTTCAAGGGTGTGGAGAGTGATGATTTTCTTTTTGAAGTGACTCATGTCGAGACCCCGGCAAGTGTCATAGAGAAAGATACGGCGATGAAACTCATATCAACGGTCTTCGCATGCCCTAACGGGGTGCAAGGAATGTCCGCCGCTATACCCGGTCTTGTAGAGACGTCATGCAATCTTGCTTCGGTTAAGATGACGGCTGACAATAAGATTAACATTACTGTACATCAGCGTTCATCTGTCGATTCTCGCCGTGATGAGATTGCGGATCGTGTAAAAGCTCTCTTTCAGATGATTGGTGCCGATGTCTCGTTCGATGACGCCTATGTGGGTTGGGCACCTGATCCGAATTCAAAGGTTCTGAAAATAGCCGAAGAGAGCTTTGAAGATCTTTTCCATACCAGACCTAAAGTAGAGGCATTGCACGCCGGACTTGAATGCGGACTGTTTCTTGAGAAGATGCCAAAACTTGATATGGTCAGCTTTGGTCCGACACTGAAGGATATTCATTCTCCTAATGAAAAGGCAAATATCGAATCAGTTGCAGAGTTCTGGAATTTGCTGACTGATATATTGCGCAGACTTGCATAAGCACTCAGTAAACATTAAAAACATATAAAAACGTCGGAGCTAAAGACCCCGACGTTTTTTATTGCGCGAAATGAACAGAATGGCTTGTAAAGTTTTTATAAACCTTAAATTCGCAGCTTAATTACTTGTTATAAATGCAAGTCCTTGACAAACA
>CAJTWL010000037.1 GCA_910579845.1 uncultured Muribaculaceae bacterium | reverse complement strand
CGCAGTCACATAGCCCGCTATGCTCCTTTGCCTTAAATGAATTTTAATCAAAAGACAGCCGCCCCAAATTTAACTTTTATTATTAAACACCCTCTAATTCTTTGAGAATCTCTTGTGGAAGAGAATCCGCGAGATGCATGGTTATGTATTGCACTTTGCCGATTTGACTCCAATGTGGAAGTTTTCTATACCATGTCGAGACAGGTAAGTTTCTGTCTAAGAATAACTCTTTAGGGATGCTCATATCCCGTCAACGCCCAGAATCCGGTAAATATTATATCGGTGTTGGAAATTTTGACTCAAAATAGTTAATTTTTATCGGGCGGTTGGGAGGGCGACTTGTCCTCAAGTCGCCAAAAACAAATGAGTAGGTCGTGTAAGGGAGTTTGGGGACAAACTCCCCTCCCAACCGCCGGGTACAGTCCGACACGTAAAAAACACCAACCGTCGGGTAAAAGCCTGATACGTAAAAACACAACTCTCGGATGCTGCCCTTAATGCAAAGAAAGCATTATTCCAAATGCTGATCCAGGTTTAATATGCTCTCATAAATTTTAAACAATTTTATAAAAATTGATGTTATAGATGTAAGTTTCATGTGGAATTGATAAAATTTGTTAATTATATGGTCAATTGCATTGGAACGATAGAGAGAACTCGTCTTGACTTATTTTTTTTCTTGACAGTTCAATATATTATCAGTTTGTTATCTAACTAACTTATTTATAGGTATGAGAAAATTGGTTTTAATCCTGGTGTCGCTTACGATCTGCGGCTTGAGTCTTCTGGCCCAGACCACGTATCAGGGCACCGTGGTTGACGGGTCTGACAATGAGCCTCTCATCGGGGTTACTATTATGCCTGTCGGAGGCGGTCAAGGTACCGTTACCGACATTGACGGCAAGTTTTCAATAACTGTTCCGGAGAATGTGACTACTGTCCGTGCGACTTATATCGGCTATAAGGAGAGCACGGTCAAGCTTCAGAACAATATGGTTATCCATATGCTTTCCACTACTTCCGATCTGGATGAACTGGTTGTTGTCGCATACGGAACAGCCAACAAGGAGTCTTTGACCGGTTCTGTGGCTCAGGTCGGCAGCAAGGAGATCGAGTCCCGTCCGGTAACATCGGTCACCTCCGCCCTTGAGGGAAACGCTCCCGGCGTACAGGTGAACAACTCGACAGGTACTCCGGGATCATCTCCGGAAATACGAATACGCGGTTTCAGCTCGATCAACGGTGTCAACGCGCCTCTTTATGTTGTTGACGGTTTTCCGTATGAGGGCAGTATCGCGGATCTGAATCCTAACGATATCGAATCCATGTCCGTGCTTAAGGACGCCGCCTCATGTGCGCTCTACGGCAACCGAGGTGCAAACGGTGTTATCCTCATCACAACGAAAAGAGCAAAAAACGGGGGCAAGATAGATGTCACATTCCAGATCAGACAGGGTTTCAACAACCGAGAGCTTCCGTTCTATGACCGACTCGGCGCCAACGAATGGATGCAGGCACAATTCGATTCACAGGTAAACGGCTATCTCAGATATTATACGTGCAACGCTCCCCAATATGGTTATGACCGTGATTTCTTCGTGCAGTATAACCGTAGAAACTTTATCAAGGATTTTGCATCAAACAATATTTACGGGGTCAGTGATTCGGAACTGTTCAACGAACAAGGCAAGTTCGTAGGAGGCAATCCTCTTCCCGGATATACGGATCTGGACTGGTGGAAAGCCATTTCAAACAAGACCGGCTATCGTCAGGAATATAATGTGAACGCGTCCGGTTCAACAGAAAAGCTGAGTGTCTTCGCCTCTATCGGCTATCTGAAGGATAACGGATATATTATCGGTACGGATTTCGACCGTTTCAACGGTCGACTGAATGCCACTTTCCAGCCGACCAAGTTCCTGAAGATAGGTATAAATCTTGCCGCCACACAGCAGGAGTCTATGACAGGCAATGTGCAGGAGGATAACCTCGATGCGGTCAACAATCCCTTCAATGCCGAAACATTCGCTCCCATCTATCCATACTATGTGCACGACGCGCAGGGCAATCTTGTGCTTGACGAAGCCGGAAACCCGCAGTGGAACACTGCCGGCTATCTCGAGGGAACAAACGTGGCATGGGAGATGCGCATGAACAAAAACAGTTTCAACAAGACTGCGTATGACGGATCGGCATTCGCAACCGCGATTCTCCCTTACGGCTTTGAGCTCACACTGAAGGGGCAGATGTTCCGTTCAAAGACAAATATTCTCGAATACAACAACAATGTTGTCGGTTCGCAGGCGGGTTCCGGTATGATAGACCGGGAATTTGACGATTACCGAAGCCATACATTCATGCAGATGCTGACATGGAGCCATGATTACGGCAAGAATCATATAGATGTGCTTCTGGACCACGAGAACTACAACTACGAGACAAAATACGACTTCATCCGCAAGACCGGACAGACTCTTCCGGATCACATCGATCTGAACAACTTTGCTGTGATGGACTACGGCACATCTGGATATACGCAGATACGCACAGAGTCCTATCTGGGTCGCGTCCGTTACAATTATGACCAGAAGTATTACGGAGAGGCATCTGTACGAAGAGACGGAAGTTCCCGTTTCAGCAAGGGCTACCGCTGGGGTACATTCTGGAGTGTAGGCGCAAGCTGGATGCTCTCAAAGGAGAAATTCCTGCAGGATGTGTCATGGCTCTCTTATCTGAAACTGCGTGCCGATTACGGTTCTGTAGGCAATGACCAGTCGGCTCCCGCATATGCGCATTACAGCCTCTATGGCTGGAGTACATATGACGGCGGTGCGGTAACTACACTTGTCCCTACATCATACGGCACTGAGAATCTCAAATGGGAGTCGACAAAGACAGTGGACGCCGCACTTGAGGGCGCGCTTTTTGATGACCGCTTCACCTTCAGTGTAGGTTTCTTTAACAAACGCAACTCGGATCTTCTGTTCAAGATGACTTTGCCGAGTTCGGTAGGTACTATAGTTTCCGATGATGAAACTGGCAACAACCCTACAATCTGGCGTAACCTCGCGACAATGAACAATACCGGCTGGGAGCTTCAGTTCGGTGTGGACATAATACGCAACGCCAACCTGAAATGGAATTTCAATATCGATGCCACTTTCCTGAAGAATACAATAAAGAAACTTCCCGACGGGCGTGACCTTCCGGCGCAGGGTCTTTTTCAGGGGAAGAGTATCTATGAGCATGTATATTTCGACTGGGCTGGTGTAGACCGGCTGACAGGTCAGTCGATGTATGGAATCGACCCTCACTCTCCGGATTTTATGGAATACAACGACAGAGGCGAGAAAATTTACAATGAGAATACTTACAATTCCTATGTGGCGTCAGCGCGCGCCGACGCCGCAAACGGCAAATCGGTATTCATAGAACAGGATGGCAAGTATTACACCAGCAATACCGCATACGCGACCAAGAAGATCTGCGGGACAGCGTTGCCGACAGTCTACGGCTCTTTCGGCACAGGACTCAACTGGAAAGGTATCAGTTTCGGAATGCTTTTCACTTATAGCCTCGGAGGAAAGACTTATGACGGCAACTATCAGGGGCTGATGTCTGCCGGTTCTGTAGCACGTGCGCTCCATAAGGATGTGCTCAAATCATGGACGGCGGCTCCTGCAGGGATGACAGCCGACAGTCCGGACAGAATAGATCCGAATGGAGTTCCCCAGCTCTGTGCCGATTATTCTACGGAGAACAATGCGACAAGCTCGCGCTGGCTCACAAGCAGCAATTATCTTTGCCTGAAGAATGTGAACCTGTCATACGATTTCCCGAAGAGCTGGTCGCATGCAATGGCGATGCAGAATCTGAATATCGGTGTCTCCATCGACAATGTATTTGTCGCCACAAGACGTAAGGGGATGAACCCGCAATATGGTTTCAAGGGTGGACAGGGTCGTTTCTATGTCCCGTCAAGAACCGTATCATTCCAGCTTACAGCTAAGTTCTAACGTGTAGTATAACTAAAATGAATACTTCTATGAAAGCAAAAAATATATTCAAAGGATTGGCTGTCGTCGCTCTTGTGGCAGGCATGACCTCTTGTTCGGAGAATTATCTCTCCACCAAGCCCCAGACCAGTCTGGACGATAAAGATGCGGTCAGCACTCCGGAGGGTAAGAAAGCCGCGTTATATGGCGTCTGTCAGTCGATGTACAAACAGTACAGCTATCTATATGACTACCGCTGGTTCAACGGCGAGCCATGGTTCTCGATGTTCTACGGCGAGGTTCTCGGTCAGGACTATTTCTCATATTTCTGGACCCGCAGTGACCAGAATGTGGTCAACTGGAACCGTATGCGCAACAATACATCCACAGCGTCATATGTGGCATGGAGTTATTGCTACGGTCTTATAGGACAGGTAAACCGGATCATAGACGCCACGCCAATAGAGGATGTGTCGGATGCTGAAACAGCTTTCCGTCTCGCGCAGGCGCGTACAATCCGTGCCCACGCATATGTGCGTCTGCTTCAGGTCTATGCCCCGCGCTGGTCCGACAGTCAGAACGGTGCTGTAAAGTGTATAGTGCTTCATAAAAAAGCTGTGGATCCGAGCGGTGATGTAAACGCGCCTCTCGCATCCATGGGCGATGTTCTTGATTTCATCTATAAGGATCTTGATGAAGCCTTGGATCTTTATGAGGCAAGCAAAATGAGCCGTTTTTACGAGTGGGAGCCTGATGAGGATATTGCCAACGGTGTCTATGCCCGTGCCGCTTTGCTGAAGGATGACTGGAGAACAGCCCAGACAAAAGCAAAGGATGCACGCAAAAATTATGATATGTGCACAGCTGACGAATATATCGCGGGATTCGCCGAACCGGCAAGCGACTGGATGTGGTGCAGCACATCGGCATCTGCAGGTATGTATTTTGCTGCATTCGGCGCATCCTATGCGTGCAACGGTGCATATCCCTGCCGCTGGCAGAGTATAGGAGCCGGAGCCATCAACTATGATCTGTACAAAAAGATGGACAGGAACGACATCCGTCGTCAACTCTTCTTTACTCCCGATAAAGTTTCTGATCCGGCAAACGAGGCGAATTTCTGGAACGAGGATTATGTGTCGCCTACATCCATTGATGTGAATGCCTGGGGAGAAGACGGTCCGAGTCCTATAGCTGCGGATCTTTACAACATGGGTAAGAGCGCCTATCTTCGTGTCGGAGCGGTCAAGGGATGGCCCGGCCCTTATACCAACCCTACTGCCGGCGCTTACAATACAAAGGGAACTCTTATTCCGTTCGGCGCGCAGTTCAAGTTCTGGGCTATCGACTACTACGGGTCTTCCTCTTTCCCCTTCATGCGTGCCGCCGAGATGCTTTTGATCGAGGCCGAGGCCGCCTGCCATAACGGTGATGAGACTACAGCCAAAGAGAATTTGGCAGAACTGAATAAAAAACGTATAGATGGATATACAGAGACTACGGCAACAGGCGACGCTCTTCTTGAAGAGGTGAAATTGAACCGCCGCATAGAGCTATGGGGCGAGGGTTTCAACTGGTTCGACTATAAACGCTGGAACGAGCCTGTGGTACGCAAGGCCTGGGTTGCGGGAGATACCGGATCCGGCAATATCCCGGCAGGGCAGGCGGGAACATTCGATGTTTCGCTGAATAGCGGCTGGCGCTGGATTATTCCGAGAAAGGAAACCCAGTACAACACATATATCGACCAGCAGGAGATTATGAAATAAGAAGCAGTCTGGACACAATATTGATATAGCCCCATTTCGCTTCACGCATTGCGTGTGGCGGATGGGGCTAATTGATTTCAGCGCGTTTTTTTGTCAAATATTTTTATTATATTTGCATTCGATCGGCAGATGAAGACAGTGTGTTATGATCATATCTGCCCTTGTTATATTGGAAAATCATTTATTCATATGAAAAGAATCATTTCATCTTTATTTGCAATTGCAGGAATAGGATTTGCCGCAATTGCGTCACCGCTGACTCCTGACGCGGCTCTGCAGCGTGCACGTAAGTCGGGCGCAAAAAAGGCGGCTTACACAAATGCCGGACAGATGACACTGTCGCATACATTCTCCACGGAGACAGGCTCTCCGACCATTTATGTATTTGACAACACGGCGCAGCCGGGTTATATTCTGCTGAGTGCCGATGATGTAGCCACTCCGGTGCTTGGATATTCCGACAACGGTTCCTTTGACCTTAAAGAGATGTCACCTCAGATGAAATGGTGGCTTGAGCAATATGCGGCTCAGATAGAATATGCCGTGAAACATAGAACCGCGAGTGCGGTCATCCCTACTCGTGCCAATGCGGCGATTGCTCCGATGATCAAAACCAAATGGAACCAGAGCGCTCCATATAATGAACTTTGTCCTACCGACCCGTCTACAAATAAGAGATGCGTGACAGGATGCGTTGCCACAGCCATGGCTCAGGTTATGGCTTACTGGAAATATCCGGCTGTGGGAAAAGGTACGGTCAATTACAGACCGAGAGGTTTCTCAACCAATCTTACAATGGACTTCACCCAGACAAGATTTGACTGGGCGAATATGCTTGACGAGTATTCGGCAGGAAAATACAATGCCACACAGGCTAACGCTGTGGCTACCCTGATGAAGGCATGCGGATATTCATCAAAGATGAACTATTCCTCTTCAGCGTCGGGAGCTACATCCTATAACATGGGAAATGCCTTGATCAACAATTTCAATTACAACAGGAATATCTCTTACGAGCAACGCAACTATTACAGCACCTCGGAATGGAACCGGATGGTATATGACGAACTTGCCGCCGGTCGTCCGGTGCTCTATGGCGGTCAATCCGAGGGTGGCGGTCATCAGTTTGTCTGCGACGGTTATAATGACGGCTTCTATCATATCAACTGGGGATGGGGAGGAATGAGCGACGGCTATTTCAAACTCGAATCCCTTAATCCGGATTCAGAGGGTATCGGCGGTGGAGCCGGCGGTTATAATTTCATGCAGGATATCATAAAGGGTGTACAACCGACTGCAACAGATAATGCGTCCGCAGGTGAACTGGTACAGAACGGTTCACTTACCGCTACCACGTCGGGTTCAAGAGTGTCTCTGTCTTTGACCGGAGGAACAGATCCCGGTTGGTGGAATTTGGGATACAATGCATTGAATATAAAAATGTCTATGGTTATCAGTCCGGCTGATAATCCCTCTGCATTAAATTATGCCCAGATATTGAATCAGAATGTCTCGTCTCATTCAGGTTTCAGAAACTTAAGTTTTACATTCCCAAGCACATTGGGTAACGGAAAATACTTATGTCAGATCATGACATTTGACAACAGTGTCTCGAATGCGTCATGGCGTCCTATGAGATGTTCTCCCGGAATGAGGAATTTTATATACATAACCAAATCCGGAAGCTCCCTGACGGTAGAAACGGTGCCTCCTGCATCGCTTACATTGTCTTCCGGAAATGTGACAGGAGAGGTGTATTACCAGTGTGTGGTAAAGGTTTCGGCTACATTGAAGAATGAATCCGAGGCGGAATTGTCTGCTACATTGTTGCCGGTGCTCGTAAATCAGAATGGAAATATTATCATGCAGGGCGGTTCGGTAGCGGTTACCCTTATGCCTGGCGAGAATCTTACGAAAGACTGGGAAACCGTATTTGATCTTGTAGAGGGAGCTTCGGCTCCGACCGGCAATACGCAGGCTTACCTGATGTTTGCCAATCAGAGTACAGGAGATTTTTATGATGTTCAGGTTCCCGTGACAATAAAGGTAAACAGCTATGTAAGTCCTTCTGTATTGAATTTTGCAATCACGGGCGCTACAAGAGAAACTGTAAATGGACTTTATAATGTGTGGGTGGTGAAAGATCCTGCCCATATTGCCACTACGTTCTCCATTAGAAACAGTGCCGGATATTTCGGTTATCCGACATATGTATATGTTATTCCTTATGGCGGCAACAGTATCTTAAAGATGACCCTTGTGTCCAATTCGGCTGTTGCCTCAGGAAAGATTATTCCTATGAAGTGCGAGACAAGTTTCAGTGCGGCAGTAGAAGGAGAAGTATATAATATCGGTGTGATGTATTATGGTCCCTATGATGGAAATACAGGATACATGCTCCTTAGCCAGTCTGCATTCACCGTGCGTCCCGAGACCTCCGGAGTGGATGAGTTAGAGGGTGAGCGGTTCAGTCTCTCGTTTGACAAAGCGGAGGGTGTTGTTATCGCAAACGGTGATGTGGCAGAGATGATGGTCGTGGATCTCGGCGGCAATGCGGTGTCCGGTGAAATGGTGACTTCTACGGAGGGAAAACGTTTCACTTTGGATGAAAGCTTCAGGGGAGTTGCGGTTGTAAAAGCCGTAAGCGCTTCCGGAGATGTGCGAACTCTAAAGATAGTACGTTAATAGGACAGGGAATAGAATCAAAAGCTCCATCCCAGACAGGAATGGAGCTTTTGATTCTATTAAGGTCTTAGGTTTTAGGCTTCATCTAATAAAATAATATGAATAAAATACTTGTGGCAATCGGGTTGATGCTGACAGGAGTGGGAATTGCCTGTGCAAAACCTGCTGTAAGATGTCTGATGAGGACGGTGCAGCCTGACGGCTCGACCCTGTCTATATATAAGCGTGGTGATGAGCGTTCCCATAATGTATTTACCATGGACGGCTATCTTGTGCTTAAGGATGATGCAAAGGGTTATTGCTATGCAGATGTGGATGACAATGGGAATCTGACAACTACGGATATGTCGGCGAATGATCCTGAAAACAGAGGACCGGAAGAGAGCCGTCTTCTGAATAGCCTGAGGAGAGATGCGATACAGGATGCACTGAAAGCCAAAGAGGAGCGTGCGCTTGAGTCGGCACGCTATAACCGTACGAGAATAATCAGGGGGCTGGACAGCAACGGAATATCGGACACGCGCGGTCCGGGTCTATTCCATTATGATTTTCCGGTGAAAGGAAAACAGAAGGGTCTTGTGATACTGGTCGAGTTTGCCGATGTGAAGTTTAATTCCAAGAACAGCAGTAAATATAACAGCATTGACTCAAAGACTTATTTTGCAGAGATGCTTAACAAGCCGGGATTCAACACTTATGGCGCCACCGGCTCCGCACGCGACTGGTTTGTGCTCAACTCCAACGGACTGTTTGAACCGGAATTCGATGTGTTCGGACCTGTTACGCTTCCGAATGATATGAAATATTATGGGGAAAATGACTATCTTGGCGAAGACAAGAATCCGGCGCAGATGGTGATTGACGCATGTAAGGCTTTAGACGATGAGATAAATTTCAAGGATTATGACCGTAATGGTGACGGTTATGTAGATAATGTGTATATTTTCTATGCCGGATACGGAGAATCGGATTCCGACGAGCCTAATGCCATATGGCCCCATTCCTGGAATGTGTCCGAAGCTACGGGGAAGCCGTTGCTTATCGATGATGTTTATGTGGATTCATATGGGTGTTCAAGCGAGACATGTGGGTATAACAGTTATGGTGTGCTTGCCAACCGTCCTGACGGCATAGGGACATTCGTTCATGAATTCAGCCATGTGATGGGGCTGCCTGATCTTTATTCTACCAATTATGACAATATAGATCCTAAAAAGGAGCCGTTCACTCCGGGAGAGTATTCGGTGATGGATTACGGTCCTTACAATAATGAAGGTCTGACACCTCCGAATTATTCCACATATGAACGCTATGCCTTGGACTGGATTGTCCCTGAGGAGATAACGGCCGGTGTGTGTACTCTGGATAATCTCGAGACTGCGAACAAGGCGTATATCGTAAAGACTGAAAAGGAGAATGAGTTTTATCTTTTTGAAAACCGCCAGCAGAAGGGATGGGACAAGTATATTCCGGGACATGGAATGCTTGTGTGGCATGTGGATTTCTATCAGCCGGTCTTTTATTCAAATGAGGTAAACAATACACGTGATCATCAGTATGTAGATATCGTGGAGGCTGACAATATACAGGACTATCCGGTTAAATTCAACAGCTATTACGGTTTTTTCGAACCTGTGGCTTCGACCCAAAGCGGAGATCCGTTTCCCGGTAAAAGGAATGTCACCTCTTTCGGTGTGGCAACCGCACCGGCTTTGAAATCGTGGAGCGGTAAAACACTTGGCGTGGAATTGGAAAATATTACGGAAAACAATGGGGTCATCACCTTTATGGCTGTGAAAGACAACGGTTCGGGTGTGACAGAGATTGAGACAGAGGACTCTTTATGCGGTTCCCTGTACACGTTGGACGGCAGGTTTGTGAATAGGGTAGAGGGGGCGCTTCCCGAACTTCTTCCCGGTATATACATCCTTCGTCGACCTGACGGCACATGTGTGAAACTGAAAAGATAAAGTGCGGTTCACTCTTTGCCGGACAGTATGCTCCGAATCTCCTCCAGGTGCTCCGGAGCTTCATTTATTGTGTAAGGGAGTGTGTACATCTCTGTCACGCGTGCACCGGGAATAATGGCCGCTTTAAGTTCCGCCACCGATGGTACCTGTTTGAGTTCTGCGTATTCCGCAAATGTATAGCGTGTGAAGACGGAAAGCTGAGAGATACCCTGCCGGTTAAGCCACCATCCGTTTCCGAGAGACACCGGTCTGCTATGATCGCTGATATCCGAGGGAGCAGGGAAATAGGTGATGTTCCCGTTGATGACAGTGACGGCAACATTATCGGCATAGTCGCCCGACATGCGGAAAGCGGTAGCCCGGGGAATGGCATTTACCGGTTTGCTTCCTTTGTATCCCAAGGCAACAGCGGATACAGAGACAGCCTCATTGCCGGAATCCTCAGGATTATTCACATTCTCGATGTTCTTTTTTGTGCAGCCACAGAGCAGAGTAGTGGCAAGCATACCAATCAAAATCTTTTTCATATTGCGAATATAATAAAAATAATCCATGACACGATTGCGCCATGAATTATTCTTTTTTATATAATCAATTTTAGTACATAGTTAGTACATAGGGGTGAATGGTTCAGCTTTTTTGAACTCCTTGCTTACGTCGCCTACGAGACCGGCTGTTTTGCTTGTATCCAGTTTCAGCACCGGAGCTCCTTTTTTGAGGTTCACTTTATTGAGATCCACGTAATACATTCCGGGATTTGTAACTATGTCGAAATAGTAGCGAAGGTCGCGGGTGTTTGCAAGACTGCGCCATTGCGTGCTGCTTAGGTTCGGTTCACCCTGAATCTCGTATGTGTATGGGACGCATGAGTTGACAAGGATGCTTCGTGCGATAGCGGCTCCCAGGTCGGCATCGGACGTCTTGTCCACATGATGGGCAAAGTAGTTTGCACGTACACATCGGTCCGGACTTGTTACTGTGCCGGGAAGCATGTTTTTCCCTCCGACACGTTCCCAATAATCTATTATGGCAGTCATCTTAGGCCAGTTGGGATCGTTGCTCATGGCGAGGTAGTCGCCCATGTCGTAGACATTCACCTTTCCATGGTCAAATTCGAAGATTATGCTTTTGCCCGACGCATCGGTAACACCCCAGTGAAGGGCAGAGACAGTGCCTCCGTCGAAGGTAGCGCCCTGTATATCGAAATTCCAGTTTTTCATACATTGGGCAACTTCGTCGGTGGTGGCGTTGAGATCAAGCAGCCAGGCAACGAATACCGACATGGACATCTGTATCCTGCCAGTCGCGGCGTCATCGTTATAAACGGTACCTTTACAGAAAAGTCCGTTGACTACGAGTCCTTTTTCGTTCATTCCCTCGGTTACTCCCCCGTCATACCCTACGGCATATACGGAACCGTATTTTGACACCCATGATATATGGTCGGGCATATTGCTGCTGACTTTTACCATCCCTCGGGGATAGATATACAGATTTGTAGGAATAGGTGTTTTCCAGTCGAGCGAGCGTCCGACGATGTTCAGAGAGTCGGTTCCCTGATAGAGTACACGAGTACAGGCACCGGCGTTATTGGTAAACAGCGGGCAAGAGGATGCCAGCAAAGCAGTAGCCATAGCGATAGTTTTTAGTGTTTTCATAGACATGTATGTAATTCTTTATATTTGATAACAATCTGGATTGTAAAATGATTGTAATTGAATATGAAAATCAATTGAAAATAATATGAAAATTTCTTTGCGGAAGGCTGGAAATTTATTAATTTTGCACCGCATTTGTTCCGCCATGGCTCTAAAAGAGAGTGCGCAGAGATGGCTCTGCAAGACTTCGCCCAACGGATTAATTTAATATACAATTATTTAGATGTACGCAATCGTAGAAATCAAAGGACAGCAGTTTAAAGCTGAAGAGGGTAAATTCCTTTATGTCCATCATCTCGGCGCAGATGTAAAAGAGGGTGACGCAGTCGCTTTCGACAAAGTGCTTCTTCTGGATGCCGACGGCGACGTAACAGTCGGTGCACCTGCCGTGGAAGGTGCAAAAGTTGAGTGTGAAGTTCTTCTTCCGCTTGTAAAAGGAGATAAAGTGATCGTTTTCAAGAAAAAACGTCGCAAAGGCTATCGCCGTAAAAACGGTCATCGCCAACAGTTCTCTAAAGTGTTAATTAAAAAGATTGTAACCGCTTAAACCACAGAATAGGATATGGCACATAAGAAAGGTGTCGGTAGTTCTAAGAACGGCCGCGAATCAGAAAGCAAACGACTTGGAGTAAAAATCTTCGGTGGTTCATACTGCAAAGCAGGTAACATCATCAAACGCCAGCGTGGTACAGTTCATCATCCCGGTTTGAACGTGGGCATGGGTAAAGACCATACACTCTTCGCACTGATTGATGGCATAGTTGTGTTTTCCACCGGTAAGGAGGGACGCCGTTATATCAACGTGCAGCCGAAAGAGGCGTAAGCCTTGTCATGATAGAAAAATAAAATAGACGGATTAAAAAATCCGTCTATTTTATTTTTAAGGTTATATATTTTTAATATTTTACATTCAGATAGGGGGCGTTCTTTTTCTGCCATTCCATATATTCAGCCGGACGGTCGGTGCAAAGATAATCGGCACCAAGCCATACGCCAAGCATATAGTCTGCTATGGATTGACCGGGCCATAGACTTACGACCAGGCCTTTGTCGTGTGCCAGTTTTACGGCGTCACGGGTAGTGCCTCCCATTTTTGCTCCGATACGTTTCATGTTCAGGCTTTCTGCAAAAGCTATTGTTTCCTTGTTGAGAGGCTCATTGACTATCAGCAGCAATTCAGCATCGGGATGACGTTCGCGCATCGTGCGGAGAGCGCGTACATCAGAACTGGTGAAGAGAAAGTCGGCATCTGCCGGTTTCTTTGCCATTACGGCTGAATATAATTTGTCTACATACTCCTCAAGACGGTCTTGGGGATATAGATTTACCGGTGCTGTCTTCATCTCGAATTCAACATACAGCCCCTTTTTATCTTTGAGGAAGTTCATCAGCTCATCAAGTGTGAGCATCTTGTTTCCTTTCTTTGTATCAAGTTTCTGGATTTCAGCGAGAGTCTTCTGTTCTACGGCTCCGCTGCCGTTTGTGGTGCGGTCAAGTTTGCTGTCGTGTGTCACTATAAGCTTGCCGTCTTTGGTCATGCGGATATCAGTCTCGTAACCGCTATAGCCGCCTTTGTCGCTGGCAACAAATGCCTGCATGGTGTTTTCATCGTTTTCTAGGCGTCCCCCGCGGTGGGAGAAGACGCGAATCTGCGGTGCCTGGGCAAATGCAGTCATTCCTGCCATTGCCAAAGCTACAACAAAAATAAATTTTTTCATATCAAATATAGTTTTATAGTTATGGATAAACCTTTTCAAATTTAGCATATAAATTCCACTTGACCAAAAATAGCACGGTTGCCTATGTGAAATTAATTTCGTAAATTAGAATCAAATTATGCCCCTGTTTTAAACCTTTTGGTTAGACCATGGTCATATCCAATGAATAAAATCCTTATCATCTGACGGTTTATGAACAAAATCTTTCTGCTGTTGCTTTCAATAAGCACGATTCTACCTCTTTCAGCTCAATCTCTGCGTGAAGATATTGCCAAAGACAAACAATGTTCGGCAGGCTATTATAAGCTTTATTCTTATGATGGAACTCCCGAAACACCCGCGCCGGCAGGGTATGAGCCGTTTTATGTCAGTCATTATGGCAGGCATGGTTCCCGCTATATGATCGATGAGGAGAAATATACGGAACTTGTGGATCATCTTGCTCCTGCCGATTCTCTCGGTATCCTGTCTCAGAAAGGTAAAAGTGTATTGTCGCGACTTCGCGCAATTGCCGCCGACGGCAGATACCGCGCCGGAGAACTGTCCCCTATAGGGGCTATGCAGCACCGGGGGATCGGAAGCCGGCTATATAACCGTTATCCGAAGCTATTCTCAGGAAAGGGTGAAATCGACGCGCGCTCCACTATGCGTGTTCGTTGTGTGTTGAGTATGCAGAGCTTCTGCGAGGCTATGAAGGAGAAGAATCCGGAACTTGATGTAGAACAGTCATCATCTTTGCGCAATTCCTACTGGCTTGAGTTTTTCAACAAGGATACTCACGATATAAGTCCGGATTTATATAAATACTGGAAAAAGGGGTTATATATGTGGGAGAAGAAGGAGATGCTGTATAATAATGTGGATGTAGACGGCATGTATGATCAATTGTTTGCCAAGACTCAAAATATAAGTAAAGCCAAGAAACTTAAGTTTCTTGTCAAACTTTATGATATAGGCAATAACCAGAAGGGTGTAGGCTCGGATATCAATTTCTATGATATATTCTCGGATGAGGATCTCTATTGGTTTACTGTCTCCGATTCCTATAATCAGTATTCGGAACGCGGTCCCAATCCGCAGGCGGGAGGTATAAATATGTATTACTCCAAACTTCTTCTTGAGGATATTCTGACCCGTGCACAGGCTGCCGTAGACGGAAACGGACGTGTGGCAGATCTTCGATTCGGACATGATATCGACCTTATGGCTTTGATCCCGATGATGCGGATCAATGACTGGTATCTGACCGGTCTGGATCCGGTCTCTACTGGAGAGAAGTGGCAGATAAGCAAACTGACTCCCATGGCGGCTAACCTTCAGATTGTATTTTATAAAAACAAGGGGGATGATGTGCTTCTTAAGGTGCTTCATAACGAGAAAGAGGTGAAGCTTCCTGTGCCGACCGAACAGGCGCCTTATTACAGATGGAAGGATTTCAAGGATTTCTATGAGAAGCATATGGCAAGCCTGCCGGAGCCTGTGACCCCCACATTCTATGAGTAAATTGGAGAGAGTTTAAGGAGTTAAAAGTCTCTAAAGACCTTAAAGTCCCTAAGGACCCTAAAGACTTTAGAGTCTATCAATTGTCGGAACTAATAAACTAAAAATGAATAAAAGAAATTTATTATTGTTTTCTGCGCTCGCGTTGGGCGTCTGTGCGCTTTTCGCACAATCTACGCATACTTCGGCTCTTAAGATCGGTAACAAGAAGGGAGCTACGGTGAAGGGTATAGTCGAATGTGACGGCAAACCGGTGAAAGGTGTGGTTGTCAGTGACGGTTTTGAGATTACGCGCACTGATGCGAAAGGTGCCTATTATCTGAATTCCGCAAAACGTAACGGACAGGTGTTTATTTCGATCCCTTCCGGTTATGAGGTCGCCAACAACGGGGTTGTCCCTGCTTTCTGGGCAAATCTTAAAGCTGATGCCTCAACCCCGGAAAGACATGATTTCCTTTTGCGCAAGGTAAATAACGACAAGCATGCGCTGATTGCGATAACGGATATCCATATCATTAATGCGCGTTATGACTATGAGGATTTTACGGAGAAATATCTTCCGAGATTGCGTGAGGAAGTAGAAAAGTATAAGGCTCAGGGGGTACCGGTATATACAATAGATCTCGGTGACTCGGCTTGGGACCGCTACTGGTATGAGAACGGTTATAATATAGGAGATTTCCGCAATACAATAGAGAATGTGGATTATCCGACCCAGTTCTTCAATGTTATGGGTAATCATGATAATGACTCTGCCGCGGAGCCTGATAATGATACCGATTTCATGGCTGCCCAGCCATACAGAAAAGCTTTCGGACCAAACTACTATTCTTTTAATCTCGGCAAAGCGCATTATGTGGTGCTTGACAATATTGTCTATCTTAATGAAAAGGAAGGAAAGAACAAGGCTCTGTCGCATCAGGCCGGCATTGCGGGAACATGCAATTACCAGACATATATAAGCCCCGAACAGATGGCATGGCTGCGCAAGGATCTTGCGGAGGTTGAAGACCCGGAGAATACGCCGGTGTTCATAGCGTTTCATGCGCCTATGTTCAAGTGCAGGGCGGCGACCGGCGAGGTCTTTACACAGGCCAACAGACGCAACGAAAAGGAATTGTATGAGCTTACAGCTCCGTTCAAGGAAGTGCATCTCCTGACCGGACATACACACAGCAACGCAATCAATGAGTCACCACGAAGCCCCAAGACAATGATAGACCATACGGTAGCCGGCACTTGCGGTGCGTGGTGGTGGACGAGCGCCCATGGAGGACATAACATATGTCCGGACGGAAATCCGGTAGGATTCGCTACATTTGTTACAGACGGAAATGACGTTAAATGGGATTTTCAGGCGTTTGAATACCCGTCTGACAAGCAGTTCTTTGTTTTCGACATGAACAGTGTGAAAAGATATTGCGCCACGAACGGACAGACCAAATCCTTCCTTCGTCACTATCCGCTCTGGACAAATTACAGTGAACTGCCGGAGAATACGTTATATATAAGTGTCTGGAATTATGATCCCAAAGGAACCTTATCGGTAAAAGAGAATGGCAAGGAACTTGCCGTGGAGTCTACGGTAGATACCAATCCGCTTTATATGGCGACATATATGACACAGCGTACAACATGGGAAGACAAATATGGCACGGGGTATAACCAGCCACGTAAACGCCGTATGTTCAAAGTTACAGCTTCGGCTCCGGACTCTCCTGTGGAAGTAAGCTATACCGACCGTTTCGGCAGGACATATAAAGAGACAATCGCCAGACCGGCTGTGTTCGACCGTTCCATTTTCTGAGAATCAGGTCAGACAATAGAATAGAAATTGCAGAAATATGACGTCTCGTTCCATTCAAGGAACGGGACGTTATTTATTTCTTCTCTTCGGGATCTCTTTTCTTCTGTCCGAAGGAATATATTGCAGATACGGCTACTGAGAACGGGGAATTGGCTCCATATCCGGGTATATACCATGGAGTGGATGAACTCTTTGAATTGACTTTGAATTTCATGTGATAGCGTCCGTTCCAGCCTAATGAGAAGTTGCCTACAATCTTCACCTTGATGCCGATCAGGAATTCTCCATATACGGCGGAAGCGCGGAGTCCGCGCAATGACAGGTGTTCTGTTTCCTGCCAGTAGTCATCGCTGATGGTGATGTTATCGACATCATATTTGAAGCTGCTGAAACCGACTCTCAGACCTGCGAACAGCTGGTAAGCCGGATCACTTTTGTACATGAAGTTGTAATTCACACCTATCTTGGTGTAGAAAGAGGGTGAGGTCTTGTATGTGTAATTGTTTTTTAAAGGAGTGCTGTCGGCGAACCCTACGCCAAACTCGACAACAGGGAAGAACCAGTTGAACAGGGACATGTCTGCCCATATGTCAAAGCCTCCGTATTTCTGACCGCATGCCATAAAGATAGCATCTCCGAAATTCAATCCTATGCTTGCACCGTTCAACAAGGGATATAATGGCTTTGATTTGGGCTTTGTAACTGTGTCAAGTACAGCAAGGAATCGTACTGGCTCTTCGAGTGCATTGCCGTGCTTGTCGTAATAATGCATGGTGATCTGCGGCTTCTGGTCATCTATGTCAACCGGAGTGATTTTTCTGGGCAAACGTCCGGGCTTGGAAACAGAATCCGGTGCGACAGTCGGTATGGAGTCAGATGAAACCACGGGTATGCTGTCTGAGGGTTCTTGTGCTTGCAATGTATTGCAGCATATAATTGCCGTCAATATTAGTATGTGTCTAATTCCCCTCATTTGCAACTCTGAAATAGATTCGTAGGTTTTCGTTATCCATATTGTCTATTATGCCTCTGGGAGCTGTTACCGAGTCGATAAGGATTTCTGTGCATTGTATAGACTTTATGTCATATACGTAGCTGACTCCGCATGCCGAGGATACAAAACGTGGGTTACGTGTATAGATGAAACGCACTGTGTCTTTTATGTCGGCAGTAGCAAGCTCGCGTTGCAGATAACGGAATATATAGACTGTGGTGTCATGATCAGGGCGGAATGGAAGATAGATGCTTGATATTGCGCGAGAACCGTCAAAAAGAGTTGAATCTCCGGGGACATCGTATCCGTATATTTCCAGAGAATCGACAGAGATCTGTTTCTCGGAATCTCCTGAGGGATAGAATCCGGCGTAGGGGAGAGCTGTCTTATTCTGGAGACACTCTTCCGTGCTGCATCCTGATACGGACATCATAATCCATATGACGGCACATGCAAGCAGTGGTATAGATATACGGAAAAGACTTTTCAAATCAGAACTCCTCTGCGATTAAATAGTTATTGCGTTCAGCCGAATTTCTTGTGATGAGCTCTCCCACCAGTCCTGTACAGAAGAATTGTACTCCAAGCACCATAGCTGTAAGCGACAGATAGAAATATACGGACTTGGTCACATAGAAGTTGAATGATGTGGAATTCATTGCAATAATCTTCAGTACAAGCACTATAAATACGGCTATAAGACCGATTATAAACATTAGTGATCCCAAAAGACCGAATATATGCATAGGTTTTATTCCGAATCTTGACTGGAACCATAGTGTGCCCAGATCAAGGTATCCGTTTACAAACCTGTCAAGACCGAATTTCGTATGACCGTATTTCCGTGCCTGATGATGAACGACTTTCTCGCCGATTTTCTTGTATCCGGCATTCTTTGCAAGATATGGTATATAACGGTGCATGTCGCCGTATACCTCTATATGCTTGACAACATCTTTGCGGTAGGCTTTCAGCCCGCAGTTGAAATCGTGGAGGTTTTTAATACCGCTGACACGTCGGGCAGTCGCGTTAAACAGTTTTGTCGGGATGGTTTTTGAAAGGGGGTCGTAACGTTTCTTCTTCCAGCCCGACACAAGATCATATCCCTCCTCTTTTATCATGCGGTATAATTCGGGAATTTCATCCGGACTATCCTGCAGATCTGCGTCCATGGTAATGACCACATCGCCTTGTGCGCGGTGAAAACCGCGGTCGAGAGCCGGTGACTTACCGTAATTGCGGGAGAAAGATATGGCATGGATTGACGGATTTTTTTCTGCAAGACTATGAATTACATCCATAGAACGGTCTGTGGAACCGTCGTTGACGAAGATTATCTCATAGGAGAAACCGTTAGCATTCATGACACGCTCAATCCAGGAAGCCAGTTCCGGAAGAGATTCCTCCTCATTATACAAGGGGATAACAACAGATATATCCATATAAATAATAATCTGATAAACTACTTAGAACTCGTCTTGACTTATGTTTTCTTAATATCAGCGAGATATTTCCGAGGTGTTTCCGAGTCTCGAAGATCCGGCAACCTATCGGTTGGCGGGATGAGAGAGTCAGAGACAACCGGAAAGATCCGCTGGGGTTGAGAAAAGAGTATATTCATTACACGTTTTAACATTCGTAAATAAGTCAAGACGAGTTCGTATATACAAAATTAATAAAAAAGCATATAAGACAAAAAATAAATTTTTTTTGATGAATATTTGCAAGTTTAAAAATTTAATTGTAATTTTGCATCGCTTTTGAGGGAAACCTCGGCACAACGATGATTCGCTAGCTCAGCTGGTAGAGCACAACACTTTTAATGTTGGGGTCCTGG
>CAJTWL010000036.1 GCA_910579845.1 uncultured Muribaculaceae bacterium | reverse complement strand
TTGGAGCCTGCCTTTATGGTTTTATCTTAAGCAATTTCTTATGAATCAGATAGCAGATCTTATAACCCCTCGTTCAGAGTTGGATACAAAATCAATTATCTCATCTCTATATGTACTTTGAGGAATTGATTTGTCTATCAGTTTTACAGCATTTGTGACATTTAAATCACTGAGATACAGTATGCGGTAAATATCAGCAATATGTCTGATTTCTTCTTCAGAGAAACCGTTTCTGTGGAGACCTATGTAATTGAGACCTACGTACGATATCGGTTCACGAGCGGCTTTGACAAATGGAGGGATATCCTTGTTTACCAAAGCACCACCCTGTAGCATTATGTTTCTTCCAAGATGACAGAATTGGTGTATCAGGCTTCCTCCGCCTATCACAGCGCAGTCATCTACAATAACTTCTCCTGCCAATTGAGCGGCATTGGATATTATTACGCGGTTACCGACTTTGCAGTCATGTGCTACATGACAGTAAGCCATGATCAGACAGTTCTCTCCAATACGGGTTTCTCCTTTGGAAGCAGTTCCCCTGTTTACTGTCACACATTCTCTAAGTGTTGTACCGTTGCCGACATATGCGTAGGTTTTTTCGCCTCTGAACTTAAGATCCTGTGGAATTCCGGAAACAACAGCTCCGGGAAATATCTTGACATTGCTGCCAATTCTCGCTCCGGGAAAAATAGTAACATTCCCATAGATGACTGTATTGTCACCAATCACTACATCCTCATAAATATTTGTAAAATTTCCAATGGAAACATTGTTCCCGATCTTGGCTTCAGGATGTACTGTATATAAGTTTGACATTGATATTTGGTTAGTTGATGTTACTTATTCTTTATGATTTGAGCCATAAACTCGGCTTCGCATACAATTTTCTCCCCTACAAAGGCATAACCTTTGACCATAGCGCATCCACGCCTGATCTCAGTAGTTAGAGACACACTAAGCAAAAGTGTTGAGCCGGGTACAACTTTCTGACGGAATTTTACATTGTCAATCTTAAGGAAATAAGTAGAATACTGTTCGGGATCCTCAAGGAAGTTGAGAACCAATACTCCGGCTGCCTGTGCCATTGCCTCGACCTGAAGAACGCCTGGCATAACCGGTTCTTCAGGAAAATGTCCCGGGAAAAACGGTTCATTTACTGTTACGTTTTTAACTGCTACAACATGTTTCTTATCTATTTCAATTACTTTATCAATAAGCAAAAACGGATAACGGTGAGGAAGCAGTTTTTTTATGCCGTTTACATTTATGATTGGTGGAGTGTTGGGGGTGTAAAGAGGACTTTGGATTTCTGTGTGTTTCACCTCTTTACGCACCATCCGTGTAAATTTGTTATTTACTGTGTGACCGGGACGAATTGCCACTACTCTGCCTTTAATCGGACGACCTATTAAAGAAAGGTCACCAATAATGTCCATAAGTTTATGGCGAGCAGGTTCATTATCCCATTTTAGAGGAGTCGGGTTTATGTATCCGAGTTTACTTAAGTGCATGTGAGGTACTCCTACGATGTCACAAATTTCGTCAACTTTGTTTTGTGGAATCTCCTCATCATAAATAACTATTGCATTATCAAGATCTCCTCCTTTGATAAGATCGTTGTTGATAAGATCTTGAATCTCTCTTACAAATACAAATGTACGTGCGCTTGCGACTTCTTGCTTGAATTCAGCAAGTTCGTCAAGAATTGCAAACTGATTGGGTAAAACTTGAGAATTATACTCAACCATACATTCTACGCTGAAACCATCATCCGGATATATAGTCAGGGTTGAACCGTTCTCTTCGTCCTTGAACTGTTTTTTCTCTTTAATGTAATAGAATTCTTTTTCCGCTGCCTGTTCTTTAAGCCCCACCTGTTCCAATGCGTTAACGTATATAATTGCGCTCCCGTCAAGTATCGGGAGTTCCGGACCGTCGACTTCAATCAGGCAGTTGTCCACGCCGGCTGCATACAATGCAGACAATGCGTGTTCAACGGTGCTTACATATACATTCCCTTTTCCTAATACGGTGCCGCGTTTTGTGTCTATTACGTTCTCTGCAACCGCATCTATTATTGGTTCCCCTTCAATATCAACTCTCTTGATTTTATATCCATGATTTTCTGGTGCCGGTTTGAAAACAGCTTTTATTTTTAGTCCTGAATGGAGTCCTTTGCCTGCTACTTCAAATGACTCGTTAAGCGTTAATTGTTGCATATCTTTGTGTTATTTGTTCTTGAATAGATCTCCTAATCGTTTTTGATAAACTTGCAATTTTGCATAGGAGTGAAAATCTATAGCGGGGGAACCGATTATCCGGTTTTTGTCGCCTATTTTGGATGGTATTCCCGATTGTGCACCAATCTGGTTACAATTGCCAACCTTTATATGTCCGGCAAAACCTACTTGACCTCCTACCTGGTTATAATCTCCTATTTTAGTTGAGCCGGCTACCCCTACTTGTGCCGCAAATACATTGCCCTTCCCTACTTCTACATTATGTGCAATCTGTATAAGATTGTCAAGTTTGGTTCCGGTCTTTATCCGGGTACATCCGAATGTGGCTCTGTCTATCGTGGTATTGGCGCCAATCTCAACATCGTCTTCAATTATGACATTACCGATCTGTGGAATTTTTTCATATGTCCCGTCTTCTTTTGGTGCAAACCCGAATCCGTCTGCGCCAATTACCGCGCCTGAATGAATAATGCAATTGTTACCGATAATGCATTCTTTGTATATCTTTGCTCCGGCGTAAATAACGGAGTTGTCCCCAATTGTGACATTATCACCTATGTACGTCTGTGGATATATAAGGACATTGTCTCCTATTTTGCAGTTTTTTCCAATATAAGCGAAAGCGCCTACATAAACGCTGTCTGGAACATTTACCCCTTCTGAAATAAAAGACGGCGTTTCTACTCCATGTGGACGAGGTTTCGATTTTTCTACTGCGCTCATTAAATCAGCAAGTGCCACATATGGATCTTTGACATGTATCAATACTGGATTTACAGGACGATCCAATATAAAATCTTCAGACACCAATACGGCCGATGCTTTTGTGTCATATATATGATTTGCATATTTCGGATTTGCTATAAAACACAGACTGCCTGGTTCTGCCTCCTCAATTTTCGCAAATCCAGTCAATTTTACATTACCATCCCCTTCAACTTTGCCGTTTGTCATTTCAGCAATAAGTTGTGCCGTAAATTCCATATTTAATCAATTGATGTTTTTGCAAATTTAGCATTTTTTTATGATATTAAAGCGAAAAAAGTTGTATATTTGCACCTACATTGATATTCTACATTAAAATTTAATCTAACCTAAATACAAATCACAATGAAAATTTCTCACATTGAGCATATTGGAATCGCCGTTCCGAATCTCGAAGAAGCTATCAAGTATTACGAAACCATTCTTGGATTTAAATGTTACAAAAAAGAGGTTGTCGAAGATCAAAAAGTAACTACGGCTTTCTTTAAGGTTGGTGATACAAAAATTGAGCTCCTCGAGGCTACTTCTCCTGAAAGTACAATAGCGAAATTTATTGAGAAAAATGGAGGTCGTGGTGGAATGCATCATATGGCTTTTGCTGTTGAAGATGGCGTTGCAAATGCATTGGCTGAGGCTGAAGAGAAAGGCGTAAAACTTATTGACAAAGCTCCGAGAAATGGTGCTGACGGTCTTAAGATCGCGTTCCTTCACCCGAAGTCCACTGAAGCTGTTCTTACAGAACTTTGCGAAGATCCTAATAAATAAAAAATTAATAAAACTCATCCTTGGGAAATTAATTTCTTTGGATGAGTTTTGTGTATGTAGATAAATAGGTTAAAACTATCTTTATTATTCCTGTTTCTAAGAAACTGTTTAAATTTATTTTCAGAGGATTTTGAGATGGATTTTTGAGATGTTTACGCAAGCCGAAGAGGGAGAAACCTCCCGGTTTTGACCGATGAGACTTGGCGGAAACAGCCGAAAAGACACTCAAAAGACCTGAAAGAATACATATAATATTTTTTTCGTAATAAATAAACAGTTTCTAAGATACACGGTTTATTCATTCCATTAACAACTAATAACTAAAATTTATAATGAGCAAACAAGAAGAGAAAATCAGCCAGTTGATTGAAAAAAGGGCTGAGGCTCGCCTTGGTGGCGGCGAAAAAGCCATCGAAAAGCAACATCAGCGTGGAAAATACACTGCTCGCGAACGTATTGCTATGCTCCTTGATGAAGGAAGTTTTGAAGAATTAGATATGTTTGTAACTCACCGTTCCACAAACTTCGGCATGGATAAGAAACATCCCCTTGGTGACGGTGTTGTGACCGGATTCGGTACGGTTGAAGGAAGACTTGTATATGTATTTGCACAGGACTTTACAGTGCTCGGTGGCTCGCTTTCCGAAACACTTGCCCAGAAGATCTGCAAAGTTATGGATATGGCAATGAAGATGGGTGCGCCCGTGATAGGTCTTAATGATTCAGGCGGTGCTCGTATTCAGGAAGGTATTAATGCACTCGCCGGATATTCTGAGATTTTCCAGCGCAATATAATGGCATCAGGTGTAATTCCTCAGATTTCAGCCATTCTCGGTCCGTGTGCAGGTGGAGCTGTTTATAGCCCGGCTTTGACTGACTTCACCATCATGACAAAGGGACTCTCTTATATGTTCCTTACAGGTCCGTCTGTAGTCAAGACAGTAACAGGAGAGGATGTTTCTCAAGAGAATCTTGGTGGAGCTTCAGTGCATGCTTCCAAGAGTGGTGTGACACACTTTGCTGTAGATACAGAGGAAGAAGCAATCCTGACAGTTAGAAAACTCCTCAGCTATATTCCTCAGAATAATCTTGAAGAGACTCCTCTTATGGAATGTACAGATCCGATAGATCGTCTTGAAGATAAACTAAATGATATTATCCCGGACAGCGCAAAGCGTTCCTATGATATGTATGACGTTATAGGCGCAATTATTGATAACGGAGAGTTCCTGGAGGTATCACGTGATTACGCAAAGAATATCATCATCGGTTTTGCACGCATGAATGGTCAGTCCGTAGGTATTGTGGCAAACCAGCCCAAGGTTCTTGCCGGTGTACTCGATTCCAATGCATCACGGAAAGCAGCTCGTTTTGTTCGTTTCTGTGATGCCTTTAATATTCCTTTGGTAACATTGGTTGATGTCCCAGGTTTCTTGCCAGGTACCGGTCAGGAATATAACGGCGTGATTCTTCATGGAGCGAAACTGCTTTATGCATATGGAGAGGCAACTGTTCCCAAAGTAACTGTTACATTAAGAAAGAGTTATGGCGGTAGCCACATCGTTATGAGCTGTAAGCAATTGCGCGGTGATATGAACTATGCATGGCCGTCAGCTGAGATTGCAGTTATGGGTGCGGAAGGTGCTGTAGGTGTGCTTTATGCCAAGGAGGCCAAGACTCAGGAGAATCCTGCCGAATTCATCAAGGAGAAAGAGGAAGAATATCGTGATCTGTTTGCTAATCCTTATCAAGCCGCTAAATATGGTTACATTGATGATGTTATTGAACCGAGAAATACTCGTTTCCGCATTATCAAGGCTTTGAATATGTTGGCAACCAAGAAACTTACAAATCCTGCTAAGAAGCACGGCAACATTCCTTTATAATTTTTCTACACCTAATAATATCAAAATGTTAAAAAAGTATATTTTAAGTGTGACCTTTTATAGCTTGATCGCTCTTGGTTCTCCAGTGTGTCTTTATGCTCAGGACAATACAGAACCTAATATAGAGTGCGCTCAGGTATGCAAAGCCGGTGCGACAGGTCAGTGTGAAAAAGCCTGCCCGGATGATGCCCAGTGTGGAAGAGTCTGTGCCAAGGCGCAGACGGCAAATCTTGATGTTGAGGGAAATTGGGTAAATTCAGAAGAGGTTAATACAGTTCAGGAGAGCGAATTGACACGTAAAGCCATTCAGGCGGAGAAAGCAAGAAATGCAGCTGAAAATGATAGCTTTGGAGGCGCTATAACAATCATAGCAATGAGCATAGTGCTTGCTGCTTTGATCGTGCTTAGTATCCTGTTCTTGATTTTCGGCAAGGTCTCATCCTCGTTAATTGCAAAAAAGAAGCGTAAAGCTCATGGCGTTACAGCAGAGACAGCTGAAGATCACCATGAAGAACTTGATTCAGGAGAGGTAATTGCAGCTATCAGCATGGCACTTGCAGAACATATGGGTCAAGGACATGATATGGAGGATACTATTCTTACTATCAAGAGAATGAAAAAATCATATTCTCCTTGGAACTCCAAAATTTACAACTTGCGTCAAGCTCCTCAGGTGCAGCCTGCATCCGCTTTTGCAAGAAGACCCCTTAAATAGTAGCATAATTAAATTTATAAAAAAATGAAAGAGTATAAATATAAAATCAACGGCATTAAATTTACAGTAGGTGTCGGAGACATCGCTGATAATGAGGTTACTGTAGAAGTTAATGGTACTCCATATAAAGTTGAGCTCGAGAAATCCGCTCCCTCTAAACCGGTATTGTCACAATCCGGCAAGACAGAATCTGTTAAGATGGCTACTGCTCCGGCAGCTCCCGTAAAAGCAGCTCCGGTTGTTTCTGGACCTGCTTCAGCTGTAAAAAGTCCTCTTCCCGGTACAATCATGAGTTTCTCGGTTAAAGAGGGAGACGCAGTTAAATCTGGTGATACTGTTTGTATACTTGAAGCAATGAAAATGGAGAATGATGTTCACACTACTCAGAGCGGTACTGTGAAGAAGATTCTTGTTAACGTCGGTGATGCTGTAGCCGATGGTGCTGATATAATGATTATTGAATAATCTTATCTGTTAATTATAATTTAAATACATATGATTTTAGCAGATAGTTATTCATTTGGCGGGTTCATGTCGGAAACAATTCAGAGTTTCTGGAAATTCACGGGTTTCTATAACTGTGAATGGACGAATCTTGTTATGCTTGCTATTGGATGTTTTTTCGTATGGCTTGCTATAAAGAAAAATTTTGAACCCTTGCTTCTTGTTCCGATCGGCTTTGGTATGCTCATCGGAAATATACCCTTCCAGCCGGGAATGGAGATTGGCATATATGAGCCAGGATCGGTGTTGAATATACTTTATAACGGAGTTGAGAAAGGATGGTATCCTCCATTGATATTTCTGGGCATTGGTGCAATGACAGATTTCTCAGCACTTCTTTCCAATCCTAAACTGATGATCATTGGAGCTTGTGCGCAGTTCGGAATATTTGGCGCTTATATGCTGGCTCTTCTTTGTGGCTTTGATCCTCTGTCGGCTGGTTGTGTCGCAATTATTGGTGGTGCAGACGGACCAACAGCAATTTTCACGACATCCAAGTTGAATCCATCGCTTTTAGGTGCTGTCGCAGTATCAGCTTATTCATATATGGCTTTGATACCGTTGATTCAACCACCGTTGATGAGATTGTTCACTACAGAAAAGGAACGTCTTATAAAGATGAAGCCTGCTCGTGTGGTCAGCCAAAATGAGAAGATTATATTCCCGATTGTAGGACTGATACTGACTTGTTTTGTTGTGCCTTCAGGTATTCCGTTGCTCGGTATGCTTTTCTTCGGAAATCTATTGCGTGAGAGCGGTGTGACGGGGCGTCTGGCAAAAACCGCAAGTAATGCCATGACTGATATCATCACCATTCTTCTTGGTCTTACAGTAGGTGCGTCAACCCAGGCTGACAAGTTCCTTACAATTGACACTCTTCTCATATTTGGATTAGGCTTTGCCGCATTTATCATCGCATCTTCTGCAGGTGTATTATCGGTAAGGATTTTTAATCTGTTTTTAAGAAAGGATAAGAAGATTAATCCGCTTATTGGAAATGCCGGCGTATCTGCTGTTCCTATGGCTGCACGTATCTCTAATAATCTTGGTCTTGAGTATGACCCCAATAATTATTTGTTGATGCATGCAATGGGTCCAAATGTTGCAGGTGTAATCGGTTCTGCTGTAGCTGCCGGTGTCCTTCTCAGCTTCTTGGGATAATATTGTGTTTCAGCTATTAAAATATAAAAAGAAAAGTCAGGTATTACCTGACTTTTCTTTTTATATTTTAACTGGCAAATTATTAAACACCCTCTAAATATTTTTTTAACAATTAAAATTCATTTTCTCTAAACAATCTTGAACTACTTGGTGTTATTATTATAGACTAATAAGCAGAGTATCAATTCTCAACTCCGTATGGTGTTCGGAATTTATGTATTTATCGCTCACTTACCTGACAAGCATTGATGATTACCGATCAAGTTATAAAAGAGATTTATAAGAAATATAAAAAGCCTTGTAAAAACGAGGATGATCTTCAGTTGGATTATTTTATAGATCTTTTGTCACCTCATCATAATATTAAGGTGGTAAATGATATGGAGATCATAATGGCGGATCTTGAAGAGTATAATCCCTTTCGAAGATTCCTAAAGCGTGGATTATTTGCAATTCTTGAATTCGATAGAGATGTAGCATTCGTTTTTAAGTCTCATCTCTTGTTTGTTGACAAATCTTCTCCAAGTGTAAGAGTGCATATTCGTCCGGAAGAACCGAAATCATTCTTAAGTCGATTATTCGGTAAATAGATAATAAGATAATTCATTAAATATAAAAAATACGACCGAGGTTTACAAGCCGGTCGTATTTTTTATTAATTGATTTGTTGAATCAATTAATCCATATTCATAATGTCGAAACCATCCTCAAGATCTTCTTCATTGAACTCTTCTCCAGTGTATACGTCTATATCATCTATGTTTTCTAATTTTTCCTGAGCCTTTAAATCTATTTTCTTTTCAAAGTCATCCATATCGATGACCTGTTTGGGAGCTTTACCTTTTTTGAATGTGCATACCGGTTCTACAAGCTTTCTGTTGGGTATCATCTCTTTTAACTCCATAAAGAATGATCTTTCAGTGAGATAGTCAAAAACAAATATGAGTTTCTGACCCTCTTCAATCAGTTCGCTAAGAGGAGTCTCTTCCATCAGCCAAAGATCCTGATCGCTGGCTCCGTTACCCATATCTTCCAATGTGATTTCTTCTTCTTTTTGCCAGTCGTCATCACATAAAAAGAATGAATCAAGTTCATCTTTAGAGAAGTCAACGCTGTCAAGCACTGCATTTCGTAATTGTAGGAATGTGTTTTCAGAGTCTATTTCTATTTCACGCGCAAAATTTGTTACTTCGTCGCTTACTAATTTGAATCTGTAGACCATATTTATTTTATACCTTTTATACTGAATTTATTTAAACCGTTTTTAAGAAATTGTTTAAATTTATTTTCAGAGGATTTTGAGAAGTATTTTTGAGATGTTTCTGCGAGTCGAAGAGGGAGAAACCTCCCGGTTTTGACCGATGAGACTTGGCGGAAACAGCCGAAAAGACTCTCAAAAGACCTGAAAGAATACTTATAATATTTTTTTCGTAATAAATTTAAACAGTTTCTATATACCTTCTATTTTTGCAATGCGAAATTAATTCATTTGCTGTAATCGGCAAAATATATTTTAATTATTTATTAAGTAAGTTGCTTAAATTATCTTCTGTAATTACAGAATAAATCGGATTTCCGTCAGGGGTAAGAGAAGAAGACTCTGTTTCGAATAATCTGCATGTGAGATTTTCCATCTCTGCAACGCTTAGTTTTGTTCCGCCTCTAACAGCTGTTGACCGTGCAAGCAATAAAGCGCTCCTGCTTGTAAGGCTTGATTCCACATTCTCATCTTTGCCGTAATTTAATGAATTTTCATTTACTGAATCAAGAATCTTCAGTACTATGTCTTTGGTATCTGAGTTACGAAACATTGATGGAACCGAAGCGATAAACCAGCTGTTGTCCGAATCATATTCCAGTAGGAAGCCCATACGGTGTAAATCTTCTTCTACTTCAAGCAGTGCGCTTTTCTGAATCTCGTCAAGTGTTATTCGTTCGGGAAACATTACACGTTGTGACACAACCTCGGATTTGCTTATAAGACTCATATATTCTTCATACAGAATTCGTATATGGGCACGATGCTGATCAATCAGCAGAAGACCCTCTCTTGACGGCATGACGATGTATTTGAGAGCAAACTGAATACATAAAGGTGCGATATTATTGTTCTTCTCTATCTCAAATAAATCAATCTGGTTGATATTTTTTTCGTCATTATCTTCTGAGGGATGAGCAGATGCCGACATCTGTATTTCTTTATTATCGGTTGTAGTCCCGGAGTTGAAGTTATTATACAATTCTTCCCAATTGCGCGTTATTGTGGTATTCTTTTTATATCCGTTTTCACTTATACTCTTGAATGGATTGTATGTCGGTGGTATATCAAGCCGGGGCTGGATCGGTAACTCTCCGTTTTTTAAAGGACGGACAGGTATTGCATCTGAGCTGAAATCAATAGAAGGAACCGCAGAAAATTTACCTAATGAGGCTTTTATGGAAGAAGCCAGTATGGACCATATCTGTTGTTTGTACTCAAACTCTATTTCATCTTTTGTAGGACTTCTGTTGATATCAATTGTATTAGGATCTACTTCAAATTTAAGAAAGTAGCATGGCTGTGTATCATTGGCAATTAGACTTTCATAGCATCCTGTTATTGCTTTGTGGAAATACATATTACGCATGCACCGCCCATTAGTGATGAGAAACTGTAAGGCATTTCTTCTTCTGGCATATTCAGGACGAGAAACGAATCCTTCGATTTTAACCATTGATGTCTCGACTGATATTGGTAATAATTGGGAATCCAATCCTGTTTTCCAAAGATCGATTATTCGTTGTTTAAAAGAACCAGGACGAAGATCTATAATTTTTGAACCGGAATCAAAATGAAACCTGACATTGTTATTGACCAATGCCATCCTCTCGAATTCTTTTATGATATTTGAGAGTTCTACATTATCGCTTTTCAGAAATTTCCTTCTTGCCGGTACATTAAAGAACAATTTCTTTATTGTAATAACGGTTCCTGTGTCGCATACACACGGTTCCTGAAGTTCTACATTTGAACCACAGATAACAAGATGCGTTCCTAATTTGGAATCTTTCGTTTTGGTTTTAATGTCTACTTCTGATATGGCACATATTGAAGGAAGCGCCTCTCCCCTGAATCCCATCGTATGTAATGAGAACAGATCTTCCGCACGTCTGATCTTGGATGTGGCATGCCTTTCAAATGCCATGCGTGCATCTGTCTCACTCATTCCGGTTCCATTGTCAATAACCTGTATAGAAGTTTTTCCGGCATCTTTGACAACAATAGATATTTCAGTAGCACCCGCATCTATTGCATTCTCAACCAATTCTTTTATGGCAGATGCCGGACGTTGTATGACTTCTCCGGCAGCAATCTGATTGGCTACTGAGTCAGGTAATAATCTGATTATATCGCTCATTCTGCTGAAAAGTATTGTTCTAATTCTTCTGGAACCTCTCCCAATTCATCCATCCATTTCCATACGTTTCCGTACCATTCTCTTTTGGGTCTGAGATACTCATACCACTTGAAACCCGGCAAATATTGCTGGGTCTTTTTGACAAGAAATATCGGATAAACGGAGCCGCTTACTTCCGGCCACATTTTCAACTTGTCCATATTTCGGGATGTCATGTCAATAGTCAGATACGAACTTTCGGCTGTAACCATTCTATTATATGTGGAATCATTTTCCATAGGAAGGAATATAGTTTCCACATTGCCGTCTACATATAGATGGCTCAGCTCATTATTCTTGAAATATGCAACCATCTTTTTCCCTGAAAGCTGATTATAGAAGTCTTCATCTACATGTTCTGCAAGGAACCCTGTTTCGGGAAGGTTCGCTCTATCCACATTGGAATCATTGAAATGAATATTGATTTTTGATCCGAAAACCTGACGCTCTCCAGACCATACGATCGGTTTGCGTATCAAATAAAGCATGGAGTCGTATTCCTGATATATCATCGTGTCTGCTACTCCCTGTAGATCCTGGTTGAATACACGTGCTCTGCCAATGGCTTTTGCGACATTGAAATCTTTGGGAACCATGTGAATTGAATCCCTGCCAAGTGCATCCAATCTGCTTTTAGTTATGTTTGTAGAATCCGGGACTATATTTCCGGTCGAATCAATGTCCGAATCGGGTGGGAATCCGGTCTCAGATATATCTTCCGGTATATTTGTCTCTGGCTTTACAGGTTTTGAATTGTTCCCCTCGACAATTTTAACAATTTCTGTTTCTAGAATATCTTCTGATTCGGAACCTGCTTGATATCCATTTAGCTGTTCGGTTTCGTTTATTCCGGATTTTTCAATTTGAATATGAGTTTCATTATTTTTATTGGCAATAGTTAATGAATCGGTTGGTTCCTGATTCACTTTGAGTCCGGGTTTGGGGAACTTGCAAGGCAAGGTTGCCAATTCAATGCTAAAAGCGTCAGCCACATCTTGTAGATTATGATAACTATTCAACCTGTTCCGAGTGACCTGATTATAATTGTTATTTAAGGAATCAGGCCAAACCATTTCTGTTCTTATGAAAGTTGCAATTGTATCTGCTCTTAGAAATAAAGTGTCGGGTCTTGAATACTCGATAAGTAAAGGATATTCTGTAGAATATGCCTCACGCGTAGAATCATTGTATTCTCCGTATCCTCCTATAAGAGTGGTCTTACGGGCAGTGTCTGTAAGAATCATTGGAAGCGCGTTTTTATTCATATCCCTAAATCTGAATGCTTTGCTTATATGCGATATCTTATCGTAAATAATTGAATCGCCCTCCAATGTGATAATATTCTGGGAGCTGTCTTTGTGTATGATTGTTGATCTTTCTGTCAACATTGCATTGTCAGTCGTTGTATTATAAGTTCCGGCTGTTGTGTATATGGTATCGTTCTCACCGACAATTCTGGTCTTGGTATTTATTGTTGCTATATGTGTTGCTGTATTATATTCAAGTTCATCTGTATACATTCTGAAATCGTCCTTATTGTTTTCCAACACGACATCTCTCCTGAATATAGCGATCTTGGTTGTTGGAGAATATTCTCCGTAATAAGAGTTAAGTTCATTTATGTCATCCTCTAATCGTCCCCAGCTGTCATACCATCCTCTGTCTTCATTAAGATCATAATTCAGACTATCTGTTGTCAGTGTGGCTTGCGGATCCTTAAGGGTTACATCCTTACAACTTGGACCACCTGTCAATATCGCTATTTTTGTTGACCCGTCATAATAGAGTTTATCGGAGTATACGAATAAAGTATCACCCTGTTGCATCTTTACATTGCCAAATGCATCCAGTGAATTTCTTTGTGGGAAATAGTATGCTGAATCACAATACATCCACATACCGCCGTGTCTGAATACAACCCCTCCTTTTACAATCTGTTTTTCTGAATTCGTACTGTCACTAAGATATTCAGGTATGTAGGGTCTGAATAGACTGTCTGCCTTCTCAAGAAATACTTTATCGTCTTGATAGCGGTTTACAGATGGAATAGTAGGTTTTATCGGATGTTTTGGTTCCGGTCTTGTAAAATTATCATTTTTGCTTATATCCGGTTTCTTTTTATTTTGTGCGTGTAGGGAGTTTATAATAGAAATTCCTCCTGACAATAGAATTATTGTCAGGAGTAAAACTATAAATTTGGGAGTCTTATATGAAACAGCTTTCATTTTTTTATCCATCCGTCATATTCAAATTCGCAGTTATTCCAGCCATCTGCAATCTTGACATACGTATCTTTTATTTTCTGTTCGACCCAATCTTTGAGAATATCCTCCTTATGTTTCTGTTCGTACATCTGTTTGATCAGGTTGAAATCATCTGCAAGACTTGCCTTATGTCCATTGACACGAGCGGTAAGTTTTACTATGGCTACAATATCTTTATTCCTTTTAGCATCCTTCATGACAAATGCTTCCGATATATCTCCGGGTTGCATCAATTCCAGACGGCGGGCAACTTCTGGAGGAAGATCCTGCATCTCGAAACGTGTGCTTCCGTTCTTTTCATTAACCATTATTCCCTTATTGTTTTTAGTATCCTTATCCTGTGAAAGATATCTGGCTGCCTCTTCAAATGGGAATTTCCCGGCTACTATTTCTTTCCTAAGAGAATCGAGTCTTACAGATGCATCTTTCAAGTCTTTTTCACTGACTTTGGGACTTAAAAGAATATGTCTTACGTTAACCTGATCTCCCCTCTTTTCAATTAACTGGATTATATGATAACCATATTCAGTCTCAACGATTCTGGATACCTTTTTGGGATCATTCAAATTAAACGCTACATTGGCAAATTCCGGTACCCATGCTGAACGCGGGCTGAATCCCAATTCCCCTCCCTGCATGGCAGAACCATCTTCACTATACATAATAGCAAGTGTCGAGAATTCAGCCTCGCCTTTGTTTACACGATCGGCATAATCCCGTAATCTTGCTTTCACATCTTCTATCTCTTGGGTGGGTACAACCGGATTAATGGAGATTATTTGAGCTTCAACCTGCATTGGGATATAAGGTATGCTGTCGGTAGGAAGTGATTCAAAATATTTGCGCACATCATTAGGTGTTGCCTTGACATCTTTTGTAAGATTTGATTGCACCTGATCCACTATGTAGTTGTTACGCATTACCTCAAGTAATTGTTCGCGCAACTGGGGATAGGGTTTTCTGAAATATTCTTCTACTTTTTCTTTAGAACCAAGACTGTTGATAAAATAAGTTAATCGTTTGTCTACAGAACTCTGAACCTGTCCTTCAGGAGCGGTGACAGTATCGAGTTTTGCTTGATGCAGATAAAGTTTTTCTACAGCTATTCTTTCTGGTATAACACAATATGGATCTCCTGAAATCTGAGTTCCTTCAGAGCGCATCTGTGCATATTGTTCCTCTATTTCCGAACGGAAAATCGGTTCATCACCAACTATCCATGCAACCTCATCGATTACATTCTTTTTTATAGGGGCTGCAGTGGCACATAATGTTATGCCCACGGTCAGCCCAAGTAATATTTTCTTAGTTTCTGATTTCATATACTGTTCTGATTATTATCGGTTAGTAGGAATCTGACGCATTTCCGATTTAATCGGGTCATAAAGTCCGGGTGTAATTTTCTTTTCTTTTAATCCTTGCTTATATAGTGATATAAGAAGATCCTTCCTTAATAACGTAATTTTTTCTTTTCTTAATATCTCTGAAATAAGCTTATTTGCATATTCTTCAGGAATCTCGGTTCCTGAAGGAGTATAATCATATATATGTAAAAGATACGTCCATCCTCCGTATGACGTTTCAAAGTTTTTAGTCGATTCCAAAAAGGCATCAGCATCGTAGAATCTGTATGGAATTTCATCAGCTATTTCATTCCAATCGATCCAGTGATCTTTAAATAGCTCGTACTGGGCGGCACTTTTAAGACCATGTTTCTCAATATTATCTATAGATGAAGAGTTCCCGTTAAATATCCATTTCCTGATAGATTGATAACTGTCGTCCGAATCCGATATTTTAATAAAAATGCCTTTGATCAGTGGATATGATAAATGTAACGACTCTTTGTGTATGTCATAATAATTCTTTATTTCGGAAGTTGAAACGTGTTCAATCTCCTCCTCTTTGGTCTTAAGATACTGTTCAATTATTAAATTGTTGCGATATTCTTCAGTCAGTTTATTTATTTTATCAAAGTTCTCGATATTGGACGTCGCGATATCTTTCATTATCATGCCCTTAAGCCAATTCTCAACAATAGAGTTGAATAATGCGATACTGTCCTGTGGATTTAGACCTGATGGTATTTGTCTTTGAACGTCAATGAAATATAATGCAGAATCACCTACTGCTAACAGTACATCGTCGTTTTTATCTGCAGCAGGTGCTTTCTTGTTACATCCGGTATTTGCAATAGATGACAAGACACAAATTATCAATAATATCAATTTGTATTTTATGTCCATTCCAAGTACAAATTTAATAATTTTTGATGTAAGTTGCCAATCAATTGTTGATCATATGACAAAAAAGGCGCCATTCCATAAATGTATATGAGATGGCGCCTGATTATAAGTGGCTTATATGATATAATCGTATGTTATTTGTCGACTGACTGATTCATTCTATAAAATCTAATGTAAAGAAATGCTTTTCAATACCTTCTTGTTCACAGTGACAGGATACTTTTTCTTTAACTCCTCCTCCCATTGTGCTTGAAACTCATTCTGATAATCATTCGTTACAAGTCCTTTTACATCTTTATAATTTTCAGGAACATATATTACTCTCGGCTTTATCATAAAATATGTGGTATACATGGCTTTGGAAGGCTTGGTTTCCGGACCGTCAAACAAAATGTTGTCTACCATGGCATTTGTGCCTTTTTCTACAAGTATTTTATCTAAACTTGCCTGTCCTTTGAATTCACGACGAATTGTATTAACCAATGTATCTGCTCCAATCTCAGAGGCTCTCTTTTTTATCAAATCTGCAACTGAATCATTTATTGCCTGGACAAGATATCCTTTGGCATGAGGGACACTCCATTTATAATTATCTTTGTGCTCTTCAAAATACTTCTCAAGACCTTCTGTATCTTGTGCGGCTTTATCCCATACTTTTCTCACACTGATTTCATATAAGAGACTGCCGTCAATATATTCATTGAGCAGATTGCGATAATCATCAACTTCATTATAAAGACGATCCTCTTCTGCCAATATTAATTTTGTATTATATAAATCCTGAATCTGGTTATCAATAAATTGTAGTGAACTTTCAGGATCAGTGTTGGTATTATTTACAATTCTTGGAAGTAACTCAGATACACGGGTAGCCTTTTTCCCTATATTGAATAGAACCAATTTGGAATATTCCGGTGTTTCTACAGTGGATATAAATATCGAATCTATTCCGTTTTTATTTACCAGATTTTCTATTGCTGCAACTGTCTTTGTATTAAGTTTTGACTTATGTCTGGCTGCTAATTTTGCGGTTTGGTTTCTCTTAACCAATTCATATCTTTTATCTTGAGGATTAGAGATTCTATTTAAAAAAGCAGGTTTCATTTCCTCCATTCCGGCTATAGGTATTGCTGCATACTTTTTAATAATATGCCATCCGAATTGGGTTTTAAATGGTTTGCTGATTGTATTTGGATTTAATGCAAAAGCTATTGAATCAAATGGTTCTACCATCTGTCCGGAACTGAAGTCAGGAAGCATGCCTCCTTGGATTGCAGAACCCTGATCATCTGAATTTTTGCGGGCAAGATCTTCAAATAGTTCAGGATTCTTTATTACGACATTGTAGATGCTGTCAATAAGATTCTTTGCCTCTGCTTGTTCCCCTTCATTTGCGTTTTGTGTCAATTTGAGAATATGCGCTGCTTTTACTTTGCCTCGTGCTTCCCTTCGGTCACCTCCTTTTATCAGATGATATCCTATCCCGGAATCTATAATTTCTGATATTTCATTCGTTGGTGTGGTATAGACTGCAAGTTCAAATTCGTATGGATACTGTTGAGCTGTTATATATCCGATATTGCCACCTTTGAAATTGCTGCCTTGATCTTGAGAATATTCTTTTGCGAGTTTTTCAAAATCTTCACCATTAAGAATGACATTACGTAGACTGTCTATCCGATTTCTTAGCTTCTTGTTTTCAGATGCATCAGGTGTCTTGAAAAACATTATATGTTTTGCTTCTACCTCCTCCTTACTTCGCTCATATGCTTCCTTAAGCAATTTATGATTAAAGGTTGTATCAGTGAGATACGGTAATGCAAGATCATTTTTGTATTGAGCGATCTCTTTTTTGAATGCCGCTGTAGTATCTATTCCCTCGGCTTTCGCATCCGCAACTTTAAATTTGTACAGTTTAAACATCTCGACATATTCCTCGAGGGGCTGTTGAGTTAGCTGTTGCTGGCTATTTTTATTGTAAAGGTACTCAAATTCAGATTTAGGTACATCTACACCGTTTACAGTCATTACAACAGGAGATTTTGCCAAAACCGCTGCCCCGAATAGCATAAAGACAGCTCCAGTGATAACCTTAATATTTTTTTCCATATTGTTTTAACGCTATACAATTGTTAAAATTGTAAGATTACGTATTTATTCACTTAATAATTGTTTCTTAATAAGACAGCCTGGATATTGAATATTTCTTGTTAATTACCCATGTCGGATATGAATTTCAGTCTACGCAGACGAATATAATCCTCTTCTATATCACATCCCATTTCCTGTATGGCATCTTCAAGATTATCTTCACTTGTGTTTATAAAATATTCACTTAATTCTGCCTCCTGATCTTCATCAAGCACAGAGTCCAGAAAATAATTTAAATCAATTTTTGTTCCTGCTTCAACAATGGACTCGAGAATATCAATTAATTCATAAAATTCCAGATGCCTGCTTTCTGCTATTTCTTCAAGATCTATTTTGCGGTCAATGGCTTGAATGATATTGACCTTCATATTATTATCTTTGGGAATAGTACGAACCCTGATATCCTCCGGTCTTATAATCTCGTTTTCAGTTACATATTTCTTAATCAGATAAAGGAACTCCTCTCCATAACGGCTTGCTTTCCCTTTCCCGACTCCGGGTATATTGATAAGTTCTTCATCTGTTATTGGATATGTTGTCGCCATAGCTTCAAGCGAAGGTTCCTGAAATATGACATACGGGGGGAGATTTAATTTTTTTGCAATAGATGCGCGAAGACTTTTTAACATTTTATATAATGTCGGATCCGATGCGGATGTGACAAAATCCTTGGATTCTGACTTATAGTCTGAATCTGAATAATCTGTGTCTTCTATAATTGTAAATCTTTCGGGGTTGTCAATGAATCTCTCTCCCTTTTCAGAAAGTAGTATATTCCCGTATATTTCAATTTGTTTTGTTATATAGCCGGCTAATACAGCTTGCCTTAACAAAGTCTGGATATACTTCTCTCCTTTTTCGGAAAGGACTCCGAAATAAGGAGACCGGTTATGCTTGTTGTTTTTTATATCTTCGGTATTTCTTCCGAGTAATATGCTTGAAACATAATCAAGTTTATAGCTTTCTCCAAGCTCCTCCATCAATTCCAATACTGAAATTAAATCTTCAGTAGCATCGATTCTTGTCTTTGGATGATTGCAATTGTCACAGTTTCCACAGTTCTCCTCTTGAAATTCCTCTCCAAAATAATTCATGAGTATCTTTCGGCGGCATATTGACGATTCAGCATAACTCGCTGTCTCTTTCAGCAACAGCTTGCCAATTTCCTGCTCTGCCGCATTCTTGCTTTGAATCAGTTTCTCAAGTTTCTGTAAATCCTTACTGCTATAAAATGTTATGCACTCGCCAAGTCCTCCGTCCCGTCCTGCACGCCCTGTCTCCTGATAATATCCCTCCAGACTTTTGGGTATGTCATAATGTATCACATATCTGACGTCAGGCTTGTCTATACCCATGCCGAACGCAACAGTCGCTACTATTACGTCTATATCCTCGTTTATGAATGCATCCTGATTGGCAGATCGGGTGACTGGATCCATACCCGCGTGGTACGGAAGTGCACGGATATCGTTAAGTCTCAGAATTTCGGCAAATTCTTCCACACGCTTTCTGCTGAGACAATATATAATACCTGATTGACCCTCGTGTGCATGTATATATTTAATTATATCCCTATCAACCTCTTTTGTCTTAGGTCTTATTTCATAATAAAGATTTTTACGATTGAAACTTGACTTAAAGACTTTAGCATTCATAATATCAAGATTACTCAAGATATCCATTTGAACTTTAGGAGTAGCCGTAGCTGTGAGAGCCATAACTGGAAATTTGCCTATTTCAGAAATAAGCAATCTTATTTTTCTATATTCCGGCCGAAAGTCATGTCCCCATTCCGAAATACAATGAGCTTCATCAATTGCAAAGAATGAAATTTTTATAGATTTGAGAAAAGCGATATTTGATTCTTTGCCTAATGATTCTGGTGCGACATATAGTAATTTTGTTTTTCCCTTGAGTATATCGTTTTTTACTTTCTCAACACCAGATTTAGAAAGAGATGAGTTGAGAAAATGGGCGATGCCGTCATCTTCCCCATAATTTCTGAGCGCGTCAACCTGATTTTTCATTAATGCTATCAGGGGAGATATGACTATAGCAGTTCCATCAGAAATTAGAGCAGGTAGTTGGTAGCAAAGAGATTTACCTCCACCGGTTGGCATCAGAACGAATACATCGTTCCCATCCAATACACTTTCAATAATGGCTTGTTGTTCACCTTTGAAATTATCAAATCCGAAATGATACTTCAAAGCTTCGTGAATACCATGAGGAGCAGGCATTGAGATATGAATTATTAGTTCTTAATACAAAGTTAATTTTTTTTTTATAAATTCAAATATTTCTGTAAAAATCTTTTCACATTTCAACTACCCCCACTTCTCTTTTCCTTCAAGCACGGGCACAAAAAAGAAGGCCCGACTGTTGTCGGGTCTTCCAAAAGGCGGCGATTACCTGCTC
>CAJTWL010000035.1 GCA_910579845.1 uncultured Muribaculaceae bacterium | reverse complement strand
TTTGTCAAGGACTTGCATTTATAACAAGTAATTAAGCTGCGAATTTAAGGTTAATATGGGACTTTGTACAGTCCCATATTAATTTTATTTTCGTTTTATTTCGTGACGGTTTGCGACGTTCTGTTTGTCATCATATGTTGTAAGTATTATAGCATCCGGTGTTACCTCACCCTCCATCAGCACTTTGTCGTCATTAACCAGTATCGGAAAGTTGTTTTTATACTCCCCTCCTGCCGGTATCCACGCATATCTGTGGGTGTGTCCGGATATCATCAGATCCAATCCCGACTCATTGAGCAAGGGTGTGAACAGCTTGCTCAGCTGATTCACGCCATACCATCCGTTCTTTGTCGGATTAGGAGGCATATGCAGAAAAGCTATCTTTACGGGAGCCTCCTTATATTCCTTGCTCGCAAGCACATCCTTGAGCCATTCCACCTCCTCAGCACGAAATTGATCTGAAACCATAATATCAAGATTGCGTATGTCATTGTCCGGTTTATCCTCACCGCCGTCGAGTACAAGAAAGAAAACTGGACCTTGACGGAAAGCATAATAGGGTCTGCCTGAAAGCGACGGATAATAATCCATATAATTTATGGCATACTTGCCGCGGTTCTCATGATTACCTCTTGCCATATAGAACGGTATGTCGGATGCGAACAGTTCCGATGCACTCCTCAGATAATTGTCAAAGATATCATTTTCCGACTCTATGCTCGTAGTCATGTCTCCATTCAGCAACACGAAATCATATCCTTTCTTACGGGCATTTGCAAATGCATCCCTGAACATGCCGTCGTGCTCGTGAAAGTCATTGCCGACAGCAAATCTGACACTGCTCTTTGTCGGATCGAGGGTTGTAACATGATACGGTTTATGTTTCAGTATATCACTGCCATATCCCTCGCCATAAAGCATTCTCTTGCGACCCTCGTCAAGGAGTACGGAATTCTGCATCACCCGATAACGGTATGTCTTACCCGGCTCCAGTCCTTTTACGGTTACTTTATGAAATTCACCCACGCGACGTCTGCCAAAACGGGCGTCGTGATATTTTGGTCTCTCACACTGATAGAAATGTGTGCCGTCATCGGGAGCCACCTCTATCCAGCCTACAGACGGCATGTTCGTTTTCCAGCATACCGTAAATTCATTTTCTCCTACGGCCTGCAGATATGGTCCCATCTCAATTTTTATAGACTGCGGATTTATCTCCTCAGCCTGCAATGGTACCGCTATTACAAACAGAAGGAAAGAAAAGATTTTTCCAAGTTTCATTTTGTGCGTAAAGTTAATCCGTAAACTTAGAGTATGTTTACTTTTAAACCAAATTAAACATTAATAAAGAGTATGTTACTTTTAAAGTTAAACAACTTCCTAATATATGCGCAGCAGAACAGCTCCATGAGGATTCACCTTGGCTGTATATTTCTCGTCAGTCCGGGTCAGATCCTGCTGACGCCATAAATCGCGTATTGTCTTTTTCTCATAAAATCCCAGATTGGTCATCTTCACTGTTATATCACGTTGCTCAAGTGTCTTGTTGAAAAGACCTACCGCCATCGAACCATCCTCAAGTTGCTTTACATATACAGCCTCCTTGTCATTTTCCACTATCGGGGCAGCATGTACACCGAGTGGATCCTGATTCACATCGATCACCTCGTCATTGCTCAGAAGAGAGAATGTGAAAGGATCAAGACGCGCCAGATCGCATCCTATAAGAAGAGGGGAGGCGAAAAGCGACCACAGAGACATATGGGTATATTGCTCATCGGGAGTAAGTTTGGTGTAATGGAGTTTTGGGCCCCATCCTACAAGACCGACAACAAGCATGTCCGCATCGGGCCAATGACCGGGACCTGTCCAAGGTGCCCAACGCGCCTGATTAAACCCTATTTTACTGAAATTATCCCAATTGTCACGTATATCTCCTGTCGTACGCCAGCAATCGGCAAATTTCACGAGTGCCGGAGCATCGCATAATGGAGCATTGTTTGAAAGACTGTAGACAATATCGCGGTCGGTTGCACGCAATGCGTCATGCATCTCTATGATATGTTCGGTATCATTCGGTTTCCAGTCATATTTCAGATAGTCTACCTCCCATTCTGCCCATTGCTTTGCATCATTCTTTACAAAAGAATACGGACTAAGATATCTCACCTCTTTGCGATATTGCATATAATTGCCAGTGGGGAGGGTATAACGGTAATTTTCATTCTTCTTACCTTCCTCAATCCATTTATATTTGCCATCGGGAGTGTCGGCATAGCTTCCGATATGAGCGGCATATGTGCCTACCCACGGCGAGGAATAAATGCCGAGCTTTAGTCCCAGATCATGTACCTCACGTGTCAACGCCTTCATATCCGGAAACTTGGTATTACCCTGAATAGCATTTAACTCACCTCCGCGATTACCTTGCCATCCGTCATCTATATTTATATATGTCCATCCATGATCTGCAAGTCCGCTGCTGACCATGGCGCGTGCTGAAGACAAAACCTGCTCTTGTGTCACGTCCCGACCCCAGCAATTCCAGGAATTCCAACCCATCGGAGGAGTGAGCGCAATCCGGTCACCTATCACAATACGGAGATCTCTGTCGGCAGTGCCATGAGAATTAGTCGCTGTCAGAGTCACTTTGTATTCTCCCGCTTTGTGTACACGTCCGGATATACGACCTGTTTTTGTATCAAGAGTCAGACCTTCCGGAAGACCTTTGGCAGAAAATGTCATAGGACGCTCTCCTGAAGCGGCAATTGTAAACAGAAACTGTGAGCCCGGACGGGCACCAAACACCTTGGCTCCGTTGATTCTGGGCGATTTACCGGGCTTGGGGGTCAGGATATACTGCGAATAATCCGGAACCTTGACATTCTCAGGCTTATCGGCAAATACTGCGTTGGCAATGCTTGCCAATGCACACAAAGCAATGATTTCTCTCCTCATCTTAAATCAAGTTTTATAATATCAGATTAATTATTTATAGTCTATCAAGTTATGGCATATGGCTTCAGATTCACAAATTTAATAAACTCCACCCGATATTGCAACTTTACCGGATTCATCCCTCATCCTCGCAACAAAGTTTTTTCATTTTAATAATTGGTTTTATTAAAATTTTTCCTATTTTTGAAAATTGAACAGACTCCCAAATCAAATATCATAAGAAAACATGAATAATACAGCTCAATTGGCAAATGCGGTTTTTGACCTCAGTGTCACAAATTATCATAAAACAGACAACGTAGACGCCCCCTGCATAAATCCATACGAAAGGGGTACTCTTGAATCTATCTTCTATGACAAGAACTGGGTTGACGCAGTGCAGTGGCATCTTGAAGACATAATCCGCGATCCGGAGATAGATCTCCGTGATGCTCTCAATCTCAAGCGCCGCATTGACCGCTCAAATCAGGTGCGCACCGACATGGTGGAAGATATAGACACTTGGTTCCGGGATCTTTACAAAAATGTGGTTCCCGAACAGAATGCTACTATAAATACCGAGTCCCCCGCCTGGGCACTTGACCGTCTCTCAATTCTCGCATTAAAGATCTGGCACATGCGTGAACAAGCAGAACGCACAGATGTAGATGAAGCACATCTTGCTAACAGTCGCGCCAAACTCGCTGTATTGTTGGAACAACGTGAAGATCTGACCAAAGCGATAGATACCCTTCTTGACGACATAGCCGCAGGACGCAAGTACATGAAGGTTTATCGTCAGATGAAACTTTACAACGACCCGACAACAAATCCTGTCCTATACGCTAAAAAGAAATAACTGATGGGCAAAAATATTCTCATCAGCCGGTTTTCGGCACTTGGTGATATCGCAATGACCATACCGGCGGTATACGATGCCTGTAATGCCAACCCGGAACATAAATTCTATTTTCTAACAAGAAAGCACCCTGCCCAGCTCTTCATAAACACTCCCGGGAACCTTACGGTTATCGCTGTAGATCTTGGCAACTATAAAGGAGTCAAAGGCATGTGGCGTCTTGCAGGATCACTTAAATCAAGCTATTCGATAGACCTTTTTCTTGACCTGCATGACGTGGTGCGCACAAAACTTCTGCGTTCATTCCTCACGATGAGAGGAGTGAAGACATTCCATATACATAAAAATCGTGACCAACGTAAGAAACTGACTCGTAGACATAAAAAAATACTGCTTCCCTTAAAACCGATTACAAAACGATACCGCGATGTTTTTACCGCCGCCGGGCTTAAGATGGAAGCCCGATTCAAATCATTGTTCGGAAATCAGAAAGGTACGGAGTCAAATTTTGCGATGGTAACGACTCCAAAAAAAGAGAATGAATTCTGGTTGGCCATCGCACCATTCGCGCAACATGAAGGCAAGATATATCCCTTCCCATTAATGAAGAAAGTGATAGAAGAAGCAGCGAAACGCCCGAACATAAAAATATTTGTTTTTGGCTTTGGTTCCAGAGAAGAGAAACTAATTGCATCTGTTGCCGATAATTATCTCAATATTGTCAATATGGCATCAAAAAAGATCGGACTCGGAAACGAGCTGTCGCTTCTTAGCCACTGCAATATTATGCTTTCCATGGATTCCGCCAATATGCATCTTGCTTCACTCGTAGGTTCGCGCACTGTAAGTATCTGGGGTGCGACCCACCCATATACCGGTTTCTTCGGATGGCATCAGGATGTGGCAGATGCCATACAACTCGACATGACCTGTCGCCCATGTTCAATATATGGGAACAAGCCATGCCAACGTGGAGATTACCACTGTTTATGGGGTATTACCCCGCAAATGATTATTCAGCGGCTGCAAATTCCATCAGGTAAGCCTTGATGAATTCATCGATCTCACCATCCATCACTCCGTTTACATCGGATGTCTGGTAATTTGTGCGATGATCCTTGACTCTCCTGTCGTCAAAGACATAACTTCTGATCTGGCTACCCCACTCTATCTTCTTTTTGCCGGCTTCAACCTTTGCCTGCTCCTCCATTCTGTGCTGAAGTTCTTTGTCATACAGAATAGAGCGCAACTGACGCATGGCATTCTCTTTATTTTTAGGCTGATCACGGGTCTCGGTATTCTCAATAAGTATCTCCTCTTCTTCTCCAGTATAAGGATCCTTGTATTGGTAACGGAGACGGACTCCCGATTCAACCTTGTTCACATTCTGCCCACCGGCGCCACCTGACCGGAACGTATCCCATGAAATACGGGCTGTTTCCACATTCACTTCTATTGTATCGTCAACAAGAGGGGTAACAAATACCGACGCGAAAGAGGTCATTCGTTTCCCCTGGGCATTATAAGGGCTGACCCGCACCAGACGATGTACGCCATTCTCGCTTTTTAGAAAGCCATAAGCATAATCTCCCTCGATATTTATGGTTACAGATTTGATGCCTGCCTCATCCCCGTCGAGTATCTGTGCAATAGAAGTCTTATAACCATGGCGCTCTGCATAACGGAGATACAGACGCATCAGCATTGATGCCCAGTCTTGACTCTCTGTACCCCCTGCTCCGGAATTGATCTTCAGAACGACACCGAGTTTATCCTCTTCGCGCCGCAACATATTGCGAAGCTCCAGTTTTTCAATCTCCTTGATTGTATTTTCATATTGCTTGTCTACATCCTCCTCTGTCACAAGCTCCTCTTTTACAAAATCAAACGCCAGACGCAACTCCTCGCCTTGCTTTTCAAGGGAAGTATATGAATCAATCCAGAAATGCAATTCCTTGATCTTGCGCATCTGAGCCTCCGCTTTCTCACGGTCTTCCCAAAAATCGGCGACATGTGTGCGCAATTCCTCCTCTTCAACCTCTATGCGTTTTGAATCTATGTCAAGATATCGTTTCAGAGCCTCAATACGCTCTTCCACATCTTTAAGTTGGTCAAGTGTTATCATTAAGTAAGTAATAAAAATTAAAATATGTAAGTGAATTGATCTTGAACCATAAAACTTGTTCTTTATTGCGTCTTTCACCTTGTCGGTCAGTCGCATACACAGGTATACTCCATCCCTCCGCGGCAAAATCCGTCAATAAACAACTGCGTTTTATATGTTCATTAATTTTTATCACTTACTTATCTGTTAAATAAACAATTTTATTCATACATACCCTCTATCTCCCTGGCATATCTTTTTGCCACTACGGGACGGCGCACTTTCATTGTATTTGTAACCTCTCCGTTCATTATTGAGAAATGGTGTGGAATAAGAGTTATTTTCTTTATCTGTTCATATGGCGCAAGATCTTTCTGCAGAGAATCGATCTGCGACTGCATGAACGCGATAGTCCTCGGATTCCGGCAAAGGGTTTCAGGTTCATCGAATGCGATTCCGTTATTCTCAGCCCAAGCCCTTAGCTGCGAGAAGTTCGGCACAACCAGCGCAGTAACATATTTACGTTTGTCCCCGATCACAGCAAGCTCATCAATATATTTGTTCTCGGCAAGCCGGCTCTCAAGCATCTGAGGAGCTATATATTTGCCGTTCGAGGTCTTGAAAAGATCCTTGACCCTTTCTGTAAGCACCAGAGCGCCTTCAGGATTAATATAACCTGCATCTCCGGTACGGAAATATCCATCATCTGTGAACGCAGCCCTGTTGGCTTCAGGATTCTTATAATATCCCGGAGTGACGGATGGAGCCTTTACAAGGATTTCCCCGTTATCGTCTATACGCACATTGATTCCCGGCAACGGCACTCCGACCGTTCCTATCTGATAACCTACCTGTGGGAAACATGTAACGGTTGCCGTTGTTTCGCTCAATCCATAACCGATGATTATATCTATCCCTACCGAATGCATAAACTGGCATATCCTGTCGCTCAAAGGAGCGCCTGCAGTCGGAAAGAAATTAGGATTCGGAATACCGATGGCTTTTTTAAGCTTACTGAATATGCGTTTGTCCCAGAATCTATATTCGGCTTCAATAAGTCCGGGAACTTTCTTGCCTACCCTTCTATATTTAAGATTGCGGACATAACCGACCCTGACAGCCCTGCTTACCATCATGCGCTGCACCGGTCCCATATGAGAGATCTTCTCTTTTACACCGGCATAGACCTTTTCCCAGAAACGAGGTACACAACACATTATATTAGGTTTCACCTCCTTGATAGTGTCCTGGATAAGCCTGGGATCATAATTTATAGCCATAGGCACACCCTTGCTCATACAGAAAAAGCTCCAGGCCTTCTCCAGAATATGTGACATCGGAAGAAATGCCATTGACAGATCTGTATCTTTTATCTGCTGCAGAAACTCAATATGCTTCTGAATCGTAGCATCATAATTGGAATGTGTTATCACCACACCTTTGGGTTCACCTGTTGTACCGGAGGTATAGATCAACGTAGCCATATCCTCGGGCACCCCCCTCTCGGATCTACAGTTTACCTCTCTGCCGACCTCCTCGGGCGCGTTCTCCCCCAATTTCACAAATTCTGCCCAACTGACAGAAACTGTATCATCAGCCTCCATATCCAGCCCCTCGGAATTGAAGACAACTATTTTTTTTATCTGTTCCGGATTGGCTTTCCAGAAATTATAAGCAAGCGAATATTGATTCTTATCTCCGACAAAAATGACTTTCGCTTCACCATTGGAAACTATAAAGTCGAATTGTGCCTGCGAACTGCTTGAATAAAGAGGGATCACCGCAATACGGTTACGAAATGCGCCAAATTCGGTAATCAGTATCTGGGGAGTATTCGGCGAACAGATAGCAATTGTATCTTTTTCAAGTAAAGACAACATGCCCAAAGCCTTTGCCGCAGTCTCCACCTGCGTGGCAAATTCGATCCAACTCGTTGATTCCCATTCTCCGTTTTTCTTCCAGCAGAAGCGATAGGCCTCCCTTTCACCAAACTTACGGGCATTCTCATTAATTATTTCTACCAGTCTATTCGCCATATTTTTAATCTTTTATTTCCATACCGCCCCAGTATCTCCGCTTCACTGTGTGTTTTGCAGGGCGGTTACAGTGAAGCCCGAGCAGCCGATGTTCAGCGGGTTATACCCCGGTCAAGCAAATGGCGCTTGACCATCATTCTGACACCGGTAGGCATCATTGAAACAGCCACAATGGTTATCCGGTTCAGCATACCGTTGATATATTGCTTCTTACCTTTGAGCATCCTTTTCAAGGCTTCTCTTACAAACCGATCCGGAGTAGCCAGAACTCCGATTCTGACAGCAAGTCTTTTTAATGCCTCCGGCAATCCGAAAAGATCGGTTGCAATTCCACCCGGACACGCTACGGTCACAGAAACTCCGTAATCACACATCTCATAATGCAGCGCCCGACTGAAAACACGTATATACGCCTTAGTCGCCGAATACAGTGCAATGCCCGGCATAGGCATCCAACACGACATTGATGACATGTTGAGTATTCTGCCTTTCCCCTGATCCTTGAAACGCGCCGCAAAAGTCCGGCTAAGAGATGTCACTGCCTCTACATGCAGCTTAAGAAAACAATCGATTTTTCGTTCGGGAGTATCTATTACCGGTTTAAAACTGAAAATTCCCGCATTATTGATCAGATAATCCGCTTTGACATTCTTGGAATCCATGAATTGAAGAAGTCTATCGGCATATCCATCTTCTGTAAGATCAAGATTAACCGTATAGGCACTTACGCCATACGTTTCAGCGATTTCCAAAGAATACTGCTCAAGTTGCTCCGGCTGGTTGCTCACCATTACCAGATTGCATCCAAGCTTCGCAAGTTCACGGCAGAAACAAAGTCCTATTCCGCTACTTGCTCCTGTCACCACAGCCACGCTGCCTTTCAGTTCTTGCCAGACACTCATTTTCCGATAATTATTCAGCAAGTTCATTCTCCCATTTCGCATTCTGGCGCTTGATCTTCTCAATCTCACGCTCTATAGCCGGAGTCAGATCCTTACAATGATGATGACAAGCCATCTCTTTGGAATACATACGGGCTATGCAGTAATTCACATGATCACAACCGCATCTGTGCGATTCCTCGTCTCGCATTCTGTTCACAAAATCAGGCTCATTCAGAAGCGCACGACCCATCTGAATAAAATCAAAATTCTCTTTATCAAGCACAGTCTCGGCATTATCGCGACTCACAACACCTCCTACATATACAAGCGGAAGACTCAACTCCTTACGGAAAAGTCTCGCATCCTCAAGGAAATAAAGTTCTTTGAAAGGAGACTTACGGATCATATATTTACCGGCAAGACGTACGCCGTATTTGAGCCATAGCTCTTTCATATAATGTGTCATGGAGTAGATCGGCATCTGCCCGCGCATCACATACATCGGAGCCTTGCTGACAAAGCCTCCAGAAAGCACAAGGGCATGAACACCTGCACGCTCAATCTCTTTGGCGACTTCAAGACATTCCTCCAGCTCAAGTCCTCCTTTGAATCCATCCCTCATGTTAGTCTTGACCAACACACCCATGTCCGAACCTGCCGCCTTCATCACCTCTTCAAGACACATTTTCATAAATGTCATGCGCTTGTGGAGATCTCCGCCGAACTCATCCCTACGGTGATTGGTATAAGGTGAAAGAAATTGTGAGATAAGATAACCGTGTCCGCTATGAACTTCAACACAATCAAAACCGGCATCGCGCGCTGTATTGACTGCGGTGCCGAAATCACGCGCCAACTGCTTCAGTTCATCCTTTCTGAGCCCGCGCACAAACGTCGGGGAATATAAATTGAACCCGGTTGACACACCGACAGGCGTACCTCCGGCGGTAGAACGGTGAGTCATATTGCCGCAATGACCAATCTGTATGGAGGCTTTTGCTCCTTCAGCATGTATTCTGTCGGTTATATCCCTCAACGGTTCCACAATCTCGGGACGCAGCCACAGCTGAGTTGTAAACGACAATGCCGAACGGCATATGCCGGCATAAGCAAGGGTGGTCATTCCCACCCCTCCGCGTGCCACTGAAACATGGTAATCCCTGAGCATTTCCGTAGGTCCGTTATTTTTACCCATTCCCTCGAAAGCCGCCGACCGGATTGTGCGGTTACGCAATTCCACCGGTCCTATTTTTCCGGGGGTGAAAAGTTTAGTCTCCATATCTTCTGTAGAATCAGTATATGAAAGGAATTATGTTTTTCCTTTTCAATTTTATATATTCCTCACCAAATTCATCTTTATATTTTTTGTTTATTTGGGATGAACGGGGAGCCAGATTGGCAAATGTCCATATCACAAACGCCACACCTCCAATACTCCATGTCAGAATCGCATAACCTGTCCACTCTACAAGTTCGCCAAAATAATTTGCCGAAGCCACATAATTGTAGAAGCCTCCACGTGGTATGTAATGCTTTGTATCGCCCGGTTTACGCAGATTGCGTATAATATGATCCGAATGCAGATTTATCGCCATTCCTGTCAAAAAAACAAGAGTTCCCAAAATAAACAGCGGATTCCACAGCCATGACATTGTATAATAATCGGTAGGAGCGACATAAAAAAGCCAGCCACCTATCATATATGCATTTACTACATTAAAAACAAAACCTGCCATAATTATAACGAGGGGCATTCTGCTTTTACCGCGCATCCTTAGAGGGAAAATGAATGAACGATGAAAGTAATGAATCAGAAACAACATCGCCATTACCGAGGGGGCTATCTCTCCACGACGCGGACTTAGAATCCAAAAAAACAGCATAGCCACAAATGCCGGCGCCTCCATCACTATCCAGCCGACTTTGTTATTGATCGTCGGTCCCCATTTCTTCTTGTACATCATGCCGTATCCGGCGGTTATGCGATGTAAGACCATAAAAGCCAGAACCGCCATTCCCAGCATGATCCATATCACGCTGAAATAAAAATCAGATGTGAAGATTATCGAGTTTTGTATTGTTGTCAAAAGCATAATATTGTACAAAGTTAACCTAAATTGACTAAACCACAAAGACAAGACACTCAAAATAGCATATCAAAATTGTATATTCGTAAAAAATGAATTCCTTTCCGTTCATCTCTTGCACAATGTTAATATATTTTATAATTTTACGTCAAAATATAATCAACCCTTGTGTTATATCTAACAAAATCTATATTCAACAGGCTATATCTATTTTAAAAAGTCAATATCAAAATGAAAGCAAAAGATTTTCTTGCAGATTTGCAGAGACGTTTCCCCAATGAACCGGAATATTTGCAGGCAGTGGAAGAAGTGGTAAATTCAATCGAGGATGTCTATAATGAGTATCCCGCATTTGAAAACGAGAATCTTATCGAGAGACTTTGTATTCCGGACCGTATTTACAGTTTCAGGGTAAGCTGGGTAGACGACAAGGGAAAAGTGCGCACCAACATGGGTTATCGCGTGCAACACAACAATGCCATAGGTCCCTACAAAGGCGGTATCAGGTTCCATTCATCTGTAAACCTTTCAATACTCAAATTCCTTGCTTTTGAGCAGACCTTCAAAAACGCGCTAACCACTCTGGCAATGGGTGGAGCCAAAGGCGGAAGCGATTTCTCTCCACGCGGAAAGAGCGATATGGAGGTAATGCGTTTCTGCCAGGCATTCATAAACGAGCTTTACCGTCACATCGGTGCAGACACTGATGTTCCGGCAGGAGATATTGGCGTCGGTGCCCGCGAAGTAGGATATATGTTCGGCTGGTACAAGAAAATGCAAAAAGAATTTACAGGTTCCTTCACCGGCAAGGGACTGGCATTCGGCGGATCCCTTATGCGTCCAGAAGCAACCGGATACGGGAATGTCTATTTTTTGCTCAACATGCTTCGTACCCGGGAGATTGACATCAAAGGAAAACGGGTGGCGGTCTCCGGTTCAGGAAACGTCGCCCTGTATACAGCAGAAAAGCTAATATACCTCGGAGCCAAGGTTGTATCATTGAGCGACAGCAACGGTACAGTAATCATGGAGGACGGAATGACACGGGAGCAGTATGAGAAAGTCTTTGATCTAAAGATGCTTTATCGCGGCAGAATAAATGAATTTGCACAGACAGAAGAATTACCCTACTACGCCGGAGAACGACCATGGCGCATTATCAAATGCGATATCGCAATGCCCTCTGCAACACAAAACGAAATTGACGGAGATGACGCCAGAGCTCTTATAGCCGGTGGTTGCATAGCGGTTAGCGAAGGAGCGAACATGCCTTCCACAAGAGAAGCGATAGCGGAATTCCTCAAAGCCCGTATACTTTATGCTCCAGGGAAAGCGGCGAATGCAGGCGGAGTTTCCGTTTCCGGTCTCGAGATGGCACAGAACGCTCAGAAAATCAGCTGGACGGCTGAAGAGGTAGACGAGAGGCTGAAGCACATCATGCTTGACATCCATAATCAATGTGTGGAACACGGCAGAGAGCCTGACGGATTCGTAAATTATGTAAAAGGCGCCAACACCGCCGGTTTCCTCAAAGTAGCCAAAGCCATGCATGCCCAAGGAATTGTCTGACATAACAACATGTTCCTGTATATTTTACATCTATATGACGGGCCGGAGATTCTTAGGATTTCCGGCTTATTTTTATTGTTTTCTTTTTATCCCTAAGATGAATGCAACCTGGTTGCACTAATCATTATATAACTTTATTTTCAGAAACTGTTTCTAATATTTTTCAAACAGGGTATTGAGTTAAACCGGATTTTTTGTAACTTTGTCTACATTAACCAGATAAAAACACCATCCATGAAACGAATGATTACAGGCGCCGTAATAGCCGCCTCTTTACTTTTGGTAGCAAACAGCTCAATGGCGGCGGAAGCCCGCGCACCTCACTGGATATCAGCTCAGGATACCCATAATCAGCATGGTTCCATGCTATGTTTCACTCGTGATATAGACATTGATGCAGTGCCGGGAAAAGTACCTGTCAGAATATCCGCAGATTCCAAGTACTGGCTCTGGATAAACGGCAAGGAAGTCGTTGTCGAGGGTGGCGTGAAACGCGGTCCCAATCCTCTGGATTCATATTATGATGAAGTGGATATTGCCAAATGGCTGCAACCCGGTGAAAATCGTGTGGCAGTACAGGTATGGTATTTCGGAAAGCCAAGTTTCTCACACAATTCCACAGGAAAAGCATCGCTTTTTATCGATTCGCCGGAACTTCCCGAACTGAATTCTTCAAAAAAATGGCAGGCTCGCCGGCATCCGGCATTCTTTGTACCGATGGGCGCTGTGCCAAACTATCGTCTTCCGGAATCGAACATCGGTTTTGACGCCCGTTATGACATAGAAGGATGGCAAAAAGCCGGTTGGGATGGAGCAAAAATGGAACGCGATGATATGAAAAACCGTCGTGGCGGCTCATGGTTCAACGCTGTTGAATTAGGGATCGAGGGAGACAGACCATGGGGGAAACTCCGTCCAAGAATAATTCCTATGTGGCGTGATATGGGACGCAAACCTTATACATGGCTTGACCGTCGCAAAGGTTCTCGCGATACAATCATTGCCAAACTGCCTTATAATTGTCATGCCATGCCCTATATCAGGATGTCTTCGCCTGCCGGTGAACTGGTAGAGATCGTCACTGACAACTACCGAGGAGGGAGCGAGAACAATGTCCGCGCAATGTACATCACCAAAGATGGACGCCAGGAATATGAGAATATGGGTTGGATGAACGGCGAACATGTATATTACATAATCCCGACAGGAGCCACCGTAGAGGAACTTTCTTTCCGAGAGACCGGCTACGACACGGATTTCTCCGGCACATTCGCCTGCAGCGATGATTTCCTTAACCGTTACCGCAAGAAAGCGGAGCGTACACTATATGTGACAATGCGCGACACATATATGGATTGTCCGGACAGAGAACGCGCCCAATGGTGGGGAGACGCCGTAAACGAATCCGGAGAAGCTTTCTACGCGCTCTCTCGTTCTGCCGACAAACTTATGAAGAAGGCAATGTATGAACTTATAGGTTGGCAGCGTCCGGACGGTTCAATATGCTCTCCCGTTCCCGCAGACAACTGGGACAAGGAGCTTCCGGGGCAGATGCTTGCATCTGTCGGCCACTACGGATTCTACAATTATTATCTCAACACCGGCGATATAGAACCGATACGTGATCTCTACAATGGCGTGAAAAAATATCTGAGCTTATGGAAAAATGCTCCCGACGGCACGGTAGCAGACCGAGACGGAGGATGGCATTGGGGCGACTGGGGTGATAATATTGACAAAATCGCTCTCTATAACTGCCTTCACCAGATCGCACTGCGTGGTCTTAAAGAGATGGCGGAGGCTCTCGGAAAGCAGACTGAAGCGGATTCCATAGCCAATGTCATGGCTGCCAACAAGGAGGCGTTCAATCGTGTATTCTGGACAGGGAAAGCCTTTCGTCATCCCGAATATAAGGATTGCACCGATGATCGTGTACAGGCTCTTGCCGTAGTTGCAGGACTTGCGGATTCTGATAAATACGATGCAATTCTCAAAGTCCTGGAAGAGTGCCGTCATGCAAGTCCGTACACTGAGAAATATGTCACAGAGGCATATTTCCTGATGGGAGAAGGCAAGAAAGGTCTCGACCGTATGAAGGAACGTTATGCAAAAATGGTTGATAATCCAGATTATTCCACCCTGTTCGAAGGCTGGGGAATAGGTGCCGAGGGTTTTGGCGGAGGCACAACAAACCACGCCTGGAGTGGAGGCGGACTGACAATCCTTTCACAATATGTATGTGGAATATCTCCCACAAAACCCGGTTACGAAGAATTTCGTGTCGCTCCTCAATTGAGCGGACTGGAGTGGATAGAAACGACTGTACCTTCCGTAAAAGGGAATATCGACTTCAATGCCAAAGAGAATTCGGACGGACTTGAATTTTCATTCACCGTACCAATGGGAACCACGGCAAAAGTCGAGGTACCACAAGGATACACCGTTATAAAATGCAATGGTAAAACCAGACCCAACGGTTTTGCGTTAAGTAAACCGGGTAAATATACCGTCAAAGCAACAAAATGAAAAAAACTTATCTGAGATTTATATCTCTTGCTTTTGCCACTCTGATCTGGTCAGGAGGATTAGTCGGATGTGGACATTCTCACAGCGACCATGAGGGCGAGGAGCATGATCATGAAGCGGAGCAACATGAAGAAAAAAAGGGGGAGGATGAGCAGCACGGAGATGAGGTTGTACTCAGCCATGAAGCTCTTGAATCTGCCGGTCTGCAATTCGAGACCACCGCACGAGGTGAATTTCACGAGGTGCTCAAATGTGCCGGAATAATTGAGAACTCACGCGGAGGAGAGCGTATTATCGCAGCTCCGGCAAGCGGAATCGTTACTTTCGGATCAGGGATTGTCGATGGAGCACAGGTTAAAACCGGTCAGGCTCTTTTTTACATCTCGTCAGAAAACACCGAACAGGGAGATGTCTCGGCATCCGCAGACATAAACCGCGATCTTGCAGCCAAGGAGTTAAAACGGGCTGACGAACTGATAAAGGATAATCTTATTTCACGTCAGGAATATGACCGCATAAAAGCTGAATATGAGCGCTCACTGAAAAATGCTTCAAGTGTTGCGGCACGTCACCGCAAAGGCATGTCGGTAACCTCCCCAATAACAGGCGCATTGATAAATGTATCGGTATCATCAGGAAGTTTCGTGAATATGGGTGATCCGCTGGCAATCGTTGCCGCAGACAGGAAACTGTTGCTCCGGGCTGAGCTGAGTGAACGGGACCGCAACTTTATACCAAAGATCAGCAGCGCGTTTATCCGCACAGGATCTTCACAGGATGCCATCCCTCTGGACAAAGCGGGTCTTAGAGTGCTGAGCTCAAATGCGGCTACCGACGCCAGCAGCCATTTTATTCCGGTATATATGGAATTCAACAACCCCGGAGGATTGGGAAGCGGAAATGTCGTGGAAGTCTGGTTGACAGGCAACCGACGCGAAGGGGTGCTGACAGTGCCATGCTCTTCTGTTATAGAGGACGGTGGACTTAAGTTTGTTTTTGTCGAAGAGGAGAAAGGCATCTTCCATAAGCATGAAGTCACCACAGGAGCCACAGACGGATACCGTGTGGAGATTATGTCGGGACTGCCCGAAGGTGAAAAAGTTGTAACCGCAGGTGCTCTGCGCCTTAAACTGGCAGGGATGGCAAGCAGCATACCTGCCCATAGCCATCATCATTAAGACCACTCCAGAAAATGCTCAATAAAATCATTTCATTCTCTCTGAAGAACCGATTGCTTATAGCCATACTCGCTTTAGTGGTGGTAATTGCAGGTTGCTGGGTGACATCCCGTATGGAGGTGGATGTTTTTCCTGATCTGAACGCACCCACGGTAGCAATAATGACAGAAGCTCCCGGAATGGCGGCTGAAGAGGTGGAACAACGCATTTCATTTCCGCTCGAGACTGCTCTGAACGGAGTGTCGGGAATGCGCCGCATACGCAGCAGCAGCCAGACCGGATTCTCTATTGTATGGGTTGAATTTGACTGGGGCACGGATGTATATCGCGCACGGCAGAATGTATCCGAACGTCTTGCCGGCATAGAACTCCCGCGAGGAGCGAACCGTCCGGTAATGGGACCGCCTACATCTGTACTTGGGGAGGTAATGTTTGTCGGACTTACTTCCGACAGTATCAGCAGCATGAAACTCCGCGAAATTGCCGATTCTCGGATTGCCCCGCGTCTTGCTTCTATCAGAGGTGTCGCTCAGGTGGCAGTGATCGGCGGTGGAGAGAAGGAGTATCAGGTGCTTCTGGATCCGGCGAAAATGCGCAGATCAAATGTGGGGCTTCAGGAAGTCGTAACAGCTCTTGAAGAGATGAATATGAACGCTTCAGGTGGCGCTCTCTACGATTATGGCAACGAATATATATTGCGTGGTCTGATTTCTACAGATTCCCCGGAGGTCATAGGAAAAACAGTAATAAAACCTATGGATGGCGCACCTGCTGTAATATTGGAGAATATTGCTGATGTGCGGGAAGCACCTCGAAGTCCTGCTACCGGTGTAGCTTCCATATCAGGGAAAGAGGCGGTGCTCATGACTGTTATCAAACAACCTGAAATAGGGACAATAACCCTTACAGAAAATATTGACAAGGCTCTTGAAGATATACGTCCGACCCTTCCGCAGTCTGTAAAGATGCATAGCGATCTATACCGGCAAAAAAGTTTCATAGACAGTTCCATAAGCAATATTAAGGAAAGTCTTGTCGAAGGTGCGGTATTTGTGTGTATCATCCTGTTTATCTTCCTGATGAATCCACGCACTACCTTCATTTCCATTGTCACCATTCCTTTGGCTTTGCTGATAACATTACTGACGCTGAACATCATGGGACTCTCAATCAACACCATGAGCATAGGAGGTATAGCCATTGCAATAGGATCACTTGTGGATGACGCGATTGTGGATGTAGAGAATGTGTATAAACGATTGAGACAAAACGCATCGTCAGCTGTAGAGAAACGGCGCAGAAAACTTGATGTCATATTCGATGCATCGCGCGAAGTGAGGATGCCGATTCTCAACTCCACCCTGATAATCATCGTGAGTTTCGTACCGCTCTTCTTCCTGCATGGCATGGAAGGCAGAATGCTGGTTCCGTTAGGTGTGGCTTTCATTATATCGCTGGTGGCATCTACCCTCGTGGCATTGACATTTACACCTGTCCTATGCAGCTGGCTGCTGCCATCGGAAGGACTTCCTGAGAAGGAGCCGAAGATTGTAGCCTGGATGAAGCGGGTATATTCTGTCGCGCTTAGATGGACACTTGTTCATACAAAAGGTGTTCTGTGGGGCAGCATAATTGCATTTGTCGCGGCATGTGCTCTGTTCTTTACCTTCGGTCAAAGTTTCCTGCCACCGTTCAATGAGGGTTCGTTCACCATAAATGTAAGCGCTTATCCCGGTATATCTCTGGATGAATCGGACAAGATAGGACGTGAAGTAGAGAGAATCCTGCTTACAGTTCCCGAAATTGACCATGTGGCACGAAAAACAGGAAGAGCAGAACTCGACGAGCATGCCCTTGGAGTAAACGTATCTGAAATCGAAGCACCGTTCATACTGTCGGACAGAAGCAAAGCGGAGGTAATTCAGGATATCCGCCATAAACTTAGTGTTATACAAGGCGCCAACATCGAAGTTGGACAACCCATCTCCCACCGTATAGACGCAATGCTGTCAGGCACCGAGGCAAATGTCGCGATCAAGGTATTCGGATCCGATATATCCCGGCTGCACACCATTGCAAAAGATATCAAACGTGAGATTTCGGGCATTGAGGGTGTTGAGGATATCGCAGTGGAGCAGAGGGTAGTGCGTCCCCAGCTTAAGATTGAACCCAAGAGAGAGGTGCTTGCACATTACGGACTTACATTGAAAGAGTTTGCAGATATCATACGCTCGCTTTCAGGCGGTATCTCGGTATCCGAAGTATTCGAAGGAAATATGATATATGACATAGTAGTCAAGGTAGATCCTGCCTTGACCGCTTCGATAGATGATATTGGCAAACTGCCCGTATCGTTGTCCGACGGTTCTCAGGTGCCGCTTGAAAACATTGCCGAGGTATCTGTTGCCGATGGCCCGAACGAAGTGAACAGGGAAAATCTGCAACGGCTCACTGTAGTCGGACTCAACGTCGAGGGCAGAGATGTCGGCTCGGCAGTAAATGATATCCGTCAAAAAATTAACGAGAAAATAAAATTACCTGACGGTTACCGAATTGAATATGGAGGACAGTTCGAGAGTGCAGAATCAGCCACACGCACACTTCTGCTCACATCCCTGTTCTCAATAATCGCGATATTTATGCTGCTATATAATCAGTTCCGTAATGCGCGCCAGTCATTTATCGTTCTCATAAATCTTCCTCTGGCTCTGATCGGAGGAGTGGTGGCGATAGCGCTTTCAGGAGGAGTGGTGAGTATTCCCGCAATAATCGGATTCATTTCATTGTTTGGTATCGCCACCCGAAACGGAATGCTGCTTGTAGACCGCTATAATGAGATGTCCCGACTCGGGATTCCGGTTGAAAAGGCCATTACCGAAGGTTCGCTCGACCGACTGAATCCTATAATAATGACAGCGCTGACATCGGCACTCGCCCTTATCCCGCTGGCGGCCGGAGGAGCAACCCCGGGAAATGAGATCCAGAGTCCTATGGCAAAGGTGATACTTGGTGGACTTATAACCTCCACTCTGCTTAACGGATTCGTGATTCCGGCAATATATAAACTTTCTTACAAGAAGAAAAAATGACATGAAAAGAACAGTCTTCGCCATATCCTTCCTGCTGACAACAATCGCTTTATTCGCTCAAAGTCTTGATTACAGACAGGCTCTTGCCAAGGTAATCAGCGGCAATCTCAGACTTAAGGTGGAAAACTCGCGTGTCGATGCTCAGATGCTTGAGAACCGCACCGGTCTTAATCTCCCGAATCCTGAAGTTGAATTCTCTTATCAGGGAAACCGATATTCGGATGATAAAAAGACTCTTGACATAACACAAAATTTTGATTTCGCGACTCTGTCAGGAGCAAAGCGGGAGCTGGCAGGAGCTAAAGACAAAAGAGCTCTGGAGAATATCGCAATTGTGCAAAGCAATGTCGAATCAGAAGCAGATCGGATTATGACCGAAATCGTTTATCTCAGAAAGCTTAAAGAACTGCTTGGCACACAGTTGTCTCACGATAAAAGGCTTTATGAATCAGTCGAAAAACTTTATTCCAATGGTTCTGTCGGCATTGTTGAAGTCAATTCCGCAAAGATGGAATATCATCTTACTGAGAACGCTTATAAGCTTAACAGCATAGACCTGTCCAACGCTGTGGCACGTCTGGAAAGATTGGCAAACGGAAAGATAGACTGGACCGGGACAAAATATATGGATTATACCCTTCCGGCTGATTTTGATGAATGGAGTCGTACTGCATCCAATCCCGAAGTTGAGGCCGCCGCCGCTGAAGCCGGGATCGCATCAAAAGAGGTCAACCTTCAAAAACGTGAGCAACTGCCGAACTTCTCTATAGGCTACCGCAGTGAAATCGTAGACAAGACAGAAAGCTTCTATGGTGCAAGTATCGGAGTGGAGATTCCTTTATGGGGAAACAGAGGTAAGATGAAGGCGGCAAAAGCCGCCAAACTTGCCGCAGACCTTGAGCATGACGCACTCCGGGAGGAGTTTATTGCGAACCAACGCAACATATATTCCAAAGCAATGTTGCTCAAGAAGACATCCGAAGAAATTGACAAATTAAGCAAAGAATGCGACATTCTGGAAGGATTGCGCAAAATGTATGATCTGGGACAGTTGTCTATATTCGATTACATCAATCAACTAAAACCGATTCTACAGATGAAACAGAAGAAACTAGAGTGTGAACGTGATTATCAGCTCGAACTCGCTCAGTTTCGGGCATGCAACCTCTGATTGGCAGTCAACAGAATATGCCGATCAAATTCCACAACCTGTAATCGCAGGATTCCACAACAGCTTCCATTCAACACACAATATTTGTTGATTATTTGCACGGAAAAGAAAAAAAGATTAATTTTGCACTGACTTCAAGGTTTCATCTCCTGTTCCCACCATCCCTGATTCCAAGGAGAAGGAGTCTGAGGTCTTTTAGGATTGTCTTATGGTGTAATGGTAGCACTGCAGTTTTTGGTTCTGCCTGTC
>CAJTWL010000034.1 GCA_910579845.1 uncultured Muribaculaceae bacterium | reverse complement strand
ACGCGTAACAATTAAATCGGTTCGAGCAAACGGATTGGCTGCGAATTTGAGGTATCATAAGAACGCAAATCGCCCGACCTCTTTCGGACTCATGGCAGACCAACACGGGTTCTCCATCGCCATGTATGGCGAACGCACGCACATACCCGCTCAGGTAGTACACGTCGTAATTTGCAAAGGACCGGACAATAGCGTCCCATTCCCTGCAATCGGACAGGTCAAATATCTTAATCATATGTGAAAGGTACAGATTTGGATATGATATATTGTACTAATTGGAGGCTAATATCTTCCTGACAGGGTCACCCTCATCAGATGAATAGATGAAATAATTGGTGTTTTCCATATCATTACGGGTCAATACCGTCAGATCGTCGGCAACATAATTCTTCTTCACACACCAGGGCTCGTTCTCGCATCTGTCGAATATAGGTTTCAGCGCCTTTGTCTGGTCAACGACATAATAAAGCCCCGAATACCTGTGCTCGAACTTTGTCACATCGACAGGCGGCAGTTCTCCCACAGCCGCCTGAGCCAGAGCGGCTATGAAATCAAAGCCGGTGCTCAGTTTCACCAACGGATGGGAGATGTGGTCGCCCCCCGGACGGGCATTGAATTCTATCAGATATACATTACCGTCGATTACCTTGATTTCAGTATGACAACAACCGTCGGTCAGACCGATTGCAGTAAGACCGTCACATACCCCCCTTACGACTTTCTGCCAATCCTCATCCGACAGCGGAGCCGGCTGATGATGACCCAGCTCCACGCAGTGAGGCGCCCCGCTGCTGTCTTTTTGCGTGATCTGGACGACGGTATGCCTCCCTTTGTATGATATGCTCTCCACACTGCACTCCATGCCTCCCGACAGGAATTCTTCGGCGATGACTGTCGGTGTTTCCCCCTTGCGGAAGCTTGACACCGCATAATCGAATGCAGCCTGCAGATCATCCGGACCATTGACAACCGAGAGTCCCCGTTTCCCGCCCAGATTTACGGGTTTAAGGATTATGGGGTATCTCATATCGGCATTGGCAATATCCCCGACATCGGCAACCTCTATATATTTGGGTGAAAGAAGTGTTGCCAGACCGTCAATACAACGCCGGTTACGGTACTTGTCGGTTATGACATCCGCAACTTCAACCGGATTGCCGGGCAGATTCAATTTGTCCGCCACATAGGCGGCTATCGGAACCGTCAACTCTGTTGTCGCCACAACACCGTCCGCATTTATTTCCTTACAGATCCCGACTATTTTATCCTTTTCGAAAATATTGATTTCATGGAAAAAGTCCGGCTCCCCGTTGTCGACCTTGCCGTCTGCCATTGAAAAATAATGGCTCTCGTAGCCAATTCTCCTGCAAGCCTCTCCAAAATATGAAGCCATCACACCTCCACCGATAATCGCTAATACTTTTTTCATAGTTTCTTAATAACTTCCACGCGAGATACGTTGTATCCAAGTCTCTCGTATATTTTCTTTTGAGAAATATTATCAGGGGCGTACATAGACTCGGATCGGATACAATTCATTTCCTTCGCTTTTTTCAGAGCCATTTCTTTAGTAATTAACCCCAAACCTCTTCTTCTGTAATCTTCACTTAGAAATGCTGTACGTTCAAACCAGGTGCGTTCAAACAGGAAATCTGCGAAATAGCCCCAATAATAGCCGACCAATTGTCCGTCATCCATTATTCCAAGGAAGAATGTATTGCCATTCTTCAGATGCTCCTGCAATTGCTCTACTTTTTCTTCGCAAAACGAACGTGGAATGGTTCTGTCTGGATAATGATATTTGATTATTACCTCAAGTTCCCAGTCTATTATCTTCTGCCTGAATGGTTCTATCTCGGTCCATGAAAGCCAATCGATGCGTATAGCGTGATTCAGTATGACATCCGCCATCCTTGCCATATCATCGGCATCATATCGCTGGTCGATGGGGAGACAAAGTAAATTACCGTATAAATCGTCTGCGGCTCCGCTTGTCTCGGGGCAATCATCCTCTTTGGGCCAGACAACGGGAGCGTATATGTCAGCTTCTCTGAGTGCCGTCTGCACTTTCGAACGATTGTCACACCTGACCGGGAAATACAATGGCACCACATTTTCAGGTAGCGACGTAAATACCGGCTTCACGTCAACGCAGTGTTTCAAGGCATTGAGGAGAGTCAGATAATTGCTGCGCCTCTTTTCTTTCAAATCCTGAATATCCAGATTGGCTTGTACCGACTCACTGACCGGTGAAATGGCGTAATACTGATTTACATCTCCCAGAGCGGTCTCCGCCTCGGAATATAGTTTCAGAAATTCATTCTTGCTTCCTTTGTTCTCTGTTATATAATAGTATTTCTTTAATGAAGCCTCTACCTTTAAAGTCTCGCAACGTTCGTTATGCTTCTTTGGCTTATATTGAAAAGAACCTTTTTTTGTTATAATAAACCCTCCGTCCGGAACACCGCACCATTTTCTTATACTGCCTAAGCAATAGTCGGCTTCTGAATGGTCAAAACCGGAATATAAGCATTGTGTGACATCCTCGATCACTATTATGCCCTCATTGTGCAGATGTTCTACAGTTTTGTCGAAATCCGGAATAGTGTCGAATCCGAAATATCGATGAATAAGGACAACCTTTGCTTCTGTATTTCTTATTTGCTCAATAAGCTCGGTGGAAATAACTTGAAGATTCTTGTCTAACGAATATGTCTTGACCTTGAAACCCTGTCGATAAAATGGTTCATAGACCGAGCTGCAGGTAAACGAAGGCAGACATACAGTTTTTGGGAAATGGGGATTCTTATTCAGGATATCCTCGATAGCCATTGCTATCGCACTTCGTCCGGACGACAGCCATACAAAGTCACTGCCGTTTATGCCGAATAAAGAGGGGGATTCAACTGCCCCCTCTGATTTTATTTCATCAGGTGTGAGCCAGAAGTTGCTTCCAATTTCTTTTTGCATATTATGTTATTGGTTTTCGAAGCTGAACCCGTTCCGGCTCATATCCTTCGCGCTGATATAGCCGTATGGCTCCGGTATTTTCAGCCTCCGCATGAATATATAATGACGGAAGTCCGCGGGCGAGAGCTTCCCGCTCAACGGCTTTAAGCAGAGATTTTCCTATACCCCCCCCCTATAGGTCTGATCCACAAACAATTCGCTTACGTACATTCGTCTCTCGTCGCGGAAAGGATGCTCATATGCCCAGATATATCCTTCAAGTTCGCCATTGACAATATAACCATATACAACTGCTGTATCATCTGCTACATGGCTGATGAGTGAATCTATTTTGATCCCGCAATCATCATAAGTGAAACTCGACATATATGAGCAGTTAAGGACGTTTGAATGATAGAAAGACTGCAATTGCTTTCTGTAACGGTGGCAATCATCAGCGGAAAGACGCTGAATATTATCAACAAGTAGATTATTCATCATCAGGAAGATTTAGTATTTCACGAATTTTAGGCAGGAAACCGAGGTCATCGATATCTTTCATGTCGCCGGACCCTTCGCCGACATCCGAACGCTTTATCACATTTCTCACTGTCAGCCATATAATGTTCAGATCGTTAAAAAAAGAGCAATTGTCAACATACCACACGTCGAATTCAAATTTCTTGCTCAGTTTACAGTGATTGCGACCGTGGACCTGAGCCCAGCCTGTTATACCGGGTCTGACTTCCATTCTGCGGCGTTGAAAATCATTGAAAAGCTGAAGGTATACTGTTGTAAGCGGACGCGGACCGATCAGCGACATATCACCCTTGAACACGTTCCACAGCTGAGGCAGCTCATCGATTGATGTCGAGCGGACGAAACGGCCTACCTTTGTCAGACGCTGTGAATCCGGCAGCAGGTTACCGTTGGCGTCTCGCTCGTCGGTCATGGTCTTGAACTTGACCACGCGGAAGATCTTGCCGTCTTTACCCGGTCTTTCCTGAAAGAAAAAAGCTCCCGCACCCTTGTTGGCGAGGTGGAGCCAGACTGTGACCGCTGCCAATGGCACAGCAAGGACTAACAGCGCACAGCCCGATGCAGTCATATCAATTGCACGCTTGAAAAAATCGCGATATAGTTTCATCAGAAAATTTATAATGGTATGTTTTCAAACAGTAATAGAATTTATTATTATATCTGCCGCTTTGTCTACTGTATAATTATTTAATAGGTATTTGAGACCTTGTTCCCCCATAGTGATGCGGTCTGCTTTTGTTATACGGTCAATATTTGCCATAAAACTTTTAAGGTCACCGTTAAGACACCAAAACCCGAAGCCATTCTCTTCCGCGATTTTACCTATGTCGGTGTTTGGGTCGGTGGCAAGCAGAACCGGCATTCTGTTTTCGAGATAGCTCAACAGGCGCGAGGGGAAGTTGGGGATGGTGAAGCGGGGGTCGAGTAATACCAGACCTACATGTGCGGCTTTAATCAGATTGTCGTATTTTTCTTTGGGAAGAGCGGAAAGTAATTTGGCGTTTTTAGGCTTGTTTTCATCGAACCATTGTTGAAGTTTAGAAAACTCAGTGCCACTGCCTACTATTATTATGAAACTGTTATTACGCTTCTCGTTAGCCACCAGAATTTCAAACAGGAAATCAATCCCTTGTGGTTTGCCAAGATTCCCACCATAGATAAAGATGGTTTTATCGACCGGTATGTTCAATTCGGCAAGGAGTTCTGACCGTTCTTCATCTGAAATAGGCTTGAACTCTATAGGTTCAACCGCATTTGGACACACTTCCACTAATGCGGGGTTGACCGCCGGATTATGTTCTATTATATAAGTGCGGTTTGCCGGTGACATGCATCCGATCCGGTCGGAGATTTGATACAGTTTCTCCTCTTTTCTTCTAAACACTTTATACAGCATTCCTCCTGTCTTCATCATGCCGAGGTCAACGGCATTCTGCGGGAAGATATCCTTGAGCATCAGGTAGCTGTGGGCATCGCAGCGTTTTTTTACCTGTTCAATCACTTTGTTGAAGGTGATAGGAGGGGTAGCATAAAGTACCAGATTGAATTTCACATCATTCCAGTATTTAGTAATAGCGCGATTAAACTGATACCCCAACATCAACGTCCCTATTCCTTTCTCTACGATATTAGTTTTAAGAATATTAAGAGTCCATATATTCAAAATCTCGAAATTGTCGCCCTTTGTTAAAGTGGTAGGTTTTCCGTAGCGACGTTCTGTTGGCGATGCAATGTATACTTTATTACCTTGTCTTATAAACTCGCGCATAAGGTCATTGTAAATGCCACGGTCGTTGATATTTTCAAACCTCGACAGAGAAAGAAACAGGATATTCATGGTATGTATGTTCAGAATTTTCTCCAGACCATTTTGTTGACTACGCCTGTATAGCTCTGGATAAGCTTGACTATCTTGTCGGAGACATTTTCATCAACGTAGTTCGGTACAGGAAGTCCAAGATGTCCGTTGCGGTTCATTTCTATGGCAACATCAACTGCTTGGAGAAGCGAAGTTTCATCAATGCCGGCGAGTATGAAGTCGCCCTTGTCGAGTGCTTCGGGGCGCTCAGTCGAAGTGCGGATGCAAATGGCCGCGATGGGATTGCCGACCGAAAGGAAGAAAGATGATTCTTCCGGGAGTGTGCCGGAATCGCTGACCACGGCGAACGCATTCATCTGCAGGTTGTTGTAGTCATGGAAACCGAGAGGTTCATGTGCAATTACCCGGTGGTCGAGCCGGAAGCCTGATGCTTCAAGGCGTTTGCGCGAACGTGGATGGCAGCTGTAGAGGATGGGCATATCATATTTTTCTGCCATGGCGTTGATGGCGTTGAAAAGGCTGAGGAAGTTCTTCTCTGTGTCGATGTTCTCTTCGCGATGGGCTGAAAGAAGGATGTATCTGCCTTTTTCAAGACCGAGCTTTTCGAGAATCCTGCTTGCCCTTATGTCGGCAAGGTTGTTGTGCAGCACCTCGGCCATCGGTGAACCGCTGACGTAGGTGCGCTGGGGAGCGACACCGGAGGCATTGAGATATCGGCGGGCATGTTCGGAATAGCAGATATTGACATCTGAAATAATGTCGACAATGCGGCGGTTGGTCTCTTCCGGCAGACATTCGTCGAAGCATCGGTTTCCGGCCTCCATGTGGAAAATGGGGATGTGGAGACGCTTGGCTCCGATGACCGAAAGGCAGGAGTTGGTGTCGCCGAGCACAAGGACAGCGTCGGGCTTCGTCTCCGCCATCAGTTGATAAGAGGTGGCGATGATATTGCCCATTGTCTCTCCAAGGTCTTTTCCTACGGCATCCATGTATACTTCCGGATCTGCGAGTTTGAGGTCACGGAAGAATATGCCGTTGAGGTTATAGTCGTAGTTCTGACCGGTATGGGCAAGAATCACGTCGAAGTACCGGCGGCATTTGTTGATTACTGCGGCAAGTCGGATAATTTCCGGCCGTGTGCCGACAATTATAAGCAGTTTGAGCTTGCCGGTGCCGGCAAACTTTATATCGGAATAGTCAAGTTTCATGCTTTTGAATTAAAAATTAAAATTGAAAAATGAAAAATTGACAGAGTTGCAATATAATCGGTGATAAAGACTTATCTTTGTGGCATGAAAGACAATATTTTAAAATCAAAGAGCCTTAATTTTGCAATTCGCATTGTCAATCTTTACAAATATCTTTCTCAAGAAAAGAGGGAAATGGTGATTTCAAAACAGTTGTTACGCTCAGGCACTTCCATTGGTGCAAATATCAGTGAATCGGAATATGCTCAATCCAAAGCTGATTTTATCACTAAACTTCATATCTCTTTAAAAGAGGCTGGAGAAAGTGAGTATTGGTTGGAATTGCTTAAGAAAACCGATTATCTATCTGAAACACAATATCAGTCTCTTATCGAGGATTGTCGAGAAATTCTAAAACTTTTAGCAAGCAGCTTGAAGACACTCAAGAGCACCCACTGAAAATTTCATTTTTCGTTTTTAATTTATTTCGACTTTATCGAAATAAGTGTCAGGGTGTGCGGGATCGAAGATTTCATTACAGTACATTACTGTCACAAGGTCTTCGGTTTCGGACAAGTTTATGATGTTGTGGGTGTAGCCGGGGAGCATTATAACGGATTGGATCTTGTCACCAGAGACTTCGTATTCAAGGACTTTGTCCGTTCCCTCTTTGCGCATTTGAATGAGTCCGTGTCCTTTTACTACGATGAACTGCTCCCACTTGGTGTTGTGCCAGTGCTGACCTTTGGTTATGCCGGGCTTGGAGATATTTATGCTCACCTGTCCGCAGTTTGGAGTGTGGACCAGTTCGGTAAACGAACCACGGTTGTCGCAGTTCATTTTGAGATCGAACACGGCTTTTTCCTTAGGCAGATAGCTCAGATAGGTCGAGAACAGCCGTTTGGTGAAACTGTCGGTCGGGATTTCGGGAATAGTCAGCGTCTGTGGCAGTCTGGCGAACTGATGCAGTAGGTCAACGATCTGACCGAGGGTAACATGAAAGGTAGTGGGTACGTAACAGTAGCGTCCATCCTTTTGGTTGACCGCCTCGGTTCCGTTGAATTCACAGTGATGTTCATTTCCGCTGAGTGCTGCAATCATCTCTTCGACAAGGTCATCGATATATAGCAGTTCAAGTTCAACTGACGGATCGTTGACCTGAATCGGCAGATCGTTGGCAATATTGTTGCAGAACGTTGCTACGGCTGAGTTATAGTTTGGACGGCACCACTTGCCGAAGAGGTTGGGGAAGCGGTAGACGAGCACCTTGGCTCCGGTTTCCTTGCCGTAGTCGAAGAAAAGTTCTTCTCCGGCAAGCTTGCTCTTGCCATAATCGCTGGCGGCATAGCGTCCGATAAGTGTAGCCTGTATGGACGATGACAGCATGACAGGGCAGGTATTGCCGTGTTTCTTCAAGGTGTCAAGCAACGTGGATGCGAATCCGAAATTACCATTGAAGAACTCGTCGTTCTCTTTTGGACGGTTCACGCCTGCAAGATTGAACACGAAGTCTGTCTCTCGGCAATAGCGGTCAAGATCCTCCGGAGTAGAATCGATATCGTACTCGAACACCTCTTCGATCTGCACGGCATAGTTCTGGGCTTTCCCCTCTTTGATATTGTTGAGCTGTGCGCAAAGGTTCCTGCCGACAAAACCCTTGGCGCCGGTGACTAAAACTTTAAGTCCTTTGGACATTTTATGGGTATTTTACCCGAAAATGTCTGAATGTGTACCTGTGTCGATAAGTAATAAAGTGAGTTCGTTGTCGTCTTGCTCCCACACCAACAGCCAATCAGGTTCAATATGACATTCCCATGCAAAGTTGAATCTGGAGTTTAATTTGTGCGGTTTGTATTTTTTTTGGAAGCGAACCGGTTTCCCTAAGAAGATTGACAACATTTTCAAATTCGGAAACATCCAATCCTCTTTTTACACAACGTTTGAAAGCCCGTTTAAAAGCAGTTGAGCGTAGAACGGTATACATCAGCTTAAAAGATCAGCCATGAGTTCCTCTGTAGAGTGGAAGGGACCCACAACCTTTCCCTGTCTGACCTCATCCAAGACTTTTTCAAGATGAGACTTCCTGGTTTCAACAGGACGTATGGAGGCTCCGTCAAAAGCCTTCAGAAGCTTCTTGATGAATTTGTAATCCTCCTGAGTCTTCAGTGTGAGGGTGTATTGTGCCATACCGTTTCGAATCTTTTTGCAAAGATAACCAAATATCGGACAGATAGGTTCAGAATCGGGTTGTTAAAATTGTTAATAATTGTAAATAGAAGCTATAACATACCGTCATTCGCTTCGGATTTCGCGTTTGGTGTCTGACTCGATCATTCCGAGGTCTGCCTGAATGAAGCGGAGACGCATAAGTTGCTCCTTCATTCCCTCCACGTCAAGCCGGCGGGTGTTGTGGCTGTGATAGTCTTCAATTTTTGCCACATCCTCATTGCCTACGGTGAAGAACTTGTCGTAGTTCAGGTCTCGGGTGTCGCACGGTATGCGGTAATAGTCTCCCATGTCGATAGCCTTCGCCATCTCCTCGCGGGTTACGAGAGTCTCGTACAGTTTCTCACCGTGGCGTGTACCTATTACCTTGACCTCGGTATCACCGTATTTCGGGTCAACCCTGGAATATATCTCTTTCAAGGCTTGTGCAAGAGTCGAAAGGGTAGCGGCCGGGGCTTTCTGCACGAAAAGGTCACCGTTGTGTCCGTTGGTGAACGCGTAGATTACGAGGTCGACTGCATCATCAAGCGTCATCATGAAGCGTGTCATCTCCGGGTCAGTAATGGTGATAGGCTTGCCTGCCATCATCTGGTCAACCCACAAGGGAATCACCGAGCCTCGCGATGCCATTACATTTCCATAGCGCGTGCAGCATATAGTGGTTGCGGCATCTTCACCCAATTCGCGTCCTTTGGCAATTGCCACTTTCTCCATCAATGCTTTCGATATACCCATTGCGTTGATAGGATAAGCAGCCTTATCGGTGGAAAGAACCACAACATTCTTTACCCCATGCTCAATGGCAGATAAAAGAACATTTTCAGTACCTTCTACATTGGTGCGGGTTGCTTCCATAGGAAAGAACTCGCAAGAGGGCACCTGCTTCAGCGCGGCCGCGGAGAATACGTAGTCCACACCACGCATTGCTATATCGACGGATCTCTTGTCTCGTACATTGCCGATATAGTATTTTACCTTGGGCGATTGCAGCCGATGGCGCATATCGTCCTGTTTCTTCTCATCGCGGCTGAAAATGCGTATTTCTTTGATGTCTGAGTCAAGAAACCGTCGAAGCACTGCATTGCCGAACGAGCCGGTTCCTCCTGTTATCAAGAGAGTTTTATCTTTAAAGATTGACATATGATAATGATTATTAGGTAATTCACTTATGGTTCAATATGTTTGTTATTAACTCTAATATTTTATGTGTTTGTACTTTAGGATTTTTTTGTGTCAAAATAAAATTCCGGGCATCATCTCCGATTTTTTTCAACACATCAATATCCATATCAAGAATTTGGTTAAGTAGCTGTGTGAACTTAATATTTTCATCGGAATCAGGGCAAAAGCAATATTTGTAATATTCTTTAGGGATTCCTTCCATGCGATTGATTAATGTAGGAGTTCCCGAAGCAAGATATTCCATAGTCTTTGAAGGAAAGGAATACTTAGTAAATTCCATATTCCCTTTTCTGGGATTGACTAAAAGGAAAGCCTGTTGCTGTCGACACAAAATCTCCTTTCTTGGAATTATTCCACAATACTTTATTCTATGGTCTGTTCTTGATATTTCGATTATTTCCTGCTGGGTATCGCCAGTTCCGTAAAGTTCAAGAACAAAATCATCTCTGTTCAGCCACCTTGCGGTCTCAATCAAATCCATCACATTATATCGTCGGTCAAGTGTTCCGGTATATATAATCAATTTTTTATTTGATTTATTAAATGGCTTGTAAGGCTCATTATCAGATGGATTATATATCCCTTCCACAACCACAAAGGGTTGATTGTTAGATATAAGACGATCTGCCATATATTTCGTCAGAACTACAAATCCATCAATGCTTCGATAAAAAGACTCCAGAAGGCGATTATTGATTCTCTTTAAATAACTTCGTAAAATACCATCATCATCTGACATATATTCCGGCAGGTCTGGAGCTATCAAGATAATCTTCAAATTTGAGAATCTTTTTTTTGCATCAACTGCGGCTTTTATAAACGGAGTACTTATTGCATAAATCAATACTATTACATCTTCAGAGCTATTCTTCTTGCAGTACTTAATCAACGCATTATAGGCAACTCTATAGCGATCAAGTAAATTTAGTCCGGTTATATTCAGGAACTGCTTGTTGTTTAATACATATGTATTGCACTCCTCAATAAAGGAAGGCGGTGAAAATATCTTTTTATATTGTTTCGGCCATGGACGTAAATATGGCAGATTTATAACATCCGGTTTCTTGAGATTTTCCGAAAGACCTGCTATTATTGATTTTTGCAATGCATCTGCCGCAAACTCGACTGCACCACGGCTATTTGCCAATATCTCATCATAATACAAATCAGGAAGAATACCCATCAAACAAACGATCTTCATCAGTCTACCCTCCTTCCTTCAAAGAAAATACAGTCCAACAATCTGAATGTAAGTGTTTTATATTTGGATATATTCACTAATGTTTTATACGACAGCATGTTATCTTTATTAAAAAGTCTCTTGGAAAACGAGTAATATCGGTCAAAGTCGATAGAGCGTGTCGTTTTTCTGTTGTTATTTAATTTTGAAACAACATTGTTTGATATCGAAGTTGTTTAGACTAATTTTTTATTAATATTTGCAGTCATATTTTGAGCGTGTTGCTTTCATCGAAGAAGCGGCAAACCTTCCGGTTGGCACCGATGAGAGGGAAGGAAGACACCAAAATAGGACGCAAAGGTTGATAAAAGAATCAAGACAACTTTATTTTTAACATTCGTAAATTAGTCTAAACAACTTCATCAATAAGACACGTTCAATAGGCCTTTCTCAAATTCAATTGTGTGTGCCGATAAGAGAGTCGTAGAGTTCGATATATTTTTTGTATTGCTTGTCTGCATTAAAGAATGTCTGGACTCTATTAATGCAATTTTGTGAATACCAACTTTTGTCTTTAGCCATCACGTTTTCTATCGTTTTCTTTAAGCTCTGAATGTCATGGGCTTTAACTATAGAGCCTGTTTCGGTTGTTATTAATTCAGGACTCGCGGTTTTGTCGTAAACGATGCCGGGGGTACCACACGCCATGCCTTCTACCGTCGTTAGCCCGAAGGTTTCTTCTACCGACAGATTCAAAATTATACTTGCGTTAGAATACAGCTCTGTCAACTGATAAACATTTTCGGTTTTCTCTATACCTATGATATTGGGAGGTAGGCTATTAATTTGCTCCTTTTTCAGACCCACAAGAATTATACGGATGTCATCAGGCAGTATTTTTGATAAAGCGATATAATCCTTCAGACCTTTTCTTTCTCCCCATGCGGATGCAACTCCGAGAAGAATCTTTTTATTTTCAAATCCCAGAGTTGATATGAATGAATTATTATTGTTCGGTTTATAAATATTGGTATTTATTCCATTGTATATCACCTCTGAATGTACACCACTCAAAAACGATTCCTTTACTAAACTTAAGAGCCATTGAGAAACTGTAATTAAATGTAAACGACTATCCAACGAAGTAAACAATTTCTTTTTCAAATTATAATTATTCCACGAATTATCTATTAATCCCAAACTTTTGGGATATTCTTTTAATTGTGGGCATTTTTGACAGTGTGTTTTCCAATGATTACATCCAATAGCGTCAAAGTACGCACAATGACCTGTAAAAGACCAACAATCATGAAGAGTCCAAACTATTGGAATATCTATTGTAGCGAAATATTCAAACAGCAATTTAAGATTTAGATAATATGCATGAATAGTATGGAGTTGTATAATGTTCGGCTTGATTCGCTCAATCTCCGCTATGAGTCGTTTGGTTGCCAATCGGGATGAAAGTCCTAAGCAATGATTGTCAAAAAGCAAGCTCTCAAAATATGGCAGGTATATATAATTGGAACTTCCAATCTTGATTACATTGCTTTTGCTTGGATTTTTCCCGATTACAGCGCCTGCAATATAACTTTTCCACCCCGCGTGCATGGCTGCCATACCAATATCCTCAGCAATCTTGCCGGTGCTTAAACAGTTGACACTTAAATTTATTTGGAATAAAGTTTTCATAAAGATTATAAAAGGTCATTCAGTGAGTAAGACTTGGAACCAAAAATATTATCTTCGATAACAAAGAACAGCAAAAGTCTTAGGCTACAATATATCTGAAGTGCGAGTATTGGGATACTATAGACTCCGAATCTCCATTTTTCTGATTTTGAAAAAAGATATATGGCGAATACGAAAAATATAACACTAAAATAAGTGGCAAATCGAAAGAAATTAGGGAATGCGTACGAGATATTAATGCAACTTACAGTTATCAAAATAACCGCATAGTAAAATATCTTGGATTTGACTTTAAGAGTTTTATAACAAAGCAACAATGCAATCGCCACAATATTATGAAACGCTATATTCATGAAAGACACTTCCATACCAATCCCATTGTCGTCTACTGCATATATCGAATAGGATGAGTCTATAAATATCGATGCGATATCAAAGGATACTATTCCAAACATTACCATGATTGAGATAGCCCATATTCCTATAAGAGAATAGTATGCGATTGCTTGAGCATTTTTTGTTCTGACAAATTCAAACAAGACCAATAACGAAAGGATTATAGCCGATGTATGAAATAAGGTTGCCACAAAGATCAATAATAAGTATGATTTCCATTTCCCTTCAAGCAACGGTCTTATAGATAATATAAAAATAGCCATGGCCAGTATCTGACGCACAAGGTTTGCTTCTTGAAGAAAAAAATTCATCGACAGGAGAAAGAACAGCGATAAAACGGGATGTGGATAATTATAAATAAACTTTACAACGCAGGTATTGACAAACAATGCTGTCAAAGTCAGGAACAAAGGAGCTTTCAAGTTCAAATAATGTCCCAGAACATTGATTACGTTATATCCCAGTTCCATGCCTATGGCTTGCTTGGCCAGCAAGTCAGTGACATTGTCAAATATATCGTAAAAGCTATAGCCGTTGAAAGAGTTATATGCATTTATATATGCATCGTGGTCTTGAGCAACAATGCCCCAAAATCCCACCATTAATGTTAATGTCAGGATAAGAGCACCCATACATATCTTCGATGCTAATATAGATTGTTCATAAGATATTATATTGCGTTGCGGGTATAAAGCGGCTCCTTCAGCTAAAAGTCCAATAAATATTATGAGAATGATCCAGGTCATCAGTTTTGTCTGAACTTTTGTTTGACAATGCCAATGATATAACAGTATGATTCATTAGAAGTCAATGTGGATAAAAGCCAATAAGAAACGATACCGGTTATCAGTTGCAGAGTTAGTTCTAAATATATATTGTAGTTTAAAAAATTAATTAGATAAACTAATGATGCCGCTATCGATGCGTTCAGAAAAGATAGTCGTATATCAGAAATGACATTCTTTATGCCATAGCCAATGGCACGTTTATAATAATGAAATGAAATAAACAGCATCACCATTGACGACAATAAGCTTCCGACCATGATTGCAAAGACTCCGAATGGAATACATATCATAATGAAAAACAAAATGAAGAATTTACTAAAAAAGTTTATTTTTAGTGTGAGACCACTTCGCCCAATTGCGTTGACTGCATGAGATACGGTGGATAAAGGCCAAAAAGAGCAGATTATGCAACTTAATTGCATGAAAGGGATACTTTCCGACCATTTGTCGGATAATAATACAATTGTGAGATTTTCACTCATAGCACAAAGGCAAAACATCAAAGGTAAACATATGAACATGCTGAGACGCAGAGATTTGCTGATGGCGAGCCGTAATCTATCCAGATCATCTTGTATCAATGAATATGTCGGGTACATTACCTCTGAGAAAGAACCGTCAATCGAATTCATGATGGATTGTGGCAACGCTTGTCCCCTTTGATAATATGCCAATGATGAACTCGTAAAGAAACGCCCGATTATAAGAACATGTACATTGTTAAAAACCGTATTAAGCAGATTTGAACTAAGCACTTTTGAACTATATGTAAATAAGGTCTTTAGGCGTTCAAATGAAAATATAAATCGAGGATGCCATTTTACGATTATATATAGTACGATTCCGGATACCAAAGCCCCGCTTAATACTGAAAACACCAATGCCCATGCACCGAAACCATTTATTGCCAGCAATATACCGACAAATCCCATTGTGAGGACATTAATAAGATTAACTACATAGCTTTTCTTAAAATCGATTTTTTTTGCTATCAAAGCAAAATGAATAGCACATAGCCCGCCAATTATCAGGTTTAATGATAAGACACGAGTAATATCTATAAGGTGCGGTTGCCTATAAAATGCGGCAATTGCAGGTGCGGTTATATATAAAATAATATATAGTGTGACTGACAAAGCGACATTTCCCCAGAATACTGTCGATAAATCCAGGTTGTCGGTATTTTTCTTTTGTATTATGGCTGTAGTAAAGCCATTCTTTATGAACACATCTCCAATTGCCATAAATATTGCAAGTAATGCAATGATCCCGTAGTCATCAGGCATCAGGATTCTGGCAAGTACTATTTGTATCACCAGATTGATTACCTGGTAACTGATCTTCTCAAAAAATTTCCACGCAAAGCCTATAATCGTTCTATTTCCGGTCGGTTCCATGAATCTTGACTAAAAATGTCTTTTCAGAAATCGGTAAGAACGTAATATCAGATCATAAGGTCTGTCACCAAAAAACTTACGCAATCGCTTATTGAATTTATGAGGAAGAATTTTTATTTCACCACTGAAATTGAATGTCGGGCAAACATCTATTTTTTGATTTATGTATACGTCATCACTGTAAGCTGAGCAATTTATGCCCGTACCATCGTGTCCCCAATTCCTTACTAATGATAGCCGAGGGAACAATGAGTAATGATTTCTGGTTATATTATATGTTTCCCAATTAACATCTCCAAGCAGTGTTTTTCGTCGAGACATATGCCATAGACTTATGGCTAATGTGGGTTTTTCTTTCAATATTTTAAATAGTAAAGTTGGAGATTTCAATATATTGCAGGAAGTTTCAAAAGTCAGTTCTTTTAAATACTTTTCATTCTTTGATTTCCAAAGACCATACCCCCATGCCGAATAATTATATGATAAATATGCGTTTTGAGGATAATCCGACAAATCCACTGGATAATTATATCCGCATATTGCTACTACATCGTCCGAATCTTTATATAGATCAAGCCCTTTATTGATATAATCCAAAAAATTCGGAGAAAATTCATTGTCATCTTCGGTTGCAATTACTCTGTCGTATAAATTAAATGCATAATCCAAAATATAATGATAATTACGTATTGCACCTATGTTTCTGCTATGTCTGATTACCGTTACCTTTCTAAAGCCGCTTATTCCACTATTAATATAATCGGATATTTTAGAGTAACCTTCTTTGTGTGATTCTTTAAGAGGAAAATCCAATCCTATTATCAACTCTGTTTTATCGGCATGGGTACATCGGGTCAAACTCTCAACACAACGCTTAAAGTGGTCATATCGACATAAGGTGGGAATTATTATAGGTGCAAAATTTGTCACGTCAGTATCATTAATCTTCATAATTCTCTAAATTAGCAAACTTTATTCCGATGCTTTGGATTTACAATCAAATAAAAAAGACTTGTTCTATAGAAGGTATGGGTGAAATGATTCTCTCTGAAGAGACATTGTCAACATGTCTGTTTCATCCGTTGCCTCAAAGCCAAGGCTCTTGTAAAGTGCAAGCGCTGAAAGGTTCTCTCTTCGGACGCGTAGCATAATTCGGCTAAGACCAAGCTTTTCAAATCCATGTTTGATTATAAGCAATGATGCTTGTTTGGCGATTCCTTTGCCCCAAAATGATTTCTCACCGATAAAGATATGATATTGTGCCGTCCTGTTTTCAATATCTGTAAGATATATGTTGCCTACATACACACCGTCTACGATTATGGCGCATCGATAATCCTTAGTATTTGATATAACTCTTTTTATCCATGAAATCTCACTTTCGATAGTTATTTCATGGTCATATGTGTTCCCGGTGTATTTGAAAACCTCGGAGTCGTTGCGCCATTTTACAGATGTATAGGCATCCTGCTCAATTAGTGGTCTGATAAATACCTCCATTTGCTCAGTTTATTAAGTTAATGATTCGTTGCATATCCTCTTCGTTATATCTCTGATCTATTGGCAATGGGATAAGCATTTGCGCTAAATGATATTCAACAGAACTTTTTTCACACCATTCAAGGACATTAGGCCAATACGTGGCTACGAATATGCCGTTCTCAATTAGTCTATTGCGAAGAGTGGGATCGTCGGTCAGATAAGGATAGACCATCGGGCATGCAAAGCTGTTGGCGTCCGGTAGTTCCAGCCTGTTTGTAGAAGCAAATGTATTATGCAGAAATTTGTAATTTGCTCTCCTTTTATTCCTCACATAATCAAAGTCAATTGTGCTTAATAGTCTTTTGGTGAGTTTGGACATGCGAGTAAGGACCTCGTTTTTAATCTGCCGATCGTTTGCTTTGAAATCCGTGTATCCAAAACCGGCATCCTTATCAAGCCTTTTCAATAAATGGCTGCATCGTCCATATGAAAAACCTTCAGGAAGTTCTTTATCTATACTATATTCGCTTGATACTATACCGCCATCGGGTACTCCGAAGAATTTACGCGGACTATATATCTGATTAGATTCCGGTTGAGACTTGGAATAGAAAGCCTGGGCGTTGTCTATAATTAGTCTGTCTTTATATTTTTGTACTAAACCGGAGATATATGAATCTTTAATGCCAAAATAGTTGTTGGCAATTATATATTCTCCTTCAGAAAGCTCTATCGCATCGTCAATCTCGAATTTTTCAGAGATAGAATAGAAGTTATAATCTATTCCTAAGCGGCGTATAGGTTCCAGAACTACTTCACAGGTGTAATAAGGAAGCCAAATTGTCTTAATGCGATTGCCTAATGCCTGAATTATATATTCTAATGCGTGTCTTCCGGAATTGACTAATACCCCGGAAGGAATTGCTGTCAAATTGCCTGCCGGTAACTCAAATTCAAAATATCCTCCTATTGGTTTCATGTTCAAGGGCGATTCTGCCCTTGAACAGGGAGAATCAAATTATAATTTTCTCCATCAAATGTTTATGACCATTGATGGAAATGATTTCAAAGTTCTGTTTTTTGTATGCTCTTATGGCTGCGAGATTGCCTTGAATAACTTCAAGCCTTAGATTGTTAAACTTGTATTTTTTGCAGTATTCTTCAATTATTCTTAGTAATTTGCCACAAATGCCCCCCCCCCCGATGATACTCTGATACCCAAACGTGTGAAATATAAGCATTCGGACATCGGTTAGCATAAAAGGCAATCAGCCCTATCAGATTATTTTCGTTTGTTTTACACGTTGCGAATAAGGCGTTTGAGGACAATTTATTAGCGTAAGACTGCATATTCTCTGTTGTAACAGGTTCAAAATCTTTGGCACTAATACGGAGATGGCTTACTACTTCTGTATAATCTAAATGTTCTATGTTATAAATCAAGCTCATAATTAAAATTGAATTATTGCACTTTGACATTACACAATGAAGGAATATCACTACCTGTTTCTTTCATTTCAAGATTACTTTCATTGAGCTATCCATATTGCACATGACATCATCCATTTCTTTTTTCGTCGAGAAATGCAGGAAGTTAAGTCCGACAAGGTCATTGCAGCGTAAGAAAGGATTCACTTGATCGTTGGAATTCTTTTGAATCTCTTCACGTACGAGCGAATCAACAGCAGCCCTTGAATATTTTATACTGTCGAATCTTCCTGATCTGGAAGAATGAAGAACACCCAAACCCCAAAAACCGCCAGACTCACCGTCAAGACTGATATCAAGATTTTTACAATCTTCCATTGCGTTTTTTATAGTGGCTGCTACAATATCTTTACCGGATATCATAGAAATGAATTCCGGGAGCATGTTCCCGCCATTACGAGGACCTGCATCGAGAAAGAATAACCGGTTTTCCCGATCGATAATCATCTCGATATTGAAAGCTCCCGAAGTTTGTCCAGTCGACTTTATTAAACGTGAAATTTCTTTCTTAACTATGGCTTTACGTTCCGGTGTAAGATCGATAGGATAGCTGTACGCTGCGGGAAGCAATGGATTGGATGCACAATCGCGTATACTGTTAATCAACCCCCATGATTCTACTTTGCCATCAACAGCGAATATCTCTGCTTCAATTACATGTTGATGGTCGCGTTCGATAAACTCCTCTATAATCAATGTGCTGTTTCTCGAATACTCACATGCATATTTCAGTGCGTCTGCAAGTCCTTCCGGTTTGCGCAGGACTGTAATGCCTTTGCTTCCGGATGAATCAGTCGGTTTGACTATAATAGGAAATTGGAGCTTTGAGATATCAATGTTGTCTAAATGATATGGTATTTCAACTCTTATTGATTCTGGTATATTGAATCCATTTGACTTTAGATATTCTCTGAATAACTGCTTTTCACAAAAGTGACGAACTATATTGTAATCAATACCTCGAAGCTGTAATTTTTTTGCCACATATGCGGCGGTCGGGGCGGCAGGATCCGAACTATATGCGACTATGCCATCTATGTTTTCGAGTTTGGCAACATCAAGAACAGCTTCTTTGTCTGTTGTACTAATCAGATGGAAGGAATCCGCGATTAATCTGCCTGGATTATCCGGCAGATAGTCACAGACGACCGTGTAATACCCTAATTCCTTTGCTTTTTTAATGGCTATAATTTGAGCTGCGGAACCTCCGAGCAACATTAGTTTCTTTTGCTTTGATTCGCTCATTTTCGGATTTGTTCGATTACACGTTTAATATCTTCATCAATTAATGCATGGTGCATAGGCAAGCAAATGACACTATTCGCCATGCAGTGTGCGTTGGGCAGATTCTCAGGAACCGACGAGGGTAGACCTCGGTATGTTGTGAACTCGCTGATGAGAGGGTAGAAGTATCGGCGTCCGAGTACATTATTATCGCGCATCTTGAAGTAAAGCTCATCGCGTGTCATTCCGTATTTTTCGGCATCTATGAAGATGGGAAAGTAGCTATAGTTGTGGCGTACACCGGGCATGTCGTCAAAAAATGTAACGCCGGGAACATCGCGCAGTGCATTACGGTATGCGACAGCAACCTGATGTCTGGCTTCAATAGCTTGATCAACCTGTCGCAGATTAAGCAAACCGTAGGCTGAGCGTATTTCATCGAGTTTAGAGTTTATACCTGGAGCAACTACCTCCGTCTCTCCGGCAAATCCAAAATTTTTCAGATAGTCGATGCGTCTCTTGGTTTTCTCATCGTGCATTACCATTGCACCACCTTCTATTGTGTTGTAGACCTTTGTGGCATGGAAGGAAAGTGTCGACATGTCTCCTGCATTAAGAATTGATTCTCCGCTGACCTCTACTCCGAAAGCATGGGCGGCATCGTAAATAATCTTTAATCCATATTTATCTGCAATAGCCTGAATCCGCTCGGTGTCGCAAGGCTTTCCATAAACATGCACGGGCATAATGGCCGTTGTTTTGGGAGTGATGGCAGCTTCTATACAGTCCGGATTGATATTGCCGGTTTTTGGGTCTATGTCAACGAACACAGGCTTGATTCCGTTCCACCACAGGGCATGGGTTGTGGCGACAAAACTGTATGGTGTCGTTATGACCTCACCTGTAATACGAAGAGCCTGAAGTGCGGTAATGAGGGGCAAGGTGCCATTTGTAAAAAGGCTTACATACGGAACCTTGAGGTAATCTGCCAACGCTTCTTCAAGTTTATGGTGGAAAGAACCGTTATTCGTAATCCACTTTCTGCTCCATATCTCTTTGAGTAAATCTTGAAATTCCTCAAGATTTGGCAGCAGTGGGGATGTAACTGTTATTTGTTTGTTACCCATTTTGAGCATTATTTATCTTTCTAAAATCAATCTCTTTTGAAAATATCGCGTGTATATACTTTCTGGATCACGTCATCGAGACAGGCATCATATCGGTTTACGATTATTGCATCCGACATTTTCTTGAAAC
>CAJTWL010000033.1 GCA_910579845.1 uncultured Muribaculaceae bacterium | reverse complement strand
ACATCTTCGGCTGGATGGGTTATCCGATGCAGATCAAGATCAACTTCCTCTGCCGCGACTCAATACTTGCCGCACCTCTTTGTCTTGACCTCGTGCTTCTCAGCGACCTCGCCGCACGTGCCGGTCGTTATGGCATACAGCGCTTCCTGAGCTTCTTCCTCAAGAGTCCGATGCACGACTATACAGTCGGTGAGATGCCTGTCAACAATCTATATCATCAGCACACATTGCTTCGTAATGCTATCCGCGAAATGGGCGGACTTGAAGCAGACGAAGAGATGGATTGATAGAAAACAGATTGTTTAGAGAGAATTAACGATATCATATAGAATTGTAGGAGAGCACCTGCCCCATTCCGGGCAGGTGCTCTTTCTTTTAATAGCTTATTCCTGTTCTCCGTATATTGTACAAGTGTAATACTTATTGTTATTTATGTCTTCTCTGATATAAAATAGATATTTGTTGTATAAGGTGAAAATTAATGGATATTCGGATGTTAAAATGCGAATATATTTACAAATGGTTTGGTAATTAGCGAAATTTAATTAAGTTTGCAAATAATTGAGAATTTGTATACTTTTTATTAATTCCTGGAAATTAAAACTAAAAGTTCAATTATATAAATCAAACCCTTACAGAATGAAAAAGCTTTCTTTAAAATCGGTATGGTTGCTTTGTGGTGTTCTGTGCGTGATGGGAGGAGTTGGCGCTGCTTATCAGAAGCAGTCAAAACGCCTGTCGGTGCGCAACACTGAAAGTGTCACTACTGAAAACGGGCAGTCTGCCGGACTGCCAAATTTTAATCTGAATCAGGAGGATTTTGGGCAGTTTTCTGTCTTGTCATCATCTTCCAATACAGATAATTTTTCTTACGCTCCCATTGAGCTTGCTCCTGCAGCCGAGGGTGGAGCCCCGACACTTATCTACGGATATTCCCTTATGGGTGATTATTGTCCTGATGGTGCTCCGTGTATGATGTCATTCCAGTCTGATGCGGGTAACGGTGCGTTTGTAGCGGTGCTTGACGAAAATCTGTTCTGGATTGACAGTGCTGTATTTGCTGACGGTAAATATTATATATGTCAATCGGTTAGCGGTAACTGGGGTTGTCTTTTTGATACTTCTACATGGAAGCCTATAGTAAAGAATGCGAATGTGGATGCTGATTGTATTTCTAAATCTCTGGCATGGGACAAGAAAAACAATGTGGTTTACGGTTGCTTCAATTCAACAGCCAAGAATAAATATGACCTTGCTGTTTTCGATATTACAACACAGAAGCGTGTAAAGACTATAGCCTCAAATACAAAACTTTATGGGGAGTTGGCTTGCGATGACGATGGCAATCTGTATGGATTCGTAAAAGAGTCTGTAAACAAACAGAACCAGTTCGTCTTGTACAAAATTGATAAAGAATCAGGTGAGCCGACAAAAGTGGGAAACACAGGTGTCTTTGTTTATGCATTTACGTCTGCGTTTTACGATTCAAAGAATAAGAAGATGTATCTTGTTTCCGGTTCTTCCGATTGTAATGTATATACTGTAGATCTTTCGACCGGTGAAACCACTCTTATAAGGCAGACTCCGGGAAAATCAGGAGTACGCGGTTGTTATGCGGCTGAGGTTACAGTTGCTGACGATGCTCCCAACATGGTAACTGATCTTGAGTCTGAATTTGAAGGCGGTGCTTTGACCGGTAAAGTCAAGTTTACTCTTCCTGTCAGAACTTACAACGGCAGCACAAGTGATGCTCCGCTTGGATATATAGTTTCTGTCAACGGTAAGGAGTATGTAAATGTGGCTCCTACTTCAGACCTGAAATGGGGTCAGAGTGTACAGGCTCCTGTCACAGTCGGTGAATTAGGTAAATATGTTTTCTCTGTGTCTGCCCAGATTCCGGGTAGTGTAGGTGCGCCTGAAAACATAACAAAATGGGTGGGTAACGACTATCCGGAAGCACCGCGCAAGGTCTCTCTGATATATGAGCAGCCGAATCTCTATCTATCATGGGATTCTGTGAAAAATTCACAAAACGGTGGATTTGTTGACCCCGAAAAGATAACGTACAAGGTTTTTGACAATACAGGCAAGGCCATGACAGATTTCATTAAGGAAACCAAATGGAATACAATAGTTGATAAACTGGAAGACGGTACAAAATATGATGTCGTGGCTTATCATGAGGGTCTTGCTTCCAATGTCTCGGCTTCTAATACTCTTGGTATTCTTATTCCTCCTTATCGTGACAGATTCTCAAGTGGTACCAGTCATGCCGACTGGACTGTAATTGATGGGAATAGTGACAAACGTACATGGCATTTCGATGATTCCCGTGAAGACGGAGGCGTATACATAAGAGCTGGCAAAACAGCGAAAGATGACTATCTCGTTTCTCCTCCGTTGGCGCTTGAGGCTGGTAAATCTTACAATCTCTTTATCACTGCTGATACCTATGGTCCTAAAGAGGAGGAGTTTGAGGTGGTAATCGGCACGGCTCCCACAGTGGCGGCTCTTACTACAAAGGTGATGGATAAGGTGTCATTCCGTTCAGGAGCCACAAGCAACGATTTCCAGTGTCCAATAAAAGTTGACAAGAGCGGTGTGTATTATATCGCAATCCATGCCGTGACTCCCGAATTAAGCTGGGGTAATCTGTATATTTATGATTTTGACCTTAGCAAGCCTCTGAACGAGGATGCTCCCGGTTACGGAACACTGGAGATAACAGATGATCCGGATCGTAAACTGCTGGCTAATCTGAAAATTGGCAGTCCTTCAAAAACTGTTGGTGGAGAAACACTGAAGACAATCTCTAAATATGAGGTTTACAGGGATGAGAAACTTGTCAAAACCATCGAGAATCCTGGTTTGGGTGCGACAGTCAATTATACCGACGAGGTGCCGTTCTGTGGCAATTACAAGTATGCTGTTGTTACGTACAATGAAAATGGGAAAGGTCGTGAACTGCGCGACTGGGTGTATGTAGGTGTCGGTATACCGGAAAAGATAAAAAGCATAACTGTGAAGGAGCAACCGGGTGACGGAGGTATTATAGACGTAAACTGGACGGCTCCGACTATTGATATCAACGGACGTTCCATTCCTGCCGATTCTGTTTACTATGATATTGTAATGGATGGCAAATGGAGAATAACAAAAGGCTCCAATGCTACGTCTGTAACAGTCAAACTCAACGCAGAAGACTACAAACCACAGCAGTTCAAATATTTCTATGTGCAGCCATATTCATCTGCCGGTTCAGACAGAGACTGTCGTGTATATTCTGAAATGGTTCCTGTCGGAGCTCCATATACACTGCCGTTTATAGAGACAGTACCCAAGGGTGCGGTGAAGCACAACTGGGCTCTCAGTGGCGCACACAACAAATGGCAACCGTATAACAGTGTGGGAACACCGCAATGTTATCCGCAGGACAATGATGGCGGTCTCTGGGGCTGGATTCCTGCTGTTGAGGGTGATCAGGCACTTCTAATGACTGGCAAGATTCTTATCTCCGGTGAGAATCCGACGGCCTCATTCTATTACAGGGCTATCTCTGACTCTAAAAACGAGATTCATCTTGTTTATCGTGAAATGGGTCAGAAGGAGTGGACAACTCTTCATAAACTCACACTCAATGAGACGGGTAAGGACGATTGGGTGAGAGAGTTCGTATCTTTGTCTGCGATTAAAGGGAAGAAGGTTCAGCTTGGTTTCGGAGGTGTTGCTGAAGATACACGTTACATTATCTGCATTGATAATATGTACATTGGTGACATTGTTACATACGATGCCGCTCTTGTTGATTCGGATGCTCCTACTAAAGTAAAACCGGGTGAGACTGTAACTGTTCGCACTACAATTGCCAATCAGGGCTTCAAGGGTATTGACGATGCCGTTATCTCTCTTGTGAGAGGTGGCAAGACGGTTGCAAAGATCGAGAATTATTCCCTTCCGGTGGGTGCGCGTACCGAGATTGAACTGAAAGATAAGACTGTGGATCTGTTTTCCGACAAGTCTCTGAGCTATTATGTCGAAGTTAAATCTTCTAAAGATCAGGTAGCTTCCAATAATGTTACTCCGACATATACAGTAGATCTGATTCTTCCTAAAACTCCTGTAGTAAACGATCTTGCGGCTACAGACAAGTCTGCAGGTGTGGCTCTGTCCTGGAGCAGACCTGACATTACCGGCGGCAATCCTGACAATATCATAACAGAAGATTTTGAAGATTACAAAGCCTGGGAGATAGACCGAGCCGGAGATTGGACTTTCTATGATATTGACAAATCGGGAACGGTAGGTATCAGTGGTGTCAATATTCCTAATCTGCATAAGCCAATGGCTTATATGATGTTTGATAATTCTTCACTGAACTATACATATAAGTCGCATTCCACAGGTCACAAGTATCTTGTATCTTTCTGTTCATCGGAAGACAAGACGACAAAGGAGATACATAATGACAATTGGCTGGTATCTCCAAAACTAAGTGGGGTGGCGCAGAATGTCTCGTTCTGGGCAAAGACGTACAATGACTATTACGGTGAGGAGGAATTTGAGTTCCTTTACTCTACTACTGATAATAAAACCGGGTCATTCAAGAAACTGGGAGGTGCCAGTGTGCCTATGAACGAGGAGCTGGGCGAGAACGGTCAGCCATGGACAGGGTATTCATATGATGTGCCTCAGGGGACACGGTATTTTGCAATCCGCCATGTGTCGAAAGACGGCTTTATCTTTATGCTTGACGATATACAGTACAATGCCGGTGGCGGCGATATAAAACTATTGGGATATAATGTTTATCGTGATGGCGTGAAGATCAATAAGGCGTTGCTTGCAGAATCCGCATATGTGGATGATACAGCGGAGAAGGGAAGTCATAAATATCATGTTACCGCAGTCTATGACCTCGGTGAATCGGGCTTGTCCAACATGGCAAGAGTCGACGCATCTTCCGTAACCGAATTGGTTTCGGGTATGGAGATCAGTGTTGAAAACAAGATAATCATTGTTAAGGGTGCCGACGACAGAAATGTCATGGTAGCTGCAGCAGACGGAAAGGTAATTGAGAATACGGTGGCAGACGGTTCTTTATCTGTCGCAGTCCCGGTAGCCGGCGTTTATGTTGTGATTATTGATAATAAACCCTATAAGGTTGTTGTAAGATAAACATTCACATTTAATTGTGACGTATCTTCAAGTTGAGCCGTGCCTTTGATTTTGGCACGGCTCTTTCATTTATCTACATTTTTATGATTGGGAATTTTAAATATGCTTATATCTGTAATGTTGTTCTAAGAGTTCAAGAGGTTGAGATTCATTATTATCCGTGCAAATAAGAATACCAGTATTGTTGTTAAAAACAGGTTAAATATTAACTGAGCATAACATTTTTGTTTGATACAGAAATATGTAAGAGCCGAGACATAACCTATAATCGAGCAACAACAAATTACAATTGCCCATGTTGGGAAACTGAATAATACGAATGAAACTATTATCATTAACATCGAAGGTAATAAAATAAAGGAGAGTTTTCCGTTCGTCGGATTTTCAATCGTCTTTATTTTAAAGGGACCCTTAGGATACCTGTCCTTTAGTATTTTCATAAATAAGTATAAAAATAAGCAATATGTGGTAATTTTATCTTTTAGTTACAATTTAACAATAAGAAATGTTTATTAATAGTTTGAATTTTTGTTTCTGCACAAGTCAAGATTAACTTAGTTAATCTTACTGTTGAGCCGTGCCTTTGATTTTGGCACGGCTCTTTTTTTTATTAATTTTGTGAAAAATCGGCGACCCACGGGAATACACCGGTATGCCTCTCTAAGATAACTTATAAATCATTATATTATAATGAGAATCGATTTGCTGACAGTGATGCCGGAGATGTTGGAGCCATTCTTTAATTGCTCTATACTGAAACGCGCGCAAGATAAAGGGTTGGTGGAGATTGCCATTCATAATCTACGTGATTATACCACCAACAAACACCGCAAGGTTGATGATTACCCTTTTGGCGGCGAAGCCGGGATGGTAATGCAGATACAGCCTATTGACGCGTGTATTTCGAAGCTTAAATCGGAACGCGAGTATGATGAGGTGATCTTTACTTCGCCTGACGGAGAGCAGTTTAACCAGCCGATGGCAAATTCACTTTCTTTGTTGAATAATGTGATCATTCTTTGTGGTCATTATAAGGGTATAGACTGGCGCGTTAGGGAGCATCTTGTGACAAAAGAGATATCGATAGGTGATTATGTGCTCACTGGCGGCGAATTGCCTGCGGCGGTAATTGCCGATGCAATGGTGAGGCTTATTCCAGGAGCGATAGGGGATGAGCAGTCGGCGCTCTCGGATTCATTTCAGGATAATCTTCTCGCTCCTCCGGTGTATTCACGTCCGGCAGAATACAACGGGTGGAAAGTGCCTGACATACTTCTCTCCGGGCATGAGGCAAAGATAGCCGAATGGCGTTATGAGCAGGCATTGGAACGCACAAGGCGGCTTCGCCCCGATCTTTTGAAATAATAATGAACCAACTTATAAATATCAATCCCATGAAAAAAGAAATTTCAAGCAAAAAGGCTCCGGGAGCAATAGGCCCTTACAGTCAGGCAATTCAGACCGGTAACCTTATTTTTGTATCAGGTCAGTTGCCTATAAATGCAGAGACAGGAGAGATGCCGGTAGATATAAAAGCCCAGACACATCAGTCAATCAAGAATATCCAGGCTATTCTTGAAGAGGCAGGTGCCGGACTTGATTCGGTTGTGAAGACAACAGTATTTCTGGCAGACATGAGCTATTTTGCTCCCATGAACGAGGTTTATGCGGAATATTTCAAGGCACCCTTCCCGGCACGTTGTGCCTTTGCAGTGAAAGAATTGCCTAAACAGGCACTTGTGGAAATTGAAGTGACAGCATCCTTATGAGGCTTCGTTTTATTGCGGGATTAATATTGGTATCCTGTGTGTCTGCGGTAGCGCAGACCACCCGGGAGGAGATGATTTCAGACCTTGATAAGACGGCTGGTGTGTATTATGCCTATCCCTCCGAAACGGCTGACAACACTCCTGCTCCTAAAGGTTACAAACCGTTTTATATCGGTCATTACGGCAGACATGGCTCTCGTTATCTTATAAGTGATAAGGATTACTTATGGGTGTCTGATCTGCTCCATAAGGCGAATGATGCCGATGCGTTGACTCCGCTCGGCAAGAATGTGATGATCCGTCTGGACAGTGTGGTAGAGGAAGCCGCAGGACGCGGCGGCGATCTGTCTCCGCTCGGTGTGCGTCAGCATAAGGGGATTGCCGAGAGAATGTTCCGCAATTATCCCGAAGTATTCAAGGGCGATAAAAAGATATCAGCCCGTTCAACATTGGTAGTGCGCTGTGTACTAAGCATGGCGTCGTTCTGTGAGAAGCTAAAAGAGTGCAATCCCGCTCTTGACATCACAAGGGAATCATCCCAGAGATATATGCCGTATCTCTGTTACAGTACACCGGAATCAAACAAATTCAACAGCAGTAAAGAGTGGTTGCATGAGGTGTTGAGAAAATTCAAGCAGTCGCACACTAATCCCGATCGTCTTACGGCTTCGATATTCTCTGATCCTGAATTTGTAGAGAGGTACGTTGTCCCGTTTGATTTTATGTGGGGAATGTATTGGATAGCGGCAGATGCGCAGAATACCGAAAATCAGATTTCGTTTTACGATATTTTTGAGCCACAGGAGTTGTTTGACTTGTGGCAGTGTTTCAACGCTGAATTTTATGCCCGTCATGCAGATTATCCACCTGCAGAAAGCAAGCATCTGGACAATGCGAAACCGTTGCTGCGTAATTTTATAGAGAGTGCTGAGGCGGCAATAAACCGAACAGAAGAGGCGGTCACGTTAAGATTCGGTCATGACGGTAATGTTGTGCCGTTTGTGGCTCTTCTCGGGTTTGACGGATGCGACGGTGCGGAGGAGAATCCGGATAATTTTTACAAAGCATGGTGCGACTGGCGTGTGTCACCGATGTGTGCCAACATCCAGATGATTCTATTCCGTTCCGACAAGAAAGATTCAGATATACTTGTCAAATTTCTGCACAACGAGAAGGAGACCCATATCCCCGTCTCTACCGATATCTGGCCCTATTACCGTTGGAATGATGTGAAGGAATATTACAAACTGAAAGTAACTAAATGATATATCTGCAGATTGAGGAGTTGACGAAATCGTTTGGAGACCGCATTCTTTTTGAGGAAGTGTCGCTGGGCGTGTTTCAGGGTGACAAGATAGGAATTGTGGCTCCCAACGGAGCCGGTAAAACCACTTTCCTTAATATATTGGCGGGAAGGGAGGATTATGACAGCGGAAAAATCACATTCCGCAACGGTATACGTGTAGGTTATCTGGAACAGTTGCCTCCTTTTGACCCTGATATGAATGCGCTTGACTATGCCTCCCTCGATGTAAAGGATGACGAGGAGGGAAACGGTGTGGATCTTGCGCGTCAGTTGCTCACACAGTTTCATATAACGGATCTTGAGACTCCGATGGGGCGTATGTCTGGAGGTCAGACGAAACGTGCGGCTCTGGCGAGGGTACTGTTGTCCAAACCTGAGTTGCTGATTCTTGATGAGCCTACCAACCATCTTGACATTGATATGATAGAGTGGCTGGAGAACTATTTCATGCGTCAGAAGATAACGCTGCTGATGGTGACCCATGACCGTTATTTCCTTGATAAGGTTTGCAACAAAATAATAGAGTTTGACAGGGGGCATTTATATACATATGACGGCAACTATGATTATTATCTCACAAAACGTGAAGAGCGTCATGAGATAATGAGTGCCGAACTTGCCAAAGTAAAGAATCTTCTGCGCACGGAGTTGGAGTGGATGCGTCGTCAGCCACAGGCACGAGGATCCAAAGCCAAATACAGAATAGATAATTTCCACGATCTGGAGAAACGGAGTCATGTGAATCTTAACGAACGCAATGTCTCGCTGAATGTGAAGTCTTCATATATCGGCTCTAAGATATTTGAGGCGAAGGGTGTAAGCAAGTCATTCGGGGATAAAAAGATATTGGAGGACTGGAACTATACATTCGCCCGTTATGAGAAGGTGGGGATTGTAGGCGACAACGGTACCGGAAAAACCACTTTTATCAAACTTCTGTTAGGTCTGCTGACACCTGACAAAGGGGGATTCGATATCGGAGAGACTGTAAAATGGGGCTATTACAGTCAGGAGGGTATGACCGATTTCGATGAGAAGAAGAAGGTGATAGATGCTGTGCGTGAGATTGCGGAGGTGGTGCAGATAGATGAAAAGAGAAGGCTTACCGCATCCCAGTTCCTGTCTCATTTCCTGTTTACTCCCGAGACACAGCAGAAATACATATATAAACTCAGTGGTGGAGAGCGTCGAAGACTTTATCTTGCAACTGTGCTTATGCGGTCACCGAATTTCCTTATCCTTGACGAGCCTACCAACGATCTTGATATAATGACGCTGGCTGTGCTTGAGGACTATCTTGTGAACTTCAAGGGATGTGTGATAGTGGTGAGCCATGACCGTTTCTTTCTTGACAGAATAGTCGACCATCTTTTTGTATTCAAAGGAGACGGAGTCGTAAGGGATTTTCCGGGAGATTATTCCACTTATCGACATTGTGTCGCCGAGGAGGAGCGTGAGCGCCGCGAGGCACAGAAAGCGGCGGCATCCAAGTGTGCTGATACAGGAGCAAAACAGACCTGGCGTAAACAGGAATCCGTACGCAAGCTCTCATATAAGGAGAAACGGGAGATGGAATCTTTGGAGAGGGAGTTGGAAGCATTGAATTCGGAACGACAGCAGATTGAGACATTGCTGTCTTCCGGTACCGCAGATACTGCTGCCATCACATCCGCGTCCCAACGGATCGGAGAGCTGATCGATACCATAGATGAAAAAGAGATGCGTCTATTGGAGCTTATGGAAATTGAATCCTAATTTCGTGGAGCCGAGTTGGACAAGTATCGGCTCGATTTTTTGTATAAGCTCCGGACTGATGTCCGGGATCTCAGCCAGTGACTTTTGGACCGCGGCTACAACCGGTGACAGATCAAGATATATCTGTATATCTTTGCCGGATATAGTGTATTCCATGGGTAGACCTTTCTGGAGTATTATGGATACAGCTCCTGCCAGTTCTTCCATCACACTGCCGGTAAGAATACTTTCTTCATCCTCTTCTCCTGAACGCGGACGTGCCTGTTCGCCGAAAGGATTATCCGGAAGTGTCGGGTGATACGGGTTATTCAGGACTATCTGTCCTGCGAGATCCGTCGGGTTGATATATAGCAGGAGACGGTTGTCTGCCGGTTGCACATATTGCAACATGGTCAATGGACAAAGCGCAGGTTGTGGAGTCCCGGTGTTTGTCTTTATATAAGTAACGGCAATATTGCCGTCATGATTGAAAGAGACGGTTCTGACAATAGTTCCCATTAACTCATCAATAGAATACTTACCCTCTCCGAATGTTATAAATTTAGTTTTTACCATGTCATCAAGAATTGTTCCAGTAGGTATGAAGCCTGCAGGTTCAAGAATTGTACCTGCAAGGCTGCTGTTGATAAGTCTGGCGTTGGTAAAGTTTATATTCAGTCTGGAATTATCCACACTGCCATTGTATTCGTATTCAAGATAATCTGTTTCTCCGGTTCCTGAGAACGTAAATTCTTTTCCGTTATCCTTCAGATAGACAGGAATTGTAAGCGAAGGGGAGCCGGGAATTGCGCCTGACCCTTTTATTACAGGGAGAAACGATAGTTTTTCCGATATCTCCGCCGGATTCACTTCAGAATATAGGGTGATATATGCGGTCTTCTCCTCTTGAAACAGATCCGCCGATTTCCCTACAACGCGATTGCCGTCATAATATATTTCAAGATGGTCAAGAGTGCTGAAATTGTCGGTCGTAATCAAAGATATCGGTGTGGGACCATTCTCATGGCACCCGGATATAGCGATTGTGAGAATTGCTGCAAAAAAGATATTTCCTATAATATGGAATCGTGTTTTCATCATAGCTGCAAAATATATGCTTAGTAAACTTTATAGTAAAACACAAAAGGAACACCTAAGGTTTCAAACCGTAGGTGTTCCCTTTGTATAAAATGCGGGAACGCTTTACAGCAACTGTATTGTTGCTCAATACAGACGTTCGCGTGCTGCGGCTACTTTTTCATCGACAATATAATCGTCATAATCCATCATCTTGTCTATGATGCCGTTAGGAGTAAGTTCAATTATACGGTTACATACTGTCTGTATGAATTCATGGTCATGGCTTGACATCAATATAACTCCTTTGAAGCCCTGCAATGTATTGTTGAATGCCTGAATGGATTCCAGATCAAGGTGGTTGGTCGGGGAGTCCAATACAAGAGTATTGGCATCTGTAAGCATCATGCGTGCTATCATGCAGCGGATCTTTTCTCCTCCGGAAAGAACAGAAGCTTTTTTAAGTACTTCCTCTCCACTAAAAAGCATCTTGCCAAGAAAGCCTTTCAGATATATTTCAGATGAATCGTTGCTGAATTGACAGAGCCAGTCGACGAGGTTGAGATCGCTCTCAAAGAAAGAACCGTTGTCGAGAGGAAGATATGCGGTAGTGATAGTCTGTCCCCATTCATAATCTCCGGCATCAGCCTTGCGGTTGCCCATAATTATTTCGAACAGTGCTGTCATGGCACGCGGGTCGCGGCTGAGAAATGCCACCTTGTCTCCCTTCTCTATCTGGAAGTTTACATCATTGAAAAGTATTTCTCCGTCGATTGACGCCTTAAGTCCCTTTACCTCAAGAATCTTGTTTCCCACTTCACGGTTAGGAGTAAAGATAATGCCGGGATAGCGTCGGGAAGATGGCTGAATCTCCTCGACATTCAGCTTCTCAAGCATTTTCTTGCGGCTTGTGGTCTGTTTGCTCTTAGCCACGTTTGCACTGAAACGCTGTATGAATTCAAGCAGTTCCTTGCGCTTCTCTTCAGCTTTCTTGTTTGCCGCCTGTTGCTGACGCAATGCCAATTGGGATGACTGATACCAGAAATCGTAGTTTCCTGCAAAAATAGATATCTTGTTGTAGTCTATATCAAGGGTATGGGTACTCACTGCGTTCAGGAAGTGTCGGTCATGACTCACAACAAGCACTGTGTTCTCGAAGTTGGCGAGATAGTTCTCAAGCCAAGATACAGTCTCAAGATCAAGGTCATTGGTAGGCTCGTCAAGCAGCAGATTGTCAGGGTTGCCGAACAAAGCTTTTGCGAGTAACACGCGAACCTTCTCATTCGCACTCATATCCTTCATTAGCATGTAGTGCCGCTCCTCTTTGATTCCAAGCCCGGAAAGCAGAGCCGCCGCATCGCTTTCGGCATTCCATCCCTCAAGCTCGGCAAACTTCTCCTCAAGTTCGGCAGCTTTTATGCCATCCTCATCGCTGAAATCCGGCTTGGCATAAATGGCGTCTTTCTGCTGCATTATATCCCATAACACAGTGTGTCCGCGAAGCACAGTTTCAATGACTGTGCATTCATCATATGCAAAGTGATCCTGAGACAGGACAGAGAGGCGCTCGCCGGGTCCGAATGTAACTGTGCCGTGTGTGGGGGAGAGTTCTCCGGCGAGTATCTTCATAAGGGTGGATTTACCTGCTCCGTTGGCGCCTATTATGCCATAGCAGTTTCCTCTGTTGAAAGTTAAATTTACATCTTGAAAGAGCACGCGTTTACCAAACTGCATGCATAGATTGTTAGTCTGAATCATTTACTTTATAGGATATGATTTTTGCGGCACCTCTCTGTTGTGTTGATTGAATATCTTTAAGGCACCTCTTTTAAACAATTGCCAATGTCGCTGCTGAGACGCCGGTATCTGGTTCTCTTTGTGAGAGGGATAAACTTTGAAATTCGAGTTTGCGCCTGCAGGCTTGGCTGCGAAAAGCAAATCGTAGTCGGCATCCTTGAAAATTGCTTTGCCGTTCTTGTCACGACAGATTCTTACGCGAACCAACGCTCCTCCTCGTGTGTCGGCGGTTTTCATGTTGGATATGAAATTGCCGAGTGAATAAACCACCAGCACATTTTTGTTCTGTCGGGAACTGTGCAATACCTCCATCGGTTGTATTACGTGTGGATGCCCGCCGATTATGATGTCCACACCACTGTCAATAAGAAAATCCGCGAGATCTTTCTGATTTCTGTTTGGCAAGAGCACATATTCTATACCCCAATGCATAGCAGCTATTATTATTTCGGCACCTGCTTCGCGTGTTTTTGCAATCTCCTTTGCCATACGGTCCCGATCGATCATTGCGACTTCGATATCTCCCTGTGGCGGAATTCCGTTTGTGCCGTATGTGTAATTAAGAAATCCTACCCTGATACCTTTGATATCTTTTATGAACGGGACACGGTTTTGCCTGTCATCTGCGTTCTGGAATGTGCCTATGTGGTCTATTTTCAAAGAATCAAGGGCAAGCAATGTTCTTTTTGCAGCCTTGTCCCGACGGTCAAGACAGTGGTTGTTGGCTGTGAGGAACATGTCGAAGCCTGCGTCTTTCAGTGCGACGGCATAGGAATCGGGTGCTGAGAAACATGGATATCCCGAATATGTCGGTCCACCGCCGAGAGGCACTTCCAGATTACACACGGCATAATCGGCTGCTGTCACTTCAGGGGCTATCAATGTAAAACAATCCGAATAATCATAATGTGTGCCGTTCCCAAGCTCCTTTGCTCTGTCAAGTTGTGCCTGATGTTGCATGGCGTCACCTACAAACAGGATTTCAGCGCATGTTTTCTCTCCCGAGGCTTTTGCCCCGGTTATGAAAGAAAGAAGACTGAACAGTAGAAGTTTACAGAACATTTATTCGATCACTTGGCGAGAGAAAGAGAAGTATACATTCGCTTTCTTTGTGTCAAAATCTGTTATGGTAGGTCTGCCGATATACGGAGCGCATCGAGTGACATAAGTGGTGGAAGAATTGTATCCGTCTACTGTTTCTGTATCAACGAGAACCGGTACAAGAGTGAATTCCACATCCACATCCTCAATTTTCCCTTCTTTGCGGTATTTGTCGATAAGCTCAAGAATATACGACCTCATGCCGCTGAAGAAATAACTTTTCTTGTCTGAGTCATATTCAGCATAAAAAGAAGTCTTATTGTCAGGAACCTTATTCTGGGCAAAGAATTCCTCCTTCTTATCGGAACGGATCATAAGCATATAAGGTGCTACAGATATGTCGTAATCGTTTTTAATCTCTTCAGCCGGTATTTCGAAATTAAGAAGTGAAACGACAGACATATTATCAAGATTTGCCAGATATCTGTCGACAAGTTCCTGTGCTGGGAATTTAAATTTTACAGCATATCCTCCCGGGGTTGTGATTATCTGTTTACCCTCGTTTACAAGATTCTTGATATGATCCGATACTTTATAGGATATTATGTTTGATGACAGCACCTCAGGCTGTGAGGAGAACAGGCATATTGAATCGCGCATGATATGCGGTACATATTCATATTCATCCTCGGTACCCTCTTTTTTTGTATATACCTGTTTGGTGTAGTGCCAGTAGGTATAGACATTCAGAGATGAGATAAGTCCCACGCATCCGTTGCCGAAATTCTGCTCTACATACAATCCGGGGAATATTTTGTTGAAACTCGAGGGCCATTGGAATACTTTTGCCTGTTCCGGATCGCGATACATGTTGAAAGTCTTGACAGCAAGCTCTTTGCCAAGATTTATTGGAATATTGATATAACTTCCTGCATTCTTATACATGGAGTCATTCATCGCTATTGAAGATAGAGTATAACTCTTCGTACCCATAGGCTTGCTTGGGTCGTAATATCCTGTAGGATCGAAATTGTTGTCTATCTTTGATGGAAGCTGCTTGGTAAGCCCGTACACTTTAAGCTGTTGGGGAGAGAGTGAGTCTCCTGTCAAAGAGCCGCGGCGAACAATCAGGCACATACGCATCGAGTCGACATCGTTTGCCGTAATTGAGTCGGGAATGGTCATTTTTGTCGAGCTCAACAGCTGGCTTACAAACGAGCAATTGAGACTGCCGTATTCGGGCACATTCAGACGTCCCAGAAGCTTTGTCTGTGTACGTGCGTCGAATGTGCTCTCGACAATAGTCTCCGCCTTTAAATCGGTTGTGAGCGTGTCGGCTGTAATGGTTACTTCACCATTGACAAGCGAACTGCCTATGGAGCTTACATTGTCTTCGCATGATGCCATGGCGATTACCGGCAATGCCAGGAGAACAGCTTTTAAAAGTTTGGAAAGAGTCATATTCAAGCCAATAAAGATTGGTAAAATTCGTGATATTTGTCTGCATTTTCCTCTTCAGGATCCAGCATGAGAACGGGAAGATTCAATGATTGTGCATATTCCACAAGTTCAGAGTCAGGAGTCCGGTTGTTGAATATTACAGCATCCGCATTCGCCATGCCGATCTTGTGCAGCATTTTGACATCCACCGGAAGACTGCGGAAATCTTCAAGATCAGAGGAATTGATTCCATCTTCCTCCATTTTTCGGAGCATCTCGGGGTTGAGGGGAGCTATAGGCGCTTCATCAAGTATGGAATATACAATTTTTGTAGTTTTAAAAGACTCTTCGCCGGAGAACAGTTTCTTAATATAGAGAGGCACAAGAGATCCTATCCATCCTGACACCTGCATTACTGCAGGTTCCCATTGCAGTTTGCGTGCTGTCTCGGCAGTGGTACGGGAGAAGAAGATGATGCGTTCGTCATTGTCTTCACGATTTGAGCCCACAGCGTCCACATCGGAATCGAGTTTCTGGAAATAATCGTCGTTATCGATGAAATAAACCTGTATTCTGGATGGCTGCAGTGAAGCTACCTTTACGATGAGCGGATGATCCGTATCATTGATGCTGACATTCAGACCGCTTAGACGTATAACCTCGTGCAATTGGTTTCTCCGTTCATTGACGTTGCCGAAATCAGGCATGAAAGTGCGCACTTCGTATTTTTTTGAGTGCATTGCCGTAGGCAAGGATTTACCGAGTTTTGAAATCCCGGTTGCCGGGAGATACGGTGTTATTTCGGGAGAGACGTAAAGTAATCGTTGTTTGGCCATAAAAATTCCTTTTCTTACCGAAAAATGAGCACGGTTCGATTTGCAAAGTTAATAAAAAAAATCGAGATGGAAGCGATGCCTTGCATAAACCCCTGATATCTCCGGATTATATTAACAAATTTTAAGGCCTGCAATATTTTATCGGTAGTGGTCAGAAACGTCTGCCCTGCTGTTTCATCTGCCGCATCATTTTCATGGGGTTCTTCATGGAGGTCGCCATCTTCATCATCTTGCGGGTGTCTTCAAATTGCTTTAGCAGTTTGTTGACCTCCTGCAGTGATGTCCCTGAGCCTTTTGCGATTCTTTGGCGACGAGTGCCCTTGATTATATCCGGATTATGACGTTCATATGGAGTCATTGACTGTATGATTGCCTCAATTCCCTTGAATGCGTTGTTGTCGATATCGACATCCTTGATGGCTTTCCCTACACCTGGGATCATAGCCGCGAGATCCTTGATATTACCCATCTTCTTGATCTGCTGTATCTGATTCAGGAAGTCATCGAAGTCGAATTTGTTTTTACGTATCTTTTCCTGCAGGCGTTCAGCCTCTTTCTGGTCATAAACTTCCTGAGCGCGTTTTGCAAGTTCGACAATATCGCCCATTCCAAGAATACGGCTCGCCATACCTTCCGGATTGAATTCCTGAATATCTTCGAGTTTCTCACCGGTTCCGATATACTTAATAGGTTTGTTGACAACAGTACGTATGGATAGGGCGGCACCGCCACGAGTGTCACCGTCAAGTTTAGTGAGCACCACTCCATCGAAGTCAAGTCTGTCATTGAATGTCTTGGCAGTGTTGACGGCATCCTGACCGGTCATTGAATCAACAACGAACAGCGTTTCCTGTGGATTGACGGCTTTTTTGATTCTTTCAATCTCGTCCATCATCTGCTCGTCGACTGCGAGACGTCCGGCGGTATCGACGATCACAAGGTCGTAATGATTTGCCTTCGCCTCAGCTATTGCGTTCAATGCGATAGCCACCGGATCCTTACTGTCTTCTTCAGTATATACCGGAACATCTATGCTTTGCGCGAGAACTTTCAGCTGTTCGCGTGCTGCCGGACGGTATACGTCAGCTCCGACAAGAAGAGGACGTTTCCCTTTCGATGATTTGAGTTTCCTGGCGAGTTTGCCGGCAAATGTTGTCTTGCCGGCTCCTTGCAGACCGGACATAAGAATTACTGCCGGATTGCCTGAAATGTTCAGAGGCGCTTCCTCTCCACCCATCAAAGCTGTAAGTTCATCATGGACGATCTTTACCATCAGCTCCTTAGGCTTCAAGGCATTGATCACATTCTGCCCTAACGCTTTCTGCTTTACGGTATCGGTAAAGGTCTTGGCTACTTTGTAGTTTACATCGGCATCAAGCAGTGCGCGTCTTACATCTTTAAGAGTTTCGGCAACGTTTATTTCAGTGATTCTGCCTTCGCCTTTGAGTATTTTGAATGAACGTTCGAGACGGTCTGATAAATTCTTAAACATTTCGGTATCGGTAGTACCCTTTACTCAAGGGTAGTATGAGAATAAAGGTTGTTAATGATGGTTATAGTCTGTTGGTCTTTGTATCGGGGAAGATAACCTTCGGTTTCCAGTTACGGGCTTCTTCCGGAGTCATATGTGCATATGTCATGATGATCACAATATCTCCCGGCTGGGCTTTTCGTGCCGCGGCACCGTTGAGACAAATTACCCCGCTCCCCGGCTCTCCGGCAATAACGTAAGTGTCAAAGCGTTCGCCATTATTGTTGTTTACAATCCAAACCCGCTGTCCGGGAATTATATCGGCTGCCTCGAGTAACAGGGAATCGATCGTGATGCTTCCTATATAATTTAGATTCGCTTCCGTGACGGTGACACGGTGAATCTTTGATTTCATCATTTCGATAAACATATATAGATGCAGTTTTAGAATGTATTCTTATATGTAATGTTGTCTATTAGTCTGACACTGCCGCAGTATACAGTGATACAACCTACAATCCAGGGACTCTCGTCCCATTCCTCGACAGGAAGGAGCGTGCGGGCATCTACGATTTCGAAATATTCCACCTTCATCTCCGGGATTGCGTCTATGCGTTCGACTACAGTATCATGAGTGGCACGGATACTATGGTCTTTTGCGTAGTCTACACTGTAAGCCAAAGTCTTGTGAATTTCAGGGGCAACTTTCCGCTGCCGGCCGGTAAGCAGTGCGTTACGGCTTGATAATGCGAGACCGTCGTCTGCACGTTTGATGGGACATGCCACAATATCGACATCGATACCCTCGCTTTTTACCATATTGCGTATTACCGCAATCTGTTGAAAATCTTTTTCGCCAAAATATGCTCTGGTAGGGGAGCAAAGTCGGAAAAGAATGCTGACAACCTGTGCCACACCCTGAAAGTGACCGGGACGGAATTTACCTTCCATCACCTCTGCCGCTTCTCCGAGTTCGAACTCGTGCCTTGGCTGGGCTTCCGGACCGCCCGGATAAATCTCTTCGACTGAAGGTGCGAACACTGCCGATACCCCGGCTTCGGCAAGCAGCTTGAAATCATCCTCCTCTTTGCGGGGATAAGTTGCCAGATCGGTGGGATTGTTGAATTGTGTAGGGTTGACAAACACACTTGCCACCACGCAATCATTTTCTTTAACAGCGCGTTCCACCAGCGACAAGTGCCCGGCATGAAGCGCACCCATAGTGGGGACTAAGCCTATTGAATGACCGGTCTCTTTCTGATGTCCTACAAAGTCAAGGAGCTCAGCGACCTTCCTGATAATGATCATTTCTTATTGCTAATGTTGATTCAGTCTGCAAAATTAATCAAAATATAATAATATACCCTCTTTCGTTCGGCTTTTCTTATCTTTGGCGTTTAAAATGGTCATAAACGACCACCTTGACAATGTATTAGCATTGTCAAGGTGGGGGAAGTCTATGGAAGAGGTTTGTGCGTGCTGTTAGAACGGGAAGTTAAGACCAAAGTTTACGCAACCGTTGGAATTGAGCGGTACGAACTGCTTTGATACTTTTCCTAATGTGCGGTCCATGCCGAGGAACAGATTGAAGCCCTTGGTATGAAGATTCAGCAGCCATCCGAACCCGACGCCGAATGTGCCTGCTTCCATGTTGATGTCTGCAGACAGACATTTGACAGGCGCTATATTTGCCGATAAACGGAATTGTGTCCAGCTGAAGTCTCCGTCTATTCTGGTGGAGTTCATCAAACCGAAGTGAAGCTTACGGTAATAGGGAAGCTCATAATTGACACCGAAATTAAGGGTTGCCGCCAATGCTTTTGTGTAAGAATTCTTCTCCCCCATATCTTTAAGCTGATACAGTTTTGCGGCATCATCTTTCAGGTTCTTGAATTCATTCTTGAAGGCATTGTCCGCGCTTCCGTCTGTAGAGAACGTATAAGCGTCTGTATTGATTGTCTGGATCCCGTCTGTAGATGCCCATTGCGTTTTTCCCCATGCCATGAATCCGAGATCAAGGGCTGCGAAAGAAAATCTGAAATCACGCCATTTGTATTCAGCACCTAAATCAATCCCGAAACCGGCTCCGTTTAGACCGAAATTATCGATTTTTCCACCGGAAACGTAATCGCGTGGAGTACCCCCATTGCTCCCTTCCGGAGTATAGGTCGACATGTCGTATTTGAACCCTGTTATAGAAGCGTAGATGTCAGCGTTGGTTTTTGCAGTCCAAGCGTCTTTGCCAAGTGTCAGATCGGCTTCATGTAGTTTCATATCCAGATTGCCGACACCGAGAAGGAATTTCAGTGATGCTCCGACTCTCAGCCCGGGCACCTGCTTGATGTCGTGTGAGTGGTTGAGGGCAAGCGATACGTAGGCTGACGCTTGGGCATTAAGATTCCGTATGTCGTATGTCTTGTTGGAAATTCCCTCTTTTGCCAGTGAGAAGAATGCCTTGGGTAGGATGGCGTTCAGAGATGCCGTAGCGCCGATGGATACTGTGTTGTAGCCTCCGATACCCTTGAAACCGACAGACAGGATGTCTATTTTCTCTGTAGTGCCGATTCGGTTTTTATCGGAAAATTTACTCATTGCTTCGGCAACTCCGATTTTCGGATTGGTGAAAAGTGATGTCTTTCCGTCAATATTATATAGAATACTGTTCAGATGAAGATTTCCACGAAAGCCGATATTCATGTTGCCTAATGCAGGCATTGATACAAACCCGTTTGTATTGCCGAAAGCAGGATTCATTTCGTATCGGTAAGTATAGTTGTCGAGGAAATATCCTGAATATGTGTGTTGTGCGGACACTGTTTGGGCTGCCGCAACCAATGAAGTGAGTATGATCAGTCTTTTAAATGTTTTCATGTCAAATAATTGTTGCGGGATTAGAAACTTGTTGTATAGCTGCCTGAAACGGTTGCACGTACTTTCTTTAGAGTTATTGTCTGTTTTGGAGCAAGGGCATCTGATGATCCTGGTTCCGCTGTGACAGTGATTTTAATACCGTCCAGATTGTGTATGTCACCGTTTACTGTAACAGTAAGCGGAAAATCTTTCGCGTTAGCTGGAAGTATGGCTTCTCCTTTTACTCCCGCTATCGGCTTGGCTTCCTCGGTTTCGTCATTGAAGTCGTTCTTGTACAAAGGTATGATTGTCGCTTTTGCGTCAAGTGGAATATCGCTTGTCACATCAGCTGTAACAGTAAGAGTGTTGATAGTCAGTTTGGCAAGGTCTTCATCACCCCAGCCGCTTTCTGTGTCTACATAAATAATTTTTGAATTGCGTTCCAGAGCGAGTGGAGCGAGGAAATCGTATGTGCCTTTTAATGCCGGAAGTTTTGAATTCAATTGGAAATTTGATGTTCTTTGAAGAGGCAGTTCGGGATTGACAAGATCTATCTTTATTTCTGATGGAAGGCCATTTCCACTCAGCACCTTTGACAGCCCGGAGAAACTTACGTGCGTGAGTCCGTCAGCATATCCTGCAAGGGGCTCTGAAGGCAAGGATGGAGAGAGGACGAAATTATAAGGACCGCTTCCCTTTTCGGTTCCTATCTTGACATGTTCGTTGTTGTCAAGACAATAAGTTTCATTACCGGTACTTCTTACTGCGGTGAGTTCCATTCCGGTCTGGAATGAGAGGTCGTTTTGAGCTACAGGGTTGATTACACTAAGATAAATCTGAGGGTTGGAAAGAATGATGTTTGTCTGGTCGTCATTAAGGAAATCAGGTAGATCATCAAGCATTACAGGGTCAATGCTCAGCCCGGAACCTTCGAGTTTATATTCTACCTGACCTGTGAATGATTTTGCAACCAGCGCATCAACATAAGTATCGACCCTGAATCTGATTTCCGGAGAAACAGACATCCCTTCGCTGATAACAGTTTTTGTTTCCAATTCAGCCTCGCGAATGTTTATCGCAGAGCGGAAATCAAGGGCGCCATTCTCTATTTTGCATCCTGCAAGCAACATGTCTGCTCCGGTTGCTGTCAGAGAAATTTCGGATTTGTTGCCGGGACAGTCAAGTCCTGTAACGGATAGAATCCCGGTTTTTGGGTCATAGGTGTAATTGGAAGGAAGATTTACAAGAGTAAGACCTTTAATGAAATTGATGACAATTCTATTGAATTTCATAGTAGTGGCGGATCCCGGTCCTATTGCAGAGAAGCTTAGTCTGATATTCATGGGATCACATTCTATGTATTCAAGAGAAACAATTGCTTCGTCAATTGATACGGCTGAGATGTCGATACTCTGTATAGGTGAGAATTCAAGCAGATATTTCGAAGTAACCTCGATATTTTGTGCTTTGGCAGGATTGTGCGCAGGAGTGGCGTTCGGTGTGTCAAGACGGAACGTAGACTCAACTGGTTCGATATTTTTTGCCGTGGCGGTGAACCCTGCTATCTCGATCTCGTTTGCGGAAAATTCGCCTGATTGAGTCACAGCATAGATCTCTTTACCGTTAAGATTGATTATTTTGATCTGGCTGTCATCTGTGTCGATGATGTCATCAAGGGTGATTGCATCCAGATTGATCGGTAGTGTCAGATCGGTTACTTTGACCTCAGTGGTCGTATCAATGTCTGACAGATCATAGTTGTTGTCGATGCAACCGGTCATAGCCGCAAGGACAGTGACAAGAAGCACCGCAAGGTAAAAATGTTTCATGAAAGGTTACTGTTTTGTTATTAGATGTTAATAACGCGAGTTCGGGATAAAAACATACGATTTTTATCCCATGGCTAAGGGCACA
>CAJTWL010000032.1 GCA_910579845.1 uncultured Muribaculaceae bacterium | reverse complement strand
GGGGACACAAGGATTTTCAGTCCTTTGCTCTACCAACTGAGCTATGGCACCATCTTTATGCAACGGGGAGACAGGCTCCCTTTTGCGGATGCAAAGTTATGAAGATTTTCTGAATATACAAAATATTTCGTGTAAAAATTAATTTTTTCATTCCCCAAAGTTCCCAATAAGAAGTGCAACGTCTATTCTCCTCATTCCTCCTCGGGGTAAGTGCACGCGTCGAAAGATAGCGAAAGAGACATGAGATTAGCGCAAAATATACTACAAAACAGCTTTCAGGAAGTATTCCTAGAAACAGCATTCATCATGTTGTAATAGGAATGTCTTATTCCGGACTTGATTAGAAATTGTCGAAAAACATAGTCTGTGGCAACGGCCGGGAATTATAGGTTGAAGCCATTGTCTCGCCATAAGCGCCTGCTGATCTTATCGCTATTATGTCTCCCCGGTGTGTAAGCGGAAGAATTATGTTTTCACCGAATGTGTCGGATGATTCACATATCGGTCCCACAACATCATATTCGGCTTTTTTGTCAGACTCGGATGTGAGATTGTCAATGCGGTGATATGCCTGATACAAAGCGGGACGTATAAGCGCTGTCATTCCTGCATCGAGTATGACAAATTTCTTTTGATGACCCTCTTTGACATAAAGCACTCGGCTTATCAATGATCCGCATTGGGCTACAATGGATCTGCCGAGTTCGAAATGCAATTCCTGCCCGGGTCTAAGACGCAGGTATCGCGCAAATGTGTCGAAGTATCCTTTGAAGTCAGGTATCGGATTCAGATCCGGATCGTCGTAATCGATACCGAGACCACCGCCTACATTTAAGGTGGGAATCTCCATGTCGGAATATTTCTCCTGCAGCTTATTGATGCGTTCACATAGTATACGGAAGGGTTCCATAGTGGTGATCTGGCTGCCTATGTGAAAGTGGAATCCGGTGAAATTGAGTCTGTCGCAATCTTTTATTATGCGAAGCATAGGTTCCAGATCGCATTCGAGAGTCCCGAATTTGTTTTCAGCGAGCCCCGTGGTGATATAATGATGTGTGTGGGCGTCAATCTCAGGGTTGACCCGTATGGCTACATTGGCGCATATGTCAAGTCGGCATGCGATATCCCGTATGTTTTCCAGTTCGGGGAGCGACTCAACGTTCATAGCACCTATGCCGTATTTTATAGCCAGTTCAATTTCGGCATCAGTCTTGCCTACGCCTGCAAATGCGATTTTGGCAGCCGGGAATCCTGTGTCAACAGCAGTGCGGATCTCTCCTGCTGATACTGTGTCGGCTCCCAGACCATAAGATGAGATTATACGTAACAGTTCAGGGTTGGAATTGGCTTTCAGTGCATAATGCACCTTAAAGCCGGGGTATGCGGATGTCCGCTTTATAGTATCGAGGGTCTTTTTGAGCAGGGAAATATCGTAATAATAAAATGGAGTTTCCTTTTCTCGGAAACCTGATATGGGGAATTCAGTCATTGTTTAAAGCATGTGTTTTTAGAAAAGATGTTCGCTAAGCAACTGCAGGGATCTTATCTTGTCCTCCTTTTTAACAAGCAGGGATATATTATAGTTGCTTCCACCATAAGAAATCATTCTCACCGGAACATTCCGGAGAGCATCGACCACCTTTGCCTCAAATCCCCGGTTTTGCCATTCCAGATCACCGACAACGCATATTATCACCATGTCGCGGTCTACAGTCACAGCTCCGTATTGTGATAATTCATTGATGATGGGATCGATATTGTCCTCATTGTCTATTGTTACAGATACACCGACTTCCGATGTGGTGATCATATCGATAGCTGTATGGTGTTTCTCGAAAATCTCGAAAACCTTTCTTAAAAAGCCATAAGCGAGCAACATGCGGCTGCTTTTGATCTTGATGGCGGTGATGTTGTCTTTGGCGGCAATCGCTTTTATCTTATGGTCAGGCTTAGTGTTGTATATTACGGTTCCCGGAGCGTCCGGTTGCATTGTGTTCAGCAACCGCACCGGAATATTGGCGCTTTTAGCCGGTTGCACGCATGTGGGATGCAGAATCTTAGCGCCGAAATAAGCAAGCTCTGCGGCTTCCTCGAAGTGCAGTTCGTGTACCGGAGCTGTTCCTTCCACAAACCTGGGGTCGTTATTATGCATGCCGTCAATGTCGGTCCAGATCTGGATCTCATCGGCATTTATAGCCGAGCCGATCAGCGATGCCGTATAATCGCTGCCTCCTCTCTGCAGATTGTCGATCTCTCCGATGTGGTTGCGGCAAATAAAGCCCTGTGTCAGATAGATCATGTGTGAGGGGTTCGAATCCAATTTATCGGTAATGTGTTTTTTTATGTATTCGGTGTCCGGTTCCCCGTCCTCTTTGATTCTCATGAATTCAGCGGCATCAAGCAGAATCACGTCAAGTCCCCGTTCTCTCATATACAGATTTACGAGACGGGTGGATAGTTTTTCCCCGAACGCAACAATCTCTTTTTCCTGCTTGACCTTGATATTTGTGCCTGCGTATCCGCGAAGCTTACCCATTATTTCATCCACCACCACAAGCCCTTTGGCGCGTGAGTCGGATGACGGTAATAGTTCGTCAACTGTAGCCGTATATTTCTTCTCCAGTTCCCCGATACAGGAAAGAGCTTCTTCATCCAGATTGTTTTTCAGTTTGTCTGTTATGGATATAAGAGAGTTGGTTGTCCCTGACATGGCGCTGAGCACTACCATAACTTTCCCTTCGCGGACTACAATGTCCACCATATTTTTCATTCTTTGGGCACTCCCGACTGATGTGCCTCCAAATTTAATTACCTTCATCAATAGCTGCAAATAATCTGTTTGTTTTCAGAGCGTGAAATTAGTAAAAAGTTTTCGATAGATAAAATATAAGGGAAATTTATATATTATCTTCGTATATTAAGGAGCGTTGAGTGCTGGATTTAAATTTAAATAGTTAAATTTGCAACTTTGTCTGCATATCTATGCAGAATTTGATTAAAAATGTATAAAATTGCATCTATATAAATTATGTTACGTATAGCTATACAAGCCAAGGGGCGTCTAAACGAGAAAAGTATGTCGCTTCTTTCAGATGCCGGAATATCAGCCTCCGGATCCAATTCCAGAAAGTTACTTGCTCGCGCGGAAGGATTGCCGGTAGATCTGCTGTTTTTGCGTGATGATGACATACCTCAGGCAGTAGCCATGGGAGTTGCCGATGTCGGAATTGTCGGACTTAACGAGGTTGCTGAATCCGGCGAGAAAGTGGATGTAGCGATGAATCTCGGTTTCGGAGCCTGCCGCATATCCATAGCGGTTCCTAAATCAGTTGATTACGACGGAGTGAAATGGTGCGTCAATAAACGTATAGCGACAAGCTATCCTAACATTCTCGGAAAATTTCTTGAGGAGAGGGGGGTTAAAGCGGAGATTCACCGGATTGCAGGATCTGTGGAAATTGCTCCTGCAGTAGGTATGGCTGATGCGATATTCGATATAGTTTCTTCAGGAGGCACTTTGATACAGAATGGACTGAAGGAGGTTGAGCAGGTATTCGCATCTCAGGCTGTGCTGATTGCCAATTCCAACCTCGCCGCAGAGAAGCGGGATATACTTTCGGATCTTATATTCCGTTTCAAATCCATAATCTCCAGTCGTGGGATGAAATATGTGCTTCTAAATCTTCCGGAGTCTGCATTGGATGATGCGGTGGCGTTGTTGCCCGGTATGAAAAGTCCTACAGTGCTGCCTCTTGCCGAAAAGGGATGGGTATCAATGCATGCTGTTATAGCGGAGAATGAGTTGTGGAACAAGATAAAGGCACTGAAAAAGTTGGGAGCAGAGGATATTCTTGTGCTTCAACTTGATAATCTTATCAATTAAAATATAATGGATATTACTATAAATCCGGGAGCTGAACAGCTTGACAGACTATTTGTGCGCAACATTCCTCAGGATGATGTTCAGGTTGAGGAGAGCGTAAGAAATATTATAAACGATGTGCGGACCAATGGAGATGAAGCGCTCCGTCGCCTTGCCATGCAATTCGACCATTCAGATCTTGAGAATATTGAGGTGCCGGATGCAGTCATCGAAAAGGCGCTTGAAGAGGTCGATGCCGATGTGCTGACAGCTATGCGTAACGCAGCGTCCAACATAGAGGCGTTTCATCGCGCACAGCTGATGGAGCCAATAACGGTCGAGACCGCTCCGGGTGTGGTTTGTGTGCAGAGACAGGTTCCTGTTCCTAAAGTCGGGCTGTATATTCCGGGTGGTCGCGCGCCGTTGTTTTCCACAGTGCTCATGCTTGCGGTTCCAGCACGGCTTGCCGGATGCAAGGAGGTGGTGTTGTGTACTCCTGCCGGTCAAGGGGGGCATATCGCTCCCGAAATACTTGCCGCGGCCGCAATCTGCAAGGTAGATAAGGTTTTTGCAATAGGCGGAGCCCAGGCCATAGCCGCCATGGCTTATGGAACGCAGACTGTTCCCAGGGTAAACAAGATATTCGGTCCGGGCAACCGTTATGTGACCAAGGCCAAACAGATTGTTTCCCTATCCACTGCCATAGATATGCCGGCAGGACCGAGTGAAGTCATGGTTATCGCCGATGACAGGGCAAATCCGGCATTCGTTGCCGCCGATCTTTTGTCGCAGGCTGAGCACGGACCGGACAGCCAGTCCATGTTTCTATGCCTTTCGGAAGAGTTCGCGCTGAAGGTGCAGAATCAGATTGACATATTGCGCCATCGGCTGAATCGTGTCGACTGCATCGAAAGTTCGCTTGCAAAGAGTCATATTATTGTACTTCCTGATACCGAATCCATGATCAAAGCCGCCAACAGGTATGCTCCGGAGCATCTGATAATAGCGACAGCAAACGCTTCGGAAATAGCCGCGTATACAACAGAGGCGGGAAGTGTTTTTGTCGGCGACTATGCTCCGGAGAGTGCCGGTGACTATGCGTCGGGCACCAACCATACTTTGCCTACCGGAGGATGGGCTTCTTCATTGAGTGGAGTGAATACAGACAGCTTTATGCGCAGGGTCACCTATCAGACTCTCAGCCGGGAAGGTCTTGAGTCCTTGTCACCCGTAATAACCACAATGGCACGTGCCGAAGGACTTGATGCCCACGCGCTTGCCGTTACAATCCGAATAAATGAGATCAATGACTGAGAATTTTGATCCTGCCGCTCTCATGCGACGTAATATACGGGCATTAGTGCCTTATTCGACAGCAAGAGACGAGTTCTCCGGCGAAGGGATAACAGCATGGCTCGATGCCAATGAGAATCCGTTTGACAATGGTGTGAACCGATATCCGGATCCTCATCAGAAAGAACTGAAAAGTGTTATATCGAGAATATTTGGCGCTCCGACAGATACTATCTTTATTGGTGGCGCAGGGTCCGATGAAGCTATAGATATTCTGATGCGTATTTTCTGCAGACCCGGATTGGATAACATTGTGATCATTGCTCCCACATACGGAGTATATGAAGTGTCGGCTGCAATCAATGATGTGGAAGTGCGTCAGGTGTCGCTTGGAGACGGTTATTCGCTGCCCGTCGCTGCTTTGGTTGATGCCGCTGATGCGAACACACGTCTCACATGGGTCTGTTCTCCAAATAATCCCACAGGCAACGCATTTGCTGTAGAGGACCTTTCAGACCTTGCCCGAAGGGTCGGCGGTATGCTTGTAATAGACGAGGCATATGTGGATTTCTCAGATAAAGGCTCTATGTTGCCCATTCTTGATAGATTTCCGAATGTGGTGATTCTGCGTACTCTTTCCAAGGCAAGAGGCATGGCGTCATTGAGGCTTGGCATGGCGTTCTGCCATCCGTCAGTGGCGAAAGCCATGGCAATGGTCAAATACCCGTATAATGTGAACGGACCCACGCAGCGGGAGGTTGCCAGACGTCTGATGGAGCATGAGGATATAACGGATATGATAGAGACAATCATCTCGGAGCGCAAGCGACTTGAGAGAGAGCTGCCATCGAAGCCCGGTGTCAGGAAGGTGCACCCTTCAGATGCCAACTTCCTGCTTGTCGAATTTGATGATCCGGATGCTGTCTACGATATGCTTCTTCATGGAGGGGCATTGGTCAGAAACCGCAATCGGGTGCGTGGTTGCGCTGGTTGTCTGCGTATCACGGTCGGTACTCCGGAACAGAATGAGTTGTTACTTGAATTATTGGATTCTACCGGCAAGAAAATATGAAACGTGCATTATTCATAGACCGTGACGGAACTATTATAAAGGAGCCTGCCGACGAGCAGATAGATTCGCTTGAGAAACTGGAGTTTGTACCGGGGGTCATAACGGCTCTTTCCGTGCTTGTCAAAGAGGGTTGGGAGCTTGTTATGGTATCCAATCAGGATGGATTGGGTACGGATTCATTCCCGGAAGAAACGTTTTTCCCCGCGCACAATAAAATGTTGGGTCTGCTTGAGGGGGAGGGCATTGTGTTTGCCGATCAGCTTATAGACAGATCGTTACCGGAAGATAACCTTCCGACCCGGAAGCCCGGTACCGCAATGCTTGAGTCGTATATGGACGGTAGCTATGATCTCTCGGAATCCTTTGTCATCGGTGACAGAGAGACAGACCTGCAGCTTGCAAGGAATCTCGGGGCAAAAGGAATACGTCTTGGAAGTGAAGATACGCCCGGATGGCAGGATGTGCTGCGTGCCATATTGGGCAAAGAACGGAAGGCTGAGGTGGAGAGGAATACGGCGGAGACTCGTATCCGCGTATTTCTCGATCTCGATGGGAAAGGAGAGAGCCGGATCGACACCGGATTGAAATTTTTCGATCATATGCTTTACCAGCTTCCTCATCACGGTGATTTTCTATTACAGATAGAATGCAAGGGAGACCTTGAAGTTGACGAGCATCATACCATGGAGGATGTCGGTATCGCTCTCGGTCAGGCAATATGCACCGCATTAGGTGATAAAAAAGGAATTGAACGCTATGGATTCGCACTGCCTATGGACGAGAGCAGAGCTATGGTGCTTCTTGATCTCGGCGGCAGATTCTCGTTTGAATGGGATGTTCCGTTCACACGTGAGTATGTTGGTGATACACCGACAGAGATGTTCAAACATTTTTTCCATACAATTGCCTATAACATGAATGCCAATCTTCATGTGGAGGCAAGAGGGGAGAACAACCATCATATAATAGAGGGGGTATTCAAGGCATTCGCCCGCAGTCTCAAAGCGGCGAAGCGCAGGGATATTCTCAGCGATGCCACACCCTCGTCAAAAGGAATGTTATGATAGCCATTATAGATTACGATGCCGGGAACATATGTTCCGTTTCAAATGCCTTGAACCGTCTTGGCGCCGAATGGAAACTTACCTCGGATCCGGAAGAGATCCGGAAAGCGTCACATGTCATACTCCCCGGTGTAGGGCATGCCGCACATGTCGTAGGTTCGTTGAGAAAACATGGACTCGAAGATGTTGTGAAAAAATTGCGTCATCCCGTTTTGGGAATATGTGCGGGGATGCAGATAATGTGTTCATCCTCAGAGGAGGGAGATGTGCCGTGTCTGGATATATTTGACTGTCGCGTGCGATTGCTTGAACCTGGACCAGGTGAGAAAGTTCCACATATGGGATGGGATTCGTTACATAATCTCGAATCCAAGCTTTTCAAGGAGATCCGTGAAGGAGAGATGTTCTATTTTGTACATTCCTATTACGCTCCATTATGTTACGACACAACGGCTACCTGTCGTTTTGGAGCATCCCGTTCGATGTTCAGCGCTGCTTTGAGATATGAAAATTTTTATGGGGTGCAGTTTCATCCGGAAAAGAGCGGAGAGGCCGGTGAAAAACTATTGAATAATTTCCTTAGCTTATGATAGAGATAATACCGGCTATAGATATAATAGAGGGGAAATGTGTCCGTCTTACGAAAGGTGATTACGGAAGTGTCAGACAATATGACGCAGATCCGGTGGATATGGTCAAACGATATGTAGATTCCGGTTTTACAAGAATTCATACTGTAGATCTGGATGGTGCACGGCAATCGGCACCATGTAACCTTAGAGTGCTGGAACGTATGGCTCTCGTTGATAATGCTAAAATTGAATGGGGAGGAGGTCTGAAAACAGAACAGGCTCTCAAAGATTCGCAGAACGCCGGCGCCTCATTTCTGGTAATAGGGAGTCTGGCGGTAAAATCTCCGGCACTTTTTGCGGAATGGCTTATGAAATACGGTGCTGAAAGCATGGTACTCGGAGCTGACGCAGACAAAGACGGTCGTGTGGCTGTGAACGGATGGGAGGAGAAATCTGATTATACGATAGGGAAGCTGATAGAAAAGTTTCTGCCCGAAGGTCTCACTCAGGTAATCGCCACTGATATAAGTTGCGACGGCATGCTGCAGGGACCCTCCTTTGAACTTTATAAAAGTCTTATGTCTGCCTATCCTGGGGTGATATTTACGGCATCCGGTGGAATTTCATGCATGGAGGATATTGAAAGACTTGAGAAAGACGGAATGCTGAGGGTGATTGTAGGAAAAGCGATATATGAAAACCGCATTACATTGCGTGAGCTTGAGAAATTTAGTTTAATGAATAATTAACTATCGTGTTAGCTAAGAGAATCATACCGTGCCTTGACGTGAAAGACGGGAGGACGGTAAAAGGTATAAATTTCGAGGGTCTCCGGGATGTCGGTGATCCTGTGGAGCTTGGACGCCGTTACGCAAAGGAGGGTGCCGACGAACTTGTGTATCTTGACATATCCGCCTCAAAAGAAGGACGTTCCACTTTCGTTGATCTTGTGGGGAGAGTGGCTGAAGGGGTCAATATCCCGTTTACTGTGGGTGGCGGAATCTCTACATTACAGCATGCGTCATCGTTGCTGGATGCCGGAGCCGACAAGATCTCTATCAACAGTGCCGCGGTGGCTGATCCGGAACTTATTTCCGAAATTGCGAAGCGGTATGGCAGTCAGTTTGTTGTTGTGGCGATAGATGCACGTTGCGGAGAAGATGGTGTGTGGAGAGTAACGACTCACGGAGGATCGCGGCTTACTGAACGTGAACTCTTTTCATGGGCGCGGGAAGCATGCGACAGAGGTGCCGGAGAAATACTTTTTACATCGATGAATCATGATGGCACCGGATGCGGATACCCTCTTGACGTTTATGAAAAGTTAGGTTCGCTTCCGATTCCGGTGATAGCCTCAGGCGGAGCCGGAAATGCCTCGCATATAGCCGATGTGCTTGCACCCGGACGGGCTGACGCCGCTCTTGCCGCATCGATATTCCATTATGGAAAATTGACAATCGGTGAGGTGAAAAGGGAGCTTGCCAGGCGTGGAATACCGGCGCGAAGCGCAATGTAGAATGTAGAATGCATGATGCATAATTAAATGCGTAATGCATAATTGAAACGGATATGTTGGAATTTTCAGATTTTAAATTAGATAAGTGTGGCGACGGATTGTTGCCGGTGATTATACAGGATTCATCTACTTTGCGTGTTTTGATGCTCGGATATATGAACCGTGAGGCATTCGACAAAACCGTGGCTGAGGGACGTGTCACATTTTACAGCCGTTCGCGTCAGCAATTATGGACAAAGGGAGAGACTTCGGGAAATTTTCTGGATGTGAATGACATGTATCCCGATTGTGATATGGATACATTGCTTATAAAGGCGACTCCTCACGGACCGACGTGTCACAGGGGAACGGTTTCCTGTTTTGACACTCCCGCATCAGATGGATTTATGCGTACGCTGGCAGGGGTGATTTCCGAAAGGCATGAGGCGATGCCGGATAAGTCATATACCACAAGTCTTTTTATCAAAGGTCCCAAACGCATTGCAAAGAAAGTCGGTGAGGAGACTGCCGAAGCTATCATAGAAGCTGTAACCGGACGCAGAGACCGCTTTGTCTATGAGACCGCCGATCTGATATATCATTTTCTTGTCCTCCTTGAGGAGATGCATGTCAGCATAGCCGAACTCGAAAGCGAACTGCTTCACAGGCACAGTTGAAATTTTTGTCTCCATTTTTTTTGGGGGGGGGGAGCAGTTCACACGACAGGAGTTTGGGGACAAAACTCCTCTCCCAAAAGCCCGGCGCAGAGAGACATCCTTTTATCCGATGTTGCTGTTACCGATGTTTGGGAGGGCGGTTTGTCCTCAACCGCCAACATACTCTTAAAGCGATATAATATTGTACGTTTCATATCGGCTTAATTTTGTGAAAAATTGAGTTTGGTATGGCGAATACAGTTAATAGAAGGACCAATAAGGGGAAGAAACGGAATGTTTCGGAAAAAGTAACCGTGCAGTTGATTTGTGCAATTGTATTGGTGGCACTCGGTTGTGGATTGTTGGTATGCGGATTCATTGCTCCGCCCGCGGGTGAGATCCATTCATCCGTGCTGATTGCTTTCGGGGAGATACTTACATTTGTCGGCGCTTTATTCGGAGTCGATTATCACTATAAATATACATCACGATGAACGGGATTGATTGCAGATTGTCGCTCCCGGTTATTGCACTGTGTCTGTTTTGTGTATTATCATGCACAAAACGTGTTTATATTCCTGTAGAGAGTGTAATGACGAATACAGATACATTGATGATGATCCGTTGGCGTGTGGACAGTGTGATAGACAGAGACACCATACGGATAGAAACAGATGGCGATATGACGTTGAAGGAGATTGTGAAATGGAGGTATAGGACAAGGGTGAAGAATGATACCCTTTATCGGTTGCGTACTGATTCCATCATAGTAAAGGAACCCTATCCCGTAGAGAAGATCAAGGAGGTGAACAGACTCTATACATGGCAGAAGATTCTTATTTTTGTAGGAGTTGTTGCTATTCTCTTTTATTGTTATCGGTTGTTCAAATTGTAGTTTGTGTATGTTAAAAGTGCGCACAAATTTTGCGGGAAGGGCATTTTTTGTTTACTTTTGTTCATCATATGTTTAACTAAACCCAGATATGAGATGATGAAACAGCTTTTACTGACAGCAATGGCTGTATTGGCGTTGCCGGTTTTTGCCGGTCGGTCGTTGTGGGGAGATGTCTCTCCCGCTGTATTGCCTCCGCCATTGACGGAGGCGGCGTGTAACATGTCGCCTATGACTCCGGATGAATATGTAAAAACCCGTATTGACGCTTCCGCTGTTGCGTCGTATGCGCCGAGTCTTACCGATAAAAAGAGTATACGTAAAGCCTCTATTGGAAATCCGGCTGGCGATTATGTGATGACATCAGTTTCGTGCGTAGGTTACGGGACTCCAGGAAACGCTGTAAAGATTGTTCCTGTTGCCGGTACCGACTCTGTTGTGATACAGGGCTTCTGGAGTCAGTCTATGTCGGTGAAAGCCAAGATAGATCCTGCCACGTCGGTAATTACAATTCCTTCGCAGTATCTTTACACACATCCTACTTACGGTCCTATGGATCTGAGTGCTGTGACTCCCAATGGCGTTCCGGTCCGGGAACAGCCTATCGAGGGTAGCGTCAATTCCGATGGCAGCATTAGTCTGTCGACCTGGTGGTGCGTTGCCATTAATTCCGGTGATGACAAGGATGAGATTGTGGATGCAAACAAAGCGACTTTGTTTGAGTCTCCTACCGGCACGATGGAATACAAGTCCGGCAGTAATATATACACGTTCGGCATTGTGGCCGCTCAGTCATCTGTGAATGTGTTGAGTATAAAGAATTTTGCCAACCGTGGCTCTACGGTCGAGATTTCGCTCAATGGAGACAGAGGTGGAATAATTGCTTCGCAGACGGTTTTTGTCAACAGTTCCGGCACATGGATAAGCGTAGGCAATCCCACTCTTAATCCTGATGGTCAGCTTATAACGTATACTCCGGCCATACCGCTCAATAAAGCGGCACTTGACGACAAACGCAGTGTCAGCTGGAACGAATGGACCATCTATCTTCCTCAAAAGAGTTTTTCAGGTCTGTTTGATTATGGGAAAGTGAATATCGACTTTGATATCGCATATCCTCCTTCGGCTTCAGAGACGCTGCAGGGTACCGGTTCGGTCTCTGATCCCTACCGTATTGCGTCGCTTTCCGATCTGATGTGTCTGGCCACTATGGTTAACAAAGATTCCGATACCAGCGGTGAACTTACTCTCGGAGGCCAGACAGTAAAGTATGCACGCTCTTTAAAAGGAAAATATCTGGAACTGACCGCGGATATAGATATGAGCGGTTATCGTTTCACTCCTATAGGTTATGATCTCACACATCAGTTTGCCGGTGTGTTTGACGGTAAAGGACATACCATCACCGGACTTACGGTGGAATCCAATGGTTTTTCCGGTCTGTTCGGTGTTATGGATCCAGAAGGTGTGGTGAAAAATATCGATTTTGTGTCTCCTCGTGTGAATAGTACTGGGTATTATTATGCAGGTACTGTATGTGGCATAAGCTATGGGACAGTCGAAAACTGTAATGTGGTTTCTCCGGTAGTTGAACAACAGGGTCAAGTGGCCGGAGGTGTGGTCGGTGTAGGTTATACAGTAAAGAACTGTCATGTCAAAAACGGAAATATTTATTCGCGACTTGGTTTTGCGGGAGGTGTGGCAGGACAGATAAGTACGTTGATATCCGGTTGTACAGCCAGTGCCGTTCATGTGGTGTCGGCAGCCGCTGAATCTGCTGATCCCCGTTATAATAATGGAGCCTGTGCAGGTGGAGTGGTAGGTTCGTTGTTTCAGGCCACTGCGGCTGATTGTAGTTTCTCCGGTATAGTCGACGGACGCAGTGCAGGATATTCAATCTATTCCGGCGGAGTCGCCGGTCTCAATCAACTGGGTACTATGGAACGCTGTTTTGCTGTCGGTGAGGTGCTCGGCATTGGTTCCGGATCGGTCAGCGGCGGTGTAGCCGGATGGGTGTCGGGTACAGTACGTGATTGTTATTCTGCCGGTATGGTGGACTGTATCAACAGTTATTATACAGGAGGCATCACAGGACGTCTGGCTCAGATGGATCAGAATATAATACCTACAGTGAGCCGCTGTTACACTTCAGCTCAGGTAAGAGCGGAAAGTTGGAAATATGATTCCGAGAATGAGATGCGTGAGACCATAGGTCAGATATGGACCGGGAGCGCTTCAAAAGTGGAGAATGTATATTTTGACAATCAGATAGTCAATTTCACTTCTGTAAAGGGCAGTATTTCCAATTCCGAAATGACATCAGGGAATCCGCTTCCCGGTTTTGAAGCCTCTGTATGGGATTTCCAGCCCCGATCTTATCCCCGTCTTAAAAATATGTCCGCGACACCGGCGGCAGAACTGAGTGCTTCTGCTATGCTGATGAATAAAGCAGGAACCACACTTGCCAACTTTAATACCGATGTGGAATTAAATCCTCTGGGTAATACCCAATTCTGGTTCCTGCTCAATGGCGAACTTTCTAAGAAAGGTCATTTCGCAGAGATAGACGGCAATACTGTCAAGGTGAATCAGGAGATGCGGATAGGCAACGATACCATCGTCATGGCTGATGAAGGTGTGCGCATCCCTTACTTCATAAAAGTAGCTCCCAGTTTCCTTAAAGGCGAGGGCACGTCGGAAAATCCGTATCTGATAACCAATAAGGAAGATATGATGGCTCTCGCTGAAGCCACATCGGTAAAGGGATTGCTTTTTGCCGACACTTATTTCCGCTTCACCAACGATATAGATATGGGAGGAGATGGCGTATTCTCCGGAATCAGTGTCAGCAAAACGTCATCAAATAAGTTTGCGGGTCATATTGATGGAGCCGGATATGCAATTCATAATCTTGTTCTTGATTATGTCTCATGGTCTACTCCACCTGCCGAGAATAAACTTGGAGTATTGAATACCACTGCCTCACTCAGCAATGTTGGTCTTATAGGACGTCTTGGAGCTGCCGGTTCAGTGCGTAATCTAACTATTGCAGAGGATTGCCGCATACAAGGATTAGGAACAGTAGCCGCCATATGCGGTGTGAGTGCCGGTTTGATCGAGAACTGCCGTAATTATGCCGCGGTAACTGGTATGGCGTCAAGCGTAGGAGGCATCACTGCCAAAATTGAATCAGGAGGTATTGTAAGAAACTGTTTTAATGCCGGTCATATCAGAACCGGATATCAGGGAGCGGCAGGTATAGCCGGATCCGGCACAGACTTCGTTGTAGAGGGTTGTGTCAACACCGGACTTGTGGAGGCTCTTCCATTGTGTTCGGCACGGGATGAGAAGTCTACAGTATTCAAATATGTAGGAGGAATTGGCGGTAATGTCGGAGGTAAGTTTACGATCAGGGATTGTGTAGACTACGGTCATTCATATGCATATGTCAGCACTGTAGGAAGCATAGCCGGCAGAGCATACGGTACTCCAACTCTTGTCAACAATATGGCTTTGGGAACAGTCTCCACTCCGGATGTGGTAAATCTTGGAGCGATGGCAGGCGAACTTTCGGCTTCTTTTACTGCTTCCGGGAATATCTGGGATATGCAGATGCTTCCTCTTGAGGCGGCAGTATCCAAACCTATTGCCGGAGCTCAGGGGTTGAATACCAATGATCTTGTATCCGGTAATGCGGTTGATGGATTCAATACAGATATTTGGGGCTTTGATGCCGGGAAGTATCCTGTTGTCAAGGTTTTTGCAACTGAACCGACTGTTGTGGCCGCACGCCGGGCTTACTTCCTTCTGCCTGCCGGACATACCGTAGGCAATCTTCAAGGCAATGTTTCCTTACCTTCGGAAAATGGTATGGTATGGAGTGTGGATGCGGGTGGACCCTTCTCTATCGCCAATAATACTCTGATAGTTCCAACGCAAAGTAAGGAATTGATCAAGGGGGCTCTTACCGTTTCATTCCCTGATGTCTATGACAAGACATTCGATCTTCAGGTGCTTCCCGCCATGCCTCTCGACGGCGATGGAACAGCCCAATCTCCTTATCTGCTTCGCACGGCAAGTGACTGGCAGGCGCTGGCTTCTTATATAGATGCTACTTGCAGTACTCTTGAGAACCGTTTTGTACGTCTTGAGTCAGATCTCGATTTCACAGGGTTACAGATGTCTTCCATCGCTTCAGACGGTAAGACTGCATTTATGGGTACGCTTGACGGTAATGGGCACGTTCTCAAGAATTTTGATATATCTACCAGTACCCAGTATTTTGGACTCATAGGTATACTCGGACAGACCGGAATAGTGAAGAATCTGACTGTAAAGGGTAAAATCAATTCTACTGCTACCCACGCAGGTGGATTGGTCGGTCGCAGTTACGGCTCGTTTGACAAATGTGTAAGTGAGGTGGAACTGACTACCAATAAGGCCAATGCAGGCGGTTTTGTCGGTATGGGCTTAGGAGGTTCATTTACTGAGTGTATCAGCAAATCCGTGATAAAAACCAGTCAGGGTACTGCCGGAGGTTTTGTGGCCATATCCACTGTAAGAATGAAATATGACAATTGTTCTTTCGAAGGATGCATAGCTTCTACTTCCACATCCACCAGTGCGCTGAATTATGGCGGTATTGTGGGCAGCTCTTTCCCCTCGGAGTTTTTGCACTGTGTCAACAAGGGTTCATTTACCAATACTAATGCAAAGGCATCCGGAATAGGAGGTCTTGTAGGTATGGCCAACGGCGATAAAAACACTACGGAGCCTTATATATTCACTGACTGCCATAACGCTGTTGATATTACGGCAGGAAGTAAGGTATGTGGTCTGGTAGCCGCATCTGTAACTACTGCGGGATATGCCCCTATGACCTTCACCGATTGCTCCAATACCGGCAACATCACTTCTACTCAGGCCGCGGCATGGACAGCAGGAATCCTCGGACAGGGAAATCCGGGCACAACTCTAATCCGTTGTTTCAATACCGGAAACATTACTTCTGAAGGTACTACTGTCGGTGGTCTGGTTGGTTCGGTAGGGGGAGTGTTCTCAGAGAAAGCCAAGTTGATCCTTAATGAATGTTACAACACCGGGAAAGTTTCCGGAAAGTCATCGATGATAGGAGGCCTGATAGCGTCCGGAGGCAATCTTTCTGCAATTGAGCGTTGTTACAACACCGGCGTCATTGAGGGCCAGATGAAAGTGGGTGGCATTATGGGTTCCAATTCGGCTGCCAACATGTCAATCACGGATACATGGAATTCAGGCGATGTCATTGCCACAGGATGCCATGTAGGTGGCATAACAGGTTCTCTGACTGCCGCTTCAGGAAATGCGGGAGGCTTGACGATCACCCGTTGTTTCAATACCGGAGATATATCAACATCCTGCACTCAGCAAGGCATATCGTCTGCTTCGGCTAATCCCTCAGGTTACGCAATAGGTGGTCTGGGTGGAATTTCCACAGCGACGTATACCGACTGTTACAATCTTGGAAGTGTGACCGGAGTATCTCGTATCGGTGGTCTGGTAGGCGATCCTCATACTAATAAGAAGCTGCATCTTAATCGCTGTTACAATGCCGGTAAAATAGTGGCTCCCGCCGATACATGCGGAGCTATTGTCGGAATAAATGTGGAGAATGCCAAGATATGGGATTCATCCATGATTGAGAATTGTTACTGGCTTGACTCCAGTTGTAAGTCGACACTACCTGCTGCAGGTGTTGAAAAAACTCTTGTGGGGATGTGTGATCTTATTCCGGGTGATGCTTTTGTAAGTCCTGGGACCAATTGTTTCCCGGTACTCAAAAGTCTTTCAGAAGTGGAAACAGCATTGCTCTATGCCGGTCAGCCGGTATTCAGCGGTGTGGATGACGCCGATAATGTCACCTCCGATTTCAAGATCGGCACACCGGTCGGTGTGACATGGACAATGCTTGGTGCAAATGCCAAAATAGAGAATGGATCTGTATCGTTCCTTGAGATTTTCAAGGGAGATGCTGTTCTCAGGGCTACAATCGGAAATCTGATCCGTGATATTGATTTGAAAGTAGATGTCCGGAGTTCCAATGTAGATATAATATCAGAGGAATTGGAAGTGGTCGAGGAAATCTGGTTTACACCTCAAGGTATAAGAGTATCACGTCCTGAAACCGGAGATGGTCAGACTTATATTGTTGTTGTCCGTTATAAGGACGGTACTTCACGAAGTTTTAAACTTGTAAACAAGTGACAGGATATTGATTTATAATATCTTATATTCTTTTGTATAGAAAAGGCCGTGGTGTAATGGAAATTTATGCCACAGCCTTTTCTACCATATTCAAATGCTTATTACTTACTTATAATGAGAAAGGTCATATTCGGATTGCTTGCTGTCTCGGCTTTGTGTGCCGTTGCGGCTAAAGGGATTACAGGGGATTGGAACGGGAAGCTGGCGGTTGCTCCCGGGGTGTCGTTAAAACTCGTGTTTCATATTGGTCCGGACTCCAAGGTCATTATTGATTCTCCCGATCAGGGAGCATATGGGATAGAAGGAGAGACTCTTTATCTGTCTTCGGATTCCATTGCATTCAAGGTCCCTGCGCTGATGATGGATTATTCCGGGCATCTGTCCGGAGAAGATATAGTCGGGACTTTCAGGCAGATGGGCAAGATTATTCCTTTGACACTCTGTCCGGGAGAAAATAAGCCAAGGAGACCTCAGACTCCTGTGGCTCCATTCCCATATACAACAGAGAAGGTAACGTTAAAGCATGGTGATGTGATTCTTGGAGGAACTCTGACTGTGCCTGATAAAGCTGATCCCTCCACACCGGTTGTGGTCCTGGTTTCGGGAAGCGGTCAGCAGAATCGTGATGAAGAACTGTTTGAACACAAACCGTTTGCTGTGATTGCAGATTATCTTGCGCGCTATGGCATCGCTTCGTTGCGTTATGACGATCGAGGGGTCGGAGAGTCTGTCGGAGATGTGTTGTCGGCAACCACAGCGGATTTCGCCTCTGATGCGCAGGCGGTGGTAGATTATCTAAAAGAGAGCAGGCGGTTCGGTAAGGTCGGCTTGCTAGGACACAGCGAGGGCGGAATTATCGGGTATATGCTTGCGGCGAAGTCGGGCAATCTTGACTTTCTTATTTCTGTGGCAGGACCGTCGGTCAAAGGCACCAAAACGATAGCGTATCAAAACAGGATATCTCTTATCAAGAGTGGTGTGTCGCAGGATATTGCAGAAGATTTCGAGAGGGGAGTGGAAGCCATGCTGGAATATAAACTGGAGCACCCTGGAGAAACAACGGTTTCGGATGAACTTATAAAGCACCTGTATCCGCAATATGAGGATTCAGAAGATACCCGCAAATTAGGGAAGATGATAAAAGCCGCAATGTCGTCTGAACCCTCCAATCCGTGGATGATGTGGTTTCTGGCTTACGATCCCGAGACCGATATGAAGACATTGACAGTGCCCTCCCTGATAATTTATGGGGAGAAAGACTGTCAGGTGCCACCCTCCCTAAACGCCGAGCGGGCGCGCCGGCTGGCAAAAAATGCTACAGTCAAAGAATACCTTTCTCTCAACCATCTGATGCAGCATGCTCAGACCGGATATGTAGAGGAGTATGCCACAATAGAACAGACTATTTCTCCTTCAGTCCTTACTGATATTGTAAGTTTTATAGCCGAGAATACGTCTGGCAGTTCTGACTGACATAGCTTGTTGACAAATGTTGAAAAATTGGTATTTAAGGGAGTATTTTGGAATAAATTTCGTAACTTTGTAATAATATATTTATCACTTCAGATAAGGAGGTAAAATAAGAAAATTTATTTATGAATGCTTGTGGGATAAGCAGAGAGGAGAGGGGGAATGAGTATGAAACTGTCTGAGATATATGGTATTCTGTTCAATGGGAAGAAGTTGTCAGTATCCGAACAAGATATGGACAGGGTTGAGCAGTGTTATGAGTTCTTGAAGAATTTTGCAACTGATAAAGTGATATATGGTATCAACACCGGCTTCGGACCGATGGCTCAATGGCGTGTGGATGATAACCATCTGAAAGAGTTGCAGTATAATATAATAAGAAGTCATGCCACGGGAGCAGGTGAGCCATTGTCTGATATGCAGGTAAAGGCTGCGATGCTTGCCCGTATAGGCACATTCCTTCAGGCGCGGTCCGGTATCAATCCCAAAGTAATCTGTCTTCTTCAGGAGTTTGTCAACAAGGAGATTTATCCGTTCATACCGCAACACGGCAGTGTGGGGGCGAGTGGTGATCTTGTTCAGCTTGCACATATCGCTCTGTGTCTCATAGGTGAGGGTAAGGTGCATCATAAAGGAGAATGGAGACCGACAGCGGACGTCTTCAAGGAATATAATCTTGAGCCTATGGGCATTTATGTGCGTGAGGGTCTTTCTGTAACAAACGGCACGTCGGTGATGACCGGTGTCTCTATAGTCAATCAGTATCATGCGGAGAATCTCCTGAAATATGCGACAATTGCAGGTGCATGGATCAATGAGATAGCCGATTCGTTTGACGATTATATGTCTGTCGAGGAGAATGAGTGCCGCCGCCAGCCCGGTCAGCAGGTGATCGCCCGTTGGCTAAGGGAGGTAAGTGATGGCAGCCGGCATCTTCAGAAACGTGAACATGAGTTGTATGATCCTGCTAAGAATAAGGATTCATATTTCGAACATAAAGTACAGGCATATTATTCTCTCCGTTGTATTCCGCAGATTTACGGACCGATCTTCGATACACTGAAGAATGCATCCGAGGTGCTTGAAAATGAAATCAATTCGGCTTGCGACAATCCGATAGTGGATTATACCACACAAAACATTTATCATGGTGGAAATTTTCATGGAGATTATATATCACTCGAAGCGGATAAAGTAAAGATAGCGATGGTGCGTCTTGCCATGACAGCGGAGCGGCAGTTGAACTATCTGTTCCATGACAGAATCAATGGTATACTGCCTCCATTCCTGAATATGGGTGTGCTCGGCTTGAACTACGGTATGCAGGCATGCCAGTTCACTGCTACATCTACAACGGCGGAATGCCAGACACTGGCAATGCCTAACTATGTACACAGTATTCCAAACAACAACGACAACCAGGATATCGTAAGTATGGGTACAAACTCCGCTTTGTTATGTAAGAAAGTGATCGACAATGCTTATCAAGTTATGTCAATCCTCTTTATCGCACTTGCTCAGGCAACAGATTGTCTTGATCTGGCGGGCAGACTCGCTCCCAAGACACGGGAACAATATGACGCTATCCGTGCCATATGCCCGAAATTCGTGGAAGACACTCCTTTCTATGAAGAAGTGGCGGAAACTGAAAAATATTTACGAACAAACATCATAGAATATTTGGACGCATGAACTTTGCATTGGTTACAGGGGGATCACGAGGACTCGGCGCTGCGATATGCAAACGCCTCGCTTCGCAAGGACTTGGAATAATCATTAATTATCGTTCAAATGAATCGGCTGCGACAGCGGTTGCCGATGAGATTGTCGGGAATGGCGGTGTTGCAGAATTATTGCCTTTTGATGTGAGTTCGGAGGAGTCTGTTGATACGGCTCTTGAAAAATGGGAAAGTGAACATCCGGAAGATCGGATAACTGTATTGGTAAACAATGCCGGGATCAGAGAAGACAACCTTATGATCTTCATGCAGTCGCAACAATGGCATAACGTGATCGACACAACGCTCAATGGGTTCTTTTACGTGACGAGACGGGTATTGAAGGGAATGTTGACAAAACGGTATGGACGGATTATCAATATTGCCTCTTTGTCAGGTCTGAAAGGTCTTCCCGGACAGGCAAACTACTCTGCGGCAAAGGCGGCTCTGATAGGAGCGACGAAAGCACTTGCTCAGGAAGTCGCGGCACGCAAGGTTACTGTCAATGCTGTCGCTCCGGGATTCATAAAGTCTGATATGACAAAGGATCTTGACGAAGATAGCTTGAAAAAGCTTGTCCCGCTGGGTCGCTTCGGAGAAGCTGACGAAGTGGCCGCTCTTGTTGCCTTTCTGGCATCCAATGAATCTTCTTATATTACAGGCGAAACAATTTCAATCAACGGAGGGCTATATTGATGGGTAGAAGAGTTGTAATAACCGGAATGGGGATATGGTCCTGCATCGGGAAGAATAAGGAGGAGGTAAAGGAATCCCTATATAATGGCAAATCCGGCGTGGGGCTGGAGAAAGAACGACTTGAATATGGCTATCGCTCAGCTTTGACCGGGATTGTGGAACGCCCGAAACTTAAAGGGGTGATAGACCGCCGTCTCAGGGTAGGCTTGTCAGAGGAAGCTGAATATGCATACATGGCTGCAAAGGAGGCGTTTGAAGAAGCCAAAATAACAGACGATTATCTTAAAGAGAATGAGGTGGGTATAATATTCGGCAATGATTCCTCTGCAAAACCCGTTATCGAGGCGGCAAATATAATGGCTGAAAAGCACGATTCGGCACTTATCGGTTCCGGATATATATTCCAGTCGATGAACTCTACGGTGAATATGAATCTGAGCACGATTTTTCACCTAAAGGGAGTTAACTTCACAATAAGTGCTGCTTGTGCGAGCGGTTCCCATTCGATAGGGATTGCCTATATGCTTATAAAACAGGGTTTGCAGGATGTTGTGCTTGCAGGTGGCGCTCAAGAGACAAACTATTTCTCGATGGCGACATTTGATGCGTTGAATGCATTCTCTGTAAGAATGGATGATCCGGAAAAGGCATCGCGACCGTTTGACCGTAACCGCGACGGTCTGATTCCGAGTGGTGGCGCCGCCGCACTTGTTCTTGAAGATTATGATCATGCAGTAGCCAGGGGAGCCGATATCCTTGCCGAGATTGTCGGTTACGGATTCTCTTCAAACGGCGGCGGCATATCCCAGCCCAGTGATGACGGCTCCATAAAAGCGATGACAAGAGCTATGGAGGATGCCGGTATAACTCCTGACGAGGTGGATTATATAAACGCACATGCCACATCTACGCCTCAAGGAGACGATTATGAAGCTATTGCGCTTGACCGTCTTTTCAGTGGCAAGAAAGCACTTATCAGCTCTACAAAATCCATGACGGGGCATGAATGCTGGATGGCAGGAGCAAGTGAGGCTGTCTATAGTGTGTTGATGATGCGGAACAGTTTTGTGGCACCCAATATCAACTTTGATGAGCCGAGTGATAATGCCAGGAATCTGAACATCGCAAAAGAAACCGTGGATATGCCGATAGATATAATTCTTTCAAATTCATTTGGGTTCGGAGGAACAAACAGCGCTATCGTTATCAAAAAAGTGAAATAAATGAGGAATTTTATTCATTAAAGTTTTTGCACCTTCCTCAATTAACTTTTCTCCACCCGGTTTTATTTCAATAAAATACGGATTTATATTTGGAAATTTGGCGTGTGATTTTTAGAAACTGAAGTCAATGTTACTTCAGTTTCTAAGTTTACAGGTGATACTGTTTGACTGTCGCAACAGCAGATGGATATTTTCAAGCAGGTTTTGCCAGTCGATGAGAGGGCAACCTGACGCTTGGGAGGGGAGTTTGTCTCAAACTCCCGATACGCGATTTGATGATCTGCTTGGCTGTATTTTAGCGACTTGGGGACAAGTCGCATTCCCAACCGCAGTATAACAGCGCCCTCGGTAAAAGTAATCCATAACGGATATTGCTACCTCAATCGGGTTCAATAATTTTCTTGCCGACCGTTTTGAAGGTCAGTATCGAAGAATATTGCTTACATAGGTGTGTTTCCGGATTTAAAACTCAACCTATTCATGCTAATAAATCGAGAAGATCTCTATTCGGAAAAAGTACAGTAAAAAGATTTATTATGCAATAAAACATTATGTTTTATTGCATAATACCTCAAATTCGCAGCCAATCCGTTTGCTCGAACCGATTTAATTGTTACGCGT
>CAJTWL010000031.1 GCA_910579845.1 uncultured Muribaculaceae bacterium | reverse complement strand
TGCTATCTGATTCATAAGAAATTGCTTAAGATAAAACCATAAAGGCAGGCTCCAATTAACCTTGGAGCCTGCCTTTATGGTTTTATCTTAAGCAATTTCTTAAATACGTGTACTTATCCTGTAATTGAGATTTTACGAAGCATATCCTCATTGATAATTTTAATTCTTCTCCCATCAACGAGAATCAATTTTTCATTAACAAAATTTGTTAATGTCCGTATGGCATTCGAGGTTGTCATATTAGACATATTTGCAAGATCCTCTCTACTCATATAAATTTTCAAAGTCGCATCATCATGTTCATAGCCATAATTATCAGCAAGAAGAAGCAAGGATTCTGCAAGGCGCCCTCTGATATGCTTTTGAGTAAGACTGATTATCTTGGAATCTGAATTTCCAAGTCTTCTTGACAATTCATGAATAAAGAACATGGCAAGTTCATTGTTCTGATGAATAAGTTTCTCTACAATCTCCATAGGCAGAATGCCAACAACAGAAGACTCAAATGCAGCAGTTGATGAAACATATCTTTCTCGTGCGAAATATGCGCGATGTCCGAAGTATTGAACCGGTCTATAAAGGCGTAGAATCTGTGTTCTGTCACCAAGACCGCTTTTATATAACTTCACCTTACCATTAAGAAGTATATATAGGTTTTTAGGTACTTCATCTTCAGAATATATAACCTCATTCTTCTTATATTCCTTGTATTGGAAATTATCTGTGATTATACGCTTTTCATCCTGCGTAAGCGCATACCATAAATCTGAGAGATCGTCTCCAATAATGCGTTCAAAAGCACTTTTCCTAATCATAATTTATCAGCCGGGTAATCTTTTGCCATATAATACTTAATGACAGCTTATAAACTGTTTAAATTTATTACGAAATTTTTTATAAAGTGTTTCTTAATAAATTACAAAATTAATAAAATTAATCGATTAAATAAAATCAATACACAGCCCCTCCAAAAATCCAAATTAACACAACAATGCAGCAATATGATATGTAATAAAGGATAATATCCATGCTACAGAAGTGTTATACACTACAGAAAACAAAGCATACTTCCAATGACCGGTCTCTCGTGCTATAGCGGATAATGTCGCAATACAGGGAAAATATAATAACACAAAAACCATAAATGCCAATGCGGATGCGTCAGTGAAAGGTCTCTTCCCTGTAACCTTTGACGGTTTATGTAATCTTTCGCTAAGCAACTGCTCATTATCATCATCGACATACAAAACGCCCAATGTCGAGACAACGATCTCTTTTGCAGATGCTCCCGCTATCAAGGATACGCATGCCTGCCAACCCATATCCATAGGTTTCACTACAGGCTCTACAAACTTTCCTAATTTTCCAATGATTGAATTGCTTTGCTGATACTCGTTAAGAACCATTCTGTCGATCTCGGCTTTATTCAACATTTCCACAGTAGAGGCAGGAACACCTTCCATAACTTCACTTACATATTCAACTGGAACATCCTTTGAAGAATAATGTGGGAAATAGGACAATGCCCATATAATAATTGACGCGACTAAAATGAGTCCGCCCATTTTTTGCAGATATTGAGCGGCTTTTGCCCACATATTGTTCATTGTCGATCTCCAAGAAGGCATCCGATATGGAGGCAACTCCATAACAAATGGAGTCTCATCAACCTTAAGCCAGAACTTTCTCATGAGCTTTGCAGTAATGACCGCCATTGCAATTCCCAACAAATACAATCCGACAAATACAAATGAACCATAATTGGGGAAGAAAGCACCGACTAATAAAACGTAAATTGGTATTCTGGCAGAACAGCTAATGAACGGGTTAATGAGTATTGTAATCAATCGGCTCGATCTACTCTCTATTATCCTTGTAGACATAATAGCCGGGACATTGCATCCGAAACCCATTACGAGAGGTATAAACGACTTGCCATGCAAGCCCATCTTATGCATTATACGATCCATTATAAACGCCACTCTTGCCATGTATCCGGAATCCTCCATAAATGATATGAAGGCATACAATATAAGAATATTTGGCAAAAAAACAATCACTCCGCCAACACCACCAAGTATTCCGTCAATCAACAAATCTTTTAACGGACCGGGAGCAAGATAAAAATCAAGCCTGGATGAAATCCAGCTCACCATCAACTCTATCCAATCCATTGGATAAGAACCAAGCTTGAATGTAGCCCAGAACATAATTGCCATAACGCAGAGAAATATTGGAAATCCAAAAAGTTTATTGGTTACAAAAGCATCTATGATTTTTGTAGATTTTTCCTCTTTGGCAAGGGATCCCTCCATTGTCTCTTTAAGTGCGCCATTTATAAATCCGTACTTTTCCGAGGCTATTGCAGTCGCAACATCCTCATTAAGCGTCTTTTTAATTTTTGAGCATACCTTATCACGAATCTTTACCCACTCATGATAATTCGAGTTGTTCTTGAGAAGAGCATCAATCTCAGGATCCTTTTCCATAAATTTTATAGCATGGAAACGTGGTGAGAAATGGTGGGCTATGGAATTATCATTTTTAAACTCATCCTTAAGCAAAGAAATTCCGGCTTCAATTTCCGGACTCATCTTAACATGAATATGTCTTGTATCCAGACACCTCATTTCATACACATCTATAATGGTATCAAGAAGACTGTCTACACCATACCCGGAAGAAGCAGCAGTCGGTACAACCGGAACTCCAAGCATACGACCTAATTGCTTATAATCGAAATTTACATCACTTTTCACAAGTTCATCAAACATGTTCAGATCTATAACCATAGACCGGTTCATATCAATCAACTCTGTAGTGAGATATAAATTTCTTTCAAGATTGGATGCTACGACAACATTTACTATTATATCCGGCGTCTCTTCACGAAGATAACGCATTACATATAATTCTTCCGGTGAATATGCCGAAAGAGAATATGTACCGGGTAAATCAACTATATTAAATTTATAATCCTTATATTTAAATTTCCCACTTTTCGCATCTACTGTAACCCCTGCATAATTACCTACATGTTCATGTTTTCCAGAAAGATAATTAAAAAGAGAGGTTTTCCCGCAGTTGGGATTACCCAAGAGTGCAATATTTATGATTTTATCCTTACGCACGTTGTCAATACCCTGATAATCATGCAGTCCGGTTTCCATTCCAATATTTATCGATGATTTCTCCCAATCATCAAGCGGCACTATTTCAATTAATTCCGCCTCTGCCTTTCTAAGAGATACCTCATAGTCCATCAAGGCATATTTAATTGGATCCTGTAACGGAGCATTGAGTACCATTCTGACCTCTCTTCCCCGGACAAACCCCATCTCCATCACACGTTTCTTAAACGCGCCATGACCAAGTATTTTAGTAATTATACCGCTCTCGCCCGGTAAAAGTTGAGATAACCGCATATCAATATCTTTTAATACGATAAAAGTAGGTAAGGGGAGAGGAAGAATGCAGAGTATCTTAGAGTATGTTTACTTTTAAACCAAATTAAACATTAATAAAGAGTATCTGAATTTTTGATTTCATCACAAACGATACTTCGGGTGCTTTCCCAAGATTCATTCGGTCACATAGCCCGCTATGCTCCCTCCTGAATCTTGAAAAATCCCTCCGAAGTCTCTGTCTGTGCTAAAATCATTTAAAAGTAAACACACTCTTAAAATTATTTATTATCCTTCAGATATCGATCTAAGAATCTAAAGAACACCCTTTGCCAGAGTATAGCGTTCTGTGGTTTTAAAACCCAATGGTTTTCATCCGGGAAAACCAACATTTCAGCCTCAAGACCATGCATCTTGGCAGCATTAAAAGCCTGCATGCCCTGAGAAGCGAGAATACGATAATCAAGCTCCCCGACAGTTATCAACATTGGAGCAGTCCATTTATTAACGAATCTATGTGGCGAATTTGCATATGTATTCTGAGCAACGGCATTTGACTTATCCCACCACGGACCACCTAAATCGAAATCGGCAAACCACATCTCTTCGGTTTCGAGATATTGTGCTTCCAGATTAAAAATACCGGCATGGGCTATCAATGCGGCAAAGCGTCCATCATTATGACCGGCAAGCCAATAAACGGAGAATCCTCCGTAACTTGCACCTATAGCGCCAACTTTATCGGCATTCACGTAGGAGCGGGATTTTATATAATCAGTAGCAGAAAAATAATCACGCATATTCTGACCGCCGTAATCTCCAGAAATCTGACGGTTCCATTCAGTTCCAAAACCTGGCAAGCCACGTCTGTTTGGTGCAATAACAACATATCCGTTCGCCGCCATAATCATAAAATTCCAACGGTAGCTCCAGAACTGGCTCACCGCCTGCTGCGGACCTCCCTGACAATAAAGAATAGCGGGATATTTTTTATTCGGGTCAAAATCAGGTGGCAATATTTCCCAACATGTCATATGTTTACCATCTGAAGTGGGAACCATAACCTTTTTGACATCTCCCAATTTAAGTTGTGACAACAAATCCTTATTGACTTCTGTGATATCCCGAACCTTACCATTTGACACATAACAGATTTCATTAGGGCTTCTCATGGAATGTTTCAATGCTACAGCCGAATTTGCAGAAAGTGCAGTTATGGAAGCATAATCACAAATGCCATCAGCTATTGTATCAATCCGACATGTCTGCACATCCATACTGAATATAGGCGCGGTTCCCTCATAATATGCTGAGAAAAGAATCGATTTGCCATCAGGAGCCCAAGAAAACTGTTCAGGCCAATAATCCCAATTCTCCGTGAGATCTCGCATCTTCTTTGTCTGCACGTCCAATAGCATCAGACGTTTCTTGTCGCTCTCATATTTAGCAGTAGCCATTGACAGAAATGCTATCTGCTTACCATCGGGACTGAACATAGGGTCCGTATCATATCCCGGCATGTCTTGTGTAAGATTCTCGGTTTTGCCGGACTCGGTATTATATGAGTAAAGATTACTGTCTGTGGAAAAAGCATAATCCATACCCTTTAATTTTCGGGAAACATATACTAATGTTTTTCCATCCGGCGACCATGCAAAAGACTCCGCTCCATTGAATGGACGCATCGGGCATTCAAATGGTTCACCATCCATAATATCCTTTTCATTAGATATTCTGTTATTTGCAAAATCAGCCACAAATGGATGTGGAATCTTTGTTACCCACTCATCCCAATGTTTATACATCAGATCATCAACGACTCTACCGGTTGTCATCGGTAGATCTTTGAACAATTCCTCATCTTTATTATAAGCATCAATGGGGCTGGCGTAAACAATCTTGTCCTCGACCGGAGAAATAACAAAACATTCTATTCCGTTTTTCACTTCACTTATTTTTTCAGACTTTCCGGATTCTATATCAATTACAAACAATTGCTGAGCCTCTGTTTCCTTATCATACCTCAGATATGCAATTTTTTTACCGCCTTCAATCCATTGCAGATTGCTTTCCGAGTTAGCCGAACTTGTCAACCGTTTCAGCTCTCCGCCCTCAACAGGAATGGTATAAATTTCTGCATTTGACTTATTTGACTCAATATCTTCATAGGACAAGGTGAAAGCAACTGTTTTACCATCCGGAGATATTACCGGAGCGCCGACACGACCAAAAGCCTCAAGGACTTCCGGTGTGAGCATTCCGTCAACAATCTTAATATTCGGTTTCTCAATAATTTTATCCGAATTTTCCTCATTCTCTTTACATCCCGCCAAAGCTACGGGAACCAATAATGCGCACATTGCAAGTATGGTTTTATTCATATGGTTTATTGTTGGTTAATGTTGGTTAATTACATTTCGTTAATATCAGCACAACCTCATCTATCATCTTTTCCCTCGTCTGACCGTACCTCGTTTAAATGGATATAATTGCTCTATAAGATCAGGACGATGAATTTTTTTCAGAGAATTAATAATCCCAGCCTTTGCATCCGGTTTGTACCAGAAGAAAAACTGTCTTTGCTCAAGTTTCTGTCTATCGGATCTGGCAGTATAAACCTTTTCTCCTGTATATGGATGTATTCCGGAATAATAAATTTCTGTAGCGACAGTCATTGGAGTCGGTGTAAAATCCTGGACTTGTTCAAGCCTGAAATTAAGATTCTTTGTAATACAAGCCAATTCAGCCATATCCTCCTCCCGACAACCGGGATGAGAAGAGATGAAATAGGGTATCAGTTGCTGATTAAGTTTATATTTATCATTGACATTATCAAAAATACACTTAAATTTCCTAAACAATGAAAAAGATGGTTTACGCATAATGTCAAGCACATTTTCCGACGTATGTTCGGGAGCGACCTTAAGTCTTCCGCTTACGTGATTACGTATAAGCTCCTCCATATACTGTCGGTTGATCATGTTGACAGCGGCATCTTTTGCGACATGCATACACAGATCATATCTTACACCGCTTCCAACAAATGATTTCTTGATTCCCGGCATAGAATCGACACTTCTGTAAATATCGATCAAAGGAGTGTGATCCGTGTCAAGATTATGACAGACCGACGGATGCAGACATGATGGTTTTACACATTTCATGCATATGTTTTTATTTATCCCACCAAGTTTATACATATTTGCAGACGGACCACCGAGATCGGATATATATCCTTTGAAATCATCCATCCTTACTATATTCTCAACCTCTTTCAATATAGAAGCTTTAGACCGGGATGCAATGAATTTACCCTGATGTGCTGATATTGTACAGAATGCACATCCTCCAAAACATCCCCGATGCAGGCAAACAGAATGCCGGATCATATTATAAGCCGGAATCTCCTTACCCTTGTAGCGCGGATGAGGCATTCGGGTATAAGGAAGATCGAATGTCGCATCTATCTCTTCTTCTGTCATCGGAGGATACATAGGGTTGATCTTTATCCATTTGCCAGACGTATATTGCCATATTATTTTCCCTTTGTATTTATTGGATTCTTCCTCGACATGTCTGAAATTCAGAGACTGCAATCTTTTATCCTTAAGACATTTTTCATAACTTGAAAGGATGATGTCTTCGGATGAGGGAGTCTCATCGGAAAAAAACACAGTCTGAGGAACCTCTTTAATTTCTTGAATAGAAATTCCATTTTCAAGTTTTTTTGCCAACTCTACGATAGTACGTTCTCCCATACCGTAAATCAACATATCCGCTTTACAGTCTGACAGTATAGATGGACGAAGTCTGTCCTGCCAATAGTCATAATGGGAAACTCTTCTCAATGATGCCTCAATACCGCCGGCAATTACAGGTACATCGGGATAGAGTTCCTTTAGAATGGAAGAATAGACTATAGTCGGATAATCAGGACGCATTCCGTGTTTTCCACCAGGAGTATAAGCATCATCATGACGAAGACGTTTGTTAGCGGTATAATGATTCACCATTGAATCCATGGCTCCGGCAGAAACGCCAAAAAATAACCTCGGTTTCCCAAGTTTCCTGAAATCGCGGAGATCATCCCGCCAGTTTGGCTGAGGTACAATCGCCACCTTATAACCGGCTTTCTGAAGAGTCCTTCCGATTACAGCCGCGCCGAAACTTGGATGATCCACATAAGCATCTCCGGAAAAGATTATAATGTCTGCCTGATCCCAACCCAGACGAACCATTTCGTCTTTAGAAGTCGGAAGAAACATATCTTTAGAAGTAGAACTCATCAGCCTAAATATTATGCACCGTTTCTCTGACCTTCTCAAGACGCTCTTTCATCTTAAGCATCTCATCACGTAGTTGGGCGGCTTCTATGAAGTCTGTCCGTTTAGCGGCGGCAACCATACGGGAACTGATGGTCTCGATTTGTTTCTCGATTTCTTCGGCATTCATATAACTTATTACCGGATCCGCTGCGATATTTGATTTGAATTCTTCTTCAATATATGGACGAGGTTCAGCAAGTACGGATTTACCAGGCTTCCCTGATTTTGTATTTCTTAATACATTCTTCTGTTTACTTGCAGAAGAATCAGTATTTACTGAATTCAAAGACTTGTCATAAATTTCGATAAGATCATTACCGGATGTCTTGATTATCTGAGTAGGAACAATACCGTTATCTTCATTATACTTTATTTGTTTCTCACGTCTTCTGTTTGTCTCGTCAATTGTGCGCCGCATACTGTCTGTAACTTTATCAGCATACATTATAACCTTCCCGTGTACATTACGGGCGGCGCGACCTGCGGTCTGTGTCAAAGATCTGTGATTGCGAAGAAATCCTTCCTTGTCTGCATCAAGAATAGCAACGAGACTTACCTGTGGCAAATCAAGACCCTCCCGCAGAAGATTGACTCCAATCAACACATCATACACTCCTTGTCTCAAATCCTCAAGTATCCGTATTCGTTCAAGAGTATCCACATCACTATGAATATACGCACTGCTTACACCCCACTTTATGAGATGGTCATTCAGCTCCTCAGCCATACGTTTGGTAAGAGTTGTAACAAGAGTTCGTTCTCCAGCTTCAATGCGCTCATGAATTTGTTCCATAAGATCATCAATCTGATTCATAGTAGGTCTTATCTCAATCTCAGGATCAAGCAGTCCTGTAGGACGAATAACCTGTTCTGTAAAGATACCTTCGGTCTGTTGTAATTCATAATCTCCGGGAGTCGCGCTTACATATATGACCTGATTTGTAAGAGAAGAAAACTCATCAAATTTTAACGGTCTATTGTCAATAGCAGCCGGTAATCTGAATCCATATTCGACAAGATTCATTTTTCTTGACAGATCACCACCATTCATACCCCTTATCTGTGGTAACGTCACATGACTTTCATCAATTATTGTCAGATAATCTTTAGGGAAATAATCGAGAAGGCAGAAAGGACGCATACCCGGTTCACGTCCATCGAAATAGCGTGAATAGTTCTCTATCCCACTACAATGACCAAGCTCTTTAATCATTTCAAGATCATAAGTTACCCGTTCTTTAAGTCTCTCAGCTTCAAGAATCTTACCCTCCTTTCGAAAGAATTCACATTGAGTGCCCAGATCAATGGATATCTGATCTATAGCTCTAAATGTGTTTTCCTTAGATGATACGAATATATTAGCCGGATATATATTGAATCCCTCAAGTTCTGTAAGAACAGAACCTGATTCCGGATCTATAGTCTGGATCGACTCTATTTCATCGCCCCAGAAAGTAACGCGCAATTGTATATCCTCAAATGAAAGAAGGATATCCACAGTATCACCTTTAACTCTAAATTGACCGCTTTTTAATTCAAGTTCTGTACGGGAATACAAAGAATCAACCAGCTTTCTTAAAAATGCATTCCTCGAAATTTTATCACCTTTGGATATCCTCACTACAGTCTGTGAGAAATCTTCCGGATTTCCCATACCATAAATGCAACTGACACTTGAAACCACTATCACATCCCTTCTTCCGGAAAGGAGAGCCGCAACAGTAGATAGCCGCAGTTTCTCTATCCGGTCATTGATCATCAAGTCTTTCTCAATATATTTGTCAGAAGATGGGATGTAAGCTTCCGGCTGATAATAATCATAATAACTTACAAAATATTGTACCGAATTTTCAGGAAAGAAATTTTTAAATTCAGAATATAATTGAGCAGCAAGAGTTTTATTGTGCGAAAGGATCAAAGTGGGGCGTTTCACCTGCTGTATGACATTAGCCATTGTGAATGTTTTTCCGCTACCTGTTACACCGATAAGAGTCTGCTGCGGGATTCCTTCAAGAACTCCTTTGCTTAATTCCGCAATGGCTTCAGGTTGGTCTCCCGTAGGTTTATATTGTGAAGTAAGTTGAAAATCCATAACAAGCAAAAATAACAAATATGAGTCTAAATTCAAAATCCCTCATATATGATAATGTAAAATATAACAGAAAAGATACCGTAAAAAATACCGTAAAGTCAAGACAATACGTAGATACAACACAAAATTCATCAAAAGATTTGAGGATCATATAAAATTTTGTATTTTTGCATATATACTCGGACTTGAAAAAAGTCTGAATTGAAACAATACACTATAAAAGTAATTCAAGCAATGATTCAGTCGATGACCGGCTATGGAAAAAGCCAAACATCCTCCTCCTTACGAAAAATCACAGTAGAAATAAAATCACTCAATAGCAAGCAGTTTGACCTGTCAGCCAGAATCCCGGCAATTTTTCGTGAACGAGAGATCGATATACGCAATTATCTTGCCAAGGTAATGGAGAGAGGAAAGACTGATCTCACAATTACAGTTGAGAATTCTGAATCCGAAATAACAGCAACTATAAACATTCCGTTATTAAAAAACTACAAGAAACAGTTTGAAGAAATGGCTGTAGCACTGGATATCGAATCTCCTTCTGATTGGTACTCGATTCTGATGCGTATGCCTGAAGCTTTACACAATGAACCGGTTACAGTAGGAGAAGATGATTATGCCAATCTAATAGAATGTGTAAAAGAAGCATACCGGAATCTACGGGAATTCCGCATACAGGAAGGAGGGAAATTGTACGACTTCTTTAAATTAAAAATTGAAAACATCAACTCTTTGCTTAATGATATAGAACCGTTTGAAAAGGAACGAATCCCCAAAATACAACAACGTCTTGAAGAACAGCTTTCCAAACTTACCTCAATAGAATATGAACAGGGAAGACTTGAACAGGAGATGATATTTTATATTGAGAAACTTGATGTCAATGAAGAGAAATTAAGACTTAGATCCCATCTTAACTATTTCATTGAAACATTAGGTAATGAAGCAGATATTCCGGAACAGGGTCAAGGGAAAAAACTCGGTTTCATTGCCCAAGAGATTGGCAGAGAAATCAATACACTCGGATCAAAATCCAACAATGCCGGCATGCAAAAAATAGTGGTTAAAATGAAGGATGAGCTGGAACAGATCAAGGAACAAATATTAAATGTTTTATGAGAAAAGGCAAGATCATTGTACTATCCGCTCCCTCCGGTTCTGGCAAATCTACAATAATTAATCGGCTGATGGATAATCCATCTCTGAATCTGAGATTTTCCATTTCAGCGACATCCCGACAACCTCGAGGCAACGAAAACAATGGCAAAGAGTATTATTTTCTCACACAAGATGAATTCAAAGAAAAAGTTGACAAAGATGAATTCGTCGAATGGGAGGAGGTATATGCCGGGACTTGCTACGGAACATTAAAATCCGAGGTGACAAGAATAACAGAATCAGAATATTCGAATCTGATAATGGACATTGACGTCAAGGGAGCTTTGAACGTTAAACAAAAATTCGGAGAAAGCGCTTTGACTATATTTATTATGCCTCCATCAATTGAGGCTCTGGAAAAAAGATTAAGAAACCGTAGTACCGACACTGAGGAATCAATAAACAAACGACTGTCAAAAGCAGAATACGAAATGCAGTTTTCCCAGGAATTTGATATTATCATTGTAAACGACAATCTGGATGAGGCTGTAAATTCTGTTACAAAAGCCATCAAAAATTATATCGAGTGTAATTAAGCTTTAGATAAACCTATTAATCAAAGATTTTTAGAGTATATACTTCAAGAAGTTCACAGGCAAAATACTGCTACTAAATGAAAATAGGTGTTTTCAGCGGAAGTTTCGATCCTATTCACATGGGGCATGCAATGCTCGCCAATTATGTGCTTCAATGGGAAAACCTAGACGAAGTCTGGCTAATGGCAAGTCGTAGAAATCCGTTAAAGAGGAATACAGATGCCTCAGATGAAGATCGGTTTAATATGGTGCGTATAGTTGCAGATCAATGTCCGGGAATTAAGGCCTCGGATTTTGAACTCAATCTTCCGGAACCATCCTTTACATATCGGACTCTTTCGGAACTTAAAGCAACTTATCCGGAACATGATTTCTACCTTATAATAGGATCTGACAATTTCCTTATTTTTGATAAATGGAGAGATTATAAAAAGATTATCGAAGAGTATAAAATCATAGTTTATCCTCGTCCGGGTTATATTATCAAAGATCCATTCAACAATCCCAATATAATCATTCTGGATAACGCCCCCCAAATGCTGATATCTTCTACATTTATACGAGAAGCAATAAAAAATAACAAACGACTCAACTTTTTCCTTCCGGAAAAAGTTTCAGAATATATTGACAAGAACAAACTTTATAAATGAATGAAACTGAAATAAAGACACAGTTGATGGCAATTGTTGCTGATGCGGCAAGTTATTGCTATCACATTGAGAATTGTCTTGAATGTGAAAAATCCGAGTTCATAGAGAACATAACCAATGTTCTCCCAAGACTTTATCTTGACTTTGCCACAATATCATCGGATGACATCATAGCAAGTGAAGATTATATGTTCATGTCATCCTATATTGATGAGGAATATTATAATTCAACGAGGAATAAGATAGCAAGAATTCTGGGGCATCATGACACATATCTGGAGACATTCGAAGAAGATATGAAGTATAGTGATACTCCTATCGCTGTAAATATCTCGGAATCTCTTGCAGATATATTTCAACCTTTATATAACTTCATATCATCTGTAAAAGAGACAAATGGAGAGAATCTCGAAGGATCATATAAAGAATGCAAGGATAGCTTTGAGGAATATTGGTCACAGACATTATGCAATGTAATGCGTCCATTAAATCAACTAAGATATAAATTTGAAGAAAATTAAGAAACTGTGTAGATTAATTATGAAGTGATTTAAACTTTTTGCGAAAACTTAATGAAAGTGAATTTATATATTCTTCGAGGTCAATCTTCATCAATATTCTGGCATCTTCCATCCCTTTCATCGGTTGCATAGCCCGCTATGCTCCCTCTTCAAGAACCGGAATCTGCTCAGAATCTTAATGAACCTTATCCTCGAAAAAAGTTTAAATCACTTCTACAGGAGAATATTATAATCCACCTAATTACATTATAAAATATGATAACAGATTTATTAAATTGGCTTGATGAAAGCACTTGCAATTTCCTTGCGATCGCAGCCATAGAACGAGAACTGAATAAAGCAGGATATAATGAGCTGAAGATGACAGACTCATGGAAGATAGTAAAGGGTGGCAAATATTATGTAAAAAAGAATGATTCCGCCATATTTGCAATCTCAGTAGGCAAGGGGGATTTTGCAGAAAATGGGATGCGAATAATATCCGCTCATTCCGACAGTCCATGTTTCAAAATAAAGCCTAACGCAGAAATATACGGTGACGGAGGGGTTGTCAGTCTTAACGTAGAGAAATACGGAGGAGGTATACTTTATACCTGGTTTGACCGTCCATTGTCTATTTCAGGCAGAATCATGTTGAAGGGAGATGATTATCTACATCCTAAAACTGTATTGGTTGATATCAAGAGACCTGTAGCTACAATACCTCATCTTGCAATTCATTTCAACAGAGGTGTCAATGAAGGGAATACTCTGTCGGTACAGAAAGATATGAAGCCGGTATTGGGATATTTCTCCAAAGACGAGATAGCAGATATGAAAAACCGGGGTGGAGCTGTCAAGTCAATAGTTGCCAATCATCTTGGTATCAAACCGGAAGATATTCTCGAATATGAACTATGCCTGTATCCTTATGAGAAATCCGGTCTTGTTGGTATGAATAAAGAGTATTTCCAATCTGCAAGAATTGATGATCTGTCAATGGCGTTCGCCGGTCTTGAAGCACTATTATGTAATAACGGAGAATCGGCAGCTACCAATATTCTTGCCATTTTCGACAACGAGGAAACCGGATCCGGAACAAAGCAAGGAGCGGCATCTCCAATTCTAAAAAGCATAATAGAAAGGCTGGCGATATCATTGGATTCTGAGAACGGTAAAGACACATTCTACAAAGCTGTTGCCAATTCATTCATGATATCTGCTGATGACGCACATGCATGGCATCCAAATTATAATGAGAAATATGATCCGACAAACCATCCGGTAATAGGTGGAGGACCGGTGATTAAAATAAACGCCAATTGCAAATATATGACAGACTCCGTGGGAGCAGCGGTTTTTGCTGAATTATGTCGACAGGCAGGAGTCAGATACCAATATTTTGTAAACCATTCAGACGTTGCCGGAGGATCCACACTGGGAAATATATCCTCTTCTCAGCTTGATTTAAGCGGAGTAGATATGGGGAATGCCATATGGGCCATGCATTCGGCGCGCGAAACAGCCGGAGTCAGCGACCACGAAGATACAGTAAAAGTATTTACTGAATTTTACAAATAGCGTTTAGAGCACATACCATACGGAACATATATGACCAAGATATTGCTAATAATACGGGCAGACTGAAGGGCTATTTGGAATAAAAAAGTAATTTTTATAACTTTGTACACCGAATAATCCAAATTGGACAATAAAGAAAATAAAATATAAAAATAATGAATATTAAATTCGAAAAAATCGATGATGTGAACGGTGATATTACTGTCACACTTGAAGAGAAAGATTACTCAGACAAGGTAAAGAAACAGCTTAAGGATATTGCAAAGAATCATACAGAACCAGGTTTCCGTCCGGGTAAAGTTCCTGCCGGTCTGATACAGAAGAAATATGGGAATGCTGTAAAATACGACATTATTAATAAGGAAGTAGGTAATGCTGTATTTGATTACATCAAAGAGAATAATCTCCATGTGTTAGGCAATCCTGTGCCACAGCAGAATGATGATTTCAAGATTGACGATGCTGATTTCACTCTTAAATTCAAAGTAGGTATAGCTCCCGAATTTGAGACAAAGGTAAACAAAGATCTCAAGATACCTTATTATACAATAAAGGTAAGCGAAGAGATGATCGGTCGCCAGGATGAGCAGTTCACACGTCGCTTTGGCAAACAGGAAGCCGGAGACACAGTAGACGCTACAGCCCTTGTAAAAGGTGTTATAACAGAACTTGATGAGAACGGTGAACCCAAAGAGAACGGTATTGTTGTCGAGAATGGAATAGTCGCGCCTCAATACTTTAAGGATGAGGATCAAAAGAAACTATTCGAGGGCAAGCATGTTGGAGATATAGTGAAGTTCAATCCAGCTGTCACATGTGAGTCTAATGCCGCTGAAATGGCTTCTATGCTGAATATCGATAAAAATGATGTGGAAAACCATAAGGGAGACTTCAACTTCGACATCAAGGAGATAATTGTACTCAAACCGGCAGAACACAATCAGGAGTTTTACAATGGAATCTTCGGTGAAGATAAAGTTCACAATGAAGAAGAGTATAAAGCGGCATTGAAAGAAATGATAGCAGAGGGATTGAAGAACGATTCCAACTTCCGTTTCACCATAGATGCAAAGAAAGCGGTACAGGATGCTATCGGCAAACTCACTCTGCCGGATGAGATTCTTAAAGATTTCTTAAAGAGTCAGAACGAGGCTCTCAACAATGAGAATATCGATGAGGAATATACACGTCTTCTTCCTGAACTGGAATGGGAACTTGAAAAAGAAGCTATTGCATCACAACTTGACTTAAAAGTGACAGAAGAAGATCTTCTTAATACGGCAAGAATGATGGCTCAGAGTCAGTTCGCGCAGTATGGAATGACAAATGTTCCGGCTGAAAGTCTTGACAAATATGCACAGGACATTCTCAAAGACGAGAAAGCCCGTACTCAGGTTTACAACCAGACAGCAGATATGAAACTATACAGCGGCATACGTGACAACGTTACAGTTGAAGCAAAAGAAGTAGATGTTGAAGAGTTTAATGATCTATTCCGCAACGAACTGAAAGGGGAATAACCTTATTGGCACAATATTTGTTAAATATCTGCATGGAGTAACTCCATGCAGATATTTAGTTTAACAAAAATCAATTATTTTGTAATGAACAACGATTTCAAAAATTATGCAGTGAATCATCTTGGCATTAGCTCAACGACCCTTGATTCATATGCAAAACATATTGAAAAGACCTCATCAGGTGTTTTCACTCCAACTTCCGATTATATGAATCCATATATTCTGGAAGAGCGACAGCTGAATGTCACACAGATGGATGTATTCTCCCGCCTGATGATGGATCGAATCATTTTTCTTGGGACTCAAGTGACAGATCAGAGTGCAAACATTATTCAGGCACAGCTTCTATACCTTGATTCCGTAGATCCGGAAAAAGATATATCGCTATATATCAACTCACCCGGTGGCTCCGTATATGCAGGTCTCGGTATTTATGATACCATGCAATATATCAATGCTGATGTTTCAACCATCTGTACCGGTATGGCCGCATCTATGGCCGCAGTACTGCTTGTATCAGGAGAGCATGGTAAACGTTTTGCACTTCCTCATTCACGTGTAATGATTCACCAGCCGATGGGTGGTATACAAGGTCAGGCATCAGATATAGAAATCACGGCACGCGAGATACTTAAACTGAAGGAGGAACTCTACAAGATTATTTCCGATCATTCAGGTCAGCCTTTTGAAAAAGTTGAGGCAGACTCGGACCGCGACTATTGGATGATTGCGTCTGAAGCTAAGGAATATGGAATGATTGACAAGATTTTAGTCAACACTAAAAAATAAGAATGGCAAATAAAAACAATGGTTTGAGATGCTCGATGTGCGGAGCAATCGACAGCGTATCGACACCTGTTGTTCAGGTGCTTGACGGTCTTAATCTTTGTACCGACTGTATCGGTTTCATAGATGAGACCCGTGACAGGCAGCTACAGGATAGAAAGGCTGCAAAAGAAGGCAAAAAAACCAAAAGCATTAATAAAATACCGACCCCAAAAGAGATAAATAGATTTCTTGACCAATATATTATAGGTCAGGACGAAGCAAAAAAATATTTATCAGTTGCCGTCTATAACCACTACAAGCGCATAAACGATACAAAAACGGAAGACGATGATGATGTAGAGATAGATAAATCCAATATTATTCTTGTCGGACCGACAGGGACAGGTAAAACGCTTTTAGCCAAGACAATTGCAAAGCTTCTCGATGTTCCATTTACGATTGTGGATGCAACAGTTTTGACAGAAGCAGGCTACGTAGGAGAGGATATCGAATCATTGTTGACCCGTTTGTTGCAGGCTTGTGATTACGATGTAGAAAAGGCTCAGAAAGGGATTGTATTTATTGATGAGATTGATAAGATAGCACGTAAAAGTGCTAATCCATCCATTACACGTGATGTAAGTGGAGAGGGAGTTCAACAAGGTCTTCTTAAACTGCTTGAGGGCAGTACAGTACTTGTTCCTCCTAATGGCGGACGCAAACATCCGGAACAGAAATTAATTCCCGTAGACACTAAAAATATCCTGTTTATTTGCGGAGGAGCGTTCGACGGAATTGAAAGAAAAATTGCTTCTCGCCTCAACACCCATGTTGTGGGATACGGACATGATGAGAAAAGCAAGAAGGAACAAAGAGAGAATATTATGCGGTATGTCATGCCTCAGGACCTTAAAAGTTTCGGTTTAATACCCGAGATTATAGGTAGACTTCCTATTCTTACGAGTCTCGATCCTCTTGACAAGAATGCATTGTTGCGGATTCTGACAGAACCAAAGAATGCTATAACACGCCAATATAAGAAACTGTTTGCAATAGACGGTGCAGAGCTTGAATTTACACCGGAAGCGCTTGATCTTATAACCGACAAGGCGATAGAATATAAATTGGGAGCACGCGGATTACGATCAATTGTGGAAACAATAATGGTAGACGCCATGTACGAAGCGCCTTCTTCAAAAAAGAAGAAAATTGTCGTAGATGAAAATTATGTTGAACGACAATTGGAAAAAGCTCATTTTGAGCGTACAAAATTAAGCGATTGAATATCAATAAGCTTTATATATCATATGCCTGCCGATTTCTCGACAGGCATATTTCTTAGCAAAAACATAAGCTTGACTGTATGCCAGCCGCCTTGGACGCAGTCTCATTCCATTCCATCCCAGGATCTGACTGACAAGTTATTCCTCCACCTGCATATATGCAACAATGGGTATTATCGAAGCAAAGGGATCTTAAATTTACATAGAAACTAAATTTATTGCAATCTTCGTATATACCGCAAAATCCTCCATAGAATCTACGCTTGAATTTTTCAAGTCTATTGATTCGTTCCATTGATTCCTTCTTAGGCATACCGCACAACGCAGGTGTAGGGGAGAGATCTTCCAGTAAATCATCCAGTAAGAATTTTTTATCCATATTTTCAAGATTGCCCCATATTCTTTTAAAAAGATGCTCTACATTTCCAGCCCTTCGTGACATTATAGAAGTTGATTCCGGTTTAATTCCAATTGATTTGAATTTATTGAAAATATAATCCGCCACTATACGGTGCTCTTTAATATTTTTATCGTCCCATTCAATACCGGCAGCATAAGGGCGTGTTCCGGCAAGTGCATAACTGCTTAAAATGGAATTGTCAGCCTGCAGAAGCAACTCAGGCGAGGCTCCTATCCAGGCACCGGAAGACGGAGCACAGAATAGAAATACAAAGGCGTCCGGATATTTATCACAAAGCGTATTAAATGTTTTTATGACATCTAATTTTCCGAATGATACAATCTGACGACAGGCTATAGTTTTTTCTTGCGGATTATCACCAAGTTCATCAATAATTGAATTGACCTCATAGAAATAATCCTTTTCGGCAGTTGATTCAACAGGAATATTGGATTCCGCATCAGAATAATCCTCGGTCGACAAAAGATCATATATGCGCTTATCCAACTCCTCGGCACTGATCTGCTTCAAATCGGCAATTGTCTGAAAGCATTCTTTTTTACTGATAAACTGAGAAATTACAAAACCTTTGCTTAAACCTTGCCTTAATTCTCCCTCAAAACATCTTATTCCATCATTGTCGGGGTATCTGTAAGCAACGAGACTGTCAAACATTGTTAGAGCGTGTTATTTTGCTTTGGCTTCAAAATCAAAAGGCATTGCTGCCGTGATTACAGCATCGATAAAATCTCCAGGTTTCGCATCCGATCCGGAGACATAATAATTCATGTCAACCTCAGGACTGTCCCATTGGGAACGACATATTCTGATATCTCCATCTATATCCTCCACCAATAGTCTTACAGTATTTCCTATTTCCTTATTATTAAGTTCTTCCGAAATCCCAGCCTGCAGTTCCATCAATTTATCAAGACGATCCTGCTTCACATCTTCAGGAATGACATCATCAAGATTCTTTGCAGCCCATGTATCATCCTCCTCGGAATATTTAAAGGCACCCATACGGTCAAATTTTGCGTTTCTGACAAACTCGAGCAATTCCTCAAACTCTGTCTCACCCTCACCGGGGAAACCTACCATTAGAGTTGTCCGTATTTTAAGACCGGGCACTCGCTCTCTCATCCTGTCAATAAGATCAATTGTATCTTCTCGGGAAATATGTCTGCGCATATTAGTAAGGACTTTATCCGATATATGTTGTAATGCTATATCCATATATTTGCAGACATTGGGATATTTAGCCATAACATCCAATATATCCTCCGGAAAATCAGAGGGATAAGCATAATGAAGACGTATCCATTCCACACCTTCTATACAAGCCATCTTCTCTATCAGCTCCGCTAATTTATGGGAACCGTATAAATCAAGACCATAAGAAGACAAATCCTGAGCAATTACATTGAATTCCTTTACGCCTTTTTTAACAAGCGACTCTGTCTCCTCCAATATTTCCTCAATCGGTCGAGATTTATGTCTGCCGGTTATCAATGGAATAGCACAAAATGCGCAGAATCTGTTACAACCTTCGGAGATCTTCATATATGTTGAGAATGGGGGAGTAGTAAGAGACCTCTCCCAGATCTTATAATCCTGAGGAACCTTAAGATCCGGAAGAATATCAATAAAACTATTCCAGTCAAACTTCCCGTAAAGATAATCTATCTCCGGCAACTCATTTTTCAAATCATGAATATAGCGTTGTGTCAAACACCCCATTGCTACGATCTTACCGATTTTTTTTGCTTTCTTAAGTAAAGCAAGCTGCAGAATAATATCAATTGACTCCTGTTTTGCATCAGCTATAAATCCACAGGTATTTACAACTACATACTCACCATCAGGAACCTCCGGATTGTGAGAGACTGAATACCCTTTGGCATCCAGTCTCTTTATAATTCTTTCTGAATCTATGAGATTTTTTGAACATCCCATAGATATTATATCGATATGATTCTTTCTCATTCTTAAATTCAATTATATTGAATCTCCAAAAAGTGATTGTATGAACTCCTTTGGATGGAAAATCTGAATATCTTCAATTCCTTCTCCAAGACCTATATATTTAACAGGAATCTTAAATTGATCACTTATTCCTATCACGACGCCGCCTTTGGAAGTTCCATCCAATTTGGTTATAGCAAGATTATTCACCTCTGTTGCGGCTACAAACTGACGAGCCTGCTCAAAAGCATTCTGTCCTGTCGATCCGTCAAGCACCAGAAGAATCTCTTGCGGAGCATCGGGAACAACCCTTTGCATAACATTCCTGACTTTAGTCAACTCATTCATAAGACCGGTTTTATTGTGCAATCTACCGGCAGTATCAATAATCACAACATCCATATCGTGAGCTACGGCAGATGACAATGTATCATAAGCTACAGCAGCCGGATCGCTTCCCATCTTCTGTTTTACTACAGGCACATCTATACGGCTTCCCCAAATATCAAGCTGTTCAATCGCAGCGGCCCGGAATGTATCGGCAGCCCCTAACATTACTTTATATCCTGCTGACTTATATTGATATGCAAGTTTACCTATTGTAGTAGTTTTCCCTACACCATTTACACCGACCACCAAAATCACATATGGCTTCTTATCAGACGGTATTTCAAAATCAGCAAGAGAATCAGTCTCCGATTTCTCAAGTAAATCCGAAATTTCCTCACATAGAAGACTACGCAACTCAGCTGTACCCATATATTTGTCACGTGCCACCCGATCCTGTATTCTTTCTATAATCTTCAAGGTCGTGTCAACACCGACATCACTTGTAATCAAAGCTTCTTCAAGATTATCAAGCACATCATCATCAATTGTGCTCTTACCGGCAACAGCACGCGATATCTTACTCCATACCCCTTCTTTGGTTTTTTGCAAGCCATTATCAAGGGTTTCCTTTTTCTTTTTAGAGAAGAATTTCTTAAACATACTTATCAATATATGGGATTCACTACTAACAGTTTCTTTTACAAAATTACAAAAAAATCCCTTTTAAGAAGGCAGTTGACATAAAAATGTTGATCTCCTGAAGAGGAGACGGGGAATGTGAGATTATAGTTTTTTAATTCAAGAGTTTTCAATTTTCATTATGGAATCAGTCATATCACGCCATGTCTTATCTATCAATTTGAGATAAACACGTCCGGTTTCAGTTAATTTAAAATATTTACGTGGTGGACCAAATGGAGATTCCTCCCATTCATATTCAACCTTATTCTCTTTGTTCAGACGCTTCAGAAGTGTGTATATGGACGCTTCAGAAGAATCGATTGATGCATCCTTCAATCTTCTGAAAATTTCAGTGGCATAATTCTTTCCACTGCTAAGAATAAGCAACACACAATATTCCAGAGTCCCCTTTAACAATTGCGACTTCAAATTAATTATATCTGATTCGTTTATCATAAACCAATGCCTCCTCCATTCTGCGATTTACCGGATTTTGACTCATCATCATTCTGTATGGACTTGGACGTTTTCTTACGCTCCATTTTTGAATTACCGAATTTCCAACTTAAAGTCACGCTAAGATTCATCTGCTGATTCTTGGACTTTCCAATTCTTTTGAATTCGGATGTCTCTACGACATTTCTGAAGTGACTGTATTTTGTCAGAAAATTCGAAGCATTTACTGCAACGTTAAGTTTTTTATTCTTAAGGAAATCTCTTGAGAATCCGAGACCATAATAATACCATCCTGAGAAATAGCCCTGCAGATTGACCATATGTACAGCCTGCCCCCCATATGCATAACACTTCACGTCTCCCGGCATAGTATAATTCCAGTTCACATTATAATTTCCACCCCAACCGGAATTGGACTGATTTAATGATTTGGCTTTTAAGTCGGTATATGACACTGATCCACTGATATTAAGAGTCATTTTTGAAGATATGTTATACATAAGGAATCCGTTTAAAGCAACACGTTTTCTCGAACCGATATTGGCATATGTATAAACCTGCCTGCCATCTTCCCAAATTGCATAATCGGATATTGCATTACTTGTCTGGGAATATTCTATCCCTATATTTCCGCCAATCAAAGGTGTAAAATTCGAATACTTCAATGATATAGTATTATTCTTTTCACTGCTCAAGTCCGGATTTCCCTGTTGTACCATATCTTCGGTAAAAGAGAACCGATATGGAGAGAGCTGAGACAAAGAAGGTCTGGATATTCTCATCTGATAAGCCAGTCTTAAATTGGATGCAGGAGAAAACACATAAGATACTGCAGCATTCGGAACGATATCGTTCAATGAACGCCAGAACTTGTCTCTGCTGTCAAGGAGATTCTCCATTCCCATATCTGTATGCTCGTAACGGACACCTCCACTTGCGTTTATTTTACCAAATGTCCCGGTATACGTGGCATACAAAGAAGACACATTCTGATTCTGATTCATTTCGGTGGTTGCATTCTTATCAATTTCTGCATCCTGTTCAGTTTTTCCATATTGAGTGAATGAGTAAGTAGAATTATGGCGCATAATTAATTTTGCCCCCGTTTCAAATATCTGATTATCATCCTTGCCGAACGGCAGTGAATAATCTATCTGAGCCGTGTGCTCCCTGATATAATTATTCATCAGACTTCCGGTAAAATATTCGTTTATCTGGCTTCCGGAGGGAATAGATGCATCATCAACAATTATCGTATTTGTATTATCGCTATATACCTTAAATTCGCAGCTTAATTACTTGTTATAAATGCAAGTCCTTGACAAA
>CAJTWL010000030.1 GCA_910579845.1 uncultured Muribaculaceae bacterium | reverse complement strand
TCGGAATTGATAAAGTCTCATAATTATTGTTCCTTGTATCTTTCCCGGTGCACTTGATCAGTGCACCGCGCTGCTTTGTCTTGTGGCATTATTTCATCGTGCTTATGCTTCCGGGACTCTGTCTCCATGAAGGATTTCAGCTCTTCATTGCCGTGCCGTTTTCCCTTTTGCGGTTGCAAAGTTATAGCTAATTCTTACGCTACGCAAATATTTCTGCAAAAAACTTGTGTTTCCCCGAAAACTTTGCTGTTAACTAATTGAAAATAGTTAATTTAAACAAATGTTAAAATATATTTCGATATGTTAATTAAATATTGCCGTTTCTATCATTTTACTTTATTCCACGCCGCTCTCTTACCATCATAAGCAGCTCCTCACGTATCTCCACAGGCAATTCAATTCTTCGCTGCGTGATACTTCTTACCCATCCGGCAAGATCATCTCCTCTCAAAGTCATAAGCACATCCCTGAACTCCTCTACTTCTCCGGCATCATATTCGTCGGCTTCTCTTCCCACAAATCTGTCAAGCTCTTCATCATCATAATATATCACCTCCTCTCCGAATGGCGAAAGCAATTCTTTCTCGCACACGAGATGCTGACCACAACATCCACCGTCCTCCGCATCAGAATCCGGCACATACCCCTCCCCATCATATGATTCGGATTTACGGGAGGCTCTTTCCCTTCTGCTTCTTAATTCGAAAAGATAAAGCACTGCCCCGACAACCACAAGTGACAATAATATATATAAAGCTCCTGTCATACTACGTCATATTACAACTAACAAAACCCAACTTATGTATCTGCTTAAAAAAATCCGGAAAAGATTTTGTAACACAATTTTCATCTACAACTACCGCCTCACTCTTCGCTGCGACAGCAGCCATCGCCATGGCAATTCTGTGATCCTGACAACAGTCAATCATCTCGACCTCCCTAAAATCACCTTCGCCTCCATCAAAAATCAAGGATCCGCCTTTATCCGTAAGTTTCAGACCGAATTTTGCCAATCCGCCGATTAAAGCCCCCAACCTATCTGACTCTTTATATTTCAGCGTATCCACATTCATTAACTTAAACCGTATTCCCGCCAAAGCCATCCCTACAGCAATAGGGGGAACAAGATCCGGATTTTGCTCCATATCAACAGAGACAAGCGATTTGGAATCGCGAATCTTACAAATTCTGTCAGTATCAACAGTTATACAGACTCCACCCCCTTTTCTAAAAATCGTATTGACACCTAATTTACCAAACAACTCTACGCATCTTGAATCACCCTGAAGCGAATCCTCGGGTCTGATCAATCCTCCAATTTCAATATTCTGACATCCTGTAACAAGCGCAATCTCATAAAAATTAGCTGCCGCCGACCAATCATATTCAATTTCAGACACACCGCTGTGATCAGCCATCGATTCAGTCATAAACACATAGGGTTTCGACACCAGTCCCTCGGTATCATAAATAAGCCCGTCACGCCACAACGACTGGACAAGTATCAACGCGGAAAAATATTGAGATGTGATCCTTTTGGATATATCAGCTCTACCGCCGGTTAAAATATTACCTTTGACAATAAGAGGTGCGTAACCTTCGCATTCCGTACAGTCTATTTCAGCTCCGAATTTTCTAAGCACATCTATCAATGGAGCCAATGGACGCGACTTCAACTGTCCGGAACATCTGATCTCGGTTCTTACCCCTGGAATTGATGCGACCAAAGCAAGAAAAAAACGCAGCGAAGTTCCTCCGTTGCCCATATCAAACCCCTCCTTAATATATATATCGCAATATTTACCATCTGCAGAGTTTATATCGCACATATAGTCTGGGAGAGAGGGTATATATCTCCTGAGCCGGGCGATCGCGGCGGACAGTTCCCGTGTATCATCACAATCCGGCATCTTAAGCGGTTCCTCCTCTCCTCTTATATAATTAAGTATAAGAGACCTCGCAGCCATACTTTTTGACAAAGGCACCTCTATGCGAACAGAGTCATCTGCTTTGTCACGCCCGGTTTCATATCTCACCTCCAACATAAGGAATATCTCTCAAACACAATGAGTCTCCAACGGAAAAAACAGACACGCATCGCCATATGAAAGGAATCTATAGCCATTCTCCAAAGCTTCCTTATATATCGACTGCCAGTACTTACACTCAGTCTCCAAGTTTCTTTCTAAAAACGAGGACACCAAAAGCAGCAGCGTCGACTGCGGCTGATGGAAATTAGTGACCATTACATCAACTATATTCCAGTGAAAACCGGGAGCGATCATAATGGAGGTGGAAGCCGTGAGATTATCAAGTCCATTATCTTCCATATATCTGTATATATTCTCGAGAAAACCTATAACACCCAGTCCGCTTCCGTTTTCCTTTAAAGAATTGTCAGTTATCGGATTCTCATATGCCTCCCATTGAGTCACATTAAACTCTCCATCCATAATCTTTCTTCCGAGATATGGAAGCGACTCCAAAGTACGTACCGTCGTAGTACCTACAGCCGTAACTTTTTTCCGCGCTTTTTTAGCCTCCAATATATTAAGTACTGAAGAACGGGAAATACTGAACACCTCGGTATGCATAGGATGACCGCCTATCGTATCGGATTTCACAGGCTGAAAAGTGCCGGCACCTACATGGAGAGTAACCGGTGACACCACTATTCCCCGTTCGCGTATCCGCCGCATAAGTTCCGGTGTAAAATGCAGACCGGCAGTAGGAGCGGCCACAGAACCTTTAAACTTAGCATAAATCGTCTGATAATCCTCACTGTCCGACTCTTCCGAAGCACGTTTCAGATATGGAGGGATAGGTATATATCCTGCCGCATCTATTATGGTAGCGAAATTGACAAATGGGTCATCCCACTCAAACTCTATCTCATGACAGTTTCCATCCATCGCTCCAAGACGGGTGGCGGCAAGCAGGACATCCCTCTCTCCGATTCTGAGTCTCTTAATCAGTTTCCCGGACTTCCATCTTTTCAAATTACCTACCATACAGCTCCATCTACATTTTGCATAGGTTTGAAACATAAAGATATAATCTTTAGGAGCAATCGGATCAAGAAGAAAAACCTCAATTCTGGAACCCGTTTCTTTCTGAAAAGATATACGTGCATTAATTACACGAGTGTCATTACAGAAAAGCATAGAATTATCCGGTAAAAGTTCCGGCAACTCACGAAAAATATGATGCGACAATCTTCCTGAAGAATCACTCTCCAGCAATTTGCATGAATCCCTTATAGACAACGGATGCCGAGGGATTCTATCATCCGGAAGATCATAATCGAATTCTGAAATCCTGATATCTTTTATGTTCTGTATATTGCTCATTTTCAATAATATCTATACAATAGACTGGTTTTAAAGAATAAAAGACCCAATTTTTTTACAAAAGTAGCAAAAAAAATTTGTGGATTTTAAAAAATTGACTTAACTTTGCATCCGCAATCGGGCGTTTAGCTCAGCTGGTTTAGAGCATCTGCCTTACAAGCAGAGGGTCGGCGGTTCGAATCCGTCAACGCCCACAAAAGAGATCTTTTCGTGAGAAAAGGTCTCTTTTGTATTATCATAGAGTTTTAATTGAGGACAGCGGATTCCTTAACTGGAACCAAGAATCAGGAAGGAAAGACTTATAAAAAGAATCCCAAGGTCTATAAGTTTTCTCCTGATATTACGTTCATGAAGCACAACTACTCCATAAAAGAAAGAAACCAACACACTCCCCCTACGTATCATTGACACCACCGAAATCATTGAATCAGGCAAAGACAACGAATAGAAATAAAGCAGATCGGCAGAAGTAAGGAAAATAGAAATCCCTAAAATCGACCATCTCCAATGAAATGCACCTCCTCTATCAGAGCCCCTTCGCAACAGTAAGACTATTACTCCCATTATTAGCATCTGATAGAACGAATACCATGCCTGCACTTCAAATGGCTCAAAATGCCGCAACAAATATTTATCATACAATGCACTGATTGCACCAAGCAGTGTGGCGCCTATTGCAAGCCATAGCCACTTGCTTTTCTTAAGAGAAAACCCTTCAGAAGCTCCTATTCTACTGATCATAAACAGTGAAGCAAAACCAAGTAACAAACCTGTCCATTGTAGCAGATTTAACCGTTCACCGAATATTACCAATGCTCCGACAAGCACCATAACAGGTCGGGAGGCGTTAACAGGACCCTGAATAGTAAGTGGCAGATGCTTGATGGAGAAATATCCCAGAACCCATGAACTCAAAACTATCACGGCTTTCAATACAATCTGCAGATGTCCCGTAAATGTATTGCCCAGTCCTAAATCGCCATGTCCAAGATCCATCAATATCACTGGAGACATCAGCAAAGTTCCGAACACCGTATTCAGGAAAAGCACAACCAGAACATTATTGTCGCGTACCGACCGCTTCTTCATTATATCATAAAAGCCAAGCCCCAGAGCGGAACATACGGCAAGCAATATCCACATAAGCAATATATATTATACTCGATATATTATACTCGTCTCTGCCTGCAAAATTATAAAATCAGGCTTCCAAGCACAAAAAATAATAACAGAAACAGCAAATTTGACGTATCTGTTAATTTTTTATTTTTAGTTTTTATAACATACTTCTACTTTTGTAAGTAGCTTGTTAAAAATAAGAAGTTGTTTAGACTAATTTACGAATGTTAAAAATAAAGTTGTCTTGATTCTTTTATCAACCTTTGCGTCCTATTTTGGCGTCTCCCTTCCCTCTCATCGGTGCCAACCGGAAGGTTGCCGCCTCTTCGATGAAAGCGACACGCACAAAATATGACTGCAAATGTTAATAAAAAATTAATCTAAACAACTTCTAAATGTAAAATTTTGGGCGACTGTCTTCCGGCATAAAATTTTCTGCCAAGACTTTTATAAGCAAATAACTGATTGAAACCGTTTATTACCTGTATTTCCGTGATGATGATTAAACGCAAATTATCATTAGGCATCACTGCACTTGCTTTGATAGGGTGCGGAATAATTATGACATTCTGCACTCCATTCGGACATCTTTGCCATAAGGAGGAGGATATGATCACATCCATGCGCCGACGCGGACACAACGCTTTGAGGGAAATGAGATTCGTAGAGGCGTACGTGATCGGCGACAGTCTTCTCGGTCTGAAGCTGAACAATGAAGCCCGCAGCATCGAGGCACGAATCATGGGTCTGAATATGAAGGGACAGAGCGTAGTCTTCGCTCCGGAATACACCGAAGACCCCTTCCAGTATTTCACCGAGGCGGAGGATCTCTGCAATAAGTCAGACAACAACTATATGCTTGCAGCTGTCTACAACGGATTCGGCAACTATTACCTCCATATAAAAAAGAACAGACGCTTCGCACTCATCTATTTCTTCAAGGGACTCAATGCCGCAAAAAAAGGAAAAAACAACAAAGCCTTCTCCACACTTCTTGCCAATATATCCAAGATATATTTCGAGAACGAAGATCCCACAGGCCTGCGATACGCCATTGAATGCTACAACATGGGGAAAGCGGCGGGGCTCGGGCGAATCGAACTTATCGGGTGTCTATATACCGGTTTCTTCTACGCCCTTAGAGAAGAGTACGAACTGGCAATGAACATGATGAAAGAGGCAGAACTTAAAATGACCGCACTTGGACAGATGGAGGATGCCCAAATTCCAATGATTTATGGAGAGACCATGCGCATACTTGGCAAGCATGATGTGGCAGAAAGCAATATGAGAGCGGCAATGAAATACTCCAACGGAGTGACGCTCCAGACCTTCATCAAAACTTCAATATGCTACTCAAAACTTCTCATTCAAAAAAAAGACTATGCTAACGCCATCCTGGTGCTCGAGGCAGCTGAGAAAAAAATGAAGAAAGAAGAGGACCTCTACTTCAAGCCGGCTCTTTTGAAATCATTGGCCGATGCCCACTTGGCAGCCGGTCACAAGGATAAAGCCGGTGAATACTCACAAGCACACATGGAAGCCAGTGAATTCGAGGCTCAGAACGACAGCAAGTAGGAATACCGCACCCTGAAAAGCCATTATGACATGGAACTCGCGGAAAACGCTATTGTAAACACCCAGCTCCGTCTTGAAAAGGCAAAGAAGAAAACCGTCATCCTTATAGCCATCATTATTCTTGTATTAATTACAATAGTGCTGTATGTACAGTATCATAAAAAGTCAAAACTATACAAAGCCATAGTCAAGCAGACAGGGAAAGCCGCAATGACCGAGAAGGCGCTCCACGAAACTATCAGCGAACTTGAGCAAAAATTGCAAACGGTAAAAGAAAATGAGATAGATACACCCGAGGAACTGCTTTCCGCCGAGGAGCTTCATCCTCAGCAGAGCCCGCTTTCCAACGATAAATACCTCGATATAAAGATGCGGCTTGAAAGTCTGATGCTTAATCCGCAAGTGTATACAACCAACAACATCAACAAAGACAAAGTTGCCAAGATGATCGGCACGAACCGAACATATCTTTCATATGTGATTAACGACTCATACGGAATGACGTTTACCAAATTCATCAACAGCATGAGGATTAAAGAAGCTGTCAGGCGACTCGCCGATCTCAAGGATGATATTCCGATCAAGCAGCTCGCCACGGATCTCGGGTTCAACTCAATGACCACATTCTATTCCCAGTTTGTCGCTGAGACCGGTCTTACTCCGGCAAAATATCGCGAACAGTCGCTCGTCATGCAAAACAAGACTCCTTACGATGACAATCTCGACTGATATGGTCGGAGCTATCCTTCTCTTAAACAGAACTCGCCCTTAGGCATCCCAAATTACCTCAAATTAAGACATTATCCACTTGTGTTGTGCAATTCAATTAGCATATTAAAAAATTTTACACTATTTTTGTAAGTTAAATTTAGAATTTACGTACAAATAGTGAAATATAAAATATGAATCTTTTTGAACAAGTGAGCGAGGACATCAAAAAAGCGATGCTCGCCCGTGAGAAAGTGAGACTTGAAGCCCTTCGCGGAGCCAAGAAGGAATTTCTTGAAGCAAAGACAGCTAAAGGAGCAAACGGCGAACTCTCGGATGAGGTTGCCACAAAAATCCTTGTCAAAATGGTGAAACAACGTAAGGAAAGCGCAAAAATATACACCGAAAACAATCGCCCTGAACTTGCAGAAAACGAACTCGCCGAAGCTGCTGTGCTTGAGGAGTACTTGCCGAAACAGCTGTCGGCAGATGAACTTAAAACAGAAATATCCGCAATTATAACGGAAACCGGGGCTGCCGGTCCCAAAGAGATGGGTAAAGTAATGGGCGTTGCTTCCAAACGTCTCGCCGGACGCGCTGAAGGACGCGCAATATCCGAAATGGTCAAGACTTTATTGAACTCTCTATAGAGTTTGTTGAGTTTTAAATGATTTTAGCACAAACAGAGACTTCGGAGGGATTTTCAAAGATTCATAAGGGAGCATTTGTGTCAGCCGGACTCCGGCCGGGCTATGTGACCGGATGAATCTTGGGAAAGCGCCCGAAGGATCGTTTGTGATGAAATTAAAAATTCATATACTCTTTATTAATGTTTAATTTGGTTTAAAACTCAACATACTCTATAATTCAACATAAGATAAGAAATGCTTACACTCCAGACAATAAAAGCCGATCCTGAATTTGTCATCAGCAGATTGGCGGTAAAAGGATTTGACGGTAGAGCTGTCATCACCGAAATTCTTGAAATAGACGCCGAACGCCGTCGTCTCCAGCAGAAAACCGACAATGATGCCGCATCTCTTAAAAAACTCGCGGCATCAATCGGAGCCCTCATGAAACAGGGAAACAAAGAAGAGGCTGACAATGTAAAGAATGAAGTTGCCCGCATCAAAGGAGAAACAAAAGGTCTGCAAGACCGTCTCGCTGAATGCGAAACCAAGATGCTCAATCTTCTCTTGACTGTACCCAACCTGCCTTGTGCGGCTGTCCCGGAAGGCATGACTGCAGAACAAAATGTTGTTGAGAAAACAGGAGGCGTAATCCCTGAGCTTCCGGAAGACGCTCTTCCCCATTGGGATCTTGCCCGTAAATACAACATCATTGATTTTGAAACAGGCGTAAAAGTAACAGGAGCCGGATTCCCGTTTTATGTAGGCAAGGGAGCACGTCTGCAACGTGCACTTATCCAATTTTTCCTTGACGAGGCATGGAATGCCGGCTACCTCGAGGTAGAGCCGCCATTTGTAGTGAACGAAGCTTCAGGGTATGGTACAGGACAGCTTCCCGATAAAGAGGGGCAGATGTATCACATCAATTTAGACAACCTATATCTGATACCGACTGCGGAAGTACCTGTTACCAATATATATCGCGACGAGATCATTCCGGCTGCAGAACTCCCTAAAAAGAACTGCGCATACTCTCCTTGCTGGCGTCGTGAAGCCGGAAGCTATGGCAAAGACGTACGCGGTCTCAACCGTCTGCACCAATTTGACAAAGTAGAAATCGTACGCATTGAGAAACCGGAGAACTCATATGCCGCTCTTGAAGAGATGAAAGACCATGTCCAGGGGTTGCTTGAGAAGTTAGGACTCCCGTGGCATATATTACGTCTTTGTGGTGGCGATATGAGTTTTACTTCTGCAATCACATTCGACTTCGAAGTATGGTCAGCAGCTCAAAAACGCTGGCTCGAGGTATCTTCTGTAAGCAATTTCGAATCATATCAGGCAAACCGTCTGAAATGCCGCTACCGCGATGAAAACAAAAAGATTCACCTGTGCCACACCCTTAACGGTTCGGCACTTGCTCTGCCACGTATCGTAGCCGCATTGCTTGAGAACAATCAGACTCCCGAAGGCATTGTAATACCGGAATGCCTGCGTAAATATACCGGCTTCGACATAATAGACTGATTACAATAAAGTTTCCCACACATCCTCATATTTCTCTCAAATGGACAACAGCACATACCTCAGCAAAGAGGAAATACAGATTCCGATCAACGATCCAACCGGAAAATGGTCAGAGCTCACCCTGCTTCCCGAATGGGACGAGGAATTCTACAACGTATATACGGTCAGGAAGCACGGTAAATGGGTAATGCTCAAAGCCCTTAAGAAGGAATATGCTGACAAGCCCGAATATAGGGAGATGCTGGAGAATGAGTTTGACACACGCTATAATCTTGCACATCCCAACATTGTTATGGTTAATGATCTTGAAATTGTGCCTGACGTAGGTCTGTCAATCATCACTGATGACGTTTACGGCTATTCGCTTCGCCGGCTCATAGATGAGAAACGCCTTACTCCAAAAATCCTGCAACGTCTGCAGACCCAGCTGCTCGATGCAATGGAATATATCCAGGAGAACCACATAGCACATAACCCCATAACTCCGGATACCATAATATTCACTGAATATAATGAGAATCTGAAACTGATAAATGTGGGTTATGCACAGGAATCGCATATCTCGGCGACAGATGCAAACGAGGATATCCGCAGCTACGGAAAAATCATGAACGAAGTCCTGAATCATGTTCCAACCTCACTGCCCCGTCTGCGCAGAATCGCCAACAAGTGCTGCGATTCATCCCGTCCCTACCGTTCCGTCTCCGACTTGCATCTGGCAGTGGAACGCAGAAACTCCAGCCAGCTTTTCACATTCATCTGTATATTCATAATACTGATGATAATTCTTTTGGTCTGGTTGACATTTAGAAATTAACGCACACAACACCATATGGTTGAGATAAAACGTATTGAGCCGACAAAATCGAATCTGAAAAAATTCACTCAATTCCAGATTGACCTTTATGACGACAATCCCTATTTTGTGCCGCCGTTGATCAGCGATGATGTGGCGACACTTCTCCCTGAAGCCAACCCCGCATTCGATTTTTGTGAAGCAGAATATTTCATGGCTTTTAAGGATGGCAAACCTGTCGGCAGAATTGCCGCCATCATCAACCGCCAGGTCAACGAAAAATCAGGTACAAAAAACGCGCGTTTCGGGTTTATCGATTTTATTGATGATCCGGAAATTTCCGGAAAACTTTTGGAAGCTGCTGAAAACTGGGCTCGAAAGAAGGGAATGAAAAAAATTATCGGGCCTCTCGGCTTCACGGATCTTGACCATGAAGGTATGCTGATCGGCGGTTTCGACGAACTTTCAACAATGGCTACCATCTATAACTATCCGTATTATTCGGAGCATCTCGAGAATCTCGGTTACAAAAAAGAATCCGACTGGCTGGAATTCCTTATGAAGGTTCCGGATGCAATCCCTGAAAAATATAACCGTATTGCAGAGATAGTAAAGAAGAAATATGGTCTTAAAGTATTGAAATATACCAACCGCAAACGCATCAAGGCGGAATACGGACATGCCATATTCCACCTTATCAATGATGCATACAAGGATCTATACCAATACTCTACCCTTACAGAACGCCAGATCGACCATTATATCGATGTATATCTTAATTTGCTGAATCTTGATCTGGTCACACTCATAGCAGACGGAAACGGCAAACTGGTAGGAATCGGTATCTCAATGCCATCCATGAGCCGTGCCCTACAGCGTTCCAGAGGGAAGATGTTCCCTATCGGATGGTATCATCTTCTAAAAGGGCTCAAAGGAAAAAACGACAGAGTTGACCTTTTACTCGTGGCAGTTCACCCGGATTATCAGAACAAGGGGGTAAACGCCCTGCTTTTCCAGGATCTGATACCTTATTATATTAAGAACGGATACAAATATGCTGAATCCAACCCGGAGATGGAAACCAATTCCAAAGTTCAGAGTCAATGGGAATATTTTTCCACCCGTCAGCACCGTCGCAGACGTTCTTATGCAAAAAAGCTATAGTTTCTGTTTCTTTCTGTTTCTTTCTGTTTCTTTATATGAAAACCGGCGCTGAATTGATAAACCCTTATAATGAGGATAAAGCCAAAGGCAAGCAGGTTGAACAGATGTTCGACTCCATTGCCCCTGCCTACGACTTCATGAACACAGCCATGACATTCGGACTCCACAATGTGTGGCGTGCGCGTGCGCTGAAGACCGCATCCAAAGCTCTGGATTCATCACCACGTTCTATTCTTGATATAGCGACCGGTACCGGAGATGTGGCTTTTGAACTCCACAGACGATTCCCCGGCGCAACTGTTTCAGGGGTTGACCTTTCCGACGGTATGCTCAATGTAGCGCGTGCGAAACTTGAGAAGATGGACACCGTTGCCAAAGAAAAGATAAGTTTCACACAAGGAGATTCCCTTGATCTGGATTTGCCGGAAAATTCCATGGATCTTGTCACAGTAGCCTACGGTGTGAGAAACTTCGAACAATTGCGCAAGGGATACTGCGAAATGCATCGTATTCTGCGTCCCGGAGGAGTGCTTTGTGTCATTGAGCTTTCGCAACCTGCCGATAAGATACCACTGACATTATATAATGTATATTCACGCCATCTGATTCCCTTGATCGGAAGAATGGTCTCCGGAGATTCCAGAGCCTACTCATATCTTCCCGAGAGCATTGCGGCCGCACCGCAGCGCAATGACATGTTGCGGATTATAAAGGATTGCGGCTTCTCGGATTGCTTCTGGAAATCGCTTACATTTGGCGCAGTCACATATTACATAGCAAAAAAATGACCCGTAAGGATTTTGAAATAATGGCTCCGGTAGGGAGTCGTGAATCTCTGGCGGCAGCTATCGCCGCCGGTGCCGATGCCGTTTATTTCGGCATCGAAGGTCTGAACATGCGTTCCCGTTCAAGTGCGAATTTCACTGTAAACGATATGGCTGAGATAGCGGCCATATGCACGGCAAAAGGAGTAAAGACTTACCTTACTGTAAACACTGTAATCTACGATTCCGATATGAGGTCTATGCGCACAATAATTGATCGCGCAAAAGAAGCCGGGATATCCGCGATTATCGCCTCCGATATGGCCGCGATTCTGTACGCGAGGGAGATCGGGCAGGAGGTCCATATCTCTACACAGTTAAATGTCAGCAACACTGAAGCGGTACGCTTCTATTCCCGATTTGCCGATGTGATGGTACTTGCCCGCGAACTGGACATGAATCAGGTGTCAGAGATACACCATGCGATTGAGCGGCAGAATATAACCGGACCAAACAGGAAACCTGTACGCCTCGAGATGTTCTGTCACGGTGCTTTGTGCATGGCAGTAAGCGGCAAATGCTACATGAGTCTGCATGAAATGAACTCAAGCGCCAACCGTGGAGCCTGCAACCAGATCTGCCGCAGGGCCTATTCTGTAAAGGATAAGGAAACCGGAGATGAACTCGAGATTGACAACCAATACATCATGAGTCCTAAAGACCTCAAAACCATCCATTTCCTAAACAAAATGGTGGATGCCGGCGTTCGCGTATTCAAGATTGAAGGACGCGCACGCGGTCCTGAGTATGTCGCAGAAACCGTGGCATGTTATTCAGATGCTCTTCAGGCTATTGTCGACGGCTCATATTCCGAAGAAAAGATCGCGCAATGGGATGCACGCCTTATAAAGATTTTCAATCGCGGATTCTGGAACGGCTACTATATGGGTGAACGTCTTGGAGAATGGAGCTCCAAATACGGTTCAAGCGCCACCCGTGTAAAAAGTTACGCGGCGAAAACAAACCGTTATTTCTCAAAACTCGGAATAGGAGAATTCTACATGGAGGCCGGAGAGATATGTGTGGGAAACGAAGTGGTAATTACAGGACCGACAACCGGAGCTCTGATCTTTAAAGCAGAGGAATTGCGTGTCGACCTTAAACCGGTGAATAGCGTCAAGAAAGGCGATCTGTTTTCAATGCCGGTTCCCGAGAAAGTCAGGCCCTCTGACAAACTATACATTTGGAAAGAAAAATAATTATGGCGCAGATAGGAGATACCGTCCGCTTCCTGAACACAACAGGCGGCGGCAAGATTACAAAGATCGATGGAAAAATAGCATATGTGGAGGAGGATGGTTTTGAGACTCCCGTTTTATTAAAAGATGTAGTGGTGGTGCTTCCTGCCGGGCACGAGTCCAAAGCAGGCGGAGCAAAACTGATGTTCGATCAGTCCGCTTTTGACACCGGCAAGAAAGAGGTACGCCTGACCGCACAACCGAAAAAGGAGATACCTTCCGGTCCTGAGACACATGAAGAGCTTCCCATAGAAGAAACCAGATTCGGGGAAGATATGAATATTCTTATGATCTTTGAACCGGAGAATATAAAGAACCTTGCTAAATCAAAAATCAATGCCGCACTGGTCAATGATTCCAACTATTTTCTCTTTTTCAATATATTGATAAGAGATTTCGAGGAGAAAGCATGGAAATCGCTCTATTCAGGCGAGGTCGCTCCAAACGAGATAATAGATGTGGCATCATTCACACAGGAGAATATCTCCGATATGGAACGTTTCGTATTTCAAGCCATGGCATATAAGAAAGGAAAATCTTTTCAAGTCAAATATCCTTTAAACATTTCCAAGAAACTCGATCTTACTAAATTCTTCAAACCTCATTGCTTCCGTCCGGGAATCTTCTCGGAGTCACCGGCAATCGAGATTCCGTTATATTCCGAACGCCGATGAAAGAGAGATGGTGGACTACCCCGACAGAAGCCGATAACGGCAATACAATCTTAGTGACCGGTCGGGACTATATGGACGAAATTATCACAAAGGGAAAATTCAAATATCGTGTTTCCGTAAGCTGGAAGTATCCGTCTGCCCCATCGGGAATGCCCGACAATGATGCCGCGGCAACACTCGAAACAGTCACCGATGCTCTTTTAAAAGAGTTCAAACGTGACCGTATAGCCTACCTCACAGGCATTTATACCGGAGATGGTGAACGTGAGTGGATTTTCTACACAAAGAATCTCAATATCTTCAATCTCGTCTTCAATCGTGCGCTTAAAGAGATCGAGAAGCTTCCTCTTCTTTTCGAAGCACAGGAGGATCCAGGATGGGAAGAATACCACGAGATGCGCGATATTTCATACGTTCCTGAGAATGATGATGAAAGATAGATCATCAAACTCTGAAAAATAATACCGAATTATGAAAAAACTCTTTTACTTAATCACAATTCTGTTCTTTTCGGCAATATCGGCATACGCGCAGATAGTAACGACCTCCCCGGCGCTCCTTCAGGAGAATTCACAGAACGTGACCGTATTCTTCCATGCCGACCAAGGCAATAAAGGAATGATCGGGCTGTCATCCACAACCGAAGTATATGCCCATACCGGTGTTGACGTAATAAATCGGAACGGCGGTTCCTCCTTTTGGAAATATGCTCCCGACTGGAATCAAAACCTCCCGAAATATAAAATGGAGTATGTTTCCGCAAACCTTTGGAAACTGAACATCGGTAACATACGCTCATTCTACGGTGTTTCAGACAACGAGACCGTGACGCGGCTATGCTTCGTCTTCCGCACCGGCGACTGCAAGAAAGAAGGAAAAGCCGAAGGCGGCAAGGACATATTCGTCAACATTGAAGGATGGAGCGAATCTTCCAAGCCTTCACAACTGACAACGTTGCCCTCGCTTGGAGCGACCCGCAATGCCGACGGTTCTGTAACCTTCTGCATGGCGGCCCCGCAGAAGCAGAACGCAATCCTTTTCGGATCCTGGAACGGTTTTTCTTACGACAAGACCCAGATAATGGATTATATGGATGCAGACTGTCAAGGAGAGAGGTTCCGTCATTTCATTGCAACCATTCCCGAATCGCAAATCAAACGAGGCGAAACCTTCACCTATTATTATATGGTTGACGGGATTTCTGTCTGCGACCCTTATGCCCGCCTTGTGCTCGACCCCTGGAATGACCAATACATACCCGCCGGTGTTTTCCCCGGTATGCCTGAGTATCCATCCGACAAGCTGAGCGGAACACCGCTCGCGGTGTTCTCCGATAATCTTGCTGATTATCAATGGCAAGTCACGGATTTCAACGCCCCTGACAAAGACAATCTCATCATCTACGAACTCCTGTTGCGTGATTTCACCGGCACAGAAGGGAAAGCCGGTGCGGAGGGCACGCTCCGCGGAGCCATGCAAAAGATACCTTATCTCAAGTCTCTTGGAATAAATGCCGTAGAACTCCTTCCGATAATGGAGTTCAGCGGCAACAATTCATGGGGATACAATCCAAATTTTTATTTCGCGCCTGACAAAGCATACGGCTCCCCTAAAGATTACAAGGAATTCATAGACCGTTGCCATGCCGAGGGAATCGCTGTCATTCTTGATATCGTATTCAATCAGGCCGACGGACTCCATCCCTGGTATCAAATGTATGAACCTGCCGAGAATCCTTTCTTCAACCTTGTGTGCCCCCATGCGTACAACGCTTTCAACGACTGGAATCAGGATTATCCCCTCGTTGACCGTCAATGGAAAGACGCACTGCAATATTGGCTCCGTGAATACAGGGTAGACGGCTTCCGCTTCGACCTCGTGAAGGGACTTGGCGACAATTCATCATACGCCAATAATTCAGATGCGGCCACCAACGCTTACAACGCTACGCGAGTAGCCAGAATGAAGAAACTGCATGGCTATATAATGGAAGTCAACCCAAGGGCTTATCACATAAACGAAGACCTTGCCCTACCTCAGGAAGAAAATGAAATGGCGGCGGACGGAGAAATGAACTGGGCCAACGTCAATTTTTCCGGATGCCAGTTTGCAATGGGTTGTCAATCCGATTCCAACCTCAACCGCTTCTGGGCTGTTGATGACCAACGCACTGCAGGTTCAACAGTGTCTTATCTCGAATCCCACGATGAACAGAGGCTTGCATACAAGCAAGACCGATGGGGAGTCACTGGAGTAAAAGGCAATAAAACAGCAAGCACTCAACGGCTCGGAGCCACCGCCGCACAAATGATCCTGACTCCAGGTGCACATATGATATGGCAATTCTCGGAATTCGGAGACGCACAGAACACAAAGAAAACCGACGCACAAGGAAATCCGACAGACGAGAACAATACCGACCCTAAAATCGTTAACTGGAGCCTCCTTGACAATCCCGACAATCATGGAGTCTTTGAATCATACCAGCAACTCATCTCGCTTAGGCTCAACAACCCCGAGCTTTTCAGATCTCCCGGATTCTCAATAAACTGCCAGGCTTCCAACTGGACCAACGGACGCACCATATTCGCGACAAGGGATTCAAAAGAACTTTATACGGTAATCAATCCGAATCCTACAGGATCAATCACTGTCAATGTCCCTTTCCGCAACCGGGATAACAAATTATATACAATATTGTCGAAAAGCCATGACAGCGCTCCATCATTTGATGCGGTTTCAGGTCAGGTGACAATCCCTGCGAACTGCTATGTATGTATCGGTTCCGACAGCGTATCGGAGATCAAGAAACCGGTATTGGATGGCGAGGGATTAAACTATGTTATTGACGGTAATCTGATAAATATCACCGACACCGAATCACCGGTCGATGTATACAACATGCAAGGTATTAAAGTTGTATCGTTGACAGCCGGAAACGTCAGCGACCCTCTTCCTGCCGGAGTATACATCCTCCGTAACAACAAAACCTGCATCAAAGTCATAATCAGGTAAAGGCGTTGCCACGGTATTCAATATTTTAACTGCACTCCATAAGTTTTGTGTCCGACTTTTGGGGCGCAGTTCATATTTTTGAAAAAAATAGATTTTTATAATATTCTTTTTTTTCATAACTTGCAGAAATATTGAATTAAATTCCAACTCACCATGCGCTTCAATCGATCATTCTTTCTTTTGCTGTCACTGATTCTTTTACCGTTTATCTCCAACGCTGAAGAACTGACCCCTGTCATGGCTTGGGAAAGAGCATTCCCTGACAATCCAGCCACTCGATCGTCAGTCTTAAGAGAGCCTATCATTTTAAAAGACAATCAAGACCGTAATGCAATATATTTATTTGAATTGCAATCCGAGGGCATCGCAATAGTCAGTGCCGACGACATGGCTGTGCCTGTTCTGGGATTATTAAACGGGAAGTATAGCGAAGACCCACTCTCAAATCCATCGCTGAAAAAATGGCTTGACTCATACACACAGGAAATAGAAGCGGCAAGGGCTTTGAATATAATTCCGTCTGAAAAGATTCCGGAACGCGATTCAAAAGCACCTATACCGGCTTTGTGTAAATCGAAATGGGGGCAAAGGGCTCCCTTTAACAGCATGTGCCCTATAATTGGGGAAAAGCAGGCACCGACAGGCTGCGTAGCCACAGCTATGGCCCAGATAATGTATCATTTCAGGTATCCTGAACATGGCACCGGAGTTGTAAAGTATACCGATTGGCGCGGAGTTGAAATGACAATGGACATGAATATGAAGTTCGACTGGGACAATATGGTCGAAGACTATACCCGTGGATATACCAAAGCACAGGGTGATGCAGTGGCTTTGCTCATGAAAGCATGCGGCTACGGCAGCAAAATGTATTACAGAGCAAATGAGTCGGCGAGTGACGATGTCTCGGCCATGGAGGCTCTGAGAGATTATTTCGGTTACGACAAGTCTATGCATCCTGCTTTTCGTGTCAATTATCCGCTTAAGGAGTGGGAGGCCATGGTCTATGACAACCTTGCACAAGGCTGTCCCCTGCTATATTCAGGAGATAACGGAAGAGGAGGACATGAATTTATCTGTGACGGCTACTCTGAGAATGGTTATTTTCATTTTAATTTCGGCTGGAATGGTGATGATGACGGATTTTTCAGATTGTCGGCGTTGAATTATGATGATGCAGACGGTATAATCAAAAATGGTGGTTATAACGTCGGACAAACGGCAGTGTTCGGCATCCGTCCTGATACCGGAACTCCTGTAAAACAGGAGGCATATCTAAGTCTTATTGGAGATATTGCAATGCCCGAAGCAGACGGCAGCATATGGATTCACGTCGGGGCAATGAACAATTCTGTTTCAGACTTTTTTGATTTGGGATTTGATTTTTATCCGATAAGCTCTACGAGTGATACAGAACATGTATGCGTCAGATTAGGAGGACAGGCAATGAATATCCCGGTGGGGTACAATTGGCCTAATACAGGGGTTGATCCTTCATATTTCGCAAACAGAGGTGTCACTCCGGGAGATTACAAGTGTTACCCCGTATATCGCCGTAGCGGAGATGAAATCTGGAAAAAACTGAAGGCACCGTTGACTAACGTAAATTACTGTATCGCTCATGTAACAGAAATCGGTATAACAGTGGAGTCGGCGACAAATCCGATGATGGAAATAGAGATTGTTACGATGCCGGATGATTTATCGTTAGATCATCCGATGTCCGATATCGAAATAAAAATAAAGAACAAGTCGGATCAAGTACTTGTCGACGGGATACAAGCTGTTATTATGAAGAAAGCCACCGGCGCAACAGATTGGTCCCTCTTTGCAGTGGGATCAACAGCCTTTGCTGAATTGAATCCCGGCGAAGAAAGGAATGCAAGATATGTCGATCCTTTGTTTATACCTGTTTTCGGAGAAGTATTTGACGCTACTGCGAAATATGCATTGAATTTCAAATCCCTTTGTAAAGAAATGGGTACTTATTATAGAGAACTTTATTTATATCTTAAAGAGCCTGTCGCTCTTTCCATAAACGGATCCGGAATTAAAGATATGCTGGACGAGAGAGCCTTTTCAGCATCCGGCAAACCGGGAATATATTCGATAGACGGTACATTTATATCTGATGATATCAACCGTTTGGAATCTCTCCCCGACGGCATATATATTGTCAACGGAAAAAAGATCCTCAAACATAATTAAGAAACTGTTTTAACATATTTTAACTAATATATTCAATAGTGCTCTTATTTAATTTCATATTTTTACGGTGAAAAAATATCATATTCAATAATTTATTAAATTCTGTTATTTATGAAAAATTCAATCCGCTTCTACGGATTAGGAGCTATCGCAATGTTCGGGGCTCTTCTAACGTCATGCGGCAGCGAAAATGCCACAGATTCTTTTTTTAATGATGTCGATCTCATTCCTGTCACTCTGTCAAAAGATGGTAAGTGGAGCATGATCAATGACAAAGGAGAGGTCGTATACGAGGATGAATTTAAAAACCGTCCGTCGATGTGCTACAATGGTGTATTCTCCGTTGAAGAGGGAGACGGCTTTACCATATACAAGATGGGATCAAAAGGACCGGAGGTTTTCGGAGAAGCCGAGAATCTGAAATATGCGGGATACATGAACGAAGGTCTCATTCCTGTCACTTTCCCTAAAAAACGTATTTCTGTTCTTGACAAAAACGGCAAGCAGAAATTTGAACTCGCTCCTGTAAAAGGATCAGAGGTGGTAAGCTGCGCCGACGGTTTCCAAGAAGGATTGCTCGCATTCAAAACAGAAGAAGATAAATGCGGCTACTACAACACGTCAGGAGAAATAGCCATTCAGCCGACATATGTTTCAGCAAGCAGGTTCTCTGACGGACTTGCCGTTGTCAGCCAGGAGGTAGGCGATTCAACAGATACCAAGACAGAATATCTTGTGATCAACAAAAAGGGGGAAACCGTATTTAAAATAAAGGATGGTTATGAACTGCATTCCGAACAATTCATGAACGGTTATCTTTCTGCCAAAAATGAAGACAGATCCATTCTGATAGACAAAAAAGGCGAGATAATTAAATTCCCCGCAAAGATTTCTTCTATTCTCACGTGGAATGACAAATACGTGATCTTCTCAAACGAAGAGAACTCTTACGGCGTCGCAAATATGGAAGGCGAAATTATTATTCGTCCAAAATATTATTCCATGGCGTTTGACACCGACAATAACTTCCTCGCATGCAAGGATCCGAAGGATAAAGAGGTTCTACGTCTCGACAAAGAGGGTAACGAAATAACAAAACTGGATTATGAAAATGTTATATATCTGGGTAAATTCGGTTATATCGCAAAAGACGGCAACACAATCAGCCTTATAGACAAGGAAGGCAAAACCGTTGGCAACAATGATTTTTATGAGATATCAACAAGAGTCACAGCATGTACTCAGCTGGTTGAATCGGATTATTTCAATGCAGAGGCAATAGCCGGAACTGTCGTAGGAATGATAGCACAGAACGGTGTAGGAAAAATAAAGATAGGCGAACCGGCTTCACAGGTATTCAAGGGAGCAGACCCCTCTTCTTTCTCATATTCATATAGTAAAGAGATTGAAGACCTCTCTAAGAAAGGTTTCAGATATAATATCAATTGTCAGGCAAACTTCAACGAGTCCATGACAAACTGGGATTATGACTACTCTACATATCAGGGAAAATATGTCTGGAATCCGGCATCAAAGGTTGAGACCATATCCATTAATCTCTCGACTCAGAACGATTGGGGCAAAGACGGCTTCGACACTCTGCTTAAGGTACTGAAAGGAAAAGGCTGGAAAGAGTATAAAGTAGGTGAGATGTATAACGTTTCCTATATGGGTATACTTAAGAAAGGTGCAAACTGCGTATTTGTGGAATGTCCAAAAGAGGGTCAGCGTGCCACAGTGTCTGTAACTGCAGCAGATTCACCTGCCGTATCAGCGGTTTCATCCAGCATGACATCCGTAACCAGCGAATCCAAAGAGGCAAAAGCCGATGCCAATGCACCCGTTGTTGAGGAAGCTGTCGCAACTGATACAGCAAATTGAATTCAAAAGTAACAAAGGGAATAACTGGCATTATAGTTCATTGAAAAAGCTGAAAAAACAAGATTTAAAATGTTAAATCATCTTAAATCTTACTTTTTCTATTAAATTTTCTACTTTTTCTTTGGAGTCTTATAAATAATTATTACCTTTGCCACGTTTTTGATAGCAAAGAATATTGTTTTATTATTTTAAATTTTAAAGAGATGAAAAAATTAGTTTTCTCGCTTGCTGTTCTTTTCAGCGTAGCATTGGTTTCTTGCGGTGGCAATAAAGCTGCTGAGGCAGTTGATACAGACACAGTAGTTGCTGAAGAGGTAGCTGTTGTTGCTGATTCTAACGACACAACAGTTGCTGTTGAAGTAGCTGAGGGTACCGTTGAGACTCCTGCTGACTCTGCAAAATAATTTTTGCTGACAGTAAGACGAAAAGTCACAACTTAAATCGGTGATTCCCGCATGGGTTTCACCGATTTCTTTTTTTCATCGCTTTTAATTAACTTTGCAAAACGCTTTATAACCCAAACACGTTGTATATTTAGAAACTGAAGTCATCTTGACATATTTAAATTTAACACAGACATTTCACGCTTTAACATATGAATAAGAATCAGAAGATATTACTTGGCGGTGGAATAGCCGTGCTATTATGCTTTATAGGTTTGATAATATGGCTGATAATAGCCAACTCTCACAACACGACCGCAGTTAACGAGGCTCAGGCACGCGCCGACAGTCTCGCCATTGCCAACGACCAGCTGTTGCTGACAAACGAGTTCAACCAGCTCAACGCTGATTTCAATCAATATGAGGGACAACAGGTATACCTCAAAAATGATTCTTTGGTTCACAAATATAATGAAGCGCGCTTAAAAGTCGAGGGCCTTATTCAGGAACTCAATAACGAAAAGAGCAAGAATGCCAAGAACATGGCTGCGAGTCGCGCAAAAATCAAACAGCTCGAAGGCGAAATTGCAACTCTTAAGAATATCGTACGCCACTATCTTGAAGAGATTAAAAGGCTTGGAGAGGAAAACGAAGGTCTGAAACAAGAGATCCAGCAAGTCCAGCAGAAAAACGAACAACTCAATACCCAATATACAGCAGCCGCAAGAAGCAATGCCGAACTGACACAGACTGTGCAGCTTGCCAAGAAACTCAATATCTCCGGTCTTTCATTCCACGCATACAACAAGAAAGGAAAGATCGAAAAAAACATCACAAAGGCGCGTCAGCTTGGAGCAAGTTTTACAGTTACCCCTAACAATACAGCGGCTCCTGGAATGAAAGATTTCTATTTGCGTATTGTTTCACCCGAAGGGACGCTCCTCGGCGGTGGTCCGTCATTCCAACTTGACGGTTCAAGCCTCAGTTCAACCTCACACCGCAAAGTTGAATATGCAAACGAAGAACTCTCTGTATCCATATACTGGGATGTGAACACCACTCTTACTCCCGGCGATTATACAGTCGAGGTATTCTGCGACGGATACAGACTCGCTTCACGACACTTCACAATGAAGAAATAGACATAATTCGTATTCATAATAAAATTCCACAAAATCACCATATAGGCAGAAGTGATTTTGTGGAATTTTATTATAATGACAGACCTACTCAAAAAGTTTCTATCAGAACGGTGTCATACCCTTGGAAAGTAATATCGATGCGCTTATCAGCCCCACTGCCAACACTCCGAGCGTTATTTTATCAGCCCTTGTGAAACGAAGAATACCATCCGCTTTTCTCTCCTGCCGGCTTCGAAGATAAAAACCGACACCTGCAAGATAAAAGAAACTAGTGAAAAGAAACAGCTGTAATCCACCCGCATATATAAGCCAAAGACAATATAATGAGCAGGCTATTCCGGTAATACGATATCTCCAGAGTGTCCCACAGTCCGTCTTATGAATCTCCTGCGGACGATAACTTAATTTCCATAAATATAAACCGCCTGACAGATATGCCGGCAATATCATCATTCCGGTGATATTCAATGCCGCCATATAAACATCATCCGCCATCATCACTATAATCATGAAGCCTTCCATTATAAGGCTGGATATAAACAGGCCATATCCCGGCATGCAATGTCTGTTAAGACGCAAAAATACACTGGGAAATATTTTTACTGTTGCAGCCTCAAAAGGAACCTGTGCGCACACAAGAGTCCACGACAACCATCCCCCGAGCAAAGAAATAATTACAGACAATATTACAAAATAATATGCCCAGTCCCCACATATCTCTTTAAGCACATAAGCTACGGACGGATCGTCAAGACCGGCCAACTGTGCACGATGCATCACTCCGTAACAGAGCATTGACACAAGCACATACATTATCCAGGCTACAAGGAATCCGAGCACTCCCGCTTTACCCACATCTTTCGCGCGTTTCGCACGTGCAGACATCATCACCGCTCCCTCTATTCCTATGAAGCACCATAGAGTCACCAGCATAGTGCTTTTTATCTGCCCGAGCATCGAACCCATGTCAATTTTCTCGTCTGCCACATTCAAAGAGAACATACCATATTTCATATTCATGAGAAGGAGCACTACAATCAGACCGATTGACACAACCTTGATTACAGCCATTATATTATTTAGAAGCTTGGCTGTTCTGATGCCCCCGGCGACAATAAAATACATTATCCATATCAATAATGTTCCGAATACCAGTGTCTGCCATGAATGATTCAGAAGCGACGGAATGAAAGCTCCAAAAGAATCGTTAAGCATTACAGCATATGCCACGTTGGCAAATGATGCGCATAGCCAATAACCCCAGGCTATATTAAAACCGGCAAAGTTTCCAAAAGCCACCTGCGCATATTGGTAAATTCCGGCATCCAGTTCCGGACGTCGATCGGCAAGTATCTTTAGTGTCGCAACCAAAAGAAGCATTCCTGCCGCAGTTATAATCCAGGCAACACCAACTGATAAAGGACCGGCGCCTGCTGCAAGATTCTGCGGAATATTAAAAAGACCCGAACCGACAACCATTCCAAACACTATCCCGACAAGAGCACCCAACCCTAATCTTTTCTCATTATCCATTTATCCTGTCAATTCTCATGTACAGAGTAAGTAATAAAAATTAATCCTCAAATTCGCAGCCAATCCGTTTGCTCGAACCGATTTAATTGTTACG
>CAJTWL010000029.1 GCA_910579845.1 uncultured Muribaculaceae bacterium | reverse complement strand
TTTGTCAAGGACTTGCATTTATAACAAGTAATTAAGCTGCGAATTTAAGGTATATTATGGATTTTAACATATTGGCAAAATTCATCCGCAAGCGTGGTCTGATGATGGTACTTCATATTGCGATAATGCTGCTGTCTCTTTTTCTTATTGTCATCATATCTATCGATACGTTCAAGAATGTATCATTCTATCAACAGGAGAAGTTTCAGAAATGGCAATTCTGGATATGCGTGGTTTTCATATTCGATTTCTTTATGGAGATGTTATTGTCATCCAATAAATGGCATTATGTAAAAACACACTTCATATTCCTTATCGTCTCTATCCCCTATCAGGCTCTTATTTTCCATTACGGCTGGCATATGTCCAATGAAATGGATTATCTTATCCGGTATATGCCTTTGATACGGGGCGGATATGCTCTGGCAATTGTAGTCAACTGGTTCACATACAACAAAGCTACCGGTCTATTCTTCACGTATATAATCATTCTGCTCTCGACTGTATATTTTGCAAGCCTGACATTCTATCTGTTCGAATTCAAGATCAACCCTATGGTCCATGACTATCAGGACGCCCTATGGTGGGCGGCAATGGATGTGACTACCGTCGGCTCAAACATTGAGGCAATGACAGGGGTTGGCAGGGTTCTGTCGGTTTTACTTGCGGCCTTGGGTATGATGATGTTTCCGATCTTCACTGTGTATGTAACCAACATAGTGAGAACAAAATCGAAGTATGCCGATGAGCATAACGATGAAATACGCATTGTGCAAGCTTACAGACAATTCGTGAAGATGCATCCGGATCAGGTGAATAAGATTGAACAGGATACTGCAAACGTCAACAATGCAGTTAATCCTAAAAACAATTAATGAATACACCTGTTGCAAACATAAAAAGCCGGAGAACATATTGTCTTCGGCTTTCTATTCATGATATTCTTGTCTGTCATCAATCGTCTCATTTCTTCTTACGGAAAGCGTGCCATAAAATATAAATCACGCATAAAATACCTAATCCATATCCCGCCCATGTCAGATAGCCGTTATATCGCTCCACACTATCAAACAACTGATCTGGTTTGACATGTACCGAAAGCCAATAGCCCAACCCTGCCAGAATTGAATTCCATACCAAAGCGCCGAGCGAGGTGTACAGAGCGAACTGGGCTACATTCATCTTAGAGATACCTGCAGGAATCGAGATAAGCTGCCTGATCGCAGGTATAAGCCTGCCTACAAATGTGGATATGGCGCCATGTTTATCGAAATATTTCTCTGCCTTCTCCACCTTGGCTCTGTCAATCAGACATGCATGACCGATACGGCTGTCAGCAAAACTGTATACAACCGGACGACCTATCCATAACGCAAGATAATAATTGATAAACGCACCGCAAAGCGCGCCCAAAGTAGCCACAGCTACAACTGCGTATACATTCATGTCTTGACCTACACCGACATTGGCACAGGCAAGATACGCGGCAGGCGGGACAACAACCTCGGACGGGAAAGGTATGAAACTGCTTTCTATAGTCATGAATACAAACACAAAGAGATAGTTCGCATTTTCTACAAACCACTGAAAGAACGCCCCTGCATCAAATATTGCCAAAGATATCATTGATTATGTTTTAGTAAGGAGTCGACAAATTCTTTTACGCCAGACGGAGTATCTCCATCAGGCGAGTACCGGATGCAAAATTCAGCCTTGACCGGCAACTTCATACGCAAGGCATATTCTTCAAGCTTGGTTAAAGCAATTCCTTTTGCCCATGTATAGTTGCCAAAGATACCGAAATCCTTGTTCTTTATCTCTCTCGTCTCCATTGCATTCATAAATGTCTCCACCGGAGGGAACAGACGCATTGAATAGGTTGCCGATCCGACGACAAGAATCTTATATCTGAACGCATCACTTATAATATTGCTCATGGGAGCGTTGGAGGCGTTATATACCTTTATTTTTCTCACTCCTCTGTCAGAGAGCTCAGCAGCAATCATTTCAGCTACCTCTGCTGTATTGCCATACATGGAACCGTATACAATCACCGCACCGTCTTCGCTCCGGTAGGCAGACAGGTCGTCATAAATTTTGATAACATCCTCAAGTTTCTCATGCCAGACAGGTCCGTGTGTCGGACAGACATAGGCAAGCGGGGTGTCCTTAAGTTTTACGAGCGCACGCTGCACGGGAATACCATATTTCCCGACGATATTGGAATAATAGCGATACATCTCCTCAAGATATATTCCCGTTTCCATATCCTTGTCGACAACGCCGCCGTTCAATGCACCGAACGTACCAAAAGCATCACCGGAAAAAAGCAGTTTATCCTCGGGTATATATGTAACCATTGTCTCGGGCCAATGCACCATCGGGATCAGAGAGAACTGAAGCGTCTTGCCGCCGAGATCAATCCGGTCTCCGTCTTTAATAACAAAAAAAGAATCGGGATTCGTTATATGGTAGAATCCATTGATCATCTCCACTGTTTTAGCGTTGCCTACAATCTTGAGATCCGGATACATCTGAAGTATCTGTGCTATTGAACCGGAATGGTCGGGCTCCATATGATTGACGACAAGATAATCTATCTTTGCATCAAGATCAAGCGAACGTATATTATTGACGAACTCCCGAACCTCATCAACATTTACCGTGTCTATAAGGGCTATAGATTTTTCACCTTTAACAACATAGGAATTGTATGTCACTCCATACGGAAGCGGCCATAACCCCTCAAAAAGAGTTAATGTGCGGTCATTTACACCTACATAGTAAATATCCTTGACAATCTCCTTTACATTCATATCTCCCTAATTTTTGAAATACGATACAAATTTAACGAAAAAAATCAGTAATTTTGCAGTGTCAAACCATCTAATAAAGATGTTTATCTGATTTCTCAATAATAAGTGATGAAGACAGCTATCATTACCATAGTTCTACTCATTATCTCAAATGTATTCATGACATTTGCATGGTACGGACACCTTAAACTGCAGACATCAGGAATATCAAAAAACTGGCCTTTATATGTTGTAATAGCCGTTTCCTGGGGAATAGCACTGATAGAATACTGTTTTATGATTCCGGCAAATAAAATGGGATTCAAGGAGAATGGAGGTCCTTTCACAATTTTTCAGCTTAAAATCACTCAAGAAGTAATCTCTCTTGCGGTGTTTACCGTAATAGCTGTAATGATGTTTCAGGGACAAAAGCTGCAGTGGAACCACATCGCCGCTTATGTTTGCCTGATGGGAGCTGTAGTATTTGCATTCCTCCCGGGAAAATAAGAGCTTGTTTAAAAATACTTTTATGTCAATAGAATTGCACTCAGCCCCGGTACAGGGTCATACGGATGCCGCCTGGCGTCATTTCCATAATAAAATATATGGAGGTGGTTTAACATACTATACTCCGTTCATTCGACTGGAACACGGAGAGATACGGAAGCATGATCTCAAGGATTTCACATCACCGCTTAACGAGGGACTGAATATTATTCCGCAAGTGATATTCCGGAATACAGAAGAGCTTAAGTCTCTTATCGATATTCTTGCAGAAAACGGCACACAACGGATTGATCTCAACACCGGTTGCCCCTTCCCGTTGCAGACAGCAAAAGGCAGAGGTGCCGGTTTTATCCGGAATCACGATGAATTTGCCAGAATACCGGAACTGCTCGCACAATACCACGATATTAAGTTTTCTCTTAAGATGCGCCTCGGAATGTCGGGCGAAGATGAATGGGAGGAGATCATCGACTATATAAATGACATGGAACTTACACATGTCACAATGCATCCAAGATTTGCGAAAGAACAATATGGGGGAGAAGTGCATCTGGATCAATTCAAAAACTTTATTGCAAAAAGTAAAAATCCGGTGTTCTATAACGGTGATCTGAAAACGCCCGATGACATTCTCCGTATTTACAATGATTATCCGGGGATAAAGGGCGTCATGACTGCCCGTGGACTTCTTGCACGTCCATCATTACTTGCAGAGTATGAGTCCGGGAAAGAGATGCCGAAGGATATGAGAATCGAGAAGATGATGCGTTTCCACCGTCAACTGCTCAATCATTATGAAGAAACCTTGTGCGGAGACTCCCAGATTCTGTCCAAAATAAAACCATTCTGGGAATATGCTGAAAATGAGATCGGGCGCAAGGCGTGGAAAGCCCTGCGCAAATCCGTCAACATGGCAAAATATCACTCTGCCCTTGCTCTGATCGGACAATAACGCCCTCAATAGGCTATATTCCCCGACAAGGAGTAAATTAAAGTTTTTTCAAGTCAGCAATTGTAGCGACAGGATCCTTTGCATTGAAGACGTAGCTCCCGGCTACAAGTACATCAGCTCCCGACTTAGCCAGCATAGGAGCGGTCTCGGCATTGACACCGCCGTCGATCTCAATCAGCGCCCGTGAGCCTGAAGCGTATATAAGTTTTCTTAATTCAGCGATTTTAGCCAAAGTGTGCGAAATGAACTTCTGACCTCCGAATCCCGGTTCCACAGACATGAGAAGCACCATATCCAGTTCTTCGATAATATCTTTCAACACTGAAACCGGAGTAGAGGGACATAAGGTCACCGCAGCTTTCATACCGACTTTATGAATATCCTGAACCAGACTGTACATATGCACACATGCCTCCTGATGAAAATTCATGATCCCGGCTCCCAGATCCCGAACCTGACTTACCCATCGCTCGGGATTCATAATCATAAGATGAACATCCAGCGGCTTACTGCATATCTTTGCCACAGCGTCCATTACCGGAAATCCAAATGAAATATTCGGTACGAAAATACCATCCATAACGTCAAGATGCAACATGTCTGCATCCGAACGATTTATCATATCTATATCTTTGGCGAGGTTCACAAAATCCGCGGCCAATAATGACGGTGATACCTGCATATAACTTTAAATTATTTTATTGTGACCACAAGACTAAATAAGTCTTGTAAACATTATTACTGAATTACTTATCAATCATTTTGAGAAACTCATCTTCCGATACAAGCGGAATACCAAGTGTCCTGCACTTTTCGAGTTTTGACGGTCCCATATTCTCACCTGCAAGAACAAATGAAGTTTTCTTAGAGATACTTCCGACATTCTTTCCGCCCTCTCTTACGATAATGTCCTTGTATTCATCACGGCTATGATGAGCGAATGTCCCGGATATCACCACAGATTTTCCTTCCAGAGAATTTCCTGTAGGCGATAAGGATTCCTCATCGATCTTCATCTGCACTCCGGCTTCTGACAAAGCCCTTATGTTTTCAATATTTACCGGCTCACGGAGAAAATCGTATATATTCTGCGCTATTGTAGGACCGATGTCGGGGATGGTAGCCAATTCAGCCACATCCATTGCCATCATCTTATCCATACTGACTACAGATCTGGCAAGACGCTTGGCAGTAGTCTCTCCCACATTCGGAATCGAGAGCGCATATATGACTCTTTCAAAAGGGACCTTCTTGGATTCCTCTATTCCCTTTATTATTCTTTCTGCGCTTTTCTCTCCTATCCTGTCAAGCCCGGAAAGCTTTTCCGGTGTCAATGAATATATCTGACCTATATTCTCAACAAGACCGCAGGTATAAAGCAGTTCGGCTGTTTCCTCACCTATGCCGTCAATATCCATCATACGACGGGCACAGAAATGCTCTATGCGACCTGTAATCTGGGGACGACAGCCATATTTATTGGGACAGCACCATGCCACCTCTCCGAAAATACGCACCAACCGCGTGCCGCATACAGGACAATCCTTGACAAACGTGATCTTCCCGGCATCAGGCTGACGTTTTGAAAGCTCCACACCTGTTATCTGTGGAATAATCTCTCCGGCTTTCTCAACATATAAATAGTCGCCCTGATGTATATCGAGCTCCTGTAATATATCATCATTATGTAATGACGCACGTTTTACAATCGTTCCGGACAACAACACCGGTTCCAGATTGGCTACAGGAGTAACAATGCCCATCCTTCCGGTTTCAAACGATACAAATCTCAATTGTGTGCAGGCACGTTCAGGATTGAACTTGAAGGCTACAGCCCAACGGGGAGATTTGGCGGTATAGCCGAGATTAAGCTGCTGACGCAATGAGTTGACCTTAAACACCAGACCATCCGTAGCTACCGGCAATTCTTTTCTATGCTCATCCCAATACGCGATGTAATCATCCACCTCTTCAAGAGTATGCATGACTGACATCGCCTTCGACACTTTAAATCCCCAGCGTTCGGCAGCAAGCATATTCTCATAATGGTTGTCAAACGGAAGATTATCCGAAAGCAGATAATAGAATCTTGCATCCAGATGACGTCGCGCCACCTCTTTGGGATTTTGCATTTTCAATGTTCCCGAAGCCGCATTGCGCGGATTAGCAAATAGAGGCTCTTCATTATATGCGCGTTCTGCATTAAGCCTCTCAAACACATCCCAAGGCATCAGGATCTCTCCCCGGATCTCGAATTCTTCAGGCCAGTCACCAGGAAGCAGCTGTAGGGGAATACTGCGGATAGTCCTGACATTGGCCGTCACATCATCTCCCTGAGTGCCGTCACCACGTGTCACCGCACGCACAAGCCTGCCGTTTATATATGTTATGGAGATCGACGTTCCGTCAAACTTCATCTCCCCTGCTATTGAAAATTCCTCCCCTTCGAGAGATCTGGACACCCGTCCGAACCAATCGTCCACCTCTCCTATGGAATATGTATTTGACAAGGACATCATTGGTCTTGCATGTACCACATGCTCAAAACCCTTGCTAAGGTCAGACCCTACCCTCTGCGTTGGTGAATCAGGATCTATATATTCCGGATTCTCACGCTCAAGCCGCTCAAGTTCTTTAAGCAGCATGTCAAATTCCTTGTCACTTATCTCCGGAGAATTCAACACATAATAATTATGATTATGACGGTTAAGATCAGCCCTTAATTCTTCAATCCTTCTCTTTGCGTCCATATTCATATAAACAAGTAATCAAATTAAAACGACTGTAAGTGATATATGTTTAATATATTTAATTTGATCACTTACTTAGAAGTTGTTTAAAATCGTATCTGATATCCCATAGAAACAATGCCTGCGGCGGCATGGATGCACCTGCGGAACATCTGTCAGCAGCCGATATTATGTCCCTGAATCCATCCACTGATATTTTCCCTCTGCCGACATCTACAAGTGTGCCCACAACAGCCCTGACCATATTCCTGAGGAATCTGTCGGCCTTTATTCTGAAGTATAACCCTTTCACTCCATAAGGATTCAACCATTCCAGCCATTCCGCTTCCCGCACGTCACAAATATTCGTTTTCGCATCCGAATGCAACTTGGCAAACGATGTAAAATCCCTGGTATCCTTCAGAATCCGCGCACATTCATTCATTGTCCCGACATCCAGTGACGAAGGAGAATGCCAGCAGAATGAATTCAGAAAAGGATTCTTTTCAAAAGCTACAAAATAACGGTATTCACGTTCCGTAGCATCAAAACGGGCATGTGCATCCTCATGTACAGGAATAACTTTTTCCAGTGCTATATCCTTTCCCACAAGTCTGTTAAGCGACAACAAAAAGCGTCTGTCATCCTTAATTTCGCTTTCTGCATCGAAGTGAGCATACATCACCCTGGCATTCACTCCCGTATCCGTTCTGCCAGCGCCGGTTATAGCTGTAGGCACCCGTAAAACCACAGACAATGCCTCCTCTATAGTCTGCTGTACACTGACTGCATTGGGTTGCGATTGCCAACCATGGAAAGGGGCTCCGTTATACGACAGCTTGAGGAAATAACGCATCAGTCTCTTTCAAGATATGTTATTCCGTACAATCCGGAACGGTAATTATTCAGGAACTGCCGCCCTTCTTCCGGGGTGATTATACCCTTTTTCATTGAAGCGGTTACCCAGGTTTCCAGACTTCGCACAAGTTTCTTCGGATTATATTCCACATAATCAAGAACATCAGCAACAGCCTCTCCGTCAATTATCTGGTCAATCTCATAACTGTCTTTTGTAAGAGATATATGCACTGCATTGGTATCTCCGAACAGATTGTGAAGATCCCCCAATATCTCCTGATATGCGCCGACAAGGAATACACCGAGATAATAAGGCTCATTCCCTTTCAGTTCGTGCACGGGCAAAGAATAAGAGGAACCTTGCGGGGATACAAAATGGTTGATTTTTCCATCAGAATCACATGTCACATCCTGTATGGTACATTCCTTTGACGGCTTTTCGTCAAGACGGCTTACTGGCATTATCGGGAACATCTGATCTATTGCCCAAGAATCCGGAAGTGACTGGAATAGAGAGAAATTACAGAAATATTTCTCCGGCAGCATTTTTGCCACCTTGCGGAGCTCCTCCGGCGGATGTTTCATGGACTTGGTCATGTCCCGCACATCACGCGCAACCGACCAGAAAAGTTTCTCAATCTGTGCGCGTGTCTTAAGATCCAGAAGCCCGAGACTGAACAGCTCGAGAGCCTCCTCTCTGATCTGCAACGCATCATGCCAGTCCTCGAAAACCCGCTGGGGATTGATTTTGTCCCATATATTGTACAGTTCACGTGCAAGCTCATGGGCATTCTCATCAAGTGTCTCATTATCATTCCAGATTGGAAGAGATGCCGTCTCGAGCACCTGAATTATAAGCACTGAATGATGAGCAGTAAGGGATCGTCCGCTCTCGGTAATGATATTCGGCTGTTTGAGTCCGTTCTTGACACATACATCTACAAGTGCGGATACAGAGTCATTGACATATTCCTGAATTGAATAATTCATAGAATTCTCTCCTGATGAAGAACGTGTGCCGTCATAATCCACACCCAGACCACCGCCTATATCCACAAACTCTATATTAAACCCGAGTCTGGAAAGCTGCACATAAAACTGCATAGCTTCGCGCAACGCATTCTTGATACGCCGGATTTTGGTAATCTGACTGCCTATATGGAAATGTATGAGTTTGAGACACTCAAGCATCTTGTTTTTCTCAAGGAATGTCAAAGCCTCAAGCAATTCCGATGAATTAAGTCCGAATTTGCTGACATCGCCTCCGGATTCCTCCCATTTGCCTGAACCTGAAGAAGTCAGTTTTATCCTTATGCCTATGTTCGGTGTTATTCCCAGACGTTTGGACACATTTGCTATAAGTCTCAACTCGTTGAGTTTCTCTACCACCAGATAGATTCTTCGCCCCATCTTCTGGGCAAGCAAGGCAAGCTCGACATAATTCTCATCTTTATATCCGTTGCACACAATTAGTGAATTCTCATGAGTATTGACAGCGAGTACAGCATGAAGTTCAGGTTTTGATCCCGCCTCAAGACCTATATTATATTTGTTGCCGTGGCTGACAATCTCATCCACGACCGGACGCATCTGATTGACTTTGATGGGATATACAATAAAGTTCTTACCTTCATAATTATATTCATCCGCCGCTTTACGGAAACAATCGGAAATCTTACGTATACGGTCATCAAGGATATCCGGGAAACGAAGGAGCAACGGGGCATCCACATCCCTGAGTTGAAGAGTATCCATCACCTCTTTCAGATCCACAGAAGGTCCGTTCTCCTTTGGTGTTACCTGCACATGACCTTTGTCATTAATTGAAAAATACTTCAATCCCCAGCCAGGCACATTGTATATTTCCGCAGAATCTTCAATTCGCCACTTTCTCATTTTCTTGTCTTAATCTTAAACAATTTCTTAAACATTATTTTTTCTACCGAGAACTTCAATACGCTCAACTATAATTTCAGTCTTACGGCGTACAATCTGCATTTTATCCTGATATTCTCTTGTACGCAATTTACCCTCCACATACAACCGGGTGCCCTTGCGAATATATTTCTCTGCGAACTGAGCATTATACCCGCCCATAACAAGAGAATGCCATTCTGTTATTTCGGTATCGGAATTGGCATAGCGCTCATTTGTCGCAAGCGAAACAAATGCAACAGGTTTCTCTTTTTCCGGATACCGAATATCCGGATCGGCACCCACATATCCAATCAGAATTACTTTATTAACCGACATTCTGTTCTTATTGTTTTAAATAAGTATTGCAACTTCCAAGATTATGTTCAGCTTAAACTCAAAAATAATCTAAGAGAGTGTTTGGATTTAAATGATTTTAGCACAAACAGAGACTTCGGAGGGATTTTTCAAAAATTCATGAGGGAGCATAGCGGGCTATGTGACCGGATGAATCTTTGGGAAAGCACCCGAAGAACCGTTTGTGATGAAATCAAAAATTCCCATTCTCTTTATTTATGTTTAATTTGGTTTAAATTCAAACACTCTCTAAGGAACTGTTTCTAAAATCTCGAAGCTTTTATCTCAAGACCTGTAGTCTCATGCAATGCAAAAAGCAGGTTCATATTATGCACCGCTTCCGAAGCACATCCCCTCATGCGCGGATCCAGCCTCGCCAGTATTCTCAATTTGTCATCAGCCGGCTTCTGGACAGAGAACACAATGTTTGGGGTTCCCTCTGTTTCCTTGATGCTGAAATCTCCGGCAACAACATGACTGAAGTGATGATCCTCGTACATCTCATATATATCAAGAATCTGGTCAAGAGAAACATTACAATCCATTGTAATCTCCATTTCCAAAAAGCGTTCATTATCTGTAAACCTGCTTTCTATCTTTACCGGAGTATCAAAACTCAACTGATTCGCATGTAATTCTTCAGCGATATCAGCCTCTGTCTCAGAAATATTTTTGTCATAAATATCCTTGGGCATGACCGACTTGATTTTCAGTGAGCTGTTCAGTAGCATGTTGACAGCAAGCGGATATAGCGGGACAAGAGCGGCCACTGCTATTGGAGAAGGCACACGTGAGCAGATAGCTCCACGAACCAACAGCTTGCGATTGATTTCCGACAGACCGAATACAATTCCCGCTCTCTCCATATCAAGATTGGGAACGGGATCAACCTGTATAAACCGAATATCCGGTCGCGCAAGCTGCAAAGCGGAAAATTCAGCCGCAGTCATTGAATTGCCACATACGAATATCACATCGCATTCGGGATTAATAGAAAGAGGACCGGAAAACCGGTAATCTGTCTTACCTATCAGACCATGATGAACCACACTCAATGAGATCCCCTCCCTTTCCGGAGCAGAAAGGGTGGTAAGTTCAATCTCAGGATGGTTTACCAATATTCGTATTATTTCACCGGCTTCTTTTGTATCAGCACCTGTAATTGCAACATTTATCATTAATGTCTTAAGAATATGTGAATATAAATCCAGTCAGTTTCTATATATTATAAAGTTTATTGTCAAGAGGCAACAGACGAGAAAAGATAGCCATAGCCTTGTCATGCGTCACATCCTCACGTAAAATAGCAAAGATCGTGTCAGAACCCGGAATCGTACCTAAAATTTCAGGTGTGTTGCTCATATCTATGTCGTAAGCCAGTCCTGCGGCATATCCGTTTCTTGTCTTGATCACAGCTACATTTTTCGAAATAGTCAGGGATATGAAACCACTCTGATAATTGGCATTCATCTTAATCTGACCTCGAGCCAGAAGCTTATCACGCAAAGAATTGCTATCCGGCAAAATATACATATAGCCACCACGATCCGTAGGGATCTTGGTGGTTTTAAGCATTTTCAGATCGCGGGAGAGTGTTGCCTGAGTCACAGGAAAACCTTCATCTGCCAATAGTTTTGCGAGCTCCTCCTGACTTCCGATACAGCGATTACTGATAAGATGAGCCATCAGCTCCACTCTCTGTTTTCGGTTCTTCATTAAGCAAGAATAATATTAAATAATAATATTAATAGAAACCGAATTTAATAAATATTTTTTAATTTATGAATTATATTTAAATAATTAAACTTCATTCTCCATACTATTGACGGAAAATGAAGTTTAGAATATGCAATTTAGACAATAAGTATTGCGGGTATTTTTCAAAAATCCGGAAGTATTATTTTTTAGTCCGGCGCTTCTCTATTTTCGCCTTCAGCTCTGCTGCGAGTTCATAATTCTCCGAGGCTGCGGCTTCTTCCATCTCTTTTGTCAATTCTTCAATAGTTTTTCTTTTTACGCGCTGACGGGATACTGTTTTTATTTTTAAATCAGACACCTCATTATTTTCCGCTTCACGCCGCATTTCCTCAGGTTCGAAACCTACCTGCGACATAACATCCGCCATTACATAAATATCGGCATTCGCCCGGATAGCAATTGCTATCGCATCCGACGCACGGGAATCTATATTATGCACGTTCTTACCGTCTGTCATCTTTAAATCAGCATAAAACACGCCCGTATCCGAACGTTTTATCTGAACCTCTTCAATGTGCAGATTAAACTTATGCATCATATCAAGCATAAGATCATGTGTAAGCGGTCTGGGAGTCACAATCTCCTGCAACTTACATTCTATGGCCTGTGCCTCCGGATAGCCTATTACGATCGGGATTCTCCGCGTACCGCCTACCTCCTGAAGAATTACAGCATATACACCGGATTCTATCTGGTTATAGGTGATCCCCAATACTTCAACTTTATATTTATCTGAAAGATCCATTTTTTGGAGTCAATTATTTTTTTTCTTGGTTACAAGTGATATCATTCCCGATCCAAGGCACAATTTATGGTCGGGGGTATATATTATGGCAAACTGTCCCGGAGCTATACCCTGGACATCTGTCCTGGACACAAGCATGTATGAGCCGTCAGAGTTATACGACAGTTCACCATCCGCAAATTCAGGAGTATGCCGCGTCTTAAACGAGACGGTAATTGTATTCTCACCATCCTTAAAAGGATTCTCTGTTATCCAGTCCATTTCCTCCACGGGGATTATACGACCATATTGCTTCTTTGTATCAAAACCATTCGACACATAAATCACATTGTCTCTGACATTCTTTCTGACCACATACCATGGCCCACCGCTAAGACCGAGTCCTTTGCGCTGACCGATTGTATAGAACCAATATCCCCTGTGGGTTCCGATCTTCTTTCCGGTCTCAATTTCAATCACCGGTCCCTGTTTCTCCCCGAGATGACGTTTTATAAAATCGGAATAGTCTATTTTTCCCAAAAAACATATCCCTTGCGAATCTTTACGTCCTGCATTAGGGAGAGCTGCCTCTTTTGCCAGACGTCTCACCTCCGATTTAGGGATATCACCAAGCGGAAACATTATGTGCGAAAGTTGCGAATAAGAGATCTGTGCAAGAAAATCTGTCTGATCTTTTACAGGATCGACAGCCGTGCCGAGATAATATTTGCCATCTATCTCCTTCACCGAAGCATAATGTCCTGTGGCTGTCTTATCAAAATCTTTTCCCCAACGGTCTTCAAAGAAACCGAATTTTATAAGCTTGTTGCACATCATATCCGGATGCGGTGTAAGACCTGCCTTTACCGTTCGCAATGTATATGCCATCACATGATCCCAATACTCTTCATGCAATGAAACAACCTGTAGAGGCAAACCATACTTTCTTGCAATAAGAGTACACATCTCTATATCCTCATCTGCCGAGCAGTCCCCTTCTCCATTATCCATTCCAATACGGATATAGAACAGGTGAAGTTCATGACCCTGACGTGAAAGGATGTCTACCACAACGGCACTGTCGACACCTCCGGATACCAAAACTGCAATTTTCATACCTCCTCAAGTTCAGACTCACTACTGTTGTTGGAATGAATGAAATGAAGGGAAAGGAAATAATCCACCGATATCTTACCGGGACCGACCAGCATGATAAAGAAATATATCCCCAGAAACATTATCGGAAGATAACCAATCTGCCACCAGTTAAGCATATAGATTTCCTGAGTAACAAGATCATGGAGTATGTAGTATTCCGCAACACACATCGACAGGAACGGAGGCAATGTCATCAGCCTTGTCAAAAATCCTGCCATAATAAAAAGAGAACAAAAGATCTCAATGAATATCATAAGACCCAAAGAATATGCCGAATCAAGAAACAGGAAATGCGGAAAGTGAGTCACGCCATCATCAAAATATATCCATTGCCTCAAACCGAACTGCATCATCATTATTCCCACAAACAGGCGCAAAAACAATCTGCCCATATTCGTGTAGGAATAACCGGTAGTCTTAATGTATATTTTCTTCAGCAGGTTCATATACTCAGTATTTATTTATACAACCAATAAATATGCAAGCACTAAAACGTTAAACGATGTGTAGATGATTTTTAATTTACATCGGCATTCATTATTCCGGATACTCCTTCAATGCCAGTTTCATAGCCTGATCCACACTTATATTTTTTGCAAGGAGCTTGCCATCTTTCCCGATTACAAAAAACGAAGGCGTGGTACGTATGTCCAACTGATCGGCAATTGTATCGGAAGCACCCACTACCCAATTTGACGGGAATCCGGTCATCTTAGACTGCCAGCCCTCTTCAGGATCCGGAGTAATAAATAATATATTGACCAGACCTTTGTCCACAAGCGAGGTGAACCATACGTTTGTCTCCATTTTCAGTTTGGCATGACGACAATCGTCGCAATCCGGATCTCCGAACTCAATTATTGTGAAAACTCCAATTGGTCGGTAATCACCGGGATTACCGACAGGGGTGGTAAATTCGAATGACGGAGCCATCTCTCCGGTACGAGTGTTGCTTATCTGACGCAACTGACGTGCATAGCGGGCTTTACGGGATTCGGACAGCTTCTTGTTCTTCATAAAGCCTTCAAGAAACTTCAGGTAAACCTCATCAATCCATACATTTGCACGATTGCTGTAAAGCGATTCCTCAGCAGCCTTTGTAAACTGAAGCAACAAAGTAGGATTCTTGGAGAGTTGTGAAACAAGTTTGTCTACACTCTTGTCGACTTCCACCTTGTCCGCCCATTGCATCGGAAGCGTATAGACACGCATGGCATCATTTACGGCAGCCTGATTAAGAGCGTTCTTCTGTTTGAAATTCATATTATCCCAGAAATGCTGCATTATCCAGTTGGATTTGTCAGTCAGTGTCTCAAGCTCCTCAGGAGCTACGGGATACTCGAATATAGGATCTACCAGAATAACTTCCGCACGCGCAGTCCCCGCTGTAAACGCGAGAATCAATACGATTGCCAGATTACCCAGTTTACTGCAAATATTATTTTTATATCTCATCATCACAGATAATCATTATTAATTACTTTTAATAACGTATTTTCACTCATTTGAGTATACGCCTCATTCATCAAGATATTCCCTGATGCCGTTTGTCCAGACTCTATAACCGGGACCGGTAAGATGCAGCCCGTCGTTTGTAAACTTACGGTTCAGGTTGCCTTTGCTATCGGCAAGGAACTGCCACAGATCAATATATTTAAGGTCTCGGTCCTCAGCTATCTTTTTTATACGTTCATTGAACTGCAACACTGTATTCTCCTTGCCTTTCAAGCCTTTGTATATGCCAAAAGAATTATTTATCGGCATTACCGACTGAATATAAAGTTCCGTTTCCGGAGTCCGCTTCATAATCTCATCAACCAGATTCTCATATCTCTTGGCAAGAGCTTCGACCGAAAGACCGTGGGATACATCGTTTATCCCTATCAGAAGAAATATTTTACGTGGATGCCCCTTGGTAACCTGATCAAGCCTTTTTATGACACCCGGTATAGCATCGGAACGTATCCCCCTGTTTTTAACATCGGAACGTTTGAACAACTCTTCGAAATTACCACCGTCCGTTATGGAATTACCCAGAAAAACAATATCATTTTCAGTTATAGGCAAATGATCGTAAAGAGAGACTTTCTGTTCCCAATATTTATCCGCATCGGCATTAATCGCAAACCCTATTGCCATAGCCACAGAAACAAATATTTTAAAAAAACTTTTCATTCAGTCAAATCTTTAAGATGATATTCTATAAGTCCTTCCATAGGTTTTGCATGAATTTTCCCCACACTTATACCTCGTGCGAAGGCTGCCGCCATAACAATCTCCGAAAAATGCGAGGCTATGGAACCTACAAAATTGACGGGAAGTTTCCTCACATTCTCATATTGCATAAGATTTCGGTCAAAGAATGCGCCAATAACATTCTCCGCCATCTCTCTTACATACGGATTTTCAATGTTTTCTTTAATGAACGGCACGACAGATCCAAGAAATTTATTTGGAGTCTCACCACGATATACTTTCTCTATCACAATATCTTTGGTCAATCCTGTCTTTTTAAAGAAACTATCCCTTATCTCTTCCGGAGCAATCCTCTTCAGCACATCGGCAATCAGACGTTTGCCTAATGCTGTTCCGCTCCCCTCGTCTCCGAGAATATAACCCAACGGAGGAATATTGTCAGTCAATTCCGATCCATTGTATAAAGCGGAATTGGAACCTGTTCCAAGAATACATACCACACCGGGATCGTTATGAAGCAATCCTCTCGCCGCCCCCAACATGTCACTTGCCACTTCCACATCGGCTTTGCACCAGACCTGCAGAATTATATCCGAGATATGCGAACATATTTTTTCAGAAGCACATCCTGCCCCGTAAAAGAAAACCCGTTCGACATTTTTCGAACTACAATCCAATTCATACAGAGCATCCAGAATATATTTATCCGAAGCCACCAAAGGATTGATTCCGGGCAACAGTTTTGTACAGACAGTAAAAGCGTCACTATCCGTATATCGGGAAATGACACCTACCTCTGTCTTGGTAGAACCGGCATCAAACACGAGGGTCGTCTTACACATATCCAAATAAGTAATCGTATCAGCAGAATGGCGCATATTCTTTATTTTACAAAAATAACCTATTTACTTTTAATCTCAAAATCCACACTGATATGGTCCGAGAAAATAGTATGAATGATCATAAGTAAGTGTTTAACAAAAAAAAGAGTTCGGTGCAATACCGAACTCTTTCAACAACCGGAGAATGTTTTGCTTACCGGTCTTTAGGGGAACCATCTGAAATCCGACGGTTATATCTCATATGATATTCAGAATCTCAATTAAAATCCATAATTCCAGTCAGAGTAACCGATTACGTGGCGGAGCATCGGGTCTGCTTCCACACGGAGATCGTTAAGCAGATTGTTGTTGGTTACATTTACGAAGCGGAGCATCGGGTCGAATGATACATCAAGTGTGATGAGCTGGTTGTTGGCCGCGTTAACTCTCTGCAGGAAGTTCATGTTTGCAAGAGAGAGATAAGTCAGGTCATTCCATTCAACATTGACAAATGCCAGATTCGGAGCATCTTCAACTGTCATGCTTGTCAAGTCATTATAAGGAGCCCAGATTTCGTTGATATTCTTGCAGTTCTTCACTGTCAATGTAGCCATGTGGTTGTCGCTGCAAAGAAGAGTCTCAACTGCAGGAAGCTCCTGAATATACAGGTTGGAGATCTTATTGGAGTTCAGATTCAGGTTCTCAAGTTTTACCAGACCTGCAAATGTAATCTCAGTCAGATCATTGAATGATGCATAAAGTGATTTCAGATTCTGGCAACCGGTCACGTTCAATTGTGCAAGGTTGTTGCTCATCACATTAAGATATTCAAGATTTACTGCATTTGATACATCAAGAGCATCGAGCATATTGCCTGAAACATTGAATTTCTTCAACATCGGAACACCTCCGAGATCAAATTCAGAAATATGATTTTTGTTTATTCGTATGATCTGAACCTGCGGACAGGATGTTATTGATACGTTCTGTATGCGGTTCTTACCAGCACTGATCTCTACAAGAGCCGGGTTGTTGGCGAGTGTGAGACCTGTAAGTTTGTTGTTTGATACATCAACTTTCTGTAATGCTGTAAAACCTGAAAGGTTCAATGTTCCCGCAAGATTTTTCCCTTTGAAATCAATCTCTGTTACGTGACCGTTTTCAATCTTCAATCCGGGGCAATCGGCTACCTTATTGCCGACCATGTGTAATGCTTCAGCATTGTTTCCACCTTTGGCTGCTGTCTGTGTCAGGAATGACTGGAGAGCTTTGGCTTCATTTTTGCTAAGATTCTGAGCCCATGCACCTGCTATGGTCATAAGGGCTGCCATGAATAATAATGTTCTTTTCATAACGCAAAATGTTTAATTATAACCTTGTTTTCTTTTCTCATTTTTAATCTGCATTCAACTTGTTCAATTGTCTGTGGAATCTTAAATCTATCGTTGTCTGCTGATTTTACACTTATAACATTTCCTGTAAAATATGGTTTAACAAAACTCTTGATTTTTTTACATTTTCAATTTATTGTTATTTCTGTTAAAAAAAACAGAAATATTCTAAGGTGCGATTTGTTTGGCGTTTCTCTTTGTATGCTTCTTTATTTTAAGTTTGTTTCCGGCAACAAGATCATGAAATGTATTCTTGTTAGACACGACATCCCGTTTATTCTCCACATCCTCACGCAATTGGTCGATATCCTCACGATCAGTGTTGAAACTTCCTGTTGTCAAATGACCTATACCCAACAGAATGATAAACATCGCTGCCAGAATCACAATTACAGATATGATCTTTATAATCGTTATTACCATTTTCAATTAATCGAAGAAGGGATAAATCAAGAAGTCATTTAAATAACTTCTTGTTAGAGACATCAATATCTTTTCTATTCGCAAGCCTACATTTATAACAAATCTTGCATCGCTTTTTCATTTGAACATGCGATTTTTAACAATTCGCAATTAGCAGGTATATAAGTACAACCGATAAAAGCAGAACACAATATCCAATATTTTATAAGTGAATCCTCCGCACCAACGATAAAAAAGATGATGAATCTTTCAATCCATCATCTTAATGTAAAATTGTATGATTTAAAGAAATTGTTTTAACGGATAAAGAGAAGCTCGCGATACTTGGGAAGCGGCCAGATCTCATTGTCGACCATAAGTTCAAGTTTATCGATATGATATCTGATAGTCTCCATATTAGGAGCCACTTCGTCATGATATGCAATCGCTTTCTCTCTTTCATCTGTAATCTTGTTTGCTCTGCGACGACAATCTACCATAGAAGCCACACCACTCTTTATTTCAGAGATATGCTCACTGATTGCCTCAATGGATGCAAGATCCTGAGAAGCTATTTTATCTGATTTGTCTCCGTGGAACAGCTCTTTGATCTTGTAGACATTATCAAGAAGCAGACTCTGGTAACGGATAGCAGCAGGGATTATATGATTGATTGCAAGATCACCAAGCACACGACTCTCGATCTGGATCTTCTTTGTATACATCTCCCATTTCACCTCGTTACGTGCTTCGATCTCTTTCTTGCTGAGCACACCCGACTTCTCAAACATTTCTATGCTTGAGGGACGCAGATAAGCATCATACATCAGCGGTGCGGATGTCTCGACATCCAGACCTCGGCGTGCCGCCTCCTCTTTCCAGTCATCACTATAGCCGTTGCCGTCAAACTGGATTGCCCGGGACTGTTTGATAAGTATGCGGTCCTCTTCAAGAATGGCACGGTTCAATTCCTCCCCGCGTGCTACACGCGCGTTTACCTTATCGGCAAATTCTTCAAGCTGTGCCGCCACTGCCGCATTTAAAGCAATCATTGCAGACGCACAGTTAGCCGATGAACCTACCGCACGGTATTCAAATCTGTTACCGGTAAAGGCAAACGGACTTGTACGGTTACGGTCCGTATTATCGATCATCAATTCCGGAATCTGAGCGACATCAAGATTCATTCCCTCCTTCCCTTTTACTGTTATCGAAGCATCTCCTTCAGTATTGACCACTGAATCGAGAATTGCCGAAAGCTGGGTACCGAGGAACATGGAAATGATTGCCGGAGGCGCCTCATTGGCTCCAAGACGATGGGCATTTGTGGCATTGATGATTGAGGCCTTGAGCAATCCGTTATGCTGATGGACAGCAGCCATTACATTCGCTACAAACGTAATGAAACGAAGGTTCTGCAACGGCGTTTTTCCAGGGGCAAAAAGCATGTCACCTTTGTCTGTACCAAGACTCCAGTTGTTATGCTTGCCGCTTCCGTTGATGCCTGCAAAAGGCTTTTCATGAAGCAGCACCCGGAAATTGTGACGCTTTGCGACCTCCTCCATTATTGACATCAAAAGAAGATTATGGTCGTTTGCGAGATTGGTCTCTTCAAACACAGGGGCAAGCTCAAACTGATTCGGAGCAACCTCATTATGACGGGTCTTTGCCGGAATACCCAACTTATGCGCCTCTGTTTCCAGATCAAGCATAAACGCTTCCACACGACTTGGTATGGCACCGAAGTAATGGTCATCAAGCTGTTGGTTCTTGGCAGACTCATGTCCCATAAGTGTGCGTCCTGTCATCACAAGATCCGGACGGGCGGCATACAAAGCCTCGTCAACAAGAAAATACTCCTGCTCCCAGCCGAGATAACTGCTCACGTGCTTCACCTCCGAATCGAAGAACCGAGCCACCTTGGTTGCCGCTTTATCCACGCTGTTGAGTGCGCGAAGCAAAGGAGTCTTATAGTCGAGACTCTCTCCTGTATAAGAGATGAAAACGGTAGGGATACATAAAGTATTGTCAATGATGAAGGCAGGAGATGATATATCCCAGGCGGAATAACCACGTGCCTCAAAGGTGTTGCGTATACCTCCGTTAGGGAAACTTGAGGCATCAGGCTCCTGTTGAACCAGAAGTTTTCCATTAAACTTCTCTACAACTCCACCTTTCCCGTCATGCTCTACAAATGCATCATGCTTTTCAGCTGTACTGCCGGTCAAAGGATGGAACCAGTGGGTATAATGGCGGGCACCATTGTCAATCGCCCATCTCTTCATCCCTTCGGCAACGCTGTCCGCTATCTCCCTGCTGAGGGGCTCGCGATTGTCTATTGCTTTTACAAGGGAATCATAGGTGGCTTTGGGAAGATACTCAAACATCTTCTGACGGTTGAAAACCTGCTTGCCATAATACTTCTCCACTCTCTCTTCGGGAAGAGCCACTTTCACAGCTTTGCGTCCGGCTGCTTCCTCTACACTTTTAAATCTTAAATTAGACATAATGTATTGTTTATTAAATTATACCCGGCTTCGGGCGTTTAATTTCTCTTTCATTTAAAGTGTGTTTACTTTGGTTTAAAAGTAAACTTTCTCTCATAATTCCGATATCCGTTTCATTGCATTGATTGTGTTCTCTCTGGAATTGAAACCGGTAAGTCGTATATACCCGTCTCCATTCCTTCCGAATCCTATCCCCGGTGTACACGACACCTGCTTCTTTTCCAATAGATGCGTAAACAGTTCCCAGGAATCTTCTCCGTTTCGGGATTTAACCCATACGTATGGTGAATAATCTCCACCAAACACTTTATAACCGGTTTTATGCAATGTCTCGCGAATCAATCTTGCATTCTCAAGATAATAATTTATTGTCTCGCGGGTTTCCTTCAGACCTTGCGGAGTATAAAGAGCCGCCGCGCCGCACTGCACTATATATGATGCCCCATTGAATTTGGTAGTCTGTCTGCGGTTCCACAATTTACGGAGAGCGATACGGTTTCCATCGGCATCCGTCCCGAACAGTTTATGAGGAACTACCGTGTAACCGCATCTCATACCGGTAAAACCGGCTGTCTTTGAGAAACTGCGGACCTCAATAGCCACTTCATCCGCACCATCTATCTCATAAATGGATCTCGGAAAATCCGAGCCGTATTCAAAAGCCTCATATGCTGAATCATATATTATGAGAGCATTCTCCTTCACGGCATACTCTACCCAACTTCTCAACAATTCACGTGAATAAGCCACTCCGGTAGGATTATTTGGCGAGCAGAGAATAACGACATCCGCATGTTTATCCGGCGGCTTGGGAATAAAACCGTTTTCCTCGTTACATTCAAGATATATTATGTCCGACCATCTGCCATTTTTCAATTCCCCGCCCCTGCCGGACATAACGGCGGTGTCCACATAGACCGGGTATCCCGGATCCGCCACAGCTATTACACTATCGTGTGAATATATGTCGCCTAAATTTCCAAGATCACTTTTGGCTCCGTCACTTATAAAAATTTCATCGGCTCCTATCGCTATTCCATGCCTGTTGTAATCATGTTCCGCAATGGCTTCCCTTAGAAACGCGTATCCCTGTTCCGGTCCATAACCATGAAAAGTCTCTGTCGATGCCATTTCATCCACGGCATCATGCATCGCTTTTATAACGGCAAATCCCAAAGGAAGTGTTACATCACCTATATCCATACGGATAATATCCGCATCCGGATGCTTTTTCCTATAATCCGCCAATCTGTGTGCCACATCAGAAAACAAGTAATTCTCGGGCAATCTTTCAAAATTATCGTTTATCCTCATTTATTCAACGGATAATAAAAGAGACCGTCAGCAATAAATTCCGCTCCCCCTGTTAAATACACATGATTGTTCTCCTTGCTCCATTCCACATGCAACTCGCCACCCGGCAACTTTACAGAGACCTCCCTTTCGGCAAGTCCTTTCATGACAGCGGCTACTGCCGTAGCACATGCGCCTGTACCACACGCGAGAGTCTCCCCTGAACCACGTTCCCAGACACGCATCCGCAAATGTCTTGAATCAAGCACCTTCACGAACTCTATATTGGATTTGTCGGGGAATATGTCAGCCACTTCAAGCAACGGACCGTTTCCAAGGACGTTGACATCCGTCAGATCCTCTGTAAAAACTATGGCATGCGGATTGCCCATTCCAATCTGAGACAATACGAATTTTTTACCGTTTTCAAGAATTACAATACTTTCAGTATCTCCTATTGTCGGTTCCCCCATATCGACCGTAACAGCCGCTACTTTATCATCTCTGATATCAAGCTTCAACACTTTGATGCCTGCCAATGTCTCAAGAGTTATCTCCTGTTTATCAGTAAGACCCTTTTCATAAACATATTTCGCTATACAACGGCTGGCATTACCGCACATCTCGGCTTCACTGCCATCTGCATTGAACATACGCATGCGGAAATCAGCAATCTCCGATGGCAATATAACTACAAGTCCATCGCTTCCTATACCGAAATGTCTGTCGCTAATGAGGAGGGCAAGAGAGTGGAGATCCTGAGGGACCTCTTTCATAGCATTGATATAAATATAATCATTGCCGGCACCGTGCATCTTCGTAAAATGCACATTTTTAAATTCTTGCGGCATTATCTGACTATTTTGCTTTTTTACCTCCGCAAATTTAACAAAATCTCATTAATATTAAAAAGAAATATCAGTTTTTTCTGATTTCATTTAAATTCCTTTACGACAAAGAAACACTCCTTTCTTTCCCATTTGACTGCGTTGATTGCCGTTCCCGATATTTTCAGTTACCAGCCTAACATTGAAATCAAGTTGTTTGTCGGTTTTACTTAATAAGACCACATTTTCGGATTCGATTTTGACTAAATCCGATAAATTCTTCTCTCCCTTAAGACCAAAAGGTTTTACTATGACATTACGGAACTTCATCAAGACAATAACCCACTGCGGTGCGCAGAAGAATCTGCCTGTCAATTCTTCTGCACTTATCGGTCGTGAGGTGTGGACTATCTCACTGAAATTATCAGTATAATCATAATGCTTGTTTAGACCCATGAAGTATAAAATGCTTTATTGAAGTGATTTAAACTTTTTTCGAGGTTAAGGTTCATTAAGATTCTGAGCAGATTCCGGTTCTTGAAGAGGGAGCATAGCGGGCTATGCAACCGATGAAAGGGATGGAAGATGCCAGAATATTGATGAAGATTGACCTCGAAGAATACATAAATTCACTTTCATTAAGTTTTCGCAAAAAGTTTAAATCACTTCATTATCACAAATTCTTCAACACATATCGAATCACGACTGCATTGACTTTGGCTTCGGGATATTTGCTTTGGTAATATGCAGTGAGATCTTTGTATAACCATACACCCATAGTTTGATACATTCGGGACTTAGCAGATATAAATACATCATATTGCATTATTGGGTCTTCTGTATCATCGTTTACAAAAACGAACTCTCCATATCCGGCAATCTTGCTTTCAGGCGGAAGTAGTTTATATGTCTCGGGGAATTCAGCTTGGTTCTTACTTTTCCTAATCAAAACACCTTGCCCAACTGTGTGCATATCGTCATCCAACAAGAACCATTTGTTCACACTGGAAAAAATAATATAATAGCGCAATCCCAAAAATTTATATGTACCATTGGTTTTAAGGTCGTTCTCAATGTCTTCCTTTTTATCAGCGTCAATGGCATAGGCAAATTCCGGATTAATATACGAACAA
>CAJTWL010000028.1 GCA_910579845.1 uncultured Muribaculaceae bacterium | reverse complement strand
TTGTCAAGGACTTGCATTTATAACAAGTAATTAAGCTGCGAATTTAAGGTAATAAATAAATTGTTAATTTATGTGTTTTTTGTCGGCAAAATTTATAATTTTGTAAATGAAAGGTCTATCGGATATATAAATATGTTAAAACGGTACATTATGAAACAAGCCATCCTGAAAATCTTCACAATCCTCTGTATGGTCATGACCGCGGCTTTAGGTGCAAGCGCCGTGGAACTGCAGGAAGTCGTCTACCTCAAAAATGGGAGCGTAATCCGGGGCGTGATTCTGGAAATGGTGCCTGAAAAGTCGGTAAAGATACAGACCTCCGATGGCAACATATTCGTCTACCAGATGTCGGAAGTACAGAAAATCACAAAGGAGGAATCTTTCAAAAGAAAAGGATCCGGCACTTACACCGACCGCCGTTACGACTATAATTACGACAACGGATGCGGACAACCACGCAATTATAGATATACATATGGACGTGATGACCGGCAGAACTGTCGCGATAATAATGACTATGAACCCTATGGATGGGAGAGAGCTCCGCGCTATCGAGGTTTTGTAGGCTTTTCAGGGGTCATTGGAGTCGGTGACTATGACTTCGGTCGAGTAATGCTATTTACCTCACACGGTGTGCAGGTTACACCGGAAATTTTTGTAGGTGCAGGAATCGGAATAACAGGTTGGTGGGAGTATGATGACGGTGATATTTGGGATGACACTACAAACTACACGAGCATTCCGATCTTCGCCAATTTCAGAGGAGAGCTGCATAATGTTTTCCGGAAGAATTTTTCACCTTATCTGGATATCAAGCTTGGATATAATACAGTAGACCTTTGCGGAGTGTTTTTCGCGCCTGAAATCGGATGCCATTTCTATTTCGGACACAAGAAATTCGGTCTCGGATTCGGTATTGGCTATCATCTTCAGTCGGCAGAAGTTGCGGAATATTGGTACGACTACAGCCACCGCAACCCGGTTGAGCGCTGGTCTACGAGCCGCGAAATCCTCAATGGAGTTGCAATAAGCGTAGCTTTTGATTTTTAAATAATTGGTTATTAGGGATTTACCCCCCCCCGAGGGAGAACAGTGTATTTTGCATTATTGGTATTTCATCGGAAACAGGGTTGAAATTTGCATAATTAAAACAAGGTGTCTTGAACCGGTCATAAAAAGGTTCAACCGCGTTCAAGACGAAAAGTGTAATTTTGAACCTGTTGAACAACAGAACGATGAAAAAGATTTTATTACTAATCGCTGCGATCGTCATCACTGCATCATCTGCATCAGCCATAAAATATAAAGGTTATGGCGAGGTAAACGGTGGAGCATTCATTCCCGGAAGTTATTACGGAACAGGAGGAATGATCGGTATTTCTACCAGTCATGGAGTAGAAATTATTGACGGTCTTTTTGCAGGAGCCGGTATTGATGCCAATTATGTTACATACACGGAACCCGGACATGGCAAATACAGTGTGGACGAATCTGATTATGCAGGTAATTTCGCAATATTTGCGGAGGCCCGCTATAATTTTCTTCGTAAACGTCGTGTATCCCCATTCGTAGGAATGCGTCTTGGTGGCGGTTATGAAGGTGTTGAGGAACAGGGTTGTTTCTATTTCTCGCCTGCAGTGGGCGTAACAATCAATATCACAAAAAGATTCGGTCTTGACGCGAGTCTTGCATACAGCCTTTGGAACGGTAGTGATAAGGACAATGATTATGGTTACAACTCAGATTTCAGCAAATCATTCCACGGAGTATCGGTTCGATTCGGTGTCCATTTCTAATCATTGGCAATGAAGAAGACCTTGATTTTTCTAATGACGGTTATTCTATGCTGCGGTATCGCTGTAGCCAAGGATAATCCTCTCCGTATGAAAAGCGGCACACTTCTTCCCCTCAAAGGGAAGGGGGGTACAATAAGCTGTACTGCCGATTTCAGCAAGACCCGCGCAAACCGTAAACCTCTTGCGGAATATATCGTCAATGACTACCAGAGCAACATGGAGACATTTGACCGATATGTGCCCGAAATGCTGGAATGGTTTTCTGACCGCTGGGACAAAGACATCGAGGATGGTCCCAGAATCACCACATCCAAGGATGCCGATTTCCACCTGCAGATAGTAATCAAGACATTACAGATGGGGGCTAAATCCTTTGTGGGAGGAGCCTCAATCAGCGGATATGCCGAATTTTACAGACGGGGCGAGACAGAACCTTTTGCTGTGGTGGAGATTCTGAAAATGCATGGAACCATTATGGGAGGCGCGATGCCAGGATATCCCGGATTGAAACAATGTTTCAGCGATCTGGGTGAATACCTGTGCGATTTAATTTACCACTCAAAATAACCTTTCTCTATCTCTCCTCTATAAAAAACTATTAAACAAACCAGACTTATGAAAAAGATTCTTCTGATCATGGTTGCGGCCATGATATCAATGACAGCGTGGGCGGATTCCGAACTAAAGAGTGGAAGCCTTAAACCTCTTAAGAGTCCCGATGCCCGTGTTCTTATTACATGGGATTACTCCAAGATGACAATCGAGGATAAGGCACCAGCCGAATATCTTAAAGAGAAAGGTCCGGACTGGGAGAAAGACTATCCTGCAGAGGTGGCCGCCGGTGAGGCTGCTTTTGATGTTCTTTTCAACAAGAAAGATAAGAAATATGCTCAGATCACGGATGATGAGGATGCCGCGCAATATGAGTTCATTATTCATGTGGATAAATTTCATTATGGTTCGCTCGGTGCAGCTATAGCATTCGGCGGTTTCGCACGTGGCGCTCATATTGAAGGAACTGTAGATGTTATCAATCTCAAGGACAAGTCAAAGATCGCCACTTTGGAGTATGATTGCTCGGGAAGTGCGGCATACAGCAATGAGGCTCGCAGAGTTCTTGCATACCAGGATCTTGCCAAGGATCTCGCAAAGCTTGTAGGGAAAGCCAAATAATGGGATTATACGATGAATTTATTCCCGGATTTAAAGAATAAATACACAAAAGAAACGATGAACGCCCGCGAGGCACAGCGCCTCGCGGAGTTTATCGCTTTTGGTCCGGTCATTTTCCAGACGGCAAGAATCATGCTTGACCGGGGTATCATGGGTATGTTGCGTGACAGCAATAACGGGCTGACTATAACAGAGATCGCTGAAAAGGCAAACCTTTCAATATATGCGGTAAAATGTCTTCTTGAAGCATCACTATGCATCGGTATAGTTCTGGTGGATCCTGAAACAGACAGATTCCGTATCTCAAAGACAGGCTGGTTTCTTCTAAATGATCCGGCTGTCAGGGTAAACATAAATTTCAATCATGATGTAAATTACCTCGGTTGGTTTAATCTTGAGGAGTCTCTCAAGGAGGGGAAACCAGCCGGATTGAAAACTCTTGGAAACTGGTCCACGGTCTATGAAGGTCTTTCGTCTCTGCCGAAACATATTCAGGACAGCTGGTTCGGTTTCGATCATTTTTATTCTGATAATTCTTTTGATCAGGCTCTTGAGATAGTTTTCGCCAACAAGCCTGAAACTCTGTTGGATGTCGGTGGAAACACAGGAAGATGGGCTCTCCGATGTGTGAGTCACGACAAGGATGTAAAAGTGACGATCCTTGATTTGCCACAACAGATAGGCATGATGAAGGATAATATAAAGGGTCATGAAGGGGAGGAGCGTATCGACGGTCTCGGTGTGGATCTTCTTGATGAAACTACAGAGATGCCTTCTGACCGTAAATTCGAGGCGGTATGGATGAGCCAGTTTCTCGATTGTTTCAGCGAGGATCAGATAGTAAGCATCCTGCGTCGGGCTGCAAAAGTCATGGACAAAGACTCACGTCTGTATATAATGGAGACACTTTGGGACAGACAGCGATTCGAGACGGCGGCGATGTGCCTGACACTGACAAGCTTGTATTTTACCGCCATAGCAAACGGCAACAGCAAAATGTATCATTCCGAGGATATGGAGAGACTTGTGAGGAAGGCCGGTTTTGAGATAGAGACCATACATGACCATCTTGGACAAGGTCACAGCATAATGGTTTGTAAGTTAAAATAGAAACACATAATATGGAACGTAGAGAAATAGAAAGTAAAGTACGCGATTTCCTCATAGAGGATCTTGAGGTTGATGAAGATAAAATCTACCCTGAGGCTCGTCTGAAAGATGATGTAGGGATAGACAGTCTCGACTTTGTGGATATTGTCGTTATCGTAGAGAAAAATTTCGGGTTTAAGATAAAGCCTGAGGAAATGACAGGTGTTGTCACTTTGGATGATTTTTACAAATATATAGAAAGTAAAGTCAATTCAAAATAGAATTGAAGTGAGTCAACTTGAACATGACAAATGGGTAGGTACGACCTATGGCAACGGTTGGATGCACAAATGGCTGATCCGGTTTTTACGGGTAGTTGATGTGCGTCTGCTGTATGCATTCGCATTCGTGTTTATAGTTCCACCCACAATGGTAATAAACGGCAAAGCCCGAAAGGTCATATATGATTTTTATAGGGAACGGTTCAGATATGGGAGATTCAAGTCCTGCCTGATGACATACATTAATCATTGTGCATTCTCTCAGGTGGTAATTGATAAATTTGCCATGTATGCCGGTAAAAAGTTCAGGATAACTGTTGACGGTTACGAACAGTTCAAGCTATTGTCCGAACAGACTGCCGGCTTCGTTCAGCTTAGTTCCCACATAGGGAATTATGAGATAGCGGGATACTCTCTTGTGGCAAAGACAAAAAGATTCAACGCGCTCGTTTTTGGAGGTGAGAAGGAGAGTGTGATGGTCAACCGCAGCAGACTGTTTAAGGATAACAACATACGGATGATAGCGATGAAGGAGGATATGTCTCATCTGTTTATGATAGATCAGGCACTGGATTCCGGTGAGATCCTGAGTATGCCGGCAGATAGAATATTCGGTTCCCGTAAATCATTTTCAATTGAATTTTTCGGAGCCAATGCCAGATTCCCTCAGGGACCTTTCCTGATAGCCGCTATGAAAGATGTTCCGATGCTGTTTGTGTCAGTAATGAAGACTTCATTCGGTGAGTATCATATCTCTGTTGACAGGATTGAATGTGATATTCAGGGAAACGCACGGGTCAGGGCAGCCGGTCTGGCCCGACAATATGTGGCTTTGCTTGAAAAGACTGTGAAAAAGCATCCGGCTCAATGGTACAACTATTTTGACTTTTGGTCGGAATGATGGAATTTGAAAAGATTGACATACATGAATTGCTCCCGCAGCAGGAACCATTTGTAATGATTGATAAGTTATGTCATTATGACAAAGATATGACAGTGACTGCTACAGTGATAAAGGAAGACAATATCTTTGTGGAGAATGGCGTTTTTACAGAATCGGGATTAATTGAGAATATTGCCCAGAGTTGTGCCGCGCGTATAGGGTATATAAACAAATATATATTGAAGAAAGGGATTCAACTGGGTTTTATCGGAGCTGTAAGGAATCTGAGTCTATACAGGAACCCCAATGTGGGAGAAAAGATAGAGACGACGATAATGACCATTGAAGAGATCTTCGGCATGACGTTGGTGACAGCCGCTGTCAAAATCGGCAATGAAACTATAGCGGAGTCTGAGATGAAGATCGCTTTGAGTGATATGGAATCAAGGGGAGACGATTGAAATGGAGAAAAAATTAACTGCATCAAAACAGTTGGAGATACGCTTCAGCGAGGTGGATTCCATGAACATAGTATGGCATGGATCCTATCCCCTGTATTTCGAGGATGCCCGGGAAGCATTCGGCAGGAAGTACGGACTTGGCTATATGACCATATTCTCTAACGGATACTTCGCTCCCTTGGTAGAGATGTCATTCAAGTATAAGAAGCCTCTTGTATATGAGTCGAAACCGGTGATAATCATAACATATGTTCCTACAGAATCCGCCAAGATCGTATTTGAATATGAGATTATCGACGGTGAGGATGGTACGGTCTATGCAACGGGCAGGACAGTGCAGGTTTTCATGGACCGTGATTACAGGCTTGTATGGGAGAATCCTGAGTTTTATCGGGACTGGAAGAGAAAATGGGAGATAAAGTGATTATAAAGATTGCGGATAACATAATATCTCCTTTAGGTTTCGGCTCGGACTGTAATTTCAAAGCGGTTCTTGCCGGAAACAGTATGCTTTGCAGGCATGAAGACTCGTTCGGGTTGCCGGAGCCATTCTGTGGATCGTTGCTCGACAGAGATGAGATATCGGATCTTGCGAAAAAGGAATTGATTGATGCGGACAGGTACACATTCTTTGAGAAACTGTGTATCCTCTCGGCTAAATCGGCAATAGAGGAATGTGGAATTCCGGCAGGAGAGAAGGATGTGATATTTGTTTTATCCACTACAAAAGGTAATGTGGAATGTCTGTCGGACGATGTCAGCGATCCGCGGTGTTATCTTGCTTCTTCCGCAGGCAAAGTTGCAGAATACTTTGGAAACAAAAACACACCTATTGTTGTGTCTAATGCATGTATATCCGGAGTATGCGCACAGATTGCGGCAATCAGGGAGCTGCTTGGAGGCAAGTATGGATATGCTGTTGTTACAGGGTGCGATATCCTGTCAAAATTCATTATTTCGGGTTTCCAGTCATTCAAGGCGCTGAGTCCGGTAATGTGCAGACCATATGACAAGACCCGTATAGGGCTGAATCTTGGCGAAGCCGCAGGCACAATAGTGTTGAAGGCGGCTGATTCATCGGATGAAGACGATTGGCAATATGTAAGCAGTTCAATACACAATGATGCGAACCATATTTCAGGTCCGTCACGTACTGGAGAAGGGTCTTACCGTGTCCTTTCAGATATCTTGAAAGAGATAGACAGTGATGATATAGGTTTTGTAAATGCTCACGGTACGGCTACTGCCTATAATGACGAGATGGAATCAATTGCGATACATCGTGCAGGTCTTGACGATGTCTGTGTCAACGGGCTGAAAGGCTATTACGGTCATACACTCGGAGCGGCAGGGGTCATTGAGACAATATTGTCTATGAAAGCCGTCGATAATGGTGTTGTATTGGCAACGAAAGGTTTTGAATCGACCGGAACTTCATACAGATTGAACATTTCCAACCAGGTAAGAGACACCGATAAGACGGCATTTATCAAGATATTGTCCGGCTTTGGAGGATCGAATGCCGGTATCGCGTACAGGAAAGGAGGAAAGAAATGAAGATATTGTCCGATATCTCGATTACTCCGGGAAGTGTGGTCCTGAAAGGGGAAAAGATCTCGACAGCGGATATTTCAGGTCTTTACAGAGAGTTTATAGGTGATTATCCCAAGTTTTTCAAGATGGATTCTCTCTGCAAGTTAGGCTTTATAGGAGCTGAATTATTGTTGAAGGGAATGGATGCACAGGATAAGGAGAATGCCGCCATAGTGATGTTTAACCGGAACGGATCTCTCGTTACGGACAGAAATTATCAGAAGACGATAACTGAAGATAATTACTTTCCAAGTCCGGCTCTTTTTGTCTATACGCTTTCCAATATAGTGACAGGCGAGATAGCCATAAGAAACAGAATATACGGTGAGTCTTCTTTCTATGTGCTTGAGAACAAGGATGCGGATATGATGGATGATATGGTGGAAAATACATTCCTGACATCTTCTCCGACCTTTATTCTTACAGGATGGGTCGATTACAACAATGAGCAGGATTATGAAGCTGAACTTAAGATAGTAACTAAATAAAAAACATACAATATAAAAAAACATACAATCAATGGATAATTTGATATTGCAGCTTAAAAATCAGATTATAGAGGTTCTTAATCTCGAAGATATGACTCCAGAAGAGATAGATGCGCAGGAGCCTCTTTTTGGCGAGGGTCTCGGTCTGGACTCCATCGATGCACTTGAACTCATCGTTCTTCTTGAGAGAGAATACGGCATCAGACTCTCCAATCCGACTGAAGGGAAGCAGATTTTCAAATCAGTTGCCTCTATCGCGGATTATGTAAGCAAGAACCGTACTAAATAAGCATGAAAGACAGAGTGTTCGTGACCGGTGCCGGAATAATTTCGGCTTTGGGCGTTGGCTCTGAAGCTACTTTGCAATCTCTGTTTAAAGGGGAAAGCGGTATTGGCAGAGTCACCCATCTTCCGACAGAACATAATGAATTTCCTGTCGGAGAGGTCGCTATGTCTAATGATGAGATGTCGCGAATGCTTGATGTCGGATATCCGGAGAATGGTCTGCGCACGGTCCTGATGGGCATAATAGCCGCAAGAGAGGCTGTGGAATCCGCAAGACTTGCTCCCGAGGATATGAAAAGAGCGGCTTTTATCAACGGTACGACTGTCGGTGGAATGGACAAGACCGAACGCCATTTCAAGAATGTGCTTGATTCAAACACCGAGACGGAGGACAGCTGTGAACTGAAGTTCAACGATTGTGGATATTCCACGGAACTGATAGCTGACAATGTAGGAAGATTCAATCTTATAACCACTGCGTCAACAGCATGTTCGTCGGCTGCGAACGCTATAATCACGGGTGCCAATCTGATAAAGGCGGGTATTGTCGATATTGCGGTTGTCGGTGGCTCCGAGGCTCTTACCCGGTTTCATCTGAACGGGTTCAATACTCTTATGATTCTTGACAAAGATAATTGCCGCCCGTTTGACAGGAACCGCAAAGGGATCAATCTGGGAGAGGGAGCCGCTTATATCGTTCTTGAAAGCGAGAAATCCGCCAAGGCAAGAGGTGTCGAAATATCGGGAGTGCTCACCGGATATGCCAATACATGTGACGCTTTTCATCAGACTGCTTCTTCGGAGAATGGAGAAGGTGCTTATATGGCAATGCGGAAAGCCATGGATATGGCGCGTCTAAGTCCCCGCGACATAGATTATATAAATGCGCACGGCACAGGAACTCCCAATAATGATGAGACCGAACTTGCCGCAATGGAACGTATCTGGGATTATGATTTGCCGGGTTTTTCATCCACGAAAGCATTTACAGGACATACAACGAGTGCATCCGGTTCCATTGAGGCGGTTATATGTCTGCTTGCCATGAAGTATGGTTTCATGCCCGGTAATCCCGGATGGGAGAATCCTATCAGAGAAGGCGCGGTGCCGGTACTGGACATGACACAGACAGATAATGTGGAAAATATAATCAATAATTCTTTTGGATTCGGAGGCAATGACTCCACACTAATATTTTCAAAATATCATGAAGGGGTCTAACAGGTGTTTTGTAGATTCAATGGCGCAGGTCTCCTGTCAGAAGCCGCTTTCCGACGAGTGGTTTGATTCTCCATGTATTTATGAAGAGAATTATGTGAGGGCTCAGGAACCTGACACAAAAGGACTGATCATACCCTCTGAGGCACGGCGTATGAGCAAGATCCTGAAACGCGCCGTATGCACTGCAATCACAGCGTTGAACAATTCCGGGATAACGCAGCCCGATGCAATTGTCACCGGAACCGGGATGGGCTGTATGGAGAATTCCGAGAAATTTCTCATGGATCTGTGCAGATATGGAGAGCAATGCCTTAAACCGACATTGTTCATGCAATCCACCCATAATACCATCAGCTCTCTCATAGCCATTATTCTGAAATGTCACGGTTATAACAACACCTATTCCCACAAGGGTATTTCATTTGAGAGCTCGCTGCTTGATGCCTGGATCCAGATGAAGGGTGGGATGATACGCAATGCTCTTGTCGGGGCACATGATGAAGTGACCCCGTTTATGGATCTGGTCATGGAGCGTACCCATCCGGAATATTCGCTTGTCTCCGAGGCTTCGGTGTCAATGATCCTGACAAATGCAAAGAGCGACAGAAATATATGTGAGGTCGAGGACGTAAGACTTGTTCACCGTCCGGATTATTCTGAATTTGCCGGTCTGCTGGACAAGGATGAAGATGATATTCTGATGCTTGGAATAAACGGGAATAATCTGAATAACGCTCCTTATGAAACACTGACACGGACTTTGTCATTCAATCCTTTGATACTTCGGTATAAGAACATATTCGGTGATAACTTCTCCTCCTCGGCACTCGGTTTTTACGCGGCTGCCAGAATATTGGAGAATCAGCGTATCCCGGAGCATATGATGTGGAGCCGCGGATCGGATCCTGTCAATGAAAGGATAAACAATATTACAATACTTAATCAATCGGATGATACGGACTGGTCATTGGTCCGGTTAAAGAGGATATAGGATATGTGGCAGTTGATCGGTTTGTCGATAATCCAAAGTGTGATGCTCTCTTTCGGGCAGTTGACCCTGAAACTGGCGTTGGAAAAGATGCCGGTGTTCTCATGGACTCTGAACTTCTGGGGCTCACTTCTCACCAACTGGTGGTTTATGTTATGTGGCATACTGTTCGGTGGCGCATCTATCCTGTGGATGTATATTCTAAAACATTTTCCTTTGAATATGGCATATCCTATGGCAAGCATGAGCTATATCTTCGCACTTCTTTTTGCAATTGTATTTTTGCATGAGACAGTGGCGTGGAACCGATGGTTAGGTGTGGCTTTGATAATGATAGGATGTATTTTTGTAGCAAAATAATTTTATTGGATGGAGTCTAAGATGAATAGAATAGTTACAATATTGGCAGTATTCCTGTTTGCATTATCGGCGACAGCATCTCCACTTACACCGAAACAGAAACAGGATGTAATAAACAAAATCAATGCGGCTACATCGGGTCTCAGGACGATGAGCTGTACGTTTACACAGACAAAATATCTGTCCTTGCTGAGTGACAAGATGGTGTCGGAAGGGCGCATGTGCTATTCCCGACCCAACAGACTCCGCTGGGAATATAACAGTCCGTATCAGTATCTTTTCATTTTCAATGGTACGAAGGTGTATGTGGGCAATAAATCGCGCAAGGATGTGATTGACACTGAAAGCAACATAATGTTCAAGGAGGTGGCAAGAATCATGATGGGTACTGTAACCGGCACTGCATTGTCGGGCTCATCGGATTTTTCCATAGATGTTACTGATGGCGGCAATCTGTGGCTTGTGTCTCTCGTGCCAAAGAAAAAAGATATGAGAAAAATGTTTTCTAAAATCGTGTTGTCCTTTGTAAAGACCGACCGCATGATTTCAGAAATAAATATATATGAGAAAAACAAGGACAGAACGAATATTAAACTGAAGAATATAAAAATAAACGGTGTGGTAAATGAAACGCTTTTTGCTATTCCTAAGTAGCGTATTGATGATCTGTGCGTTCGGGGTCAAGGCAAATGAACCGGACTCCGTTACAGACAACAAACAGCTTGAAAGATATACGTTCCTGATAGAAACGGGAAAGGCATATGTGTCCGGATTGATGCTGGTAAACGAAAATGAAGACTTCATCAACGGAAGCATGATAAATGAATTCGGTGTCTCAGCCATCGATTTCACATATTCCAGGAAGAAGCGTAAAGTCAAACTCGTTAATGTGGCGGGTTTTTTAAATAAATGGTATATCAAGATGGTTATGAAGGAGGATATCCGGTTTTGTCTGCATACTATTTATGACATTCCATATGATAAAAAGAACAATTATGAGGTAACGCGTACCGGTGATACAGTCTCTGTGTTTAACTGTAAACGGAATATAAAATATTCGTTCACTCCGTTTAATTCCAATCCCGCAAATGATACTGAAAGAGAATCTATATAAAATATTATCTTTTGATTCAGAAGAAAGACGGTTCGATCTGGAACTTGTTCCGGATTACCTGATATATAAAGCGCATTTCCCGGAACTGCCGATAACTCCGGGGGTGTGTATAATTCAGATAGCTTCTGAATTAATGAAAGAAATGTCTTATGGGGAAATTGAGTTGAAAACAGTGTCCAATGCAAAGTTTCTTGCTGTTATCAATCCCTTGAAGACCGCAAATGTGACATATTCGTTTAAGAAGATAGTTGCTGATGAACAGGAAAAAACAATAAAGATATCTGTAATTGTCAGCAATAATGATATTGTCTTTGCCAAACTGTCTTTGGTTTATAGGAGAAATGACATATTCTGACAGGAATGATATGATTGCGACAATGCGCAGATTGAAGATATGCGTATTGATTCCCACATATAACAATGCGGGAACTCTTCGTGATGTAATCTCCGGTGTCATGAATTACTCGTCTGATATCATTGTGGTCAATGACGGCAGTACGGATTCAACCAACAGTATTCTTGATTCTTTCGGGGACTCGATAATTGTTGTCGACTATCATGAGAATAAAGGTAAAGGTGTGGCATTGAAAAGGGGATTCAGAAAAGCCATGGAGCTCGGATATGAGTATGCCGTTACTTTGGATTCCGACGGCCAGCATTATCCCGAGGATCTGCCGAAATTCGTAAAGGCAATTGCCGAGAATCGGGGTGCATTGATTGTAGGGGAACGTGATCTTTCAGATGTAGATATTAACGGGAAAAGTTCTTTTGCAAATAAATTCTCCAATTTCTGGTTTTGTGTCCAGACGTGCAGGAGGTTAAAAGATACGCAGACCGGTTATCGTGCCTATCCGTTAAAACATCTGCATGGACTGTCGTTGCTTACAAGCAGGTATGAGGCTGAACTTGAGCTGTTGGTATTCGCATCCTGGAATGGGGTGAAAATAGTTTCAATACCGATAAACGTATATTATCCTCCCCGGTCCGAGAGAGTGTCGCACTTCAGACCAGCACTCGATTTCACACGAATAAGTATACTGAATACCGTTCTTTGTGTAGGAGCGGTTGTTTATGGACTACCTGCAGGGATCCTGAATGCTGTGAGACTTAAAAGGATATTCCGCAGCGAGTTACGATTGTTTACGCATAATGGGGCGGATAGGAAAGAGTCCGCGGTCACTCTTGGAAGGCTGATGCGTTCGATATATGGATTTTCTTATTTCGGATTTTTGTCAATGTTTGTATTCACCCCCTTGGTGTCGCTGTATTTCAGTATTGGCAAAACTACGGAGAGGAAAAGACTGCGGTTACACAGGTTGCTTCAATGGATGTCGAAGAGGATAACTGTGAGATTTCCGGGTGCTGTGACAAGGTATGAAAACATATCACGGGAGACATTTGAGAATCCCGCTCTTATAATATGCAATCACCAGTCTAATCTTGATCTGCCGGTAATGATGGCTATTAGTCCTAAGTTGGTGTTCTTGACTAACGATAGGGTGTGGAATAATCCTGTTTATGGGAAGATTATCCATAATGCGGAATTCCTGCCTGTGTCATGTGGCGTAGATGTGATGTTGCCCCATCTCAAATCTTTAATAGATAGGGGGTATTCGATTGTGGTGTTTCCCGAGGGTACCAGATCGGAGGATTGCTCGATACATAGATTCCATCAAGGGGCATTCCTTTTGGCAAAGGAACTGCAGCTGGATATTATTCCGATGGTACTCCACGGAACCGGTCAGTGTCTGCCTAAGAAATATCGGCTGTTCAAAAAAGGGGAGATTACACTGAAAGCGTTGCCTCGTATCCCGGCGGATGAATACGCGGAGCTGTCATTAAGGGAACGGGCTTCGATGTTCCGCAGGATTGTGAGAAAAGAGTATAATGAAATAGCACTAAGAAAAGAAACTGCGGAATACTTCAGGAGTCTTGTTCTCTATAAATATGCATACAGGGGATGGTCTGTTGTTTCGAGATGTAAGAAGACGCTGAAAGAGTCCGGAAAATTTGACAAACTTATAAACAGTAAGTCTGATTATAAATCAGTGCGGATTGTAAATAGCGGGATTGGCACTTTCGCTCTTCTTTATGCTCTTGTAAATAGGGAGACAGAGGTCTATGCTTATGAAAGCAATGTGGATGATTGTCGAATTGCGGAGGCAACGGTGCAATTGCCCGGGAATCTGCATTATGTCCATGCTGTCATGCAAAGCGAGTTCGGTGATGATGCAGGGTTTGATATTACAATCGTTCTTGACTCGACTCCGGCTGTTTCTGATTCAAAAAACATTTATCTGCCATTTAAGTCATGAACGGGAAGAGATATGTCATTAAGTTAATTGAAGCAAGCAAATGAACAGAAGCGCTATAATAATCGGGGGTGGAATCGGGGGACTTTTTACAGGTGCGTTCCTTTCCAAAAACGGTATAAGGGTTACTGTTCTTGAAAAGAATACAATTATTGGCGGGGGGCTTCAGTGTTTTCGGAGAAAAGGTAAGATCTACGAAACTGGAATGCATGTGATGGGTGGATTTGAAGAGGGTGGCAATCTATTCAAAATCTGCAGGTATCTGGGAATTCTCGACAAACTGAAGATACATCATATCGACAGCCGTTGCAGCGATGAGCTTCGATATGTAAAGACAGGAGAAGTATACCGGATCCCATCGGGCAAAGAAGCGTTTATAGAAAAGATGACGGAATATTTCCCGCATGAAGCTGAGGGAATACGTAGATATGTAGAAACACTTTTCAGTCTTACAAGGGAGTTCCCTTTGTATTATCTTAAAGAGGAGCCTGAAGGAATTGCAGTCCATTCCGATAAGTTCATATGGTCGGCGGATAAATTGATATCCCACTATATTTCCGACAAGAAACTTTCTGAGATTCTGGCATATCTTAATCCTTTGTATGGCGGAGTCAAAGGGCATACACCGGCTTATATCCACGCGCTTATCAACGTGCTTTATATTAATGGAGCGTCCCGTTTCATAGATGGAAGCCTGCAGTTGGCAGAAGCTTTGAAAGAGGTGATCGAATACCACGGAGGAAAAGTCAGACCAAACTGTGAGGTCAGAAATATCCAGGTTGTGAACAAGAATGTGGATTTCGTTGAAACGACGGAGGGCGAGAGATTCAGTGCGGATCTGTACGTATCATCAATACATCCGGTCGAGATGCTTGGGATGGTTCCTAAGGATACATTCCTCAAAGGTTTCATCTCCCGCCTGAATGAGATACCGGATTCCTGTTCGGCGTTCTCCCTTTTTATAGATTTGAAACCGGATGCTTTCCGCTATATAGACCATACATGCTATTATATCGAGGATTACGGCTCGATGTGGGAACAGGATAAATTCGATGAAAACGACTGGCCGAAGGGGTTCATGTATATGACTCCTCCTGATTCAAATCAGGGAGAATACGCAAGCAGATTGCTTGTGCATTGCATCATGAGTTTTGATCATGTCAGGGAATGGACAGCAACCTCTGTAGGAGACCGTGGAGAATCCTATAATGTATGGAAACAGAATTGTGTAGACAGGATTCTTGACAAGCTGGAGAATATGTATCCCGGTTTGAGAGATATGATAGAGAATGTGTATTCTGCAAGTCCTCTTACAATACGCGACTATTATCACACCAGAAACGGTGCTATATTCGGATACCGTAAGGATTGCAAGAATCTTATTCTGTCCCAGTTGCCGGTATATACAAAAGTACATAATCTTTTCCTTACAGGGCAAAATATAAATTTGCATGGAATATGCGGGGTGCCGTTGACCGCGATCATCACATCGGAGGCAATATTGGGCACAAACACTATTGTAAATCAGATAAATAATGCTCAAGGTAATTAAGATAACATTGGCGTTTCTGCTTGGCTTCGTTCAGTTGGCAATGGCTCGGTCAAATCCGGGTACAATCAATATATGGGAAGGGACGGAGTGTAGGTCGGATGTGAGACTGACACCGTATCTTGCCAAGGGGAAGAATAATATTGCCTGCATAGTGTGTCCCGGTGGAAGTTATTTCTGGCATGACATGAAGACCGAAGGTGCCGGAGTCGCGGAATGGCTTCGGGAAAACGGTATATCTGCATTTGTATTGGAATATCGTGTCGGAGGCATTGCCGGTTTTATAACACACTATCGACTGATTGCGCGTGGCAACAGGTATCCGGATATGCTGCAGGATATACAGCGCAGTATCCAGCTTGTGCGTGAGAATGCCGCCGAGTACGGTATTGACCCTGATAAACTTGGAGTAATGGGCTTTTCGGCAGGCGGACATCTTGCGGCAATGTCCGGATTGTTCTTTGACAACAATTCGCTTGGACAATTGGATATAAACCCAGGGGTTTCATTAAGACCTGATTTCATAGCTCCGATTTATCCGGTGGTGTCGCTTGTGGACAGATCCACGCATAAACGTTCCCGTCGGGGGTTGTTGGGCGAGGGTAAATCTATCAGCAAAGAGATGAAGGATTCATTGTCTCTTGAAAAGCATGTACGTGTGGATATGCCTCCGACATATCTGATGAACTGTGTGGATGATCCGATTGTGGATTATCACAATTCAATGCTCCTCGATTCAGCAATGACGGCAATGCAGGTGCCTCACAGATATGTGCGGTTCAAGACCGGAGGACATGGATTCGGCGCTGATCCGAAAAAAACCACCGTAGAGGCGATTACATGGAAGAAAGACTTTATTAACTGGCTTCGAAATATATTGAAATGAAATACAAAGATAGGGATATTGAGTTCTGCCCGACAGATGAGATCAAGGATTTCCAGAATGAACGGTTGCAGGAAGCATTGCATTATTTAGCGGAAAATTCTCCGTTCTACCAACGGATGTTTCGTGAGAACAATATTGATCTTGCAGAGATCCGTACGGTTGAAGATCTTGTGAAATTGCCTTTTACGGAGAAGAAGGATCTGCAGCTTCATAATCAAGAGTTTATGTGTGTGCCTCCGGAGAAGATCATAGATTATATAACTACTTCCGGAACGCTGGGTGATCCGGTGACATTCGGATGTACCGACAGAGATCTTGACAGGCTTGCATATAATGAGAAGAAATCGTTTGAATGTGCCGGTGTGAAACCTGGGAACAAAGTGCAGCTTATGACGACACTCGACAAACGTTTTATGGCAGGACTGGCATATTTTCTCGGTATCAGGAAGCTCGGGGCGAGTGTCATCCGCGTCGGGAACGGTATGCCTGAACTTCAATGGGATACTATCAGGCGACTTGAGCCGGATACACTGATGTGTGTCCCTTCATTCATACTTCGCCTCATTGAATATGCCGAACAGCATAATATAGATTACCGTCATTCAAGTGTCAAACGTATCATAGGGATTGGCGAAGGTCTGAGGGAGCAGGATTTTACCCTCAATCTTCTCGGGTCACGCATCAAGGAGAAATGGGATGTGGAGCTTTATGCCACATATTCGTCAACCGAAATGGGAGCTACTTTCTCAGAATGTCCGAACGGATGCGGAGGGCACGTTCATCCCGAATTGATCATTGTCGAAATTATCGGAGAAGACAACAAACCTGTAAAGGATGGAGAGACCGGTGAGGTTGTGGTAACCACTCTCGGAGTCGAAGGTATGCCTTTGTTACGCTTCCGTACAGGAGATATAAGCAGTAAAATCACCGGGAAGTGTGCCTGTGGCAGATATTCTTATCGTCTCACTCCGCTTGTGGGGAGAAAGAACAATATGATCAAGCTCAAGGGCACGACAATATATCCGCCGGCACTCAATGATGTGCTTGATAATACACCTTATGTGGTCAACTATGTAGTGGTGGTACAGAACAGCTACGCCGGAACGGATGAAGTTGTGGTGAAGGTGGGCATTGCTTCGCCTCTGCCTTTCGATGTGATAAAAGATCTCAAAGACCGCTTCAGGTCACGGATAAGAGTGGCTCCGATAGTCGAGATCCTGTCACCCGAAGACGTCAACAAACTGAATAATCCCGCTAATAACAGAAAACCTGTCAAATTCATCGACAACCGCAAGAATAGATCTGATAATCCTGCAAATATAAGATCAACAGCAAATTCTTTTAAATGATCAGACTGATTCTTAAAATATTTGATCGGTTCCGTAAATCACCCGCTCTGGCATGGGGACTTTTTATAGTTCTGACTGCCGGATTGGTTATGTCAGTGATGACTCTTTCCTATAAAGAGGATATCTCGGATTTTCTGCCGCTTGACGAGAAGAACCAGACTGCGTTGTCGGTTTATCAGGATGTATCCGGTGCCAATAAAATTTACGCTATAATATCTACAAAAGATACAGTGAATGTAGATCCGGAGGAACTGACGGAAGGTGTGGATAAATTTGTGGAACGAGTGGAGGCTGTCGATACTCTTCGTTATATAAAAGATATAATGAAGGAGATTGATATGGACAAGATGCTCGATGTGGTCGATGAGGTCTATGCAAATATTCCATATTTCCTTACCGAAAACGATTATGAACGGATAGACAGCCTTTTGTCTGATCCAGGATATGTGGAATCGCGGATATCGGAAAACAAACAGATGCTTCTGTTTCCATCCTCGAATCTTCTTACATCCAATATATCACGTGATCCTCTTAATCTGTTCACCCCGGTAGCAGGAAGGTTAAAGCAGGCAGGAATGTCCATAAAATTCGAGACTTATGACGGTTATATACTGTCGCCTGACAGTAAAAAGTCGATTGTGATTCTTGAATCAGCGTTCGGAGCACATGAATCAGAGAATAATGCGGCGCTTGTCAGTATGCTTGAAAGAGCTGTCTCCGATACTGAGATGACGGACAAGAATCTGGATATCCATATTATAGGAGGTCCGGTGATTGCGGTGTCCAATGCCGACAGAATAAAAAGCGACAGTATATTGGCTGTGTGTATCGCAGGCATCCTGATAATGGCACTCCTGATATATGTATTCCGGAATCTGCGCAATATTCTGCTTATTCTGGTTTCAGTAGGCTGGGGATGGCTGTTCGCGATGGGTGCCATTGCTTTGTATTATGATTCGGTGTCGATTATCGTAATAGGAATAGCATCGGTAATATTGGGAATAGCAATAAACTATCCTCTGCATCTGATTGATCATCTCAAGGAAAGTGATAATCCGAGGGCTGCGCTTCGGGAAATTATTTCACCTCTTGTAGTTGGCAATGTCACGACAGTAGGAGCTTTCCTTTGTCTCGTACCCCTTAATTCACCGGCTCTGCATGATCTTGGATTGTTCAGTTCTCTTCTGCTGACAGGTACGATATTTTTTGTTTTGCTCTTCCTTCCTCATGCAGTGAAAACGAGAAATGTATGTTCCGGTAAAGTAAGGGAGCCGTTGCTTATTACAAGATTGGCTGGAGTCTCTATTGAGAACAGCAAGTGGCTTGTATGGAGCATTCTGATCCTCACTGTAATATTCGGCTATTTCAGCTTTAAGACCGAGTTCGATTCAGATATGAGGAATATAAATTACATGACTGACGAACAGAAATCGGATCTTGCATATTTTCAGAGTCTTCTTGACTCTGAGGGAAATACGGAACAGCTTTATGTGGTAAGTTCCGGCACGACATGGGATGAGGCTCTTTCACAGCATGAAGCGATAAAAGAAAGCATAGACACAATACTGTCGGCAGGCATTGCATCTGCACAGAATAATGTCTCATCGTTCTGGGTATCGAAGAATGAGCAACGGAAACGTCTCGACAGATGGAAGGCTTTTGTGGGTAAATATGATAATCTTTTTCGTGTGGAGTTGCCTGAAGTTGCAGGTAAATATGGATTCAGTAAAGATGCATTCTCCGCTTTTGAGAATATTATAGGAGCCGAGTATCAGATAAAGGATTTCGACAGGTTCAAGAGTTTTATATCTACAGTTTTTGCAGGGAGTCTCAGTGAGAACGGACCGGAAGGGAGAAAATCTCTCGTGCAGGTTCTTTCTGTGCCGGAGAAATCAATTGATACAGTAAAAGAACGGCTGTCCGGTAACAGGGAATTTGGAGGTCTGTTTTTTGATGTGAAGAGTATGAACGGCTCTATAGCCAATACTTTGTCGGATGACTTCAATTATATAGGTATCGCCTGCGGATGCATTGTGTTTATATTTCTGTGGATTTCATTAGGCAGTATCGAACTTGCAATCGTCTCTTTTATGCCTATGGCATTCAGCTGGATCTGGATATTGGGTATAATGGGTATGCTTGGTATCAAGTTCAATATCGTGAATATTATTCTTGCCACATTCATATTCGGTCAGGGAGATGATTATACCATATTCATGACTGAGGGACTGACATATGAGTTCGCTTACGGCAAGAAGCTTCTTGCATCATACAAGAACAGTATTGTCGTTTCAGCACTGATAATGTTTATAGGTATAGGTACATTGTTGTTTGCCGAGCATCCCGCCATGAGGTCATTGGGTGAGGTGACGGTAGTGGGCATGCTCTCTGTGGTGCTTATGGCATATCTGTTTCCTCCGCTTGTCTTTAACTGGTTGGTCAGGAGTAACGGCAAATTACGATATCGACCTATTACACTTAAAAATATCCTTGTTAAGGGAGTGGAGAGAATTCCACTTCTTGGGAGCTGGAGAAAAACATCTGTCGGTGATACGGATCAAGAGAACATTATCTCCATTGTTAAGGATAGGTATATCTATAAAGGGCGTGACATTGAGATAAACGCAAACAAAGCACTGAAGAAGATTAGAAAATATAGCCAGGAACTACAGCAGATGCCGACCGGTAAATCTTGTCTGGTAATAGATTGTGCCGGACAGGGTGAGCTGGCTCTGGTGTTGGGTCTGATGTATCCGGACAGGGAGGTTTATTGCGAGATTCACTCCCCGGAGTCGCGCGCTGTTTTCAGGGGTGCCCTTAAAGATTTTGCAACCAACATACATCTTGTCGAGAACAGTAGAGATGAAATTGGGGAGATTAATGAGTTGCATATAATTAAAGTATCTGAAGATGATATAATTTTAGGGGAATGAATAGATTAAAGATATCGGTATTGTTCACGTTGTGTTGTGCCATAAATTTTGTGACGGGGGCTTCCACGATGTCTCCGAAAATAAATAGTGATAATACGGTAACATTCCGTTTGTATGCTCCGGATGCGGATGATGTGTATCTTAAAGGATCACTCGTGCCTGCCAAGAAAAAATTAGGCATTTTCAGCAAGGATGGTAAGATAGAGATGGAGCAGGAGGATGATAGTGGTTATTGGACATATACGACGGGTGTGCTCCCTTCGGAGTTCTACACTTATTATTATGAAGTTGATGAGGATAAGACAACTGATCCGGAAAATCCGTACAAGGTAAGGGATATAGCCGATACATTGAGTTGTTTTGTAATCAGAGGCGGTATCGCTGATGATTACGTTGACAGACAGACCGTTCGCGGATCTGTGAGAAAGGTATGGTATCCTTCAAGTCTTGACGGTATGAAAAGAAGAAGGATGACGGTTTATCTCCCCGCAGGTTACGATTCTTTGGAACAACGTCGCTTCCCGGTGCTTTACCTGTTGCATGGTTCGGGTGGGGATGAGGATGCCTGGGAAGGGTGCGGAAGGGCAGTGCAGATTTTGGACAACCTTATAGCCGAAGGGCGCTGTAAGCCGATGATAGTGGTGATGCCGAACGGGAATGTTGATCTTGCGGCGGCTCCAGGTTCCGACCCTGATAATCCTGACAAGAAGCCGTCTGCCATGAATACAAGTTCAATGCTTGGTCGGATTGAGTCTGTGTTTGTGGACGAGATCGTGGATTTTGTAGATAATAATTACCGGACTATCAATGATAAGGCGCACAGGGGAATTGCCGGACTTTCATTAGGTGGACTTCACACGCTGTTCATATCATTGAACAATCCTGAAAAGTTTGATTATATCGGGCTTTTCTCGGCTCAGACTACGAATGCTTTAAACGATAAACGTATTGAAAGTATACAGGAAATAGGGGAGGTGTGGAAAGAACTGAAAAGCTCTTTGCCGTTTATCGGGGGTGGCAGTCTGGATAAAAAGATATCAAGTCTTACTTCCGACAAATTGAGTATTTATGATGATATGGACAGAAAATTGAAAGTTCAGTTCTCAACGGCTCCGAAACTCTATTATATTGCTGTAGGAAAGGATGACTTCGTCAAGAAGTTGAACGATGACCTTAGATTGCGTCTCGATGAAGGAGGATACAAGTATTATTATAATGAGACAGATGGCGGTCATACTTGGGAAAACTGGCGTAAATATCTGGTCGATTTCCTTCCCCGTATTTTCTGAGAGGGTCGCGTTTCTTATGCTGCCGTACTCCGGCTTATTTGTCGAGACATGTCATGGTCTCTCCGTTTTCATTGATAGCGGCGGCTTTGCGTTGGGAAAAAAGCCAGGGCAGAAATGACGGATAGTTGAATGCTGAGGTCCAGCAATCATGCCCTACACCAGAGAATTCGATATAATCCACTGTCGCTCCCGCAGAGTTGAGGGCTTTATACGCCTCCCTGCTGCATACCGAAGGAATCTCATCGTCATCTTCACCATGGAATATGAGAAATTTGACATTCTTGGCCTCGGGTAGTCTTTCCGGATTTATCGCTCCGCAGATAGGTATGGCTGCCGTAAAGATATCGGGGTACCGGCATACAAGGTCATATGTCGCTATTCCACCCATCGATATGCCTACAATATAAATTCTATTCCGATCTATCGGATTATTCTTGATGAGTTCTTCAATAAGACCCATTACCAACTCTTCTGAATTAGATTCCTCGGGAGTCGGCGCTCCCGGCATGAATGTCCGTGTCTCGATCTTTTCAGTCCAGGCTTTGTCCTTACATTGTGGAAAGACTACGAATGCGGGGAATTTCTCGGCATTAACGGGATTGGTGAACATTGAGGCGCCATGCGCAAGTTGTTTTTCGTTATCATCGCCTCTTTCTCCTGAACCGTGGAGAAACAATACCAACGGGTATTGTTCACCCTGTTCCATATTTTGAGGAGACAGCATTCTGTAAGGCATGGATCTATTCTGAGAATCAACAAATTCGCATTTGGCATATTCCTTATTTGCTTGATATCCATGAGCTGTGGCAGTTGCAGGGAATATGAATATAAAAGTTATAAGCAGTATGGTAGAAGTTCTCATATGTTAAATTTCGATTTGTGTTTTTCATGTTTCTGTGTGTCCACAAATTAACTCCGTTTTTAACGGACTATTGTAATAATTTAACAATTATTATTTGTCAAATGTTTAGTTCTCTTTGCGGGCAATGTGACTGATGAAAGAGAGGGATGTTCTGGAGATACGCCGTCCGGGAGTATTGTTTATAATCAAGGGAACTGTTTCGGCTGTTACCATGCTTGTATCAAGACCGAATGCCTCCTGGTCGGAGATGCCGAGCCAACGCAGGCGTTGGTGTGTGCGCATGATGAATCTGGCAAGTTTACGGCAGTTGCTTGATGGTGAGAATATACGCCTTATCATAATGAATCTGAAATCTCCGGTAATATTGCGTTTTCTTAACGAAGGATATTCACTTCTGAGATCGATGTATCCTCCACTGACAAGATCCTCGATTATTTGCCGCAGGTATACGTTTACTTTAGGTTCGACCCTGAATCCGATATACATAGTGATCCGATAAATTGCTCCCGGCTCAATAATGTTGACTGAATAGCTGAGAGTTTCCGGACTGTCGTCATGCCTTATATGAATGAACCAGTAGTGGTCGGCTCTTTTGGGCTGTTTGTTGATAATTGAATAGATTACTTTGCTCTCGATCTTGTCCGGCTCTTCGGTTTCAATGAGATACACGAGGTTTGATGCATATTTTGGAATTTCTTTATCGCTGCGGATGTCCATTATGCAGTCGACGTAACAGCTCAGATCCCGATAATCTACATACGAATTTCTGAGTATAATCGCCTTGTACCATATTACCATGATTGCCGCCACGATTCCTGCTATCAGAATGCTGAACCATCCGCCGTGTGAGAATTTGAATAGATTTGCCACAAAAAACAGTCCTTCAATTGTGGAGAAGAATAAGATAAAGGCAACACATAGAATCTTGTTAATGTTAAGGCTTAACATGTAGAAAGTCAGTAATACGGTGGTCATCAGCATGGTAACTGTGATGGCAAGTCCGTATGCGGCTTCCATATGGCTTGAATCTCTGAAAATAATTACTGTGAGAAGGCATCCCGCCAGCAGGGACCAGTTGACTGCGGGAATGTAAAGCTGACCTTTCTCTATTGACGGATATTTGATTTTAAGTTTTGGCCACAGGTTTAGATTCATGGCTTCGGAAAATATCGTGAATGAACCGCTTAGCAGAGCCTGACTTGCGATGATTGCGGCACCTGTAGACATAATAACTCCCGGAATCATCAGCCAATCCGGCATTATGGAATAGAACGGGTTGCTGTTTTCTGTACGGGAGGAATTACCCAAGAGCCATGCGCCTTGTCCGAGATAGTTGAGAATAAGCATCATCTTGACGAATATCCAGCTGACTGAAATATTCTTTCTTCCACAGTGTCCGAGATCCGAATATAGAGCCTCAGCGCCTGTCGTACAGAGGAAAACCGCACCTAATATCAAGAACCACCCCGGATAATTCCACAATAATTTTATAGCCCACCATGGGTTGAATGCCTTGAATATTGCCGGAAAATGGAAGATATTGAATATTCCCAGGACTCCCAGCATAAGGAACCATGCAAGCATGAAAGGACCGAAGAACTTGCCGATTTTTCCTGTACCCATCTGTTGGACGATGAAAATAAAGATAATAATCAATATTGCGATAGGGGTGATCGGTACTTCTGGCACTACAATCCGCAGCCCCTCGATGGCAGAGGTGACGGTAATAGCCGGAGTAATCACCCCGTCGGCAATAAGTGCCGCCGCCCCTATTGCGGCAATTATCCACAGCTTTTTTCCATATCTATTCTTAAGTAGAGAGAATAGAGCTAGAATGCCTCCCTCACCGTTATTGTCGGCGCGGAGAGCGAGCAGGACATACTTGACCGTAGTCTGCAAAGTCAGTGTCCAGATCACACATGAAACCGCACCGATAATATATTCTGCATCGAAGTGTGGATTCACACTGACAATGGCTTTCATCACATAAAGCGGTGAAGTGCCTATATCTCCGAACACAATTCCGAGAGTTACGAGCAACCCTGCAAGGGTAAGCTTCCGGAGAGACGAATTATCAGATATATGATTAATGGAACGGTCCATAACACTATAACAACCACCCCACAAGCTAGGTTGATAAGCCGACAATGCTGCCTGACGCGCATCCCGGGAATTCTGTGGTTGGTTCAGTCGGATATCAGCCTGATAAACCATTTTCACCGTAAATCTGTTTAGATGTTGTTATAACTCTAAGAGTGTGTTGAGTTTTAAATGATTTTAGCACAAACAGAGACTTCGGAGAGATTTTTCAAAGATTCAGAAGGGAGCATAGCGGGCTATG
>CAJTWL010000027.1 GCA_910579845.1 uncultured Muribaculaceae bacterium | reverse complement strand
TGATGTTGTAGGTCTCCTTCATGAATTCCTGAAGGCGACGGTAGCCGCGCTCGTATTTGCGGTAGGTCTCTCGGCTCTTACTTACATCTACGAGTTTTTCAGCGTTGTCCAGCCATTTCTTGAAAATCTCCATCAGAGTCTCGGCGCGGGCCGAGATACCGAGATAGGCGTTCTTGACCTTTTCGAGGGTCACTATCTCGTCACGTCGCTCCATTTCCTGAATATGGAAAAGGATGGCGGCTCTTATCTCTGCGAGGAAATCGTTGAGCTGATTCGCCTTCTTTGTCTTTCCTCTCATCTTGCCGGCCTCAGTGTCCCAGTCGCCGACTGCACAGGTCGCCTTGGTAGAAATCTGTGCTGCTTCCTTGTTGACGGTGAGACGGAGGAAAATTCCCGACTCTCCGTTCTTGTTGACCACGTTCTTCCTGAGGAAAAAGGAGGTCTTGTAATTGGTTCTTACCATACCTTTTGGATTTGAGAATTGTGCAACTTGCTGGGTACAGTTCAAAGTGCAACGGAGGAGGGTTCATTGTCTCTGCTCTTTGATAATGTCCCCGGGTTCCGGGTACATCGTACCATGTGCAAAATTACGGGTTAAAAATCAGGTTGGCGAAGACTTGTGTCCGACTAAATTGCGACTTTTCAGATACTTATGAGGGGCACTGTTGCAATTGGCAGTTTTATTGTTGCATTTTCGGTTTCTGCAACGATTTTTGCAACGGATATGCAACGTCATAGGGTCTGAAAGGGTCGTTTTCGAGTCGTTTTACTGTCGCAATTAACAATTCTTAACAATGGGATTGGTAAGATAAAAGCCTGTAACTTTGATAGTTACAGGCTTTTTCTGGTGATGTACGTGGGTACATTCGCGGAAAGACAGGGATTCGAACCCTGGGTACCTGAAAGGTACAACGGTTTTCGAGACCGTCCCGATCGACCACTCCGGCATCTTTCCTGTTTTTTGATAGCGTACAAAGTTAAAACTTTTTTTATTTGCATACAAATTTTTTCTTTTAGAAACTGCTTAAATTTAGAGCGCAAAGTTTCCAATAAAAAGTGCAATGCATTATCTGACGTCCTTTGTCATGTCAAGGACCTTTGAATTTGCGTGTTTTCCATATTTTATATAATTTTATAAGTAAGTGATAAAATTAAAGAACAAGTTTTATGGTTCAAGATAATTTCACTTACATATATCGTTTAATTTTTATTACTTACTTACTTAAAACTGAAAGATAATACGATAAATAGATATTGCCCAATAACACAACTTGATGATATGAATAGATTTATAGTATTATTATGTGGCATCACATTGTTAATGAATGTGTCACAAGCGGATGCCCAAACGGAGTGTATCCCTGAAAATGACTATACATTGAGTAGGGTAGTGGAAGTTGATGGTCGTCAGGGTATTGCTTGCGATGGAGAGTATTATTATGTTTCAGATACCGGCATCTTATATAAATATGATAAGAAATGGAATCTGATAAAGTCGAACAGGCAACCTTTTAGGCATCCTGAAATTGCAAATCATTTTGGAGATATAGATGTCCATAACGGTGAAATATATTGTGGAATAGAAAAATTTATGTATGGAAGAGGCTATAATATAGCGATTTCTGTATATGATTCCGATAGTCTGGAATGGAAAAGGGATATAGAATGGTGCCCCGAATCAGGGCAGGTTGAGGTTTCCGGGATTGCCGTAGATGTGGCGAACGGACTTGTCTGGATGTCTGATTGGGTAGATAGCCGATATGTATATGCTTATGATCTGATGACAGGTAAATATCATTCAAAAATGCAGTGTGCACCGACACCATATTGGTGTCAAGGAATTGCTGTCAAGGACAATAAGTTATATTTTTCGGCTGATGATGGTGAAGCTGATTACGGATTGCCTGACAATATTTATACGGTTGATATTTCAGACGTAAGTTATAAAGGTCTTAAAGATGGTACGGAAGTTGTCAAAGAAACTCCGTTCAGCGTGAAATTGACAGATGACGGCATACCTGTTTTGAGAACCGGCAAAATTTCCGCAGGAGCAAATAAAGGACGTGTTTCTCATTTTAGAGAGATGAATGATTTTAAAAGAGCCGGTGAGATTGAGGGCTTGTGTTTTGATCCGTCTACTGGAGATCTATTGGTTTTGAATAACCGTGGTGCGAAGATTGTATTTGGAATGTCGCAAGGTCCAATTGTAGATGAAGGTTATAACTCGGAAATCCATGAAGTCTACATCTACAAGAAATCAAAATAAAGGAAAGGTCTTTACATATAATTCAATAATCATAGAATCAAACAGATCTGAAGACGTCGGAACCGTTAAAACAGGAGAAAAGCCTATTTCTATTTAACATAATACCCATTATGTGTAAATGGATAACATCATAGGGGAGGATCTGTAATATATGTGAATTTGTAACAGAATTAATTATGTATGTTCAGTTCCTTTCTAAGAAACTTTGTTGTCGGTGTATCTGCTTTACATAGTTCTTCCGGTGTGCCTTCTGCAAGAATATATCCACCATCACGGCCACCATCCGGTCCCAAGTCTATTATATGGTCGGCACATTTTATCACGTCAAGATTATGTTCAATCACAATCATTGTATTTCCCTTGTCAACCAACTTGTTAATGACTTTAAGTAGTACCCGTATGTCTTCGAAATGTAATCCGGTTGTCGGCTCATCAAGAATAAACAATGTTTTACCTGTATCTCTTTTAGCTAACTCGGTTGCTAATTTAACTCGCTGATTCTCACCTCCACTAAGCGTATTTGACGGCTGTCCGAGTTTTATATAGCCCAAACCGATATCCTTCAGAACCTTGATTTTTTTCAGGATAACGGGAACGTTTTCGAAGAATTCAACTGCTTGATTGACTGTCATATCCAGTACATCTGCAATTGATTTGCCTTTGTATCTGACTTCAAGAGTTTCACGATTGTATCGCTTGCCATGACATTCCTCGCATGGAACATATACATCCGGAAGGAAGTTCATTTCAATTGTACGATAGCCGTATCCGTTGCATTTTTCGCAACGTCCTCCTGAAACATTGAAAGAAAACCGTCCTGGCTTATATCCGCGTATTTTAGACTCCGGAAGTTCTACAAACAACTTTCTGATATCGGAAAAGACACCGGTATAAGTCGCCGGATTTGAACGGGAACTTTTGCCAAGAGGTGATTGATCTACAGTTACGATCTTATCAATATTGTCAATGCCTGTTATTTCTTTATATTCAAGTGGCTCCTGAAGTGAGTGATATAATTTCTTACTGATTATCGGCTGCAATGTGCCGTTTATGAGTGAAGACTTACCGCTTCCACTTACTCCGGTAATGCATACGAATTTGCCTAAAGGAAGTTTGAGATCGACATTTTTGAGATTATGTCCAGTGGCGCCCTTGATCTCAATAAAATTGCCATTGCCCTTTCTCCTTGTCTCCGGAATACGGATAGAAAGCTTACCACTGACATATCCGGATGTCAGTGTCTTACTCTTTCTCATCTCTTTAGGGGTGCCTTGAAATACGACTTCTCCCCCATTTTTACCGGCTCCCGGACCTATATCCACGATATAATCGGCTTCTGTCATTATATCCTTGTCGTGTTCCACTACTATTACAGAATTTCCATTGTCACGCAACTCTTTTAGGCTGTTTATCAGTCTTATGTTGTCTCTTTGGTGAAGTCCGATGGATGGCTCGTCAAGTATGTACAGAACATTTACGAGTTGAGAGCCTATTTGCGTAGCTAATCTTATGCGTTGGCTCTCACCTCCACTCAGGCTGGCACTGTCTCTATTGAGAGACAGATAATCAAGACCCACATCCATAAGGAACTTGAGCCTGCTTCGTATCTCTTTGAGAATCTCCTCTGCCACAATACGTTTTGATTGGTCAAGTCTGTTTTCAAGACCGGATGTCCATGAATACAGTTCCGAGATGTCCATTCGTGCGATATCCGCGATATTTTTGTCGTCAATAAAGAAATTAAGAGATGTATTATTCAGTCTGTCTCCATGACATTCCGGGCATACGACGCGCGAGAAGAATTTTCCGCTCCACTTGTTTGCATCTGTTCCGGCATCGCTGTCTTGCTGAATCTCAAGGTATTTAACCAATCCGTCATAAGATGAAGCATAATGAGAAGTGGACAGCGTATCGTTATCAATAGAAAGCTTCATGTCTGTACCGTCGAAAATATCCTGTAGTGCGTCAGTGGGAAGATCTTTGATAGGAGTCTTGAGGTCACAGCCGTAATTTTTGCATATAGCATCAATCTGCCAGAATATCAGTGAATTATTATACTTTCCGATTGGTGCTATACCTCCGTCATAAATTGATTTGTTTTTATCCGGGATTACCTTCTGCTCGTCAACCATAGAAACGTATCCCAGACCCTTACATCTTCTGCAAGCTCCTAAATGAGAATTGAAAGAGAAATTATGAGGAGCCGGTTCCGGGTACGAAAGTCCACTGTCCGGATCCATCAATTGCAGACTGAATGTCTTTATCTCTCCTGAATCCGGATCCATTACTATCATCTGTTTGTCACCCTGTTTTAGAGCATATTCCACAGCCGAACGCAGGCGTGACAGATCGTCTGATGAAACGCGGAAACGATCTACGACCAGCTCAATGGAGTGGTTCTGATAACGGTTAAGTTTCATACCGTAAGACAGGTCTGTAAGTTCCCCGTCTATTCTCGCACGAAGATATCCTTTTTTAATGAGGTTTTCGAATAGATCTTTATAATGGCCTTTTCGGTTGCGTACAAGAGGTGACATTATGAGTACACGTTTGCCATTATATGTGTCGGAAATCATGTCGACAATCTTATCCTTTGAGAACTTGACCATAGGCTTGCCGGTTATGTAGCTGCGCGCCTCCCCCATTCTTGCAAACAGCAATCTGAAGAAGTCATATATCTCTGTTGTCGTACCTATCGTACTTCTGGGATTTTTATTGACAGTTTTTTGCTCAATACTGATTACCGGACTAAGTCCGGTTATTTTATCTACATCAGGGCGTTCCATTGAACCGAGCATATTTCGGGCATATGATGAAAATGTCTCAATATAACGGCGTTGTCCCTCGGCAAAAATAGTGTCAAATGCAAGAGAGGATTTTCCGGAGCCGCTCAATCCTGTTATCACGCTCAACGAATTATGCGGAATCGTGACATCTATATTTTTTAGATTGTGCACCCTCGCTCCGTATACTTCCACGTTCTCACGCAGATCAATATTTCCCTTCATATTACTTGTGTACCCTAATCAAATTGCTATATTCAGCAGTTGTCAATACTTATTAATACATATATAACAAAAACTATGCCATTCAATTATTGTGATTAGGTATTTTACGATAATTTATGATATTTATATCTCCGCCGCGTTTATATTTCACCCCGTCTGCCCCTTTTGCCTCGATAACATAATAATAAACTCCTGCAGGTACCGTCTTTCCTTTATATTTGCCGTCCCAACCAAGTTGTGGGTTGTCGAAATAGAAAAGCTGTTGCCCGTTCTTGTCGAATATCCAGCATTTAAATTCAACCAATGACACGTATCCCACTTTCCATATATCGTTTACACCGTCACCATCGGGTGAGAAAGCATTGGGTATACGTAGATCGGAAGCGCCTATGCCTATTTCATATTCTTCACCAAATACCTCGCAGCTTCCGTCGCTGTTGCTTCCTATGAACCTGACATAGTACTTACCTTCATCATAGAATGTATAGGTCAGTTCCTTTTCATTAAACCTATATTTAATATATTCAAAATTAGGATCGTCTGCTATCTGCCATTCATTATGTATTACCCCCTCGGAAGGGTATGCGGAAAAAACAAAATCCGCAGGTGCCGAACCGCCAAGTCCTGTCCCGTTCTGGTTGATCTGGTTGGAGCCTTCTTCCGGTATTTTATTTGTCTGTTCCGCTATGGTCTGAACGCATATCCCGTTTGGCGTAAATTCTTCAGATTCATAAGAAACTCCTTCATTCCAGTTTTCAAGAAAACGGTCTCCTGTAATAACAAGGGATGTTCTGCAGAACAAAGGAGGACTTAATGTGAATGTATGGTCCAGATACCCGAGCTTTTTTGTTTCAGCCACTTGTTCATAATTCTTGAGAGTATCATCCCATTTCAAAGAATTGTATGTTACATTTATTTCCCGGTCAAGTGTGACAGGTTGTCCTGAAATTGAATAATATTTTATTGCATCCGCATTACCTGAGACTGTAAATTCCGAATAATCACAAGGCTGGCTTTCTTGCATAGTAAGAGACGAGATATTAAAAACCTTGTCGGCATAGTCAACAATCCAGAAACATTGACTGCCTCTGGCGGTCTGTACAATATATCCCATATCGCCGGCAGGTTTATTTATATGAATATTGCCATTGTCTGTAGTATAGGATATGTCCTGTCCGAACCCTCCTCCGAGATTGCTGTATATCTGCACATTCTCAACTTCCGTCACATCTATCCCTACAATTGATATTGATCTAATATCTGATATGTTGTCTACAACATATACATAACTGAGTCCCGTTGTTTTGGGTGGTACTATACTGACCGGAGTCTTTGCCGCTCCCTCGAAATTTACTGTAAAACCGTATGCATTTCTTGCTGTACAGCATAGGACAGCTATAATTATAAGTGTTTTAAGTATATTGTCATTCATCTCTAAATCTTCTGTTAACAAATTAAGGCAACGTCCTCAATTTGTCAATTAAAGTTACAAAATTAGCAGATACAAAACAAATTCATTATATTTGCATTAAGAAACTGTTTAAATTTATTACGAAGAATTTTATATAGCGTTTCTTTCAGGCATTTTGAGAGTCTTTTTGGCTGTTTTCACCAAGTTTCATCGGTCGAAACCGTCAGGTTTCTCCCTCTTCAGCTTGTAAAAACTTCTCAAAAATACTTCTCAAAATCCTCTGAAAATAAATTTAAACAGTTTCTAAGAAAAACAAACACAATTGCTATTAATGGGAAATTTTAATCTTCAAGGTCTTGGGGTTGCAATGATCACCCCATTCAAAAATGATAAATCAATAGATTACGATGCGCTTGAGAATCTGATTGAATATCTCATTAAAGGGAAAACCGATTTTTTAGTGGTTCTCGGTACTACCGGTGAGACTGCCACTCTTTCGGAAAAGGAAAGGATGAGTATAAGGGAGTTTGTAAAAAGGAAAGTGAATGGCAGACTTCCGTTGGTTCTGGGTTATGGATCCAACGATACCATATCTCTTGTAAATCAATTGAGAAACGATGATTTGACAGGTTATGACGCTATCCTGACTGTTGTCCCGTACTATAACAAGCCTTCGCAGGAAGGTATTTTCCAGCATTATAAAGCAGTGGCGGAAGCATCTCCGGTTCCTGTAATATTGTATAATGTTCCGGGACGCACGGGTGTTAATATGAATGCTGAGACAACATTGAGGATAGCTCGTGAGATTCCCAATGTAATAGGTATAAAAGAGGCTTCCGGCAATTTTATACAGATCGAGGAGATTATAAAAAATAAACCTGAATCTTTTCAAGTCATATCAGGTGATGACGCGAATACTTACCCGCTGATGACGTTGGGAAGCAAAGGTGTTATCTCGGTAATAGGAAATGCATATCCGGCAGAATTCGGTAATATGGTCAGATGTTGTCTGAGAGGTGATTATGAAAATGCCAGAAATATTCATTTCATGTTTACCGAACTGTTTAATCTTTTGTTCGTTGACGGAAATCCTGCGGGAGTGAAATGTACACTCAATGCTATGGGGATGATTGAGAATGAATTGAGGTTGCCTCTTGTACCGACACGTGTATCAACAAACGAGGAGATACATAGGATTACAGCTAAAATTGTCGGAACACTTTGATAGACTCGCTTACCATACAGAAGATTAAGGACTCTGCTGATATAGTGGAGGTTGTCAGCGATTATGTGCATCTTATAAGAAGGGGCGCCAATTATATGGGGCTATGCCCTTTTCATAATGAGCGCACACCATCGTTTTCTGTAAACAAACGAAAAAACTTCTGTTACTGTTTTTCCTGTAAGAAAGGAGGTTCTCCTGTAAATTTCATAATGCAGAAGGAAGGTTTGTCATATCATGACGCACTGCTGCATCTTGCCCGCAAATATGGTATTGAGGTCCATGAAAGAGAACTGACCGATGAGGAACGTCAGGCGCAGACCGCGCGGGAGGCAATGCTTGTAGCGAATGAATGGGCAATGATCAAGATGGAGAAGGATCTTGTGGAGACTCAGGATGGTAAAGATATCGGATTGAGTTATCTTTTCCAGAGGGGGGTCACAATGGAGGCAATAAAAAAATTCCATCTCGGATATGCTCTTGACAAATCTGACGCTCTGTGCAAGGCGGCAAAAGAAGCCGGATATGATCTTGAAATTTTCAAGCAGTTAGGATTGATCGGAGAATCTGCTCAGCACAATGACTATGACAGATTCCGGGGAAGAGTTATTTTCCCAATAATAAACTCTGCCGGTAAGGTTATTGCATTCGGGGGACGGGATCTTAAAGGTGGAATTGCAAAGTATATAAATTCTCCTGAATCATCTCTTTATAAAAAAAGCGATGAATTATATGGCATCTTCCAGGCCCGGGCGGATATTGTCAAAGATGATAAATGTTTTCTTGTAGAGGGATATCTGGATGTCATAGGTATGTGGCAGGCTGGAATGAGAAACACTGTCGCATCCTCGGGAACAGCTCTTACCGATGGTCAAATTGCCTTGATTCATCGGTTCACCGAGAATATCACACTTATTTATGATGGAGATGCCGCCGGTATAAAGGCGGCACTTAGAGGCATTGATATGCTTCTTAATCACAATATGCATGTTAAGGTGCTTTTGTTGCCTGATGGAGATGACCCCGATTCCTTTGCAAAGAAACATTCTTCGGATGAATTCAAGGAATATGTAAGGGAGAATGAGACAGATATCATCAGATTTAAGGCAAATGTACTTCTTAATGACATAAAGGGCGGTGATCCTCAGAAGCGTATCGGTGCCATACAGAGCGTTGTGTTGTCTATAGCCCATATAAACGATCAGATTTCTCGTGATGTTTATATCCAGGAATGCAGTACAATACTTGGAATCCCGGAAATCTCTATAGCAAAATCCGTAGCAGTTCAACGTGCAAGATTGGTTGAACAATGGAAAAGGGACAGAATGCGCAAAAAAATGGACGCAGAGAATCAGCCGGGCACGGGCACACCATCGGTAGATATAAAAACTTCCGCATTACAGAATGACATAAGTCCGAGAATAGACCACTCCCCTTTCAGTTCACGTCAATCTCGGGATTTGTCAAATGAAAAGCAGGATACAGAAGATGCATCCGTACAAATAAAAACATCGGCTCAGCAGATAGTTGTGCTTCTTGAAAGAACCGTGTTGGAATATTGCGTAAAATATGGATTTCTTGAGTTCTGCTCATATGTCGATGATAACGGTGAGGATTGTGATCTTGATGTTTTTGACTATATAGCCCAGGAGTTGTATTTAGATAATCTTACATTTTCGGATCCGGTTTTTAAACGGGTGTTCAATATACTAAAAGATTTAAAAAGGAATTTTTCAGATGTTCTTGATAATTTCAAGAAAGAGATCGAATCGGAATCTCAGAAAAAACTTGCTGAAGGTATTCAGGAGATTGCATTAAAAGGAGATTCAATTACTGAAATCGAGCACGCCGAAAAGAATCTTCGTAAGAATATTGAAGATATGGGATATAATAAGATACGCGATTTCCGCCGTGATTATCCCGGAAAATATCTTGCCAGTCATGAGGATGATGATGTAAGACAACTTTCCATAACTCTTATGCAGGATGAATATCAGTTGAGCAGCATTTATACTCGTGATAATAATATGGTTGAGACGGAGGAGGATAAGCTGGATATGCTTGTGCCTCGCGCTTTGACGGAATGGCGCAATGAGATTCTTAACAATAAGCTTAAGGTGCTTTTTTCCGAACTGATCAGAATATCCGGGAAAGGCGATATAGAGGAAGAAAATAAAATCCAAGAGGAGATGAAGCGTCTTATGTCTATGCGCTCCAAAGTAGCGAGGGAGATAGGTGAACGGATAATATCTCCTCGGAGATCATCTAATTAATCAAATAAAACAGATTATCAATGAAAATCTTGGATATAGAGAACTTATCAAAATTTTTCGGTTCCTATTTGGCATTGGATAATGTTAATTTGTCTGTTGAAAAAGGTACAGTATTGGGTCTGCTTGGTCCGAACGGTGCCGGAAAGACAACACTTCTACGTATTATCAATGGAATACTTGTAAAAGATTCGGGATCTGTAAAGGTGTTAGATGCTGAGGCAAGCTTGTCTGCTGCCAGAAAGATCGGATATATGCCGGAAGAGCGCGGACTATATGATAATATGACGGTAGAGAACCAGATTCTTTACTTCGGAGAATTGAAGGGAGCCAAACCTGCGGACATTATCCCGTTGATGAACGAGTATCTTTCCTTGTTCAATCTTGAGGGTTCCAATAAAAGAAAGGTCAAGGAACTTTCAAAAGGCAACCAGCAGAAAGTGCAGATTATTGCCACTTTGATACATAAGCCGGAGCTCGTCATACTTGATGAACCTTTCAGCGGTTTCGATCCTATCAACGGAGCGTTGCTTGAATCATTGATAGAACGTTTGAAATCTGATGGAACCACTATGATTATCTCATCTCATAATATGCATGCTGTTGAGGAAATGTGTGACTCCATTGCGCTGATAAATAAAGGCAGACTTATACTCCAGGGTGAGCTCGAAGAGGTTAAGGACATGTTCAAAAGAAATGAGTATATTGTAGTTATGTCCGGGCGTTTGGAACTTGATAAATTGGGTGAAACAGGTTTCTTTAAATCTGTCGAGCAAATTATGCCGCCTAAGGGCAGAAAGGGATTCTCATATAAGTTTGTGAAGAATCAGGATGTACCCAGCTCTAATATAATAAATGCCTTATCGGAGCAAGCCGAGATCCTGCTTTTCGAAGAATCTCTCCCCTCTCTTAACGATATATTTATCCGTCTGGTTTCAGATAACAATTAATAGTCTTCAAGCAAAAATGAGTCAACTAGGAATTATAATAAAAAATGAGTATTTAACTGATATCCGTACAAAATCTTTTTGGATAGGAACATTTATTTTACCCCTTCTGTCAGTTCTTTTTGGAATTTTTGTGGGTTTCATGATGGAAGATTCGGAATTGTTGCGTAAAACATCGGCTCCGACCGCTTCTCCGGAAGATATGTCCGGGATGCAGGTATTGGGTATGATGATGGGGATATTTCTTGCAATGTTTCTTATGATCTACGGTTCTCAGATTTTCAATAAGGTGAAAAAAGAGAAATGTAATAGAATAGTCGAAATCCTTGCCACATCAGTTACAGGGCGGATGATGATGCTCGGAAAAATTATTTCTGTGGCTCTTGTCGGATTAACCCAGATTATTATCTGGATGATATCGATAGTTATTATCGGATATATGTTTGTTGTCGTTTTCTCTCCAGTGATTCCATGGAATGAATTGATGGATTCAAGAATTATCTTTGCTGTTATGTGGTGTATTTTGTTTTTTGTGGGTGGATATGTATTCTTTGGATCTCTTTATGCGGCTTGTGGTGCTATGACAGACAAAGATAATGAAAATCAGACTTATATGACAGCCATTACATTTATACTTCTGGCATCTTTTTATATCGGTCAGTTTGCTGTGACTAATGCATCCAATCTGTTTGTTACAATCTGTTCTTTGGTTCCTTTTACATCTCCTGTCATAGGATGCATCAATGCGATTACCGGTGAGGTACCTTTGTATCAGTCTATATTGTCAATAGTGCTGCTTTATGTTTCCGCATACCTGTCTGTTGTATTCGCAGGAAAGATATACACATCGTCATTATTGCTTAAGGGTAAGAAACTCACCCCGTCCGATATCATTCTTTTTCTCAAGATGAAGTAAATACAACATACTCTTGGCAGTTGTTTAAACTTAAACAGTCTCTTGATGAGGATTATCAAGGAGCTCAAGAGTTCTTGCCAGAAATTCGGAATCCGATAAATTATAGGGGAGCCAATTGATTTTGGTTCCTCTTTTTTCCATTCCCCGAAACCAGGTCATCTGACGTTTTGAGAACTGATGAATTGCAATCTCAAGTTGATGGAACATCTCTTCATATGATAGTTGCCCGATCACATGCTGTGTAATGAATTTATATTCCAATCCGTAATACATGAGGTCATCCGGGCTGATTCCTGAATCAAGCAGATTCTTGATTTCATCCACCATGCCGTCTTCAAGACGTTTCTTAAGGCGTAAAGTTATTCTGTTGCGTCTTTCTTCCCGCGGTATATCTATGCCTATGACTACTGCATCAATAGGTTTAGCCGAGGTCTTGTCGGCAAGTCGTTCTGCATCCGGATTCTCATTATAGAAATGTGCTATCTCTATCGCTCTTATAGCTCTTTGAGTTGAATCGATATCAGTTGTGTTATGCAGCTTCTTATAGGTTCTCAGAATTTGAGTCAGTTCCTCAAGCGTTTTCTCTTTGTATGCGTTGCGTAGTTCTTTATTTTCCGGAACCTCGGGTAGGATAATGCCATTCAATGCACTTTCTATATAAAGACCGGTTCCTCCGCAGATAACAATACGTTTGTTTCTATCATGGATATCCTTATAAGCTTTATGGAATAAGTCGAGATATCTGTATAGATTGAATTTAGTACCGGCAGGCGCGATATCTATCAAATGGTAAGGAATATTCTCATACTCTTCAAGATCTTTTCCGGTACCTATTGTCATCCCGGAGTATACTTGACGTGAATCGGCGCTGATAATCTCTCCGGATAATTGTTTTGCAAGAGACACGGCTCTATGTGTTTTTCCTGAGGCGGTAGGTCCAACGACGGCTATAGTCTTCAATTCCATTCGTTGACTTTGTTTTTACGTTTTATTCCGCTTAGGTGCTGTACCCACCTTTTGAGTCTATATAGTTTTGTATCAGAATTAAATACAGATATTCTCAACCATTTGTCATCCTGAAAATCGTAGTTCTTGTTTCTGACTTCCTGCAGTGTAAAGGATGGACGATAGCTTTTTACCTTGATTTTTCTGAATCCGTCTTCATCGAAAATCTTTTGGGTCAACACAATTGTAGCCATTCGTGTTATATCAATTACACAGATATTTGATAGTTTTTCCGGAGTGAATGAGTATAATTTTTTCACCGTATTGAACGACATCCAGACTCCGAGTTTACTTAGTTCCGGATAGTCTTCAGGTTTTCCATCAATATAATAAAAATAACGAAGTAGTGAATGTTTTTCAAGATCCGTTATTTTTCTTCCGAAGAAAAACTTGAGCTCACCATCCTTGACACCGCTCATTTCCCGGATTATATTGTGTACCTCAGGAATTGTTATGCCGTTAACAGATCTTTTTGTAAAGAAGGGTGTGTCTATGACTTTTTTGGAAGTTTCTTTATCATTGGATTCTTTCTCGACCATTAAAATCTGCTCTCCGCATATAAGATAATATCTTATGTATGTCTTTGCTGTCATGTCACTCAGCTCGTCGGGTGTTATAATCTCGTTGTTCTCTTTTAAATCAAGATATAAATTATAGTATCTTGACATAAAATAGAACTCATCAAGTATGAATGCGATTATAACCAGCCATACGAATACGTACCAATCGCGATGATTTATATCCGTATCGATGTAATAAAACAGATAATAACACCATATCAAACCTGATAAAACAGCGAATAACACGGCAAGATTTTTAAGCTGAAAGTGCGACTCGTAGGTCAGCAGTTGCCCGAGTTTACCCTTTTCGCGTACTCCCCCATGCTCCAGTTTACAGTCAAGACATAAGCGTAGATTTTTTTTTCTCAGATAAACGTATAGTATTGTGATCGAGCAAATCGGACAAAGAGTCAGCGAAGGTATATATGGTTCTGCAAAGAAAGTAAATTCGGGAGGTATGGCGATAAAACCCCAGATATATAGTATATTAAGGATGATAGAGAAAAATGAATAAACAATAAGCGAGAGAAATATAGCGTAAGTTACAACCATGCAATTGAGTTTATTACTCATCTTTCCATTATAAATGACTGTATAAAGGAATGCCGCGGCGAGAAGCGCTATAATTGGAGAAAAATAGAACGGCAATACGATAGAAAGCGCCATCAAGCCAACAATAGTCAGCAACCCAGTGGAAAGGTTTTTCCAGAAGGTGTATAATTGCAGACTGCTGACTTTGTTCAGATCTTTCATCCTGTATGTTTATTCTATTAATAATAACGTTAGACAGTGAACTCGTCTTGACTTATTTTTTCTTAACATCAGCGAGATATTTCCGAGATGTTTATGAGTCTCGAAGATCCGGAAACCTTTCGGTTGGCGGTGATGAGAGATCCGGAAACAACCGGAAAGATCCGTTGAGGTTGAGAAAAGAATATATTTATTACACGTTTTAACATTCGTAAATAAGTCAAGACGAGTTCAGTTTTATTTCTTTAAATTGGTATCCAGAAAATCAAGAATCTTTTTGAACAGCATGGTGCGTGCGTTACACATTCCCAGACTATGTTCAAAACCTGTGAGAGCCATCATATCGAATATCTTTCCCTCGTAGTTGAGTTTTGAAGTATATTTTAAAGTATTATAGAAATGTACGTTGTCATCACTTGTGCCGGACATAATCAGAAGTCTCCCTTTCAGAGTCCCTGTTTTATTAAGAGCGGATGCTTTATTGTATCCGGATTCATTCTGTTGGGGTGTTCCCATGTATCTTTCAGTATATATTGAATCATAGTACCTCCAGTCTGTCACCGGAGCCATGGCAACCCCCGCTTTTATCAGTCCGTTGGAAGATCCCAACTCCATTAATGTCATATATCCTCCATAGCTCCATCCAAAGCATCCTATTCTATCAGCATCAATATATGGCAAAGTGGAAAGATATCTGATCGCTGAGAGTTGGTCTTCAGTTTCATATTCTCCAAGTTTGCCATATACGCAACGTGACCATTCACAGCTACGGTTTCCGGTACCTCTTCCATCAACCATTGCAATTATATAACCCATTGAAGCAAGATAATAGACTCCTTCCATTTTCCACCGGTTAAGAACATCCTGAGATCCGGGACCGTTGTATTGATACATCAGCAATGGGTATTTTTGAGAGGAATTGAAATCAGCAGGTTTTATTATGTATGCGTTCATAAGTTCACCTGTCGAATTTTTTATGGTTAGTAATTCTTTTTTTGGAGCTGATGCATATTTGTCGGCGTATACTTTATTGTTTTGAAGTTCAGCTATCAGTTTTCCTGTCGCATTGCATATCGAGTATACAGGAGGTTGAACTGCATTGCTGTATGTTCTCACATAATACTCCATATTTGAAGAGAAAGAGGCGGATTCAAAGCCATCCTGATTATTAAGCAGTGCAATGACGCCCTTTAAATCTACGGAAGCCACATTACGGTTTACCGCACCCAGTTTCGTACATTGGAAATAGTATTTGCCGGTTTTCGTATTTTTACCATAATAATCTGTTACATTCCAATCTCCTTTGGTAATCTGTCTCAGTAAAGTGCCGTTATAGTCATATTCATATAAATGGCAATAGCCGCTTCTTTCACTTCCGATGATAAATGACGTCGTTCCCAAATCAATCATGTGGTATGCCGAAGGATTGAGCCAAGTTTCATTCCGCTCCTCAAGAATCTGCTTTGCAACGGTGGAGCCGATATTTACCTTGTAAATTTGCAAATGATTCTGATTACGATTAAGCGTCAGCACTATCAGATCCTTACCGTTCCCGTCAAAATCAAACATAGGTATGTATTCAATCCCCTCAGGTATATCCATCTTTTTAGTAGCTCTTGTATCCAGATTGTAACTGTGAAGTGAAACTTTTGAGTTTGGGAAACCAGCTAATGGATATTTATATCTGTATTGTGATGGATATGGATCAGAAAGTGGTTCAGTTTCGCAAAAACTTTTATAATTATCAAAAGAGTAGGTAGGAACCTCCGATTCATCGAACTTCATATAAACCAGCGAAGTGTCATCTCCATTCCACCGAATGGCTGTATTCATGCCGAATTCCTCTTCATAGCTCCAGTCTGGTACACCGTTGATTATTTTGTTTATCTCCCCGTCTTTTGTAATTGGTTTGTCAGTTCCATAGTCAAGGTTAGAGATAAATATATTATTGTCACGGGTGTACGCTACCATTCTTCCATCATGTGAGATTACTGCGCCTCTCTGCTTGCCTTGCTCTGATACTCTTTTAAGGGTTCCCCTCATTATGTCGTATACGAAATATTGGGCAGTGAATGAATTGCGGTATATCTTTTGGGTATCGTTCCAAAGGAGAATCTTCTTGCCGTTATTACTAATTGTGTATCCGCTGAAAGAATCTATCTTCAGATCTCCTTTGACTGTGTTTATGTCAAATAATGTATTGACGCATTTACCGGATTTATAGTCGTATGTTTTTATAGCCTTACCGTCTTCGGTAATTGCAGAATATGTAAGACCATCTGACATGGGGCGCATCTCCTTAATACCTGACGGGGAATTTTGTTTTGGTTGACAATACTCCTCCGGGGTAAGAGAAAAACATTGCCCTGTTCCGGCTATAAGAAATGAAACTATAAAGATTACAGATTTGAAAATACGTTTCATATTCAATAACGGTTAGTTTTGATTATTACTGAAAACGATACTCTAATGTTCACCTATCGGAGGCTATGTGCGTCTATAAATCTTATGAACGCCAGCTTAAAGAGCTTCCCCACTGTCCCTATCCCCTATCTTAATAAGAGCGAGCAAATATCACCCGTCGGGCGGAGGGCTTGCCGGTCACCATACATTTGCCGGGTGTCTTGTCACCCTCAAATGGAATACAACGTATCGTAGCTTTTGTCTCTTCTTTGATTTTCTCCTCTGTTTCAGTGGTTCCGTCCCAATGGGCAAGAATGAAACCGCCATCCTCTATTTTCTTTTTGAATTCATCATAAGTGTCAACAGTGATGGTTCTGGCTTCTCTCATCGCCAATGCTTTAGTGAAGAGATTATTTTGAATGTCATCAAGCAGGCGTTCAACTTCATCGGCAATACCTTCGAATTTTACTGTTTCCTTTTCCAAAGTATCGCGTCTCATGATCTCAACTGTTCCCTCTTCAAGATCCCGTTGACCTACTGCCAATCTGACAGGTACTCCTTTTACTTCATAATCTGCAAATTTAAATCCGGGACGTTTGTTGTCGGCATCGTCATATTTAACGCTGATGCCGCGTTTTCTGAGCTCTTCTACAAGAGGATTTACTTTCTCACTTATATTTTTCAGACCCTCTTCATTCTTGTAAATGGGAACAATTACAACCTGGATCGGTGCCAGCTTCGGAGGCAATACGAGTCCGTTGTCATCGCTGTGAGTCATGATAAGCGCGCCCATCAATCGTGTGGAAACACCCCATGAAGTAGCCCAGACGTATTCGGCTTTGTTATCCTTGTTCATAAATGTCACATCAAACGCCTTTGCGAAGTTCTGTCCAAGGAAGTGGGAGGTTCCGGACTGCAAAGCCTTGCCATCCTGCATCATGGCTTCGATGGTGTATGTGTCAAGTGCTCCTGCGAATCGTTCGTTGGGAGACTTTACACCTTTGACAACAGGTACCGCCATATAATTCTCAGCAAATTCACTATATACGTTAAGCATTTTTATTGCTTCGGCTTCGGCTTCCTCTTTTGTAGCGTGTGCGGTGTGTCCCTCTTGCCAAAGGAACTCTGCTGTGCGCAGGAACATTCTTGTTCTCATTTCCCAACGGAAAACGTTCGCCCATTGGTTGACAAGTATCGGAAGGTCACGGTATGAGTGTATCCAGTTCTTGTAAGTGTTCCAGATTATAGTTTCGGATGTGGGACGTATGATCAGTTCCTCTTCAAGACGTGCTGCCGGATCAACCACTACCCCATTCCCGTCAGGGTCGTTTTTGAGTCGGTAGTGCGTAACTACTGCACATTCTTTTGCAAAACCCTCTACATGATCTGCTTCACGACTTAAGAATGATTTGGGTATAAGCAGAGGGAAATAGGCATTCTGGTGACCTGTTGCCTTGAACATATCGTCCAACTGACGTTGCATTTTCTCCCATATTGCATATCCGTATGGTTTTATTACCATACAACCTCTCACTGCTGACTGCTCTGCAAGATCAGCTTTTACTACCAATTCATTATACCACTGTGAATAGTTGTCTGAGCGTTTTGTAAAGTTTTTAAGTTCCTTTGCCATGGCTATCGGAAATAAAAAGTCAATGTTGTTTAGAATCTGTGTGAATTTAGTGCAAAATATGCACTAAAGGTTTTCAGGTATTTTGATTATTTTTACAGCATGTATATTATCGGATTTTGTCCGTTGAAACCGTAACTTTAAACTTACACAATCATCTGAAAATTATCAAAATTTCCTGAAATTTATTTAAGCAGTTTTTTTAATCGTTTCTTATTATGATGAAAATTAACAGTAATAGATAATAATTGCTATATGCCGCTATCTATTCACGCATTTCATCCCAGTGTTATGCAAAATTACAAAACTTTTATTTAATATAGAATTTTCAGACAGTTTTTATGTGGAATATTCAGTTTTTTGTTCCATTTCATCGTTTTTTTATCTTGTTTTTTATATCGGATTTATTACTTTAATCCGATATGACATAAATGCGCTGTTGGTTTTCTAACAGCGCATTTATGTGTCGCAAATTCTTATTGTTGACATTTCTTTGTAGCCGGAGTGTCGTATTTCAGTTCATCGAGCCGCAGGTGCAATTCGTTATCATATTCTTTCCAGTCATTGATTGCCTTTTTTGCGACTCCGGATTTTATTGCGGCTTTTGCGACCGCAGGAGAAACTTTATATAACAATCTTGGATCAAAAGGCTTGGGAAGAATATATTCGCGTCCGAATTTGAAATCCTCACCTCCATATGCATGCTTGACTTCTTCGGGTACCGGCTCTTTTGCAAGGGCTGCTATTGCATGGCATGCCGCGAGTTTCATTTCCTCATTTATTGCAGTTGACTGTGTGTCAAGAGCCCCTCTGAAGATATAGGGGAACCCAAGTACGTTGTTGACCTGATTTGGTGTATCGCTGCGTCCGGTAGCCACAATAACATCGTCTCTTGTTTGTTTTGCAAGATAATAATCGATCTCGGGATCCGGATTTGCAAGTGCGAGCACTATCGGTTTGTCGTTCATGCTTTTTACCATTTCCGGAGTCAGGACATTTGCTATGCTTAGACCAAGAAAAACATCTGCATCCTTTACTGCCTCTTCGAGTGTATGTATGTCTCTTTCAGTGGTGAATTCAAGTTTCTGTGGATTGAGGTCATTCCTGTCCGGACGTATTACTCCCTTGGAGTCACACATGATTATGTTTTTGGGATCGACTCCAAGTTGAATGTAAAATCGTCCGCAACTTATTGCAGCGGAGCCTGCTCCATTTATTACAAGCTTTATATCTTCTATTTTTTTATTTTGAATCTCAAGTGCATTGATTAGAGCCGCTCCCGATATGATGGCGGTTCCGTGCTGATCATCGTGCATAATCGGTATGTCGCACTCTTCTTTCAGCTTCTTTTCGATGATGAAGCATTCGGGTGCCTTGATATCCTCAAGGTTTATTCCGCCGAATGTAGGACAAAGGGATTTTATTATATCTACAATTTTAAGAGGATCTTCTTCGTCTATTTCGATATCAAAAGAATCAAGCCCTGCAAAGATCTTGAATAACAGCGCTTTGCCCTCCATAACGGGCTTGCCGGCTGCCGCACCGATGTTGCCGAGGCCTAATACGGCTGTGCCGTTTGATATTACTGCAACAAGGTTCCCTCTGTTGGTATATTTATAACTTTTTATTATATCATCTTTTATTTCAAGACATGGGAATGCTACCCCGGGGGAATATGCAAGGGTAAGATCATGTTGGCTTGAATATGGTTTTGTAGGCAATACCTCTATTTTGCCAGGATGCCAGGTCTCGTGATATCTCAGTGCTTCTTTTTTTAAGTTTTCTGTATTCATATAATATGTAGCTATTATATAATTATAACAAATATAAACATCTATTTATTAGACTCCATTTAAAATTATTTTCATGGGATTTTAGAGCCTGTCGTGAATGTACGAAAATTAATTCACGACATACATATGCATGTTAATTATTTTTGGATTAATTGTAAAATCAAACTATATATTATGCATTGATTTGGTTGTGAATCTTGTGGTGGCATGGTGAAAAGTTTTCCAAAATAATTTATAATATGTTTATAAATAGATGATTGTGAATTTAATGTACGTAAAAAGTTTTCCAAAAATTAAATTGTAGATAAAATTATACGAAAATATTTGGAATGGTTTGATGAAATAAATATCTTTGCTGAACTTAAAAATATAAATTAGAGTCATGATCCAGATTGTCGAAAAACGTGATGGCCGCGTTGTCGGTTATAATGAGGAGAAAATAAAAGCAGCTATCCGTAAAGCTATGCTTACAACAGAAATGGGTGAAGATGAAGCGCTCATTCAGAAAATTACGGATCGTGTCGGTATGAATGGCAATGAGCGGATGACAGTGGAGGAGATTCAAGATCGAGTAGAGATTGAATTGATGAAATCCGCCCGCAAGGATGTTGCCAAGCGATATATTGCATATCGGGATCAAAGGTCTATTGCCCGTAGAGCGAAAACCCGCGACATCTTTCTGGAGATTATAGAGGCTAAGAATAACGATATTACGCGCGAAAATGCGAATATGAACACGGATTCTCCCGCGGGAATGATGATGAAGTTCGCAAGTGAAACAACAAAGCCATTCGTGGATGATTATCTTTTGAGTCCTGAAGTTAAGTCGGCAGTCAGAAACAACTATATCCATATTCATGATAAGGACTACTACCCTACTAAAAGCCTTACGTGTGTACAGCATCCTCTGAATCGAATTCTTGATCGTGGTTTTTTTGCCGGACATGGTGAATCAAGACCTGCAAAACGAATTGAGACAGCATCAGTTATTGCTTGTATATCTCTTGAGACAGCTCAGAATGAGATGCATGGAGGTCAGGCTATTCCTGCGTTTGATTTCTATCTTGCTCCTTTTGTCCGTAATTCTTTCATTGAGGAGATAAAGAATGTAGAGCAGCTTACAGGAAAGGATCTTAAACATTTGTATAATGCAAAAATACCTGATTATATAAAACGTGATCTGGATGGTCTCGAAGGTGAACAAAGGGAATTACAGCATGCTGTAAATCGCACAGTGGGCAGAGTACATCAGGCGATGGAGGCTTTCATCCATAATATGAATACCATTCATTCAAGAGGCGGTAATCAAGTCGTTTTTTCATCGATAAATTATGGTACCGATACATCTGCTGAAGGTCGTTGTGTCATTCGTGAATTATTGAATTCCACATATGAAGGGGTCGGTAGCGGAGCGACAGCTATTTTCCCGATTCAGATATGGAAAAAGAAAAGAGGGGTAAGCTATCTTCCTGAAGATCCCAATTATGATTTATACAAACTTGCATGCAAAGTGACAGCCAGAAGATTTTTCCCGAATTTTCTTAATCTTGACGCGACATATAATTATCATGAAAAATGGGATATAAATGATCCTAATAGATATGAATATGAAGTTGCCACAATGGGCTGCCGTACAAGAGTGTTTGAAAACAGGTTTGGTGAAAAGACTTCTATCGGGCGTGGCAATCTGTCGTTTACCACAATAAATATAGTTCGCATAGCCATAGAGTTTATGGGAATAAAGGATAAAGAGGAGAGAATTCAGCGCTTCTTCGAAAAGCTGGATGAAGTGCTTGATACGACAGCACTTCAGCTTAACGAAAGATTCAATTTTCAGAAAAGTGCCTATGCCAAGCAATTCCCTCTTGTAATGAGTGCTTTGTGGAATGGTGCTGACAAGCTTGATAAAAATGATACCATAGAATCGGTTATAAATCAAGGAACTCTTGGAATCGGCTTTATTGGACTTGCGGAGTGTCTTATTGCTCTCGTGGGTAAACATCATGGTGAATCCGAGGAGGCGCAGGCTCTTGGATTGAGGATAGTAAAGCATATGCGTAGCCGTGCTAATGACTATTCGGAGAAATATCAGCATAATTTTTCCATTCTTGCAACTCCTGCAGAGGGTTTGTCCGGTAAGTTTACAAAAAAAGACCGTAAGTCGTTTGGTGTAATTGAGGGTATTACGGATAAAGATTATTATACAAATTCAAACCATATTCCGGTATATTATCATTGCTCTCCAAGACATAAGGCAAAAATAGAGGCTCCTTATCATGAGCTTACAGGTGGCGGTCATATCTTTTATGTTGAGATAGACGGAGATGCTACCCACAACGAAGAATCCATTATGCAGATAGTAGACCTTATGGATAAGTATAACATGGGTTATGGCTCTGTTAATCATAATCGAAATCATTGTCCTGATTGCGGATATGAAAATGCTGACAAAAATCAGGCTCATTGTCCGCGATGTGGCGCAAAATTTGAAACCATTCAAAGAATTACGGGTTATCTCGTCGGAACTACGGACAGATGGAATTCCGGTAAATTGGCTGAACTTCATGACAGGATTGTCCATAAGTAATCATTGTCAATCAATATGAGAATACTTGATATAATCCGGGGCACGACGGTAGACGGTCCCGGATTTAGGACTTCTATATATATAGCCGGGTGTTCGCATAGATGCAAAGGTTGTCATAATCCGGAGTCTTGGGATTTCCATTCCGGGACAGATATGTCAATAGAAGATATCTTCAAAATTGTAGAAGAGGAGGACTTTGATGTAACACTGTCAGGAGGGGATCCGCTTTATAATATTGAGGATGTATTGGAATTGGCTTGTAGAATCAAGACTTCAGGAAGAAGTATATGGTTGTATACAGGATTCAAGTGGGAGGAGATAATAGCATCAGTTAAAATGAAGGAGATTCTTAAATATGTAGATGTCATTGTTGATTCCCCTTTTATCGAATTATTTAAAGATCCTGATTTATTGTTTCGAGGTTCTTCAAATCAGCGAATCATAAATGTAGAGAGGTCATTGAGTGAGAATAAAATTATATTGTGGTCACGGGAATAATTTTTTGAACCTTTGTTTTCAGAGCTTGTTTATATTTTTAGAAATGTAAAACTTATTGGATTAACAGATTGAATTATGAAAAATTTAAAAGGTTCGAAAACAGAGAAGTATCTGGTTGATTCCTATTTGGCAGAATCCCAGGCGTTTGCACGTTATACATTTTATGCCGGTATTGCAGATAAAGAAAAATATTTTCCTGCAGGTGTCCTTTTCAGGGAGACAGCCGATAACGAGTTGCGTCATGCGAAGGTTTTTCTGAAATTTTTGCAGAACAATGAAGTAATATCAAATGCTTCTGTAGATGCAGGATTTTTAGGAGATACGGCTGCGAACCTCGAACTTTCTCTTAAAGAGGAAAGTGTGGGAGGTTATGAATTTTACACTGCTGCGGCTACTACTGCCAAAGAGGAAGGATTTGATGACATAGCAGATCATTTCACCGCCATTGCTTCTGTAGAGAAGGGGCATTATGACAGATTTAAAACTATGCTTGAGCATATTAATAATGGTACTTTATGGAAACGTGAAAAACCGGTAACCTGGAAATGTCTTGTTTGCGGTTATACTTCCGTAGGTACGGAACCACCGGCAAAATGTCCGGGTTGTGATCATCCTTATCAGCATTATGTCTGTCTGGAAGATGGGTATGCCCCTGCTCCGGAGGATTAAAAAGTAGAAAAGGAGACTCATATGAGTCTCCTTTTTTATTGTTACACTACTATTTATAAGATAGTACCAAACAAAAAAAAGTTTTATATTTTGCATACTACGTATAATTTATTAATTTTGCACATCTATAAACAAAGTAAGTGATAAAAATTAATGAACATATAAAACGTAGTTATTTATTGACGGATTTTGTCGCGGAGGGATGGAGCCTACTCTTGTATGCGACTGACCGACAAGGCTAAAGACGTAATAAAGAACAAGTTTTATGGTTCAAGATAAATTCACTTACATATATCGTTTAATTTTTATTACTTACTTACATTATACTGAACATTATGTTAACGATAATCAATTCTATTGCGCTTATGGTATTGGGATCTGTTGCAATGGCAGACTCTGTATCCCTTAATTCAAATGATTCCCTGCCTGATATCAACAGAGATCTTGATGCGCTTGTTGTGGTAGCTAAAAAGGATATTGTTAAATCAGATGGTGCCAAACTCACCTATGATGTCACTCAGGATCAAAGTGCAAAGGGTAATACACTGTTGGATGCTTTGCGAAAAGTCCCTATGGTTACAATTGACGGAAATGATAACATTTACATTAACGGCAGTTCAAATTTTAAAGTTTATGTAAATGGAAAGGCTGATCCGATGCTGACAGCTAACTACCAGAAGATTTTTAAAGCAATGCCGGCAACATCGGTTACTAAAATAGAAGTAATTACGGAGCCCGGTGCCAAATATGACGCAGAAGGTGTCGGTGGCGTTTTAAATCTTGTTACTGAACAGAAACAGAAGAGAGAGGGATATTCGGCAAATTTATCGGCATCTTTGTCAAACAGGCAATATTATCTAAATGGATATCTGTCTTCCAAGTATAAAAATGTAGGGTTTGATGTCTCTGCGACATATATGCATAGTATTGATCCTCAGACAAACATAAGTACTGATGATACCTACGACTTTACCGGTAACGGTGTTTTTCGTAAATATACGGAAAGAAAACAGAAGTTCGGTTTTAATTATACCGATGCTAACTTGAATATGTCGTGGGAGCCGGATGAGAAGAATCTTTTTACAATCGGCGGTTATATTAATTCAATGGGCGGCAGCTCAAAAGAGATGAATTCCATGCAGTATAATTATTCCGGAAACGGTTCTTTATTGTCTCAACTAGGCACTGTATATTGGGGAAATATGAAAAACTTTGGCGTGTCGGCAAATGCTTCTTATCAGCATAGTTTTGGAAAGACAGGACATAATCTGATAGTCTCTTACCTGTATAACTTTGGAAGAAACCCGCTTCATCTATATCCTCAAATTCGCAGCCAATCCGTTTGCTCGAACCGATTTAATTGTTACGC
>CAJTWL010000026.1 GCA_910579845.1 uncultured Muribaculaceae bacterium | reverse complement strand
TCTGAATCTTTGAAAAATCCCTCCGAAGTCTCTGTTTGTGCTAAAATCATTTAAATCCAAACAATCTCTAAGATTTTATTATGGTCTGGCAAATTTCATGCCATAAACATATTCAAATTTTATAACACAGGGAATATGGGGAAGAATGGTGCAATATACCTAAAATTTGTTAAGGTCTATTATTCAGTCTTCAGAATTTCAGCAGGGGTTATGCGCGAAACAAATGAAGAGGGGAGTATCAGACAAAGATAAATGATTAGAAGTGTGGAAAGATTTAGAATTATAATAGCAGGATAATCTATCTTTACGGGTACGAAATCAATATAATATGTTTCAGGATCAAGAGGCAGTACATGCCATATGTCCTGAATGTAAAGAATTGCGAGAGATATGGCGTTGCCTATAATCATCCCGATTACCGCTATCTTAAGTGCTAAGAAAATGAAAACCCTCCTTATAGCCCTGTTGGATGTGCCTAATGCTTTAAGAAGTGCAATAAATAGCTTCTTGTCAAGAATGATTATGAGCATTCCTGATATCAGTGTGGCACAGGCTACAATAGTCATCAGTGTCAGAATGACAATCACATTGGTGTCAAGAAGTGAAAGCCAGTTGAAGAATCCGGCTCCCTGGGAATAGGTGTTTTCAACTTTATAAAGCTTGTATACCAAACCGGAAGCGAGAGCTTCGGTGAGAGTATACGAAAGATCTTCACTGTAGGATTTAAGCTTGTTGAAGTCGTTTACCTGGATTGTTACTGAAGTTCCCTCTGAATTTCCTATGTCTCCCAGTTTCTGTATCAAAGGGAGTGAACCGTATATGAACACATCGTCATATGAGTCGAAGTGTGAGTTGAATATGCCTGCTATTTCAAGGCGACGCATTTTCAGGGAGCCACTCATGAAATATGTGTCAATTTTGTCACCTGTTTTCAGCCCTAATTTGTCAGCTGCAAGGCGAGAGATTACTATTTTCTTTTCGTTATCCTTTTTTGAGTAGTCCGGAAACTTCCCTTCCTCCAGATTATCTGAAATAAACTTTCGGATAGTGTTCCCTTCGCTACTTTTCAGATACATCCCTTTGAAATTGTCGGATGTTTTCAGAATAGCCGGTATTGATGCCTCAAGACTGTATTCAGATACATATTCCTTTGAGTCAAGAATATTTTTCAGTGTCGGAGTAAGTGTAATCAGATTGTTTTCATTTCCTGACTGAGGAACGACATACAGACTTATGTGTGAATTGAAACCTATTACCTTGTTACGTATCTCTCTCTTAAAACCGAATACAATGGCTATCGCCATCATCATCACCGTCACGGATAAGGCTACGGCAATGACTGCTACCTTTACAGCAGGTGCCTTGTTATGATCTTTTGATGATATGGATATTCTGCGTGCTAAAAAGAGGGGATAGTTCATAATAGCTGTACGATGCCTCGGTTGTTGCCCTGTTTTTTAGAATACGAATTGAAGTCGTGCCTGAATGGTATTTATATTTCTGTCCGGTGTTACGCAACTGCCATGGACTGAGGTATATGAATATCTGAGACGGGCTATCATATATTTGTTGATATAATAATTGGCTGTCAGACTATAGTCGTTAGCTATTCCACCGAGAATACCGCTTCCTTTGGAGTTTGCATCCGTATAGTTGAATGCAGCCACAAGTTCAAGCGACTTAGGCGAGGGGTATGCTATGTTGCTGTCGGAAGAACTGAAAGTGTATTCCTTGTCGCCTAACACGATGCCTCTCAACATAGCGTATACACCGGATGCATGATAGTTTGGAAGAGAACCTGTGCGGTTGACAGACATATAGTAATACTGGGTTTCCAGAGCCAGCCTTCCCTTTGCAAAAGATAATTCAGGAGATATCTTCCAGTCTCCGGCAGTATCTTTGACGTCGGCTTCGAGCAATGACACCTTACAGACTGTGGTAGGGAAATTTGCAGAAAACCGACGGTATCCATCGGATGCCTCCTCCTCCCCGTCATCGTTGATCACACGGGTGTGTGTGGCTGTCTCAAATGAAGTCGAGATGCCTGCCTGAAAAATATTTCCCGGTTTCGCAAGTGGATGAATTGTTGCACGAAGAGCGCCACCGCCGCTGCTTTTGCCTTGTTCGTTAACACTGAAAAGCAATGAATGACCTCCCACAAATGCTGTGGCATAAACAGAAAACAGTTTGTCATAGTGAGAATACATAAGCCCGATCTTACGTGTGGTCGTGCGGAAAAATGACTCGGGAATTTCTGTTATCATAGCGGGCTTGTATGAAGCGGAACCTCCTCCCCGTATGCCGAACTGAGGAATGAAATAACCGAGGCGCAGATGGTTGCCCGGTTTTAGAAAACGTTGGATATATACATCCTTCATTCCTATTTTTCCGTATGAATAGCCTACTTCTACACGAGCCATCCAGTCGCCATATATGGCACGGGCGCCGGCTCTGATTTCGGAAAGAGCCGCTCCGGGATTAAAGCCGTTTCCTTCGGGTAGATATAATGCTCCATCTACGTGTATCCGTCCTATAGGTGTGACCTTGAATTCTGTTTTTTGTTTATCTGCACATAATGACGGAAAAATTGTAAATATGGATAATATCAATACCGATAGATAGTGGGGATTTGAAAGTTTCATTAAGTTGGAACAAAAATTAAGAAGCTGATTGCGCGACAAAGTTACAAAAAAATTTGGAGGAATTTAGAGCAAGTTGTAAATTTGCGGAAAGCCTATTGCATAATATGGCGAAATAGAAAAATATAATATTAACAACATATCATGGAACAAGAGATTAAGAAGACGTGTCTGCATGACCGTCATGTGGCAATGGGCGCGCTTATGTCGCCTTTCGCCGGTTTTGACATGCCTATTCAATACAAAGGGATAACGGAAGAACATAATGCGGTACGCCACCATGCAGGTGTGTTCGATGTGAGTCACATGGGTGAGGTTCGTGTTACCGGTAAGGATGCATGCCGGTTTGTCAACCACATATTTGTAAACGATGTGACGGGGGCTCCTGATGGTCAGATCTATTATGGCATGATGTGTTATGAGAATGGCGGGACTGTAGATGATCTGTTGGTATACAAGGTTAAGGATGATGAGTATTTTCTGGTCATCAATGCCTCGAATATTGACAAGGATGTTGCGTGGATTAATAAGAATTCTGAAGGTTTTGATGTAAAGATCGAGGATCAGAGTCCTTATTACGGTGAAGTTGCTGTCCAGGGCCCGGAGGCTGAGGCTGCCGTCGAGCGGCTTCTTGGTATTGCTGTGAAGGATATCCCGTTCTATAATTTTGTGACTTTGCCTATGAGCGGCGAGGATATTATTGTCAGCCGTACCGGCTATACCGGCGAGGATGGATTCGAGATCTATGGGAGTCATGATTTTATAAGAAATGTATGGGATAAACTGATCAAAGGTGGTGTCGAGCCTTGCGGTCTCGGTTGCCGCGACACTCTTCGCTTCGAAGTCGGTCTTCCACTTTATGGTGATGAACTTACAGATGAGATATCTCCGATAGAGGCAAGCCTGAGTATGTTTGTAAAGCTTGACAAGCCTGAGTTTATCGGAAAAGCGGCTTTGACCGCACAGAAAGCCGAGGGTGTGACACGACGTATTGTCGGTCTGGAACTCGAGGGTAATGCAATTCCGCGTCACGGCTATCCTGTTGAGGTAAATGGAGAGCAGGTAGGCGAGATAACTACCGGTTATCGTTCAATATCAACAGGGAAGAGTGTTGCCATGGCGATGATCAAGAAACCATTTGACAAGCTTGGTACAGAAGCCGAAGTGCGTATCCGCAAAAAAACTTTTCCTGCAAAGGTTGTAAAGAAAAGATTTTACGACAAGAACTATAAGAAATAAAAGCCTTGGTGAGGTGTAAAACTCATTTAAATATTTTACCGGATGTTGATGAATAAAAAGTTTAAATGGGTTTGAATAAAGGATAATAGAAAACAAATAAAATAATATAGAAATGAGTAAAGTTATTGAAGGTCTGCACTACGCAGAATCACATGAGTGGGTAAAAGTTGAAGGCGAAATAGCCGTTATAGGAATCAGCGATTATGCACAACATGCTCTCGGAGATATAGTTTATGTCGATATGCCGGAAGTCGGCGATGAAGTAACTGCAGGCGAGGATTTCGGTGCGGTTGAGTCTGTAAAGGCCGCGAGTGATCTTTTTTGCCCGGTATCAGGAGAGGTGGTTGAGATAAACGAAGCGCTTGAGGAATCACCCGAAAAGATCAATGAGGATGCTTATTCTACATGGATTATCAAAGTGAAGATGTCTGATCCTTCAGAGGTAAATGCTTTGCTGGATGCCGCGACATATACAAAACTTTGCGAAAATGAGTAACAGATATATGCCCCATACCGATGCTGATATCCGAAAGATGCTCGACCGCATCGGATTGGCAAGTGTCGATGATCTCTATGGCGATGTGCCTGCGGAGGTAATTTTCAAGGGCGATTATACGCTTCCGTCGGCAATGTCCGAGATAGAGCTGAGACGCTATTTTGAGGAATTGGGTGACAAGAACAGACGTCTGAAGGTATTTGCAGGTGGTGGAGTCTATGATCATTATTCTCCGTCTGTGGTGCCTCATCTTCTTTCAAGAAGTGAGTTTTATACAGCCTATACCCCGTATCAGCCTGAAATCTCCCAGGGTACTCTTCAGTATATTTTCGAGTATCAGAGCATGATAAGTGAACTGACAGGTATGGAGTCAACCAATGCCTCAATGTATGACGGCGCTACTGCCGCGGCGGAATCAATGTTCATGATGGTGGCTTCAGCAAAAAAGAAAAACCGTGTTCTTATATCTTCCACCCTTCTTGACAATATAAAAAGAGTCATATGCACATATGCCAAGTTCCATGAGGTGGATATAACGGAGATTCCTGAAAAAGACGGCGTGACAGATCTTGTCGCTCTCAAAGAGCTTCTGTCTGCAGGAGATGTCGCAGGCGTGATTCTGCCGACTCCCAATAAATATGGAATCATAGAGGACTACACGGGTGTTGCTGATGAGATTCACGCTGCAAAAGGATATCTCGCAATATATGCCGATCCATCGGCGCTTGCCGTGTTGAGAACTCCGGTGGAATGGGATGCCGATATTGCATGCGGTGACGGACAGACACTCGGTATGCCTATGCAGTTCGGAGGTCCTTATCTCGGGTTTATCTCATGTAAAAGCGCTTTGATACGCAAAATGCCCGGAAGGGTAGTGGGCGCGACCAAGGATGCGTCAGGTAAAAGATGTTATGTGCTTACTCTTCAGGCACGCGAACAGCATATACGTCGTGAAAAAGCAACCAGCAATATCTGTTCAAACCAGAGCCTGATGGCTTTGTATGCGACAATATATCTGTCATTGATGGGTGAGAACGGACTTCGGGATGTCAATGCCCTTGCCTGTGACGGCGCTCATTATCTGTATAATAAACTTATCGCTACCGGTAAATTCACCCCGGCTTTTGATAAACCGTTCCTTAAGGAGTTTGTCCTGAAGACGGATATGGATGTCGAGGCAATGAATAAAAAGCTTCTTGAAAATGGTATCATGGGTCCTCTTGATCTCGGAAACGGACTTGTAGAATTTGCGGTTACAGAGAAGAGAACAAAAGAGGAAATCGATCAATTGATAACTTTAATCCAGGAGGAGGCATAATATGAAATATTACGATAAACTGATATTTGAATTGTCACGTCCCGGAAGAAGGGGCTATCAATTGCCGGTTGACAATTATGGAGAGGATGCACTCGGTTCGTTGCCGGAGAATCTTATGCGTAAGGAGAAACCGGAGCTGCCTGAGGTGAGTGAACTGGATGTTGTGAGACATTTCACGAATCTTTCGTCAAAGAATTTCGGTGTGGATACAGGTTTCTATCCCTTGGGAAGCTGCACAATGAAATATAATCCGAAGATTAACGAGGAAGTCGCATCAATGCCACAGTTTACAGAACTTCATCCGCTTCAGGATGTCGAATCGGCTCAGGGTGCACTTGAACTTTATTATAATCTTCAGCAGGCGCTTGCCAATATCGCCGGACTCGCCGAGTTTACACTCAATCCTTATGCGGGAGCACACGGTGAGCTTACCGGTCTTATGGTCATGCGTCAGTATCATAAATCCAGAGGTGATCACAAAAGAACAAAGGTGATTGTGCCTGATTCCGCTCATGGAACCAATCCTGCGTCCGCAATGGTGGCAGGGCTTGAGGTTTTGGAGGTTAAATCCAAACCTAACGGGTCGATCGATGTCGAGGATCTCAAACCGTTGCTCGATGATACTGTGGCAGGCATAATGATGACCAATCCGAACACTCTCGGAATGTTCGAAACGGAAATTGTGGAGATAGCCAAGCTTGTTCATGAGGCGGGCGGACTGCTCTATTATGACGGAGCAAATCTGAATCCTATGCTGGGTAAAGTTCGTCCGGGCGATATGGGCTTCGATATCATGCATATAAATCTGCATAAGACATTCTCTACACCACATGGTGGCGGCGGTCCGGGTTCTGGTCCAGTAGGGGTGGCAAAGCATCTTATAGATCTTCTTCCTTCACCGCATGTGGCAAAGGATGAAAACGGTAAGTTCTATATCGAGTACAAGGGTAATAATCGTCTCGGCAGTGTGAGCGCATTCCTCGGTAACTTCGGAGTGATGATGAAGGCATACGCTTATATTCTGAGCCTTGGAAAAGAGAATATCAAAAATGTCGGTCCGATGGCTACATTGAATGCCAATTATATCAAGGAATCCCTCAAGGATGATTATCTTCTGCCAATAGCCGGAGTGTGCAAGCATGAGTTTGTATTTGACGGTCTCAAAGACAAATCGGGTGGTGTTACAACCCTGAATGTCGCCAAGAGACTGCTTGATTATGGATTCCATGCTCCTACGATCTATTTCCCGCTTCTTTTCCATGAGTCGATGATGATAGAACCTACCGAGACAGAAAGTCTTGAAACTCTTGACGAGTTTATCTGTGTCATGCATCAGGTTGCAAAGGAGGCACGTGAAAATCCGGATATGGTCAAAGGTGCGCCCCATACGACACTGATCTCACATCCAGACGAGACTGCGGCTGCCAAGAAACCTATACTTTCCTATAAACAGATGAAGCAAAATGCCTAAGCATACCGATCTGATAATAATAGGCGCCGGTCCCGGCGGTTATGAAACTGCTCTGAAAGCCGCCGCAGAGGGGAAGAACGTCATTCTTTTCAATGGCGGTGCTTTGGGCGGTACATGTCTTAACGAAGGCTGTATACCTACGAAATGTCTATGTCGAGATTCCGAGATGATCAGTAAATTTAAGGAAGCTGATAAATTTGGTGTGGATGACTTTACGTTTTCGGTGGATTTCAATAAGATAATAGAACGAAAACGTGAGGTTACCGACAGACTGCGCGATGGTATTGCGACCATGCTTCGTCAGGCGAAAGTAGATGTTGTGGATGCAAAGGCGTCTTTTGTAGACAACTGCACGGTTGTTGCCGGTGGCGAAGAATATACGGCCGACAATATCATTATCGCTACAGGAAGCGTCTCGAAGTCTCTTCCCATTCCTGGACATGATCTCGAATGTGTCATGGATTCGACAAGTCTGCTGAATATAGAGTATATACCGGCATCGTTGACCATAATAGGCGGAGGTGTAATAGGCATGGAATTTGCCTCCATATTCGCCGCCTTGGGTTCAAAAGTGACGGTCATTGAGTACATGAAGCAGATTCTTCCACCGTTTGATTCCGACATCGCCAAAAGGCTTAAACAGGCTTTGTCTAAACGTGGTATTGATATCATTACCGGCGCTGTTGCCAAGAAGATAGAGCAGAATGATGAATATGAGATAGTGGTCACATATGAATCAAAGGGCAAGGAGCAGACGGTCGTAAGCACAGACCTGCTGATGGCTGTAGGACGTGCGCCGATGGTAGAGGGGTTGAACCTTGAGGCTGCCGGAGTTGAATATTCTGCAAGAGGCATAGTTGTAGATGACGATATGCGCACTAATGTGCCTCATGTTTTTGCAATCGGGGACGTCAACGCACGTATGATGTTGGCTCATGTGGCAAGTTTCCAGGGTGAGCATGCATTGAATGTAATCAATGGAAAGAGTGACAGGATCCGTTTCTATATCGTGCCTTCGGCAGTGTTTACCACTCCCGAGTGTGCTATGGCGGGTATGACCGAGGAGGAATGCAAAGCCAAAGAAATTGATATCATAACGGGTAAGAGTTTCTATCGTGCAAATGGTAAAGCCTTGGCGATGGGTGAGAGTGATGGTATCTGCAAACTGATTTTCGAAAAAGACTCTAAAAAGCTCATTGGAGCTCATATCATGGGTGCAGATGCCGCATTGCTGGCTCAGGAATGTGTCGGATTTATGAATGCGGGTGCGACAGCAGAGGATATCAGACAGACAATCTTCGGTCATCCTACATTGAGCGAGATTCTGCTTTCCGCCTGTAACGGTATTTAGGTATCTTTATATTAAAAAAAAATCAGCCCGCATCGGATATCCGATGCGGGCTGATTTTTTAACGTTTAGGAAGCATGCTTCTTTTGTGTTGATGAATGCCGTATTTCGACACGACGTATCTTTCCGGATATGGTCTTTGGCAATTCACTTACAAATTCAATCTGTCTCGGATATTTGTACGGAGCAGTGGTTTGCTTTACATGATTCTGCAGTTCCTTTACCAGATTATCTCCGGCCTTCTCTTTCCAGTCATCTGCAAGGACTATGGTTGCCTTTACGATCTGACCGCGTATAGGGTCCGGGACACCTGTAATAGCGCATTCCACGACTGCGGGATGTGTCATTAAAGAGCTTTCCACTTCAAACGGACCGATTCGATAGCCGGATGATTTGATTACATCGTCAGCGCGACCTACAAACCAGAAATATCCGTCTTTATCACGTGTAGCCACATCTCCGGTACGGTATACGCCGTCAGACATGGCTCTTTTTGTCAGCTCTTTATCATATAGGTATTCGCGGAACAGTCCTAAAGGTCTGCGTCTGTCAGTGCGGATTATAATCTCCCCCTGCTCGCCGGGTCGGCATGATTCTCCTGCGGCGTTTATCAGGTCGATATCATATTCCGGATTAGGTACTCCCATTGACCCCGGTTTTGATTTCATCCAGGGGAATGTTCCGATAGTAAGAGTTGTCTCTGTCTGTCCGAACGCCTCCTTGATATCCAGTCCCGTCATCTCTTTCCATTTCTCAAATACGCTTGGATTCATCGCTTCACCGGCTGTTGTGCAGTATTTGAGTGCGGAAAGATCATATTTGGAGATATCCTCGAGTATAAGAAAACGATATACGGTAGGAGGCGCGCAGAATGAGGTTATACGGTATTTGTGGAATATGTCAAGGAGATCGGAAGGTTTGAATTTGTCGAAATCATAGACAAATACATTTGCCCCGGAAAACCATTGACCGTACAGTTTGCCCCAGACTGCCTTCCCCCAACCGGTGTCGGCGAGTGTAAGGTGCAGGGAATTCTCGTTAAGATTGTGCCAATACTTGCCTGTAACGATATGTCCGAGCGGATACAGAAAATCGTGGGCTACCATCTTTGGCTCACCTGTCGTTCCGGATGTGAAATAGAGAAGAGACAGATCTTCGTTGCGGTTTACAAGCCTGTTTCTCCTGAATTTCTGTGCCGTGGCAATCCCCTCGTTGAAGTCATGCCATCCTTTGGGAACTTCCGGTCCTGTAGAAATGCAACATTCTACGGTGTTGCATTGCGGTAACGCATCTGCAATGTGTTTTATGACATCGTTATCGCCTACTGCGACGATACCCTTTATTTTAGCGGCATTACAGCGATAAATAATATCCTTCTTAGTGAGCAGGTGTGTTGCCGGAATGGCGACAGCCCCTAATTTATGTAGAGCAAGAATGGAGAACCAGAACTGATATCTTCTCTTTAAAATAAGCATCACCTTGTCGCCGCGGCTTATGCCAACCGACTGAAAGAAGGAAGCGGTCTTATCGGAATAATCCTTCATCTCCTTGAAAGTAAACTGGTGTTCATCTCCCTTATCATTGGTCCATAATAAGGCAGGCTTGTCCGGATCAATCTCTGCCCATTTGTCTACAACATCATAAGCAAAGTTGAAATTATTCGGAATCTTAACTTCATAGTTCTGCCGGAAATCCTCCAATGATTTAAAATTGACCTTTTTCAAAAAACGTTCAAGCATAATAACAAAATTTTTAACCTTAATGTCCTGTATCTAATCTAATAAACGTCAACTCCGCAACATGGTTTATGCAAAGATTATGAATAAATTTTAAATTTGCAACTATTTGATAATAAAAATAATAAACACTGCACATAGTGTGATTTTATGCGCAGTGTTTATTACACATTTCTAAATTCTGTGTGCAGAATTTATTCTTTTTTACTTTTGTAGTCAATAGATTTTCATCTCCGTTTTTTTGCTATTATTTACTATATAGGCAGGGATGAATATAATTTTGTATGTCGGATAAAAGGTAGACCTATACAGACTGAATGGAGTGTGCAGGGTCTATTTTAGTCGGTAATGTGGATTGTCGGCAAGGAACGGGTTTGCGGCACGTTCGCGTCCGATAGTGGTGGATCCTCCGTGACCGGGACAAACCACAGTGGTGTCAGGCAGGGTCAGCAGTTTCTCCTTTATGGCTTTTATAAGCTGGGAACCATTGCCTCCCGGAAGATCGGTGCGGCCAACCGAACCTTCAAACAGTGCGTCTCCAGTTATTACAAATCCGCCAACTTTGTCGTACAGTGCAATGCTTCCTGGAGAATGTCCGGGAACATGAAGCACTTTGAGTTCTCCGTCACCTATCTTTATAGCATCTCCATCCTGAATATATGTGTTCACGCTGATATCTTCGATACGTTCCTGAATGCCGAACATCTGAGCCTGCTGACGTAGCCTTTCCCCGAGAAACTCATCATCCTTGTGTGCTTCAAGTGGCTTTCTGAAGAGCTCTTTTGCATAGTTTACGCCTACGGCATGATCTACATGAAGATGCGTGTTTATTATATGTTCTACCGTGAGTCCGTTACGCTCAATAAAACTGCTTAATGCCTTCTCTTCTTCTTCGTTTATCATTCCCGGATCGATGACAGCACAGGCTTTAGTTGCCGGATCATAGACCACGTATGTGTTGATGCCGAATAAAGAGAATTCAAATTTTGCGATTTTCATGGCGTTCTATTTTATTTCTGGGTATATAGTATTTTTTTAGTCTCAAAGAAAGGTTCGGAAAAATATTTCGAAATCTCCTGAACCAAACTTCGTTTTCTCAGCGGGCGTATCTCTGCTTCCAGTTCTCCTCCTTTAAGAGTTATGAGTCCGTTGGGAAGTCCGTTGCGCTGTTCATCGGATATATTCTTAGAACATATTTTAAGTAGATCCTGTTGGGGCATAACAGCCCTGCTGACTACAAAATCGAAATTTTCTTTACATTCAGCCACATCACCGTGCTGGAAAGAGACATTTGCAAGTCCGCATTCGCGGGCAATTTCCGAAGCCACCTTTAATTTCTTGCCAGTGCGGTCTACAAGATGAAAATGGACATCGGGAAACATTACCGCCAACGGAATTCCGGGAAATCCACCGCCTGTGCCGAAGTCAAGAACCCGTGTGCCGGGTTTGAATTCAATAAACTTGGCAATGGCGAGAGAGTGCAGTATGTGGTTGGTTTCAAGATTGCCGATATCTTTCCGGGATATGACATTAATCTTTTCGTTCCATTCAGGATATAGTTCCATCATCTTCAGAAAAGCCGCGCGTTTCTGTTCATTCAGATTAGGGAAATACTTAAAAATAATATGTTCCATATCTTTATAACAAAAAAGGCACCGATTTATTGAACCGGTGCCTTCTTGATAACATCAAAACAATCTATTTTATCTTATAAACAATATCATTATCAGAACCAGCGTACATAAGCGAAGTCCTGACGGTGGGGGAGTTCTGCATTCTTGGGATACATGCGGAGAGAGTAACGGTATGTGCCTGCCTCCTTCAAAGAGGATTTCAGCTCATAAGTGTATACGTTTCCATCGCGATTTACCACATTGAGCTCCTGTCGACCCTCATATTTGGATTCGCCGTGCTCCTCTTTATAGTATACGAGTTCCACACCGATTGAATCTCCCAGACCTTTGGTGTCGATTGTGCAGACAAGATCGAACTTCTCTCCTGAACGTGAAGCTCCGAGGTGTATTTCATCGAAGTTGCTGGAAAGAACCTGAATGCTGTCCCATTTGGATACAACATCCTCTTTCCAAGTTACGATTTCGCGCGCTTTGGCGTAATTGTCGGCGATAAGTTTTGCAAATCGTTTGGCCTCCGGTTTATAGAAACGTTCGATATAGTCGTCGAGCTGGCGTTTCATGGTGAAATGAGGCGCGATGTGTCCTATGGAGCGTTTGATATACTTGATCCATTCAGGGCTGTATCCTTTGTAGTTCTTGTCGAAATAGAGAGGTATGATCTCGTTCTCGAGCATTGAATATATTGTTGCCGCATCAAGCTTGTCCTGTTGAGCCTGGTCTGTATAGGTGCGTTTGTCGGTGAGTGCCCATCCGGCTTTCTCATCGAAACGATAACCCTCGTACCACCAGCCGTCAAGTACGGAGAAGTTGAGCACACCGTTCATTTCGGCTTTCTCTCCGGATGTTCCGGAAGCCTCGAGAGGACGTGTCGGAGTGTTAAGCCAGATGTCGACACCTGTAACGAGTCGTTTGGCAACTATCATATTGTAGTCTTCAAGGAAGATGATCTTTCCGGAGAACTGGGGCATTTTTGAGATCTCGGTGATGCGTTTGATGAGACCCTGACCGGCTCCGTCGGCGGGATGAGCCTTTCCGGAGAACACAAATTGTACAGGATATTTCTCATTATTCACGATTTTTGCAAGACGGTCGAGATCTGTGAAGAGAAGATGAGCGCGTTTGTAGGTTGCGAAACGGCGGGCAAATCCTATGATGAGTGCATTGGGATTTATCTTGTCGACGATTTTGAGAACTTCCGTGGGATCACCTTGGTTTTTCAGCCATTTCTCCTTGAAATCTTTCTTTACGAAATCGATGAACTTGTTTTTCATTGTCATTCGCATGTTCCATATATCTTCGTCCGGAACATCGAAGATCTCTTTCCACATCTCAGGGTTGCTCTGATCCAGGAAGAGTTCGGAGTTGAGGTGGTCACTGTAGAATTCCTTCCACTCTGTGGCAGCCCATGTGGGCATGTGCACACCGTTTGTCACATAGCCGACGTGCGACTCTTCGGGAGCGTAACCTTTCCATACGCCGGCGAACATCTTCTTGGAAACCTCTCCGTGAAGCCAGCTTACACCATTTGCCTCCTGACAAGTGTTAAGAGCAAACACACTCATGGAGAAGCGTTCGTTTGTATCAGGGTTCTCACGACCCATATTCATCAGATCATTCCAGGAGATTCCGAGTTTTGCGGGATATTCACCGAGGTATTTGCCGAACAGAGATTCCTCGAAATAATCATGACCTGCGGGGACAGGAGTGTGGACTGTGTATAGCGATGAGGCGCGAACAACTTCAAGAGCTACGTTGAAAGGCAGATTGTCTTTCTGGATGTAATTTACAAGACGCTGAAGATTAAGCAATGCCGCGTGACCTTCATTTGCGTGATAAAGATCTGTCTTGATTCCAAGTTTTTCAAGCATAAGGATGCCGCCGATACCGAGCAGATACTCCTGTTTGATGCGGTTTTCCCAATCACCGCCATAGAGTTTGTGCGTAATCTGACGGTCCCACTCGGAATTCTGATCGAGATCCGTGTCAAGCAGGTAGAGTTTCATGCGTCCTACGTTGACTCTCCATATATGGCTGTATACAATTCTGCCGGGATAAGGAACCTCAAGAATCAAGGGTTGTCCGTCTTCACCGAGTACGGCCTCTATCGGAAGCTGGTCGAAGTTCTGACTCTCGTAATTGGCAATCTGCTGACCGTCAATTGAAAGAGACTGGGAGAAATAACCATATTTATAAAGGAATCCTACCGCTGTCATATTTATACAGCTGTCTGATGCCTGTTTGATGTAATCGCCCGCCAGCACACCGAGACCGCCGGAGTAAATCTTTAGACAGTTGCAAAGACCATATTCCATGGAGAAATATGAAACAGAGGGAAGTTTTGAGTTCATAGGCTGTTTCATATAATCCTTGAATAATGTATAGACCTCCCTGATACGAGCCATCATATCCTTGTCTTTAAGGATCTCCTGATAACGTTCGAAAGAAAGTTGCTGAAGCAACATTACCGGATTCTCGCCAACGCTACGCCACAAATCGCGGTCGATATCACGGAAGAGACGTTTTCCTGCGCTGTTCCATACCCACCATAGGTTTTTAGACATTTCTTCGAGCGACTTCAGTTCCTTTGGAATCTCAGCGCTCACTGTTATAGTGCGCCATACTGGTGCATTTGTGTTGCTTACTTGGAGTTTCATATATTTATATTCCTATTTTATTTATTGTATAAAATTAATTTCAATTTATTAAGTTGTATAAACCGATGTGGTTCTGTATATCCTGACGGATCAATTCCGCTCCTTGTTTCGAGTAAGTGCTATCCGGAACGCTTCGTTGTAATATCTTATAAAAAAATTCCAGTTTGCTTTATCTGCGGTGAGGAATGCGGCGTGACGGGCTTCTGTGCGCACTTTGGATCCCTCGCAGATATATTCCAGCGTTGTGTATGAGATCTGTTCTACGGATTCAGGATAATTGGTGTCCTGACGGTCTATTACCATAACGCCTGAATTATGCAGGTCATTCTTGAAATTGTCAAGAACCCATTGTCCGAAACCGGCTTTGTTGGTGGTTATTGTAGGGACACCGAAAGCGCAGCTCTCAAGCGGAGTATAACCCCAGGGCTCATAATAAGAGGGGAAAAGCGTGAGGTCGAACGCCGGAAGAAGATCGTAATAAACTATATTTATAATTCCGTCATTTCCGTCAAGATAGCTTGGTACGAATATTATATCCAGCTTCCTGAACCTGCCTTCCGCTTTAAGCGAGCGGATGCGACAGCATATGGCATCCGAATCTTCGTTGTTCAGACGGTGCGTCAGAAATTCTGTCTCTGACCCGCTTGAAGAACCGGAATTGAGATTATGAAGCAGTGTCTGATCAGCAGACTTGACCCATGCGGGAACAAGGACGAATGCAATGGCATTTTTATCCGATGGAATTTTCTCTTCCAATGCCGCCATCGAATCTATATAAAGGTCAAGCCCCTTGTTCCTGTATTCGTTTCGTCCTGATGTGGCTATAATAAATGTCTCATCGTTGTATGTCTTTCCGGTGATGGCATGCGCAGTTTTCAGCAGGCGGTCTCGTCCCTCGCGACGCAATTTGTTGTATTTTGTAGTTTTAGGTACAAACCCCGGTTCAAAGCCGTTCGGTGTTACAACCTGAGGATGAATTTCAAGCAGTTGCTCGCATTCGCGTGCCGTAACCTCGCTCACTGTTGTGAAACAGTCGGCGGCATGTGCGGCTGCCTTTTCAAGTGAGTGCTTGGACTGCATGTTAAGTTCCGCTGCCATCTGGTCACCGTTGTAGTAATTGAAATACTGGTACAGGTTCTTGCCGTTTCCACAGATGCTGCGCCCTATGCTTGTGGCGTGGGTGGTGAAAATAGTGGAAGCGCCGGGCATGGTGATCTGTGTGTTAAGCAGTCCCATTCCTGTTGTCCATTCATCAAAATGAGCAATTATGCTTTCCTCTTTTATGCCAAGATGCTCCGAAAGTGCTTTTAATACTATTGATGACGCGATCGCGAATGCACATGATTCATCGTAATCTCCGTATGAATGCAGGGAATCAACTCTATATCTTTCCCACATCAGACCGTAGAACTCGTTCAGATGCATTGATGTGGCTCCCGGATTTACAAGAATAGCAATCGGTGCGCCTGGGATATCCCATCTGCCTGTGCGTATTGTAATACCCCAGGGAAGTCTGAGTTTTGAAGATGCGGATTTAAGAAGAGTCTTTTTTTCTTTGAAGACAGGGGATGGATTCTCCTGTGACCATACGTCAGGTCCGATAAAAACAAGTGAATCTCCGAATTGCTCCTTGAGCTGGCGTGCTTTTGTGGAGAGGACTGCATATATCCCTCCTATTTTATTGCATACTTCCCAGCTGACTTCAGCCAGAAGACCGATTCGTTCAGCAAGATTATCCGATTTCGGTTCGAGTCGGTCTTCAGTTATAAATTTAGAATATGTCATTTTCGAATTTTAAATTCAAATTCAATAAAGAATCCTAAGAGCGGCTTTCCTTTATTTTTTATTTCTTTGTTGCTCGGGACAAAATTATATATATATAACGAAAAATGCAAGAAAAATTTCTGGAAAGTTTGATATAAAGAAGCAATATAATGCACAATATGATAAAATGGGAATTATAATGCATAAATAGATGTGATAAAGAATCCAGAATGTTCGATAATTTTAAAGAGTTCGTAAGGTAATCGCTTCAGTAATAATGTCTGAATATGCACAAAAAGAACCCATACTGATAATTCAGCATGGAGCTTAGATTAATCAGTATGGGAAATAATGATTTGGTATGTTGTCAGTTACACTTCAGGCAACTTTTGTCATTTTGAAGATATTTGTCAGAAAGGAAGGTCGTCGGTTTCTCCATCTGAAGCAAACGGATCGGCAGAAGCTGTAAAACCTGCGGATGAACCACTGAATGGGTCTGCAGGAGCGGCGGGTGTTGCAGGAGCAACCGGAGCAGTCCCGAAATCAGGCTGAGGAGCTGTTATTTCAGATGCGGCATATGCATTGATATCTGTGTACCAGCGTCCGTTAAATTCACGGCTTTCGGCATCCACGGATATTTTATACGATTTGCCGGCTTCGATGTGTATATTGTCAAGCTTTGACCCGAAGACTGTAAATTTCACTTTGCGTGGGTATTGACCGAATGTCTCAAGTACCCATTCATGTTTTTTCCAGAGATTTCCGGCTTTTGATGTGCCTGATTGCTCTCCGAGGTCAAGAATGATTTTACCTTCAATTTCCATAATTGTTTATATATTCTTATTTTTTTGTGGATTTTCTGCTACAAAGATAGGATAATTAATTTATCCCGCAAAATATTTCTTTTGTTACTCTTAAGTATAAATAAGAATCTGCTATAAATTAGAAGCTGTACCGTAAAACTTTAATTACGACACAGCTTCAGCGATATTTTTAATATTCTCTTAATAAATCAGAATGACGCAAGTGCCATATCAGTGAGCCATATCCATAAAGGACAGAATCCGACGAACAGTATTACACTCAATGTAAGTGATGAAGTACCGGTGGCGACATATGTGTCATTTTCATCGGCAATAATGATGCCAGAGAATGCCGGAGGAAGTGCTGCTGCGACAACAAGCATCTTGATGTTGAACGGATCCATATGGAACAGAATACCGAGTATGAGGATTACCAAAGGCATCATTATCATCTTCATGATGGAACCCAGTATAACCTGCCAGTTGATAGAGAACTTGATGGCTGACAAAGTAATGCCTGCCGAGAACACTGCCATTGAGGCATTTGCTTTTGCTATAAGATCGAATGAAGGACTCAGCCAGTCCGGCCATTTTAGACCACATAGGACAAGTACAACGGCAAGGATAGGCGCCCATGCCACAGGTTGTGCGAGAGCGTGCAACACCGGCTTGAAGGGATTTACCTTTTTAGTAGCATTGGGATTCTGTTTCTCAAGAGACGCATTCATCAGTGACAGACCGACAGGAATGCCGACAGCGTTGACAACGATACCTACGATAGCCACAACAAGTGCTACCGCGGGAGTGGTTCCGAATATAGGCTCAAGAACTGCAAAGCCAAGGAATCCTATTGTCGGAGATCCACTGATCAATGCCGATACAGCGGCATCAGCACCTGTGTTTTTCTTGAAACAATATTTGAAAACAAAATATACAAGCATGAAACACCCCATGATACCGATTAACGAAACAAGAGTGAGTTTCAGGTCTTTTGCAAGATCTTCACGGCTTGCCTGAATGATGGAGACAAAAAGTGCGGCAGGCAATGCGTAGTCAAGCACAACCTTATTGAATTTTTTTGCATCGTCTCCATTGAATGCGCCTTTCTTCCCGGAAATATATCCGGCGAGCATAACGACCACTATCGGTACGATTGCATATAATATAATGTGTAACATAACTGATGATTTAGAAGTTATTCAGATACCTCCGGAGATATGGATTTTCTCTGGAGGATTAAGTAAATATATTATACGGTGTACTCTATAAGTGGACTGGGGTTCAGGTAGCCTATATGACCGCTTTCTTTACCTGAATCGGCGGCAAGCTGTACATCTATAAGACAAGGTTGTTTTGAAGCGATTGCCTCTGTGAGTGCACCAGCGAGTTCCTCGGGAGTCTGAACATAATATGTTTTGGCTCCGAAAGCATCTCCCAGTTTATCATATCTTGCGTGTATATCCAGAGTAGTGGGAGCCGGTGCGTCGCTGCCGGACGGGTTTACACCCACACCATTATATATACCGCCATTGTTGAAGATCACGACAGTTGCAGGAAGTTTGTATCTGCATATGGTCGAGAAATCCATGCCCGAGAAACCGAATGCGGAGTCGCCTTCGATAGCGACCACACTCTTTCCGGTAGCTACAGCCGCTCCTATCACGGATCCCATGCCCATACCCATGATTGCCCATGAGGCGCAATCGACACGGTGACGAGGCAGAACCATATCAACAGTGTCTCGTGTGTCATCAAGAGTGTTTGCTCCCTCGTTGACAAGTACTACATCAGGATTGCTCTCGAGAATAGGTTTGATTGTATTCAATGCAGTCCAGTGGGTCATCGGATTCAATGTCGCAGCCGATTCTAGCCGATTCATGAACTTGACGTTCTTGACTTTGCTCTCAGCCTGCAATGACGGAACCCATTGTGGATCGGTCTGCATCGTTTTCCCTTTCAGACCTTCCAGAATAGCGTCAAGAGAAAGACCGAGATCACCGACAACGGGAGCTGCTATAGGAATATTTCTGTCTATCTCTTCGGGCTCGACATCAAGCTGTATGAATTTGATAGTTTTGCTCCACTTACCTCGACCGAAAGAGAGCATCCAGTTGAGGCGGGCGCCTACCACCATTACTACATCGGCATCCGCCATAATTGTGCTTCGGCATGACAGTGCGCTGAGATCACCGTTATCCGGCAGCAGACCCTTTGCCATTGACATTGCGAGGTAAGGAATCTTATATGTGTCGGACAATTCTTTGAGTTTATCTTCCACTCTGGCATATGCCGCTCCTTTACCAAGAAGAAGAGCCGGTTTCTTAGCTGTTGACAAAAGTTCCACAGCGCGATTGACCGCATTGACGTTCGGTTGAACCGGTGTGTAGATGTCGACCGGGGTATAGAACAGTTTTTCTGCATCCTCGCTGTTCATGACCTCACCCAGAGCAGGTGTGGTCATATCAATATATACACCGCCCGGACGGCCGCTGACAGCCGCGCGGTAAGCACGGGCAACAGCAGAAGGGATATCCTTCGCATAGCTGCAACGGAATGCGGCCTTGACGAGTGGACGGGCAGTGTTAAGCTGGTCAAGCTGCTCATACGTTCCCATATTCATATCCACCATTGTCGGATCGGAGGCTCCGGATATCTGGATCATAGGATAGCAGTTGACAGTAGCATTGGCTGTGGCTGTCAATCCATTAAGGAATCCAAGAGATGAAACTGTGAGGAGAACGCCTGGTTTCTGTGTAAGGAAGCCATGAGTTGCAGCCGCCATACCGGCCTGCTGTTCGAAGCGGAATCCGTAATAATTCATTCCTATTTTCTGCATCGCATATGCCACTTCAGTGACAGGTATACCTACAAGACCGTATACATCCATAAGTCCCAGACGACGGAGTGATTCCGCGAGAATGTACATTCCCGTCACTTGTTCCGGAAACTTAGGTCCGTTTGCCACACTTGTACCGGTGGGGGTAGTATTTGTAGTGTTTGCCATGATATTCTTGTTTTTAATATATAAGTAATAAAAATTAAACGATATATGTAAGTGAAATGATCTTGAACCGTAAAACTTGTTCTTTATTGCGTCTTTCGCCTTGTCGGTCAGTTGCATACTATAGTATGCTCCATCCCTCCGCGACAAAATCCGTCAATAAATAACAGCGTTTTATATGTTCATTAATTTTTATCACTTACTTAGAACCGGAATCCCTGGCGATCGTCAGCGATCCCGGTTCGGGGTTTTCAGTAATTTCTATTGTTTGAGAGCGCTTTATTTTGAAGCAAGAGGACTGGTGGTTCCATTCTTGGCAAACTCAGCCTGCTGCTCTGCAGTATAACCGAGACTTGTAAGAATTTCCTCTGTGTTGCCTCCGAGAGACGGACAAGGACCGTACGCCGGCTGGTAGCTGCTCATTGTGAAAGGACATCCTACAGTGACGAATTCACCGATATTGCCGCCCTGATTGATACGTACGAGTGTGTTGCCATCATATAGACTCTCATCTGTCATGACCTCTTTTGTAGAAAGAACAGGACCGACCGGAACGCCTGCGGGACCGAGAATCGAGGTAACCTCATACTTTGTCTTGTCGGCAGTCCATTGACCGATCCTCTGGTATATTGCCTGTTTGTTGCGGTCACGTGCATCCGCTGTGTTGAAATCCGGGTTGGTAAGCCAATCCTCAAAGCCCATAGCTTTGCATGCGGCTTCGAAATCCTTTGCGCCACGCTGAAGAATAATGTATACGTAATTGTTGGCGTCAACTTCTGAATCATATCCGCCTGCCGGTTTGCATTTATAGGTCCAGCCAAGAACGCCGCCGCCTTCGATATTACCGCTACGAGGCACGCAGTCTCCGAATTTGCCATTAGGATATTGCGGGAACTGTGTCAGATAGCCGATCTTGTCGAGTGTTAGCTGGTCACGTGTCTTGATTCGGCATAAGTTAAGACATGCGTTGTGCATGGACTGATATACATAGCAGCCCTCACCCGTGTTGTTGCGCTGCTGCAGAGCGGCGAGCAACCCGATAAGAAGGTGCATTCCTGTGTTGGAGTCACCAAGAGCGGCACCGGACTGTGAAGGAATATTGTAATTTCCGTCAAACCATCCTGTTGTCGATGCCGCTGCTGCAGTTACTTGTGCGATAGGTTCATAGGCTTTCAGATCCTTGTATTTCGATGACAATGGGAACCCCTTGATAGTTCCGTAGATACATTTAGGATTCAAGGCATGCACCGCCTCCCAGCTGAAGCCCAGTTTGTCCATTGCTCCAGGGTGCAGGTTTTCTACAAATATATCGCATTCCTTGATAAGTTTCGTAAGTATAGCCTTCCCGTCAGGTGTCTTGGCGTCAAGAGACAGGGATTTTTTGTCACTGTTGAGCTGCAGGAAGTAATAACTCGGCTCATTGGGATCGAATTGCAATTCCTTACGGGTGGCGTCACCCACGCCGGGACGTTCAATTTTTATGACATCGGCGCCTAACCATGCAAGCATCTGTGTACATGAAGGACCGGATTGTACTTCTGTGAAGTCAACTACTTTAATGCCCTTCAAAGGGGCATTGTCTACTGAATTGCTCATAGGTGTGTTTTTTTATAATATTAAATATTAGAATTAATGTAATTGATGTTATTAACCGTGATAGAAATAACTCATTTGTTAATATAACATTTCATGTTTGACACTGTTTGGATCAATATATTCGCCGTATTATAAAATTAACAAAAATTAATATTTTTTCAATTTGAAACGAATTCAACTGTTTTCACAAAAAAACTGGGAGCCGATATTTAAACCGGCTCCCTTGTAACTTAATATATAAGTAAGTAATAAAAATTAAACGATATATGTAAGTGAATTTATCTTGAACCATAAAACGTGTTCTTTATAACGCCTTTCACCTTGTCGGTCAGTCGCATACAATAGTATGCTCCATCCCTCCGCGACAAAATCCGTCAATAAATAACCGCGTTTTATATGTTCATTAATTTTTATCATTTACTTAATTTATTCTTCAGTCTGGGTCTCTGCATATTCCTTGAGGAGCTTCTCCTGAACATCGGAAGGAACGAGTTCATATGAAGAGAATTCCATGGTGAATGAACTGCGACCGCCTGTGATGGAGCTTAGAGAGGTTGAATAAGAAGACATCTCCTTGAGAGGAACTTTTGCAGACAACTTCTCGATTCCGTTTTCAGACTCCATGCCCATGATGATTGCTCGACGGCTCTGAAGGTCGCTCATCACATCTCCCATGGTGTCACCCGGTGTAAGCACCTCAACATCGTATACCGGCTCCAAAATCTTAGGGTTGGCCGCTTTGAATGCCTGGGAGAATGCGTTTCTTCCTGCGAGACGGAAGGATATCTCATTTGAGTCAACCGGATGCATCTTTCCGTCATATATCATGACGCGGACATCGCGGGCATAAGAACCGGTGAGCGGTCCCTGCTCCATACGATCCATAAGACCTTTGACAATTGCAGGTATGAAACGTGCGTCTATGGCTCCGCCTACAATACAGTTGTATACTACAAGTTTGCCGCCCCATTCCAGAGGAATCTCCTGCTTGTCTCGAACGTTAAGTTTGAACTCCTGGTTGCCGAACTTATATGTGTCCGGTTCAGGCATTCCTTCTGCATAAGGTTCAATTATAAGATGTACCTCTCCGAACTGACCCGAGCCTCCGGATTGCTTCTTATGACGGTAGTCCGCACGTGCAGCCTTGGTGATTGTTTCGCGATATGGTATCTTCTGCTCTATAAATTCAACAGGAAGTTTCTCATTGTTCTCTATTCTCCATTTCAGAGTACGGAGATGGAACTCGCCTTGTCCCTTTACAAGAGTCTGTTTCAGCTCTTTACTCTGTTCTACAATCCATGTGGGATCCTCTTCATGCATACGGGTGAGTATGCCGGCGAGTTTCTCGGCATCGCTTTCAGAAGCCGGACGGATCGCACGGGTATATTTGGGTTGAGGATATTTGATGAAATCAAACTGGTATTCACATCCCTTTGCATCAAGAGTGTTTCCTGTACGCACATCTTTCAGTTTGACAGCGGCACCTATATCTCCGGCTTCAAGAGCGTCTATCGGTGTACGCAGCTGACCGCAGACTGTGAAAATCTGTGCAAGACGCTCCCTGCCACCTCTTGAGACATTTTCCAGGTCATCGCCGGCTTTGAGTGTCCCGCTCATCACTTTGAAATATGATACCTCGCCGATATGCGGCTCAACGGAAGTCTTGAAGAAGAATACTGACAAAGGACCTGCGGCTTCGGGTTTGACCTCGACTCCGGAAACGGTTTTCGGTGCCGGCATCTCATTTACGAACGGGCATACATTGCCGAGGAATTCCATAAGACGACGAACACCCATATCTTTAGCGGCGCTGAGAACTACTACCGGGTAGATGGAACGGTCGACAAGACCTTTGCGGATACCTTCGCGCATCTCATCCTCCGTGAGGCTTCCCTGCTCAAAGAATTTCTCCATAAGTGTTTCGTCGTTTTCCGCAGCCGCCTCAACAAGAATCTGGTTAAGTTCACGTGCTTTATCAAGCTGGTCTTCCGGTATTTCAGATATTGTGGGTGTGCCGCCGTCGGGACCCCATTCATACTTCTTCATAAGAAGTACGTCTATCATGGAGTGGAAATTCGGTCCGGTCTCAAGCGGATATTGAATCTGTATCACACGGGGACCGAAATGCTCTTTCATCTGTTCAATTACATTATCGAAATCAGCTTTCTCTCCGTCCATCTGGTTAAGACCGAAAATTACCGGTTTTTTCAATTTTGCCGTTGTGCGGAATATATTCTCTGTACCTACCTCTACGCCATATTGGGCATCTACAAGTATGAGTCCCATATCGCATACGCCAAGTGCAGTATATGCGTTGCCAACAAAATCATCAGCTCCCGGACAGTCGATTATATTCAATTTCTTTCCATTGAATTCAGCGTTGAATACTGTGGAGAATACTGAATATCCATATTCCTTTTCAACAGGGAAATAATCGGAAACTGTATTTCCTGCATCTACTGTGCCGCGACGTTTGATAACGCCGCATTCATAGATCATCGATTCCGCAAGAGTGGTTTTACCGGACCCCTTGGAACCAAGGAGCGCAATGTTTTTGATTTCGTTTGTTTTATAGATCTTCATTTTATAGATTTTTGAAATTGTCGTATATACTTTGTAGTTATTTCTATTAAATTTGTAAGAGTGTGTTTGGATTTAACTTTGCTTTACATGAAGAGTTATTTTCGAGGGAATTCCACAAGCTGAAGAAGGAGCATAGCGGGCTATGCGACTGATGAGACTTGGTGAAATTCACCGGAAATAACCTTCAGGGGAAGGAAAAGAATATTTCAGACATATTCAAACATATAATTCGTGTTAAATTCAAACACACTCTATGTAATGCGAACGCAAATTAGTAAAAATCTTTAAATAATATTTGTTTAAAAATATGTTGTATAACATGTTTTTGATTTTTTTACAAGAAAGAACAGGATTCAATGATATCAAATACGGAATTACGACGACGTGGCGGCATATATATTCATGTGCCTTATTGTCTCGGCAAATGCACATATTGCTCTTTTTACAGTGTAGCTTCTCTTAAAACTGTAGACTGGCGCGCTTTTGCTAAGAGTGTCGTAAACGAGTTTCAATCGAGAGTCTCCGAAGCGGATGGATGGAATGAGGTCACTATATATATAGGAGGTGGAACACCTTCTCTTATGGAAACTGACTCTTTAATATGGATGGTCGGCAGAATCCGCGAGATTATAGAGGAGCGAAACGGCAGGACGATAGAATTTCCCGAAATAACAATAGAGGTAAATCCGGATGATGTTGACGGGCGTAAGGCGAGAGCATGGAAAGATGCCGGAATAAATCGGGTGAGCATGGGTGTCCAATCCATGATAGATACGGAACTTGCCGCTATAAGCCGTAGACACGACGCTGGTCAGGTAAGGGAGTCATATGAAATTCTGAGACGTTATTTCCGGAACATAAGTCTCGATCTGATATTCGGCTTGCCCGGACAGACGCTGTCCTCTTTGAAAAACACACTTGTTGAATTTATCAGGATGAAGCCGGAACATATTTCGGCATATTCATTAATGTATGAGGAGAGAAGTGCTCTGACAAGGCAACTGCAGAAAGGTCTGATAAAAGAACAAGCCGAAGATACGGCTGTTGATATGTTTTGTCTTATAAACTCCTTGCTATGCGGAGCCGGATATGAAAGATACGAGATTTCCAACTATTCATTACCGGGGAAGCGCTCCATGCATAATTCATCATATTGGGAAGGAATTCCGTATATAGGTCTTGGTCCTTCCGCACACAGCTATGACGGTTGTGCGGTAAGAAGCTGGAATCTTCCTGATGTGAAACAATATATTAGAAAGAAAGGGTTGACAATACATGAAGAGGAACATCTTTCGGATGCCGAACGCAGAGAGGAGATGATAATGACCAGACTCAGGGTGAGTGAAGGGCTGAATATATCCGCATTTGCAGATGAATTCGGAGAGAAGGAAGTTGAATTGCTTCTGAAAAAAAGCAGACCCTTTATTGAAAGAGGGTATATTGTATCAGATTCCGGTTGTCTTATCCTGACTGGTTCCGGTGTGATGATCTCGGATGAGATAATCTCAAGCCTTTTCTGAAAAACAGCTTCTTTGTATTGAAATTTTGCGGGAAATAGTAGTTGAGACTTGATCTGCTCCTTGAACACTACTCTCAATTTTAGTTTAGGAGATATTAGTGTTGATTATCAATAATATAACCATATAGAATTGTACTAAAATCGTACTATATAGAGAATTGCCGACAACAGTATAGAAACGAATTATAGATAATTTGCTGTCGTTAACTTTATTTGCCTTTGTTTTCTTCTTTCGGTGATTGAGTACGGAGAGGATTAAGGGCTGGTTAAAAGAAAAATTGACGTGGACATTACTCTTTTGTCCGGCATATCTTTATAGGTTTGGTTCAATTTATATTATATATTAGAGAGAACCAAACAAACTTATTATTTGTCCAGTCTATTGACTTGTAACGCAAAAAGTTGTAGCTTTGCAGTTGATTGGGAGCAATCCCATCACGACATTTTGAAAAAATAAGAAGCGTTATGTTTATCTGGTATTTGGAAACGTAGGAAACTTTCAAATAGTGTGTGTGAAAGAGTGTAATGGTTCTCACGCTATAGCGTGGGCAGCTATTACCACAACTATACACTAAGGTTTTCTTAGGATCTCCAATACAAGGCGTGGTATAGTTGGCTCACGTTTCTGCATTATAAATTAGTTTCTCCATTGAGCCATACGAGAAAAAAGGAAAAGTATGAAGCAAATATCCACAATTATTCTGCTCATTGCTTTGGTGTTCATTTCAAGTTGCAATAAGGATGAGCCAAAGTTTTCATCATCTGAAATTCAAAGAGCACTTTTTGAAATGAAAGGAACGTATCATGGTGAAATGAGTGTTTCCTATTATCATGGGAACACAATATCAGAAGGTAATGCGTGCAAGGTGGTTTCAAAGGATTCCTTGACAGTCAACATGGACTTGTCTTTAATGGCGCAGTCTATTACAGATGAAAGGATTGCATCCCGACTTCGTGACATTGGAATAGTTCAAGTAAAAGCTGCTTACGAATTTTATCAAATGGATGAGCAAATATATAATTTCGTGTTGCATCCTAAGGACGTGTGCCTTGGAGGATATGGTGCGTCCGAAACAGTAAAAATCGCTTTCGCTCAAAATTTTGGTGGCGATGCCGATTACTTTAATCATAGCATAACGTTCAATCTGTCTCCAACAGAACTATGTGTAGGCGATAAGAAATACGAACAGTTCCAACAGCTTGTATATCATTTTAGAGGAATTTACGAATAACAAAAATCATATTCCATATGAAATCGAACTTTCTTAAGATTCAATTCATCTTCATCGTCTCTCTTTTAATGTGTGCCTGCACTGACGATAACGAAGAAGGGAAAAAAGTAACTGATTATAGCGAATATACGCTCACGGTAGCTTCTGTGAAACTTCCCGGCGTTTTGACATCGAGTGGCAATAATGTACTTGCGGATGTATATGCTGTAAAAGACGAGCATTCCACCGAGTGGGAGGCTCATGGTGATATTGCCAAGTTTGAATACGATGAAGGATATGAATATCAGATACGTATCAGTGAAACGAGCTACTTGGATTATCGCATGGGCGACCCGGCTTGGACTGAATACGAGCTA
>CAJTWL010000025.1 GCA_910579845.1 uncultured Muribaculaceae bacterium | reverse complement strand
ATCTTTCTCCTTTCGGTTCAGTCACATAGCCCGCTATGCTCCATCACCTCAAGAAGGAATATGCTCCAAGCCTGCGACCCCAAATTAACTTTTATTATTAAACACCCTCTTAATTCAACGAAAAAAGAGATTCCTTTCGGCTAATCCGAAACCTTGGTCTTACGAAGTGAACATAGCCTACTCAAAACAGGTTGCCCCCTATTTCGAAAAATATCTTGATGCAGGTATGGGAGCCTGCTATTTTCGCATTCCTTTGTTCAGAAAAATTCTATCCGAATCATTAAATCTTATGAATGGAGTTGAATACGATCTTCTCGCTTACGTTATCATGCCGAACCACATACATCTGATTGCAACAGAATTCGAAGAGAAGTCATTGGAAAAGAATCTCGCCAATATAAAGAAATATACGTCTCGAAAAATAAATTCCATTACAGGGAAAAGAGGATCCATTTGGATGAGAGACAACTTCGATCGAATAATCCGTAACGAAGATCACTACCGCAATTGTGTTCAATATATAAAGAATAATCCTATTTTCCTGCCAACCGGAGAATACGAATTAGGCGGTTGGGAATTCGAACAAGACAATCGGTAAGAAATATTTTTGTAATGCGGGTAGTATCCGACAGTTGGTAGCTTTTACGTGTCGGACTGTACCCGATGCTTGGGAGGGTAGTTTGTCCTCAAACTACCTCTCGAAACTCCAAAACTGTGTTTGGCGACTTGGGGACAAGTCGCCCTCCCAACCATCGAGTTTCAATAAAACAAGAGGGGCTACTGCGATGCAGTAGCCCCTAAAGTATAGGATAATTATCGGATTAGAGAATAACTTTGTTTACCTTGTTGCCCTGTTTTACAATGTATACGCCCTTGTCAGGAGTACCGAGAACCTTACGTCCCTGAAGATCATAATATACAGGAGCTGAATCAGCATCAACAAGGATATCGTTGACACCTGAAGAAGCATCACCCTGAGTCACGTTGATTGTGAAATCCTGAGCCATACCTGTAAACTTAATCGCGCCCTTACGACCGGCAACGCCTGAAGGAAGTGCTGTACCTTTAACAGTAATTGTAGTAACATTACCATTATTTGCATCCGGAGAGCTGATCTCATAGGAGATCCAGTCACCATCAACTGCAACATTCATAGCTTCACCTTCAACAAGAAGTTTTAACTGATAATAGTAAGGATCGGCTTTAACCTCTTTCTGACCACCTGAAACGGGGATCTCAACATCGAAATCAACACCGCTTGTTTCAGCATTCACTACATATGGGAATACTGCATCAATCATCCAAAGGTAATTCGCAGAAATCCATAAAATCGTTTTTGCGTCATCTTGATACCAGTTATAAGGACAGACAGTTAATTTTGTCTTATCAGCTCCTTTGTATTTATATGAGAGTTTCACATAAGAATTACGGAAATAAGGCATGTTTGTCATATTGGCTACCTTCCATTCTGTACCAGCGCCATAGATAGGTGTAAGAGTTTCTACTGCAGGATCAGATGCAAAATCCTCAACAGCGATATAAATAGCAGTGTTATTAACAACAAGGTCGCCATCAACTTCATCACCGTCTTCATCTACAGGAACAACATTCCATGTGAAATAATTTGTAGTTTCTTTAGTAACATTCGCAGTCATTTTGCCAATTGGCTTATCCATCTGAATCTTATTATCAGCGGTGACAGGATATATTGTTCCTTTCAACATTGTTGAATTATTAAACTTACAATAAAATCTGGTATAGACTTTAGTAAATTTATAAGGGGATGACTGAGCAGGGATAATATACCCATAAGATTCAACTTTGATATCAGTATAATCAGCAGCGACACCAGCTTTATCCAAACCAGGCAGTTCTTCCTGCCAAGCCTTGGAAGTACCGTTTGCATCATAATCAGCAGCAGCTGCCGGAGACTTATCATAAGCATTGAATGGTTGTCTTGTTCCACCTAATTCTCCGCCCACTGGAGGATACATAGTCAATCCACAATTCGCAGCCGTTGAGCCCATATAATACTGGAAAGAAGCGCCCATCATATACATACTCTCAATAGGTGCGCCAACCTGAGATGCATCACCGTTGACAGCTGTCAGTGTCAGACCATCAACCGCAGTTCCGGGAGTAAGATCAATTGACAAATCCTTACCATCTACATTGAACTCTTTGTATAAAGGTCCTTGTGGATCCATTCCATTATTCCAATTCCACTTATAAGATGTCGCACCCTCTGCCAAACCGGAAAAATTCAATTTTCCACCAAATGCAGGAGCAAACCCCCAACAAGCTTTATATCCTCTACCATCCTCTGATAAGCCGACATGGAATATTTTATATTGTGAATTCACACTGACTGCACCTACTGTTTCTCCGGCACGTGTATTAAAAACTTCGGTTGCCAAAACAGCCTTATTACTTGTCATAATCTTTGTATCCTCTAAATTAACCTTAACAGGAACAAGATCAGATACTTTGTTCTGCCCTACAACAGCAACAGCAGTAGCAGCAGTTAGGGCTGCGCCCATTAGCATGTAAAATTTCTTCATAGCTCGAAATTTTAGTTAATTAATAAATAAATCATATTTTGAGTCGTGAGGATAATTTATATCCTCACGACAATAAATTTTATTGCAGATCGGCATCAAATCCACTTGCAGGATCTGATTTCAGAGAGAAATGTATCTTCGATGGAGTCATTGGATCATAAATCGTCACATCATAAGAACCCATTAACAATTTCTTAAAATCCCAAAGAGCGGGTACCTGATTATTATATTTATCAGAAGTACTGTTGGAATTTGTATACGTAGTAGTCAAAGAATTACCTTTTGATTCGGCTACAGTAAAATAATCGTAGCATTTCTTTGTTCCAAGAGAGCCATTGAGTCTAAAGCTCAGCTTACTATCAGAGTCATTACCCCAATCTAAAAAGATATCGCCCATTTTATTTTTAGAACCGAGTTCCGCCAAAACAGCAGCAGATGCTTCATTATATGAATCAAGTATTTTTCCTGTCATTGAGGCCGGATCTATCTTCCATTTGAAACTTACATCATGCATATTCTCGACAGGAGATGGAGCAGATATACGCAACCCTTCTTCGTTGTTAACCAAAGTACCGTCCTCAGCCCAGAAGAATTCCGGCATCTCCCACTCGCTGTCATCCGCTTTCTTCACCTCGTATTTTTCAGCAAAACGGAAACCGCTGTGAGTAAAGACTCCATTCGCAGTGGTTGTCTGGGATACGGCATCTCCCTCTGCTATAAGATTGCCGTCAGCATCGTATACAGAACGCGGGAACTGAGAGAGAACGCCTCCGTATAGTCCGGTAATCTCATATTCCGCACCATCCGCATCTGTAAGTATGAATGTCTTGAACTTTGAGTCAAGAACATTTACCTTATCGGTAAGACTTTCAAGATACTCACGCTCGTCCGTATCGGATGGAAGACGATGCATATAAATGTTATAGCCCCTCTTCTTGCCAAGCATGCGCATTGCATTCTCATCATCATCTTTCATGATCATGAACTCATAGTCACCCTCGTGACCTTTTCCTGTTTCATCTATATCCTTGTCTGTATCAGGATTTACAGGAGCGTCAGGACCTGTGATATTAGCAGGGTCGGAGAATACATGAAAAAGAGAATTATAAGTATTGAACGAAAGTACCGTTCCGTTGTCGCTGTTTATTTTCCAGAGAGAACGTTCCTGACGGAACTGACCGCCGATCCATTTATGATTGGCGCTTACCTCTACAGAACCGTCTTTGTCGAAACGGAAAAGCATTACATAACCCGGCTCTTCAGGATTTGAGAAATACTCCATCGCCCAAAGACCACCATCTTTCAAAAGCTTCTCCTTAGCCTCGCTACGGCTTATATCAAGACGCTCTGCGGCAGAGTTCTCGAAAATAGAATCCTCAGTGCTGTTACATGAAACCGAGGCAATAGCCAAAAGAGGTATTATGAATAGTGATTTCTTCATTTTCGTTATTCTTTCAAATTAGTTTATTTTACTACAGGATCCGGAATAGCATCGACTTCGCCACGCAATGCATTGATGTCGAAATTTTTCTGACGGCGCTGGACTATCTCGCGCAACTCATCCAAATCAAGATGCCATTCCTCCTTAAACCAGTTACGTGCTATATTCTGCTTCTGGTTGATGATGTCGAGACCATTCATCTGGTCCGTATCCTCCACCGCAGATACAGTATGTGTTTTTGAGAAATTCTCAAGATAACTCTCAACTTCGGCGACCGTATACATATGCTCATCGTTATAACCTATGACACACGGTCTATATGTATGGTCTTTCTCCATCGAGTAAAGGAAATATTCTTTTTCTTCCGGTTTATCAGGATTGCTGGTAATATAGCGACAATAATATATCACATCATCTCCCGGATCCACATCACCTTCAATACCGGTTGTCCATCCCTGTGCCGCCATCCATTTGATCAACGCCATTGCATCGTCGGTACGTGTAAGATAGTTTGCGATTGTCTCCGCAAAGTCCTCACGTTGCTGTGATGACGCATACGGGGTTATGAAACCGAGACTTGCCACATAGCCGATATCCTTGCTCTGCCATGAAGAGTCATCATATCGACCTGTGGAAAGGGTATTGAACTCAACCGGATAGTTTTTCGTCTGATGAAGGATATGCGCGAACTCATGGTGCATTGTCCGGAAATAATACTCATTCATCTGATTGATGTCTTCAAGGTTCATTTCGTTGACCTTGAAGAGTGTCACCTTCAGACCGCCTTCGGCAAGACCCAAGGTCTCCGTGCCGTTATTAGGGTTGTATGCGGGTGAACCTACCAGATGAAGAATACGCGGACCATATTGCTTAAGGAAATCCACACCTGTGTGTTCACCGTAAGAATCAAACCAGAGATATTTGGTAAGCAGGCATAGATCACGCGCATTATCGAATGTTGCGGGAACGAGGTTATAGTTCATATCCGCCTCAACATCCTCCATCTTGTACTTGAAGTCAAGATTATAGACATCGCGGAACTCCCTGTTCACCCAAGTATCAAATTTATATGTATAGCTCGTAGGATCCGCATCATCCGAAACATCGGGAAAAATTGTGGGTCCCAGATCATCTTCGCTGCATGCCGTCGGAAGAAGAAGCAGAGCAAGCGCTCCTGTAAGCTTTATATATTTGGATATATTCATTGTATATTCTTATTATTTCGTTGAATTTGGATTATCAGAGAAAATATCAATTTATAGGCACAGCCTTCTCTGTATTGTTCTTAACTGTAAGATTTTCCGGTCTTACGTTAGGCTGGAATCCGGCGGCAACCACATCGGCAGGTATCTGTACCGCCTTGCGGGGATCCTCTATGTCAAGGTGATATACCTCCTTTTCCTTACCGACCACATGTGAATATTCAAGACCGAAACGTTTGATATCAAACCAACGCATACCTGTCTCGAGTGTCTCTATACGGCGGAAGTGCTGTATACACTGAAGCATCCCCTCTACCGATTTAAAGTCTACCTTCGCATCCGTCTCCGGACAGATCTGATCGATGTGTATCTCTTTGGCAATACCGTAACCATTGTCGTAACCAGCCGAAGTATTACGGTCAGCCGGAAGAGTTGTCACATAGAAATCATTTATGTTGGCAATGGTCAGGTCGACAAAAGTATCCTCTTTACCTACAGCGGAGGGGCATTTACGACGGTTCTTCTCCCAAACATCGAGGTCTGCAAGAGCCGCGTTTGAGTCTCCAAGGAACAGAGCGGCTTCTGCACGAACCAACAGAGTCTCCTCACCGAAGAATTCCTTCCGTGTCTCATGAGCATATCCGATACCGGAAACCTTATCGGTATACTCAAAGAATTCCTGAATGTTCTCGCCACACCAGTAACCATACTCGGATTTACCATTGATATAGGTCGGATTGAAACAGGGGTGCATACAGAATGAACTGCCTTTACCGCTTGAACTGCTCCATTTAAATCTTGACCACGCCGGAGATGCTCCATGCATCGTAGAGTTCAACGCATTACGGATCTTTGCATAGCGGTAACCGTCACTCTGATGGCGAAGGGCAATCGAATATGTCGGATACAGAAGGAAATTCCATTGTTTATCGGAACCGTTCTGATAATAACCCAAATCAGACAGGTTAAAGAAAGAACCCTTCTTGCTGTAAACGTCGGAAAGGAAAAGCGACGGATCCGTACGAAGCGACGGGTTAGCTACTTCTACATCCTCAACCTTCGGAGCGCCAAGAGCCATATTGGCATAATTGAATGCTTTGTTATACTGGCGCATGAAAAGGAACAGACGGGCTCCGTAAGCGTAAGATGCCGTAAGATTGAAATGATATTTCGGCTGATCGTAAAGAGTGTTGCTGATAAGCTTGATTCCATCCTCGAAATCCTTCACGATACGCTCATATGTATATGCGAGAGTCGGACGTTCATAATCCGGTTTTACAGTCGATTCAGGAGTATCTGCGTAAAGGATACCCTGAAGTCCTTTTGATTTCTCTACCCCACCGTAAGGCATACAAAACATCTGAGCCAATATGAAGTGACAATATGAACGGAGCATCAGCGCCTCGCCGGTAACAGCATTCAGTTTCGCGCGGTCAGCTGTGGAGAGATCCTGTTTCCCTATTTTTTCGGCCGCCTCAAGAACATGGTTGCATGCCGCGATGGAATTGTACATCGCCTCCCATATTCCGTAAGGAGAATCTGAACGGGAAGAAGACACACATTGGTCGAAGCGGAACATCTCGTCATCTCCTCGGTCATATGAGGGAAGATTATAACGCAATCCGTCGGCATCCGGCGTGTTGTTATCCTCAACATTGTCGCTCATCACCTCACCGACCCACGCATAATTGGCCTGCGGGTAAGAAGCGTTCATCAACATGCGAAGCTGTTCCGGATTTGTAAGCTCCACGCGGGTATCGGTAGGCGTGTCGAGGAAGTGGGCACAAGAGCTCAATCCTACAGTTGCCACCGCAATAAGCGCATATTTAAATATATTTATTTTCATTTTATTCAAGAGCTGATTAAAGATTGAAATGGAGAGTGAATGTAAACTGCTTCGGTGTCGGTGAAGCTACACCGCCGGCATTGAAGAACTCAGGATCCTGTCCATTGAGTTTCTTATCAGAATATAACAGGCAGAGGTTGGTCGCGGCAAGCTTCACGGAAGCATCGTTAATGCGGAGCGCGCGTGTCACACTCTTGGGGAATGTGTAGGTTAGCGCAACCTCCTTCAGTCTTATAAAATCACCTTTTGCAATTCGCTCGGACGAATAGTTGTAAGCGTTGTATCCGTACGAGATTTTAGACTCGTTGTAAACCTGACGGCGTGAAGCTATCGCCGGTATGGAAGTGAAGTATTCGTCACCGCTCTCTACCCAACGGTTCATAAACTCGCGCGGCATTGCCGTGAGGTCGGAGTAACGTGAAGAGAACACATCGTCCAGACGGACCTTATTACCGAATGAATATGTAAGGAACAGATTCAGATTAAAGCCTTTCCAGCTGACGTTGTTACCGAAACCACCTGTGAAAGGAGGATCGACAGGACCTTCATATTTCAGGAATCCGAGTTTCTCATACTCCTGGAAATTAATATCCCAAGTCGTCACCTCACCGTTCTCATTCATGATCTGAGGAAGACCGTCCTCTGTAAGACCCATGAAAGGAACAGAGAAGATAGCACGTACCGGATATCCCTCCATCGGGAAACCTGTGCTCTGTACGAGGTCTACCACACGTGAGCGGCTCTTGAGATCTGTAATCTTATTCTTTGCATAAGAGAATGTCAGGTCGGTAGTCCACTTCCATTCCGGATGTGTGAGGTTGTTTGTCGAAACGGTGAACTCGACACCATGGGAAGCCATGGAAGCCACATTCGCCATCTTGGCGATCTCACCACCTACACCCTGTGTATAGATACGTCCGATAAGGTCGTAGTTGTTACGCTTATACCAGTCGAACACCACATTTATCCTATTGTTTAGGAAACCAAGATCGACACCGATGTCAAGCTCGTGCTTCTTCTCGTAGGTCAGCTCTGAGTTAGCCAGAGATGAAAGATATAGAGACTGCTCGAAAGCCTGTGTGTCCTGACGCCATGGGCGTGAAGGATAGAAGATAGGATATGCGTTGGATACGCTTGCAGGACCGGCATCAGCCGTCAGAGAGTAGCTGAAACGCAGTTTAGCTGTTGCAAGAACCGGATTCGCGAACCAGCTCTCACCGTCGGCAATCCAGGATGCCGAGATATTCCATGTCGGAAGCCAGCGGCTCTTCTTTGCCTTGCCGAGTTTATTTGATCCCTCATAACGGATAGTACCGTTGACCACATAGCGGTTGTCGAACATATATGAACCGTTGGCTATATATGCGAGTGAACGCGACCTTGTACGGGAGTCCTCGTAGTATACTCCGTTCTCCTCTCCCATCTGTTTGAAAAGACGCCAGTCGGTGAACGGGAGGTTGCCGTTGTCATAGCATATGCCCCATCCCTGGAAATCCTCAATTACACGGTCAAGCTTCGAAGCCTCGAAACGGGCAAACAGGTTAACAAGGTGTTTGTTGTTGAATGTCTTGTTGAATGTACCGCTCGCCGCGAAGTCAAGCTGCTTCATGCCACGGTTGTTGTGATAGAAGATACCGCCGGCGGGAAGAACCGAGATCGGCAACGAGTTAGGATTATCCGGATCTGTGTAAAGATACGGGTTGGATGCACGAATTGTAGCGTTCTCCGGACTTACACCTGCGCGGTATGCCTCAGCCTGGTTGGCGTTGTCCATCACATAGTGGTTCTGGTTGGTAGCGACATAACGCATAGATCCCAACGCGTTGAACTTAAGGAAGGACCATGGCTTCCACTCGATATCGCCCTGAAACTTGACATCCACTACCGTAAGGTCGATATAGTTGTTGTCGAGCTCCCTGAAGATATTGAAATCCGCATAGCTTCGTGTCAGTGTAGCATGCGGGTCAGTAGTACGTGATGTATTCATCGCGTAGGAGAACGGGTTGATATCGAAAGAACGGCTTACCGCTCCACTTACCACATCCACATCCTGTGACAAAGTACCCGGAGCTTTCTGCTTACGGTAGGAATCCTGAGTACGCAGTCCAACGCGAAGATTACGTGAAAGATCGTAAGATGCGTTGGCATTGAACGTATATCGGTCCACATTCGAGGACTTGTACCATCCCGGGTCATTCATATATGAGAATGAAGAGTAGAAATTACCCTTGTCAGTACCGCCGGATACAGATACGGAGTGTGTCTGCATCAAAGTGTCGTTGAAAAGAAGATCGAACCAGTCCGTATTTCTCATCTCTGCCTGACGCAGATATTCGTTACGTGCAGACTCCGTGTTGGGAAGCCCGTATTTGCCGGTTACCGGATCGTATGTATTTATAAGCTTATACATGGTTCCGTAGATACCGGATGTGCTTGAGTTTGCAAGAGAGGCGAAACTCAGCCATCCCTTCTTCTCCATTTCGCGGTAGATACCCATCTGTTCCTGCGAGTTACAGATGTTGTAATCGCGATATGACGGTTTAAGACGATATGTGAGCTCACCTGTATAGCTTATCGAGGTATGACCCTTTCTACCCTGTTTGGTTGTAACGACGATCACACCCGCCATAGCGCGCGCACCATAAATAGAGGTGGAAGCGCCATCCTTAAGAATCTGGAAAGACTCGATATCGTCAGCCGAAAGACCTGCGATAGCGGAAGCGATAAGCGTGTTGGCATCACCGGAAGATAGAGCGTCGGCATCAAGCTCCACGTTATCCTCAAGGATCACACCGTCAACAACCCATAGCGGTTTTGAGTTACCGTAAATTGATGTGGCACCACGGACACGGATTTTAGGAGCAGTACCGAAAGTACCGCTGACGTTCTGCACCGATACGCCGGCTGCACGGCCCTCGAGAGAACGACTCACGTCGCTCATACCGCTGAGCATGTTGCCATCGGCATCAAGTTTTGAGGTTGCACCGGTGAAAAGTCGTTTATCCTGTGTACCCATACCTGTCACAACCACCTCCTGCAGAGAGGTAGTAGAAGGCACCATCTCTATACGCATAGGTGTGGAAGTGGCTTTAGCCTCCTCTGTAGCCATGCCTACGAAAGAGAATTGCAATTTTGTCCCTACACTCGGAACTTTAATTTTAAACTTACCATCGACATCCGTGACAGTGGATGTGATTAATTTTCCTTTCGCACCCTTCGCCTGCACGGTAACTCCCGGCAGTGGATCGGAAAGTTGCTTGTCAATGACTTCTCCTGTTACTATCACCTCCGCAGAGACGTGCAGCGTAACAAATAATGAAGCCAAAAGAAAGAATAGCTTTTTACGCATAGGATTGAACTGTTAGCTTGAAAAATCGTGTTTAAATGTTTAGCTCTTAGCAGCTATTTTTAAATTTTTAGAGCTTTTTAAAATTAAGATGATAGGATTTTACCTTTAATCTAATATGCAAATTTAATAAAACATTTGACTAAAACCAAGCTTTTATTAAAAAAACATCTCATTGCGGAATGTTAAAATCGCATATCTTATCTTTTTGACACATCCGTTTTGCCATTGCCATCGGTTTTAAATATTTTATCTTTAGGGTCTTATTCTTTAATCCGGCTTGTCATTCGCCTGATTTAAAATTTACTTTCCCTCAGCATTTTTTACAATTTTTACCGACATTTTTTACAATTTTCCCAATATATCACCTCCATTATCCCCTAAAAATCCCGCAAAATGTCTATAATTGCAACGGGTATATATTATTTCACAATAGCCATCGATATATCCTCCAACAGAGACTCCGCAATCTTCCGGCAATAATCATTCAGGTGCATAGCCTGTTTTCTGTCAAGTTGCTTCTCAAACGGCGAGGCATCATACTTCACCAGCATTAACAACCGCCCCTCAGAACACAAATCAAACTCCTTGCCGGATGGCTTAAATTTTTCCGGGAAGCCCTGATTTCGCATTACGATAAGTCTGGAACCTTGGGCTAATGCCTCATCCCTCACCTCCTTCTCGCGCTTACTATAAAAGGGAGAAACCAGCACTGCCCCATCTCTGGCAAGTTGAAGCCACTCCTCCTTTCGGGTGGAAAACTCCTCATCCGTCCACATAGACCGGACCATGACCGGCACTTTATTCGGACACCTCATCAAAAACGCATTACCGATGCCCTTAAAGCGCAAATCATCCGATTCAGAATCGGATGATTTGATACTGAAAACAAATCTACGCATAAAGAAATCCGGATATTTGCCGATCAAAGCTCTCCTTCTCGGATTATCAAGCACATACCCGATCATCGCACTGAGTTGACCGTCTCGTTTCAATATACTGTCGGTATAGTTGGCTTCAAATACCGGCTGTCGCGTCTCCTCCTTAGAGTTGTCGGTTGCCCAATACCTTTTTGTACAATTCCTTTTGAAAACAGCGATCTCCTTACCTATATGACGGGATATGTTCTCTGTGACATATATAACGAAATGTATATGGTCCAGCATCACAACCTTCGCAAGAATCCTCAACTTATCATTGATACGCGGTATCGCGTCGATCTCCTCATCTATTATCTTGCCTATTGCAGACAATTCGACACGGGGTGTGTTTTCATGAGCAGGCGGCAGGAGCGGATCACCGGTAATTTTGCCGAACAGAGGTGTCGCTGCATTCTTAGATATGGTAATCAGATAAATACGCCTACCCTCATAATCATTAAGCCAAGATCTTCTCTTCATGCTATGAACAACCGGCTTATGAAATTTAGAATTACCCATGTCGATTATTTTTTGTTTAATTAATTATTAATGCGCTAAAGCGCCAATGCGGGCAGCTGAAGCTCCCCGAACGCCACAAACACGACCAAAACCAAAGCGCCAATGCGGGCAGCTGAAGCTTCCCGAACGCCACAAACACAAGTCTGAATCCAAGCTTCGCCAGGGATCGGTGGCGTGCCGGTTGCTTGAGCGACCGGCCGAAAAGCTTCAGCTTTTTTCATGTGCCGAAATCGGTGCAGGGAAATAGTGGCGAGCCTCGGCGGTATCAGTTGCGGATGATAACCGGGCTGCCGAGTCCGATATACGGGTAAGAGGGATATCTGTCGCGGAAACGGAGGATCAGTGCTCTGGCGTCATCGAGCGATTTAACGGCACCGGCGACAACATACCATCTGCCACCTGTGCTTTTTGCCGCAAAAGCATCGAAGCCGGACTCTTTCAGCGCCGCTGCCCCTGAACGGGCATTTGTAGGCATCTTGAATTCGGAGACCACGATATTGTATTCCTTAAGCTCTCCTTCACCGGGGCTAAGCCGCAACGCCGCACCTTTGAAATAAAGTGTGTCGCCATCCACTATCCTGCGCATTGGCGCATCCGCGCTCACAATACCGTCGGCATCCAGTTCCGCTTCCGTTTTCTGTTTTTTCGCAATGGCAACATCGTACGCCGTCTTATAATTCTTCTCCGTCGGCTTACAGCCCACCAAAACAGATCCCGAAATCATAACCGCGACCATGATTCCGGCAAATCTTCCCTTAGCTGTAATCACTCCTATTTTATTATAAATTGTTTTCATCTCCAGTCTTTTTTACAAGTATTCTTGTTTCGCGAGGCGAGAATGTATATTTCCCTGACACCGGAACAGGCACAACCGTCTTTCCGGTCAATATATCCACGTATTCCGCATCTTCCGGTATCAGTTCCTTATACCGGATCATATCAACAACATTTTCCATGTCGCGACCGTTCATCATAACAATTGCCACATCATCCCCTTTTCGACGCTCGTACAGATATATTCCGTTAGTCGGCATAAAATGCTTCATGGAGCCCTCTCCAACCGCTTTGCTGGTGCGTCTCCAATTATTGATCCGCGATATAAAGCCGTATGCCTCGTTCTGCAACGGACTTCTGCCTTCCGTAGTAAACACGGAAACAGTGTCTCCGGGGAAACCGCCGGGCATATCTTTGCGCACATTTCCATCGCCACCTTCGCGGCTACCGTGCATCAGCAGTTCTGTACCGTAATACAACTGGGGGATACCAGGAATAGTCAATAGAATTGCAATAGCCTGCTTCCATTGATCGAGTGTTTCGGGTTCTTTGAGTATAAACCGTTCGGTATCGTGATTATCCAGAAACCGGAGAACAGACATAGGGTCGGCATACAGATAGTCCAGTGCGAGATGGTCGTAAATCACATTCAGACCGTTCCACGGATCAGTGTCCGTCCTGTAGGGAGCCATATCACGGCTCTTAATCATCAATGGAAAATCCATAACTACAGGCAGACGGGTATCAGGATGTTTTGCCGTCGCAAGCCGTGATCCTTTCTGCCAATAAGCCTCTCCACCGGTTTCTCCGAACCAGCACTCCCCGACGATGTTGAAATCGGGATATTCATCCTTGACAGCATCGATCCAGCGAGCCATCTCACGCTCATCGGCATATGGATAAGTATCCATACGTATGCCGTCGATCTGTGCCTCTTCAATCCACCAGATGGAATTCTGGATCAGATATTTCATCAGGTGTGGATTGCGCTGATTCAGGTCGGGCATCTCCTCTACAAACCATCCGTCCTGGGTCAGTTTACGGTCATAGTCTGTAGAATAGGGATCAGTAATTGTTGACAGCCGGTAGTTTGTCTGCACATATCCGTCAGGGAAGTTGAACCAGTCTTTGGAAGGATAGTCCTTAAACCAATCATGTCCGGAACCGCAATGGTTGAATATCATATCCATAACAGTCTTTATGCCACAGGAATGGAGTTGTGACACGAGATCCGCATAATCTTCATTTGTACCGAAACGCGGATCCACCTTATAATAATCAGTAGTGGCATAGCCATGGTAGCTGCCACCCGGCATATCGTTCTCAAGCACCGGATTAAGCCACAGCGCGGTGATACCCAAGGTGTCAAGGTAGTCTATATGATCCGATATACCTTTAAGGTCTCCTCCGTGACGGGTATTCGGGTCAGCACGATTGACGGGAACTCGGTTCTCAAGCGATGACACATCGTTGATTTCAGGATTACCGTCTGCAAACCTGTCTGGCATAACCATATACAGTACATCCGCGGCTGAAAAACCCTGTGCCCCATGTTGCTCTCTCCTCTCCCTCAACTCATATTCCCGACAAATCTTCCTTTTGCCGTATTTCCATTGAAGCCGCATTTTGCCGGGTTGCGCATCCGGAGATACGCAGAGATAGACAAACTGCCAGCTGTCTGACCCGTCAAGTCTGACAACGGAGTCAACAGATACCCCGGGATACTCCACACTGAACTCGGCATTCCGTATATTATCACCATGTATCTGTAACTGCAGAGTCCGGTCTTTCATACCCACCCACCAATGGGGCGGCTGGATATCGCTTACATTAAAAGAGGTTTTCGCCCCTGCAGCTCCGAATATTCCGGAGAGGCCTCCAAAAAGAAGACAGCACATTACCCGACACACAGTCGACACACCCGATTTATTTTTCATTATAAAAGCTGTTTTGAATATATTCATTGACAGCAAATTTAACGAAAAAACGGGCAACACCAATGTGCTGTCCGTTTTTTCTTCATATTATATTGTTCCGGTTACCGTAACCTTATCAGTCAACCTGGATAACAAGATGGCTTGAGAGACTCCAGAATTTGGCAGGATCTGTAATCTGAATTGTCTTGGGACCATCTTTGGCACCTGTAATAGTATAAGAGTTCTGCGGCATATTGCTCCAGATCTTGACTTTCTTGGAGTTGGTAGGAATAGATGTAAGAGTGCGCTTGTCGGCTGTTACAAAATATGAGCTGTCGAAATCACCCTTGAGAACCTTGGTAGCGCCGAGGAATTTCTTTTCCAGAAGACCCTTTGCCTTGAGATCCTTATTTGTGCCTATGGCATAATAAACGCGGTTAGCGGCATTTTCAGCGGCTACAGCCTGTGCCTGAGCCTCCTCTTTGGCGGCTGTCTCAGCTTTTACCTGTTCCTGACCTTCGGCAACCTGTGTATTCAAAGTCTCGATCTGACCTTTGGCAGCGGAAAGTTCACCTTCAAGCTGCGTTATCTTCTGATCCTGAGATGCAAGGCGTTCTTTCAACTGTGCGATAGTCTTTGCCATAACGCTGTTCTCATTACCTGTGGTCTTGATCTTAGCCTCCATATCTGTAAGAAGCTTCTTGTTGGCTGCAAGACGTGCTTTGATGGAAGCAAGGTTCTGACGGATCTCCTCGCGACGGTTGGTATTCTCACCCGTACCCATACTGTAGAGCAGACCCTCCTGCATATTTATCGAGTCCAATCCGGTATAGATATCACCCATAAGAAGCATCAGAGAGTCGTTGAAAGACGCCGCTTCCTGATATTCGGAAGTCAGATCGGCTATACGAACTGAATCCTCATCCAATTTTTTCTGATTTCCTGAACAGGATGCCAACATAACGGCACCGATGCCCAACAGCAATAAACTTTTTTTCATAATCTTGATGTTTAGTTATATTAATAGTCTGGTTTATACGTAGTCAGATAATATTTTCACTTATTCTCTCTTACCCTCGACTATTATAACAATCTCACCCTTCGCTTGGTTCGCGGAATAATAAAGTGCAAGAGCGCCAAGAGTATCGCGATTTATCGTTTCATGTATCTTGGAAATCTCGCGACATACCGCAGCCTCCCTCTCTTCACCAAAAACTTCCGCAAGCTGGCGGAGTGTCCTTGCAAGGCGTAACGGAGACTCATATATTATTACGGAACGGGAATCCCCTGCCAATTCCGAGAGACGTGTAGCCCTTCCTTTCTTCAACGGAAGAAAACCCTCAAAGACAAAACGGTCGCATGGAAGACCGGAAGAGACCAAAGCCGGAACAAACGCGGTAGCACCGGGAAGGCATTCCACATCAACACCCCTGCGCCGACATGCGCGCGAAAGCATAAACCCGGGATCCGATATTCCGGGAGTTCCCGCATCGGATATGAGTGCCACCACCGCACCTCCCTCTATCTGATCCGCGACACTCTCACAGGTCTGATGCTCATTAAACTTATGATGGCTGCGCATGGGCGTATCAATCTCATAATGCCGCAACAGATGAGAAGAGGTTCGTGTATCCTCAGCCAGAATATAATCCACCTCTTTCAGAATGCGCAAAGCGCGAAAAGTGATATCCTCCAGATTCCCGACAGGTGTGGGAACTATGTATAATTTTCCAGCCACTGACTTATGATTAATCAATTAGTAATTTCCGGAGAAATAAGATTCTATTATTTCAAAAAATGCCGTTACCTCCTCATCATCAGGATTCCAGCCATATTCATCTATAAAATATTCCATTGCCTCTTCATAGTTGTCCATCTGCGCTATCCGTTTCATCGCCTCCGAGAAAGATTCTTCAGAGCCATTAAAAAGAGTTCGACGGAAGCGGAAACGGTCGTTAAGGCAAAAGAGCGGCCGCCGGGTATTTTCCGCATCTGAAGAAAGCGTTCGTTCCATAGATACAGGCTCCTCTCCGGCGACATTTACCTCATCTCCAAAAATGCCGCCCAACGACATCTCACCGACACCGGGTTCCACCTCTTCTGTTTCCTTTACATCATATTCCTCTTTCTCTTCTTTCGGAGCAAGGGAATTCAAACGCGAAACTATAAGAGGTACAAGTTCCTCAAGCTTATCCTCGCGCAACTGGGCAAGCTCAAGAAGACCTTCAAGTTCATATACCCTATCCTTCAACTCCTTAATCTCTTCAAGTGTCATAATACTATCCTTTTATCAGATTCAGTTTCAATTATCAGATTCCGTTTCATTGTTTTCAGTCTCCTCTCCCTTATCGCCGCAGAACAGATCCAGCAGTATCTTCTCGACTACCTTTCTGGCAGATGCACGGTCGCTCATCTCATTAAGCATGACGACAATCAGATGCGTAGGCACGTAATCGTCGTCGAGCTTGTATCCGGCATAGCACTGTATGCCATTCATGCTGCCTGTTTTCATAGCGACATATCCTTCAAGAGGAGTACCGTTAAGAAAACGTTTCAACGTGCCCTCCTGTCCTGCCAACGGAAAGAATGAGGCATAATAAGGGTCAGAGCTTCCTTTGCGCAGCACATGCGCCATGAAATCGGATGTAACACGATTCTGACGCGACAGCCCACTGCCGTCAACAATATTCACGCCCTGCATAGGTGCCTTCTCCTTTTTCCACAGCTTGATCTCCTGCTTTGAGGCCTCCTCCAACGAGCCTTTCCTGCCACTCTCGACCGCGAACGTGCGGAACAGAGACTCGGCGTACTGATTGTCGCTGCGCATCATGCAGGAACGCATAATCTCGTCTATGGGCACAGACTGATGATCGAGCAGCAATTCAAAACCATCATTCTCTATCTCGTTTCCGGCAAGCGTGATTCCCCGCAGTTTCAAGGCGGCACTCATCCGCCCCTTGAAAACCTCCGCAGGATTCTTCACGGACCGGCTGCCGGAAGCATTGTCCTCAAAGTTAAGTCCGTGAGAAGCAGTGCCATATGCATGCGGAAGATCACCAGCCGCCCATGAAGAGGGATACGAAGGACCGTCCCATACCGACTCATCCACCTCAATCCTACCCTTTATCTCATTGATACCGCGCTTTACCACGGCATCCCCAATCTCGACGCATATGTCACCGATGTCCGCTACATGACGCGAGTTGAGCGAAGGATCGCCGCTGCCTTCCACAAACAGATTACCTGACAATACACCATCCTCGACTTTGCCGGTGACAAACACACGGGTAGAAAACCGGAAATCGGGATTAACAAGATGCAACAGGCTTTCCGTGGTAACACATTTCATTATTGAAGCCGGAATCAGCGGTAATGACGAATTTACCGAAAAAAGTTCGGAACCGTCCTCAAGAGAGTGCACAATCATGGCTGACTTGTCACCCCGGATTCCCCTGCCGTTCAGAAAATCGGATACTTTGTCGGCAAAAGCGCCCGGCGAGACACCGACAAGCAACAGCAATAACAGACATCCTGTCCTAAAAAAAATTAACGCAGAGGCAGTATCTTTTTGAACTAATTTGCGATTCATCACTACAAAATTAACGATAGTTGCGTGAGCTTACAAATCTTTTTTGTAATTTTGACAATTGACAGTTACCAATAAGCATGATATGTCTGAATATGTCTGACTATAGAAGACCATATACATTCGACCGCGTTGTGAGAATACTGTTCTCCATCTGCGGACTGCTTGCCACCCTGTATCTCCTGAATATTCTCAAGGGCGTCCTGTTGCCTTTTCTGGTGGCATGTCTCATCTCCTATATGCTTGAGCCGTTTGTAAAATGGAACCAGAGACTGCTCCACGCCCGCAAACGTTTCTTCCCGGTAATGCTTACATTACTGGAAACATGTGTGCTGGCAGCCATATTCTGCGCAGTGTTCATCCCCTATCTGATCTCTGAATGCACCGAAATGGCGGCAATGCTGAAGACTTACGCTACCAAGCAGATAGACATTCCTTTCATATCAAGCGAAATACACCGGTTTATAAAGCAGAACATAGATTTCAATTCCATATACAGGCTTCTGTCGCACAAAGAATGGGAGGAACTTATCAAAACGAGTATCACCTCTTCATGGAATTTCCTAAGTTCGGGATTAGCATTTATCGCCGCTGCTGTGAGCTGGCTGATAGTAATTCTATATGTGCTGTTCATAATGCTCGACTACGAGAAACTGATGCTCAGTTTCAAGCAGCTGGTGCCATATTCGCAACGCAACAAGGTGTTCCGCATCATCAGAGACATAAAAGCTGCCATGAATCGTTATTTTCGCGGTCAATTCATTATAGCTATGTCTGTCGGAATACTTTTCTCCATCGGATTCCTTATTATCGGATTGCCTATGGGTGTCGTACTCGGACTCTTTATCGGCGTTCTGAACCTGGTGCCCTATCTGCAGCTTATTTCGCTGCCCGTCACAACTATACTCTGTCTGGTATGGACAGTAAGCACCGGAGGCGACTTCTGGTTGATTTTCTGGGAATCGATGGCGGTATATGTGATAGTACAAGGGATACAGGACCTTATTCTCACACCGAAGATAATGGGCAAGACCATGGGACTGAACCCTGCAATCATACTGCTTTCACTCTCCATCTGGGGAAGCCTGCTGGGATTCATGGGTCTGATAATCGCCCTTCCGCTTACCACCCTGCTTATTTCATACTATAACCTTTATGTGATAGAGCGTTACCAGCCGAAAGCCTTGAAGACAATCGAGGAGATCGAGGATGAACCGGACGATGACTCATCAAACAATGATTTTTAACAGCACCTGCCGATGATATCCATTCCAGTATCTGCCGAATACAGCACACTTGCCGACGAGACTATAACCGCTCTGACACAAGAAGCATCGACCGAGATAAATCCCGATGGCGAAACACCTTCGAAAGAGGAGGAGCGCACAAACGGACTTATCGCGGACCTTGCCTGGATTCTGCTTTTAGGCGCTATTGTCACTCTGCTGTTCAAAAAGCTCAGACAGCCTATAGTTCTGGGATATATACTTGCCGGATTCCTTGCAAGTCCCAAATTCGAATATCTGCCATCCATATCGAATCTTGAGAACATTACATTCTGGGCCGACCTGGGTATTGTGGTGCTGATGTTCTCCATCGGACTGGAATTCTCTTTCAAGAAACTCCTGAATTCAGGTTCTTCTGCTGTTGTGACCGCCCTGATCATCATTACAGGAATGACATTCGCCGGATTCGGGGTGGGTTGTCTGTTAGGTCTGAACACAATCAATTGTATATTCCTTGGCGGCATGATCTCCATGTCTTCCACCACCATAATCATGAAGGCGCTCGATGATCTGGGACTCAAACAGAAAAAATTCGCCTCGCTGGTTCTCGCCGTACTCATAATAGAGGATCTTTTCGCAGTGCTCATGCTTGTGCTTCTATCTTCGATGGCTATGGGCGATGTCAAAGGGATGGAACTGCTATTCAGCATTGCAAAACTGGTTTTCTTCCTCATAATCTGGTTTGTGGTAGGCGTGTTCGCAATCCCCACTTTCCTTACGAAAATGAAAAGCTTCCTCAACGACGAGACTCTGCTTGTGGTGGCGATGGGACTCTGCTTCTCAATGGCGGTGTTCAGCGTGATCTGCGGTTTCTCTTTAGAGCTGGGAGCATTCGTCATGGGATCGATTCTTGCCGGCACCGTACTCGCCGAAAGAATGGAGAAAGTGATCGGACCTGTAAAGAACCTTTTCGGATCTGTATTCTTCATATCCGTAGGCATGATGGTGGATCCGAATGTGCTCGTGCAATATTGGAGCGAGATACTGATCCTGGCGACAGTTGTGATCGCCGGCATGATAATCTTCGGCACCATCGGCATGCTCGTGACGGGTCAGAACCTGAAAGTAGCTATGGAAAGCGGCTTCACACTGACACAGATCGGAGAGTTCTCTTTCATCATAGCATCGTTAGGCATGGGGCTCGGAGTTCTTAATCCGTCATTGTATCCTATAATAGTCGCAGTGTCAGTGCTGACCATCTTCACGACACCCTATTTTATAAAGATGTCGGACGGAGCATACACCATTGTGGCAAAACATCTGCCGAACGGGCTGAATTTCCTCATAAACAGATATTCAAAACAGGTCAGCGATTCCAGCGAGACAAAAAAGCTTTGGATAGTCATAATCAAAAGATACGTATGGAGGATTATCCTGTATTCCGTGATTCTGTTCGCAGAAATCCTGTTCTCGCGGCAGATTGTATACCCGTTACTCGAATCGCTGTTCCCTGAATTCGGCAATCTTCTTGCCACCTTGCTTACTCTTGTGGCGATGCTGCCTTTTCTTGTGGCACTATCCTTCAGCACCACAAAACCGGACGAACGGATGAAACTGCACTCGACAGCCAGTTTTTATGACGTCCCGCTCGTGGCCATGCGTATTGTCCGCTACCTTCTCGCACTATTCTTTGTCACATACTTCACAACTCTGACATACTCGTCATTCGTCGGATGGCTTGTAGGTGTGCTGTCGTTTGTCTTGATAATGATATTCGCGTCAACCAAACTGATGCAACGATACAACAAGCTGGAAGAAAGATTCATCAATAATCTCAACAACAGGGAGAACACTCGTCTTGGCACCAACAACAACCTTATCGACGACATGCATCAGGCTTACATAGATGTGAATTACAGTTCTCCATTTGTCGGAGACAAGATAAAGGACTCCGGTCTCAGACGTGATTACGGTGTCAGCATTTCGAGTATCCAGCGCGGTGACGACTATATGCCTCTTCCGTCACCAATGGCGCGGATTTTCCCCGGAGACACTCTCGGGGTGATCGGAACCGACGACCAATTGAAGCGACTGAACGAAGATCTCGAGACTTCCGAGAGAGCATTCGCCTCAGTGAAGACAACACAACACAGGGTGGAACTGAAGAGCATTATGCTTACAGAGAGCTCTCCGATAATAAATATGCCGCTGGGACATACCAACATACAGCATGACTATTACTCCATGATCGTGAAGGTGCAACGCGGAGAGGACCTGTTTATCCAGCCTACTCCTGAAACATTCCTAAGAGCCGGAGATGTGGTCTGGATGGTTGGAGATCCGGCATATTTCGACAAAATGAAATAACTATTATTAACAGTGCAACAAATAAGACAATCCCTACATCATGAAGAATGAATATGTAATAGGCGTGGACTTCGGTTCCGATTCTGTGAGGGCTCTGGTAGTAGATGTCCGTACAGGCAAAGAGATTTCAGGTGCGGTAAGCCAGTATCGTCGCTGGGCTGCGGGTGAATATTCCGATGCATCGGAGAGCCGTTTCCGCCACCATCCGCTTGATTATCTTGAAAGCCTGGAATTTGTGCTTCACAAAGCAGTAAAGGAATGCCCGGATCCGGATGCCATAAAAGCCATCGGTGTGGACACCACAGCCTCGACACCGGGACTGGTCGACGAGAACTGTACTCCCCTTGCATTGCTTGAGGAGTTCAAGGAGAATCCGGACGCGATGTTCGTGCTCTGGAAAGACCACACCGGGCAGAAGGAAGCCGACCATATAAATGAGGTTGTAAAAAAATCGGATATAAAATATCTGCTGCATTCAGGCAATCACTGCTCTGCAGAATATTTCTATCCGAAACTGATGCATACACTGCATAACTCCCCTGAACTACAGAAAGTCGCCGCTTCCGCTCTCGAGCTTTGCGACTGGATTCCGTGCGAACTCACAGGAAACCGCGATCTCAAGAAGCTGGCAATGAGTCATTGCGCCGCGAATATAAAGAAGATGTATTCACCACGCTGGAACGGGTTCCCTTCAAAAGAGTTTCTGGATGAGCTGGATCCTCTGCTTTATCCTCTTGTCAGCAACATGCCGCAAAAGAGCACAAGTATCGTTACTCCTGCCGGAACACTTTGCAAGGAGTGGGCGGAGAAAATCGGTCTGAATACCGATGTTGTGGTATGCACCGGCATAATAGACTCTTATTCGGGTGCTATCGGCGCCGGCGTAAGAAAGGGCTCTGTCGTTATCAACATGGGAACGTCGCAATGCCAGATGGCTGTGAGGGAACGTGCAGGAATGACCGGTCCTACAATCGAGGGTGTATTCGGAGAGGCCGACGACTCCATCATTCCCGGATATGAAGGACTTGAGGCAGGCATTTCAGCATTTGGTGATCTATACGCATGGTATAAACGCACACTTGCATGGCAGATGCAGCGTCTGGCGGCATCTACCAAAAACGAGGAGCTGAAAGAGGCTCTGATAAAAGCGGAAGACAGAATGATAGCCGATTTGTCAAATGAGGCGCTGCAACTCAAGATCAGACCTGATTCCCCTCTCGCCACCGACTACATAAACGGTCGTCGCTCGCCACGTCCGAACAACACGCTTGCGGCGGCAATCACGGGGCTGAGAATCTCCACAACCGCTCCGGAGATATTCTATGCATTTGCCGAGGCTTCGGCATTCGCTACAAAAGCTGTGCTCGACCTGTATATAAATAACGGTGTAACAGTGAACAGACTCATCGGTATCGGCGGAATCGCAATGAAGTCTCCGCTTGTAACGCAACTGATCGCCGACATAACAGGTTTCCCGATAGAGGTATCGGCATCGGCAAACAATTGCGCGCTCGGAGCCGCGATAATCGGAGCTGTGGCTGCAGGTATATATCCGGATGTAGAGAAAGCACAGGATGCCATGTGCCCTGCCACAGACCGCACTTATACTCCGAATCCCGAGAAAGCAGAACTGCTCGGAACACGATACGAGAGATATCTCAGACTCGCAGAGTTTACTGAAAATGATTTCATAAACAACTAAAATAGAACCTATAATGAAAACTTACAAAGAACCTGCCAAGGAACTTCCGGTAATTGCGGAGGTTGATACACTGGTGGTGGGAGGAGGTCCCGCCGGTATTATGGCCGCCTGCGCCGCGGCTGCCAACGGAGCAAAAGTCATGCTTCTGGAAAACAGAGGTTTCGTGGGTGGCAACCTTGCACTCGGTCTGCCAATCCTCGGCTTCCTGAGCGTAAAAGGAGACCTTATTATCCGCGGTCTCTCCGAGAAATATATGGAGAAACTGCGCGAAAGAGGCGCTGCAGGACCGCACAGACGCTGCCAGCAGCATGTCAGCCTTACAATCATCAACCCCGACGAGGCAAAGACCGTCGCACTCGAGATGCTCAAGGAATATGGCGTAGATCTCAAACTTTACACCATGTTTGTAGACGCCATTGTGGAGGGGAACTCGATCAAAGGCGTAATCACCGAGAGCAAGAACGGTCGTGAAGTCATCCTTGCAAAAAATATTATCGACTGTACGGGTGACGGCGATGTCGCAGCCCGCGCCGGAGTTGAATATTCCAAAGGTGACGCCGAGGGTGGACTGCAGCCGCCTACTCTCATGTTCAGCATGAAGGGTGTGGATGTCGAGGGTCTTCGTAAAGCCATCGTTGACGAAGAGGAGGGCTACGGAATGGACCTCATGCCCAATTCCCAGTTCAAGGAGGGACATTTCATCACTGTAGGTCTACGCGGAAGACTCAAAAAAGCCGCAGAGGACGGAATGCACATTCCGGTATTGCGTACAATCCTCATTACCGGTCTTGACAAAGATCAGATATGGGTGAACATGACCCGTGTGAATGGTGTGGACTCTACGGACCGCGACAGCTATACACATGGTGAGATCGTAGCACGTGAACAGGTATATGAGGTAGCTAGATATCTTAAAAAGTATGTCGCCGGATTCAAAGACGCATATATAGACACAATAACACCGTTTATGGGTATTCGCGAGAGCCGTGTGATAAAAGGCAAATATATTCTGACAGCCGAGGATATTCTTTCGGACCGCCGTTTCGACGACGTTATCGCCGTGGCAAGCTATCCTGTGGATATACACCACGCCAAGGGCGGTGACTGCACAATGAAATATTGCGAGGACTGCTACGATATTCCTTATCGCGTGCTTCTTCCGGAGAACATCGACAATCTGCTTGTAGCAGGACGTTGCTCCTCTATGAACCACGAGGCGATGGCCGCAACACGCGTTATGTCTACCTGTATGGCTATCGGCGAGGCGGCAGGTGTCGCCGCTCGTATCGCAAACGAGAAGAATGAGACTCCCGCAGAGGTTAATGTAAAGGAATTGCAGAACGAACTCCGTGCTGAAGGCGCATATCTGAGATGAGAAAGCTGACAACACTGTTGATGGTGCTTGCGGGAATCTGCCAATGCGCTTTTGCCGCAAATCAGGAGAAGGAATATACCCATACCATCATGACAGCCAATGTACGCGTAACGGGACTGGAAGCCGATGAAAAGCCAGGTCTGCGTTGGTCGGAAAGACGTGACGCCTGCATCGAAGCCGTAAAACGTGAGAAACCGGATATTGTCTGCACTCAGGAGATGATGTACGATTCATACGCTTATTTCAAGGAGAAACTGAAAGGTTATGCGGCGTTCGGATTCGAAGGGCCCGAAATGGATCCCTATACCGAAGGATACCATCTGATTGCAAAAAATGTCATCTTCTACAATACAAAACGTTACGAACTTGTAGGAGGTGGATGCTACTGGCTTTCAGATGAACCTCTCAAAGGGGGCAGCATGTCGTGGAACACAACCAGAGCACGACATTGCAACTATGTGCGTTTACGCGACCGCAAAACAAATCGCCAGATCCGCGTGCTTAATGTCCATCTGGACCATATATCAGACGAGGCGCGTGGCAGACAGATGGAGATGATTGTGGAAGAATGCTCACAGTACGCACAGGATTTCCCGCAAGTAATGTGTGGTGACTTCAACTCTGGAATCAAGGATAAGCCATCTCTTGTACTGCGTAAAGCAGGATGGAAAGAGATGTGGGAGACTGTGAACGGTGAACGTGAATATGGTTTCACAGCACACGGTTTCAAAGGAGACAAGTACAAGCCTAAAAAAGTACGCCGCATCGACTTCATCTATTACCATGGTGATGTAAAACCTGTCTCATCAAGAGTTATTGACGAGAAGGTGTATGAGGTATACCCTTCGGACCATTATTTTGTAGTGTCAAAATTCATCATACCAGGGAAATAACCTGACGGGATATAACACTATGCACCCCAGAAGTTGTGCGTATCCGTACAACTTCTGGGGTGCGTTCTTATAGATATTATCATGCATAGCCGATACCCGGAGAAGCCGTAACACAATGGTTGGGAGGGCGGTTTGTCCCCAAGCCGCCAAAACATAACATAGCATCAAGCTTCAAAGAGAATCTCGAAAGAATCTTTCATAATATTCAGCTTTCTTCTCGAGTTTCAACGGATAGGCACGGCTGGTGGAGGGAAGCCGCCAGATCTTCAGACCATCTGGAGCAACTATGCTTTCCCCCATGCGTGGAGCGACAGTATCAGTGATCGTAGCAAGAGTTTCGGCAGCTTTCTCTCCGGTTGTAGCCACAGCATTAAGCCCCGGCATACGCGAGCGAAGGAACTCAAGATCCACCGGTTCCACAATCTCGAGAAACTTATCGGAAGCATTGCCGGCAAGACGTCTTATGAGATAGCCCGTATCGCTTAAAGCGATACCCTTGTCATTCAACAGACTCTTTATTTTAGGCAGATCAAAATTCCTACTTCCGGGAACCAAAAGGGCATTTCTGTCTCCGTAAAAGACAACACCCATCATATACCAGAAATCATTTGTGCGGTTAGGGTAATAAAAATCCATTGACCAGCGCTTCTGCTGTGGCGGGAATGTTCCCATAATCAAAACTTTGGCATTCTCAGGCACAAAAGGCTCGAACGGATGTCTCTCCAATGGCAATAACTCCTCCATATAATTTAATTATCCGAATATTCGTTCTATTTAAAAAGTTGTTTAATTGAAGTGATTTAAACTTTTTTCGAGGTTAAGGTTCATTAAGATTCTGAGCAGATTCCGGTTCTTGAAGAGGGAGCATGGATGTCAGCCGGACGCCGGCCGGGCTATGCAACTGATGAAAGGGACGGAAGATGCCAAAATATTTATGAAGATTGACCTCGAAGAATACATAAATTCACTTTCATTAAGTTTTCGCAAAAAGTTTAAATCACTTCATTATGTCAACACAAATTTTGACAAATATGTTTTTAGTGGCGATCGGAAGCGGATTCGGGGGAGCATCCCGCTACGGACTCGGTAAAATTGTTCAGGACAATGTACCGACAGGCTTTCCATTAAACACACTTTCTGTAAATGTGCTGGGTTGCCTGATATTGGGTATCGTATATGCCCTGCTTGAGAAAGGCACTGTAATGAGCGACAATATGCGTCTTTTCCTTACGGCAGGATTCTGTGGCGGATTCACCACATTCTCCACATTTATGTATGAAAACCACATGCTTCTCAGCGACAACAGAGGGTGGTGGTGCATTTTTTACATGTTGCTTAGTATTGCCGGCGGTTTCCTCTTCCTCTATCTCGGCTATAAGCTTATAAATTCTATATTCTAAAGATATACTGTCCTTTTTTGAGGGTAGCGTTACCATATTGCACCGCATGTACGGGGCATACATGATAGCATGCCAGACAACTGACGCAATCATTACCCCACACCGGTCGTTCTCCTTTCATGATTATATTGTGCATCGGGCATACAGCGACACACTTACCGCAACTGATGCAATTGCCATCTGCATGCCATTTAGAAGGGAATATGCCCCATCTTTTAAAAAGAGGATATATAAGTCTGCTCTTCAGCCATGCGGAGGAACCGCGGATATAATTCTCTTCCCATATACCTTTTCCAATCTTTTCCGCAATCCCGGCAATCGCATCAGGAGCCTTTGACAGTTTCTCTCTCTCCACTTCCGCACTGTCGACATCAAATCCGGGGAGAAGCACATAATTATTAGGCATAATTACAGACCATCCTCCGGACAATTTCAATCCTCTATTTTCAAGAACATCTTTCAACATCTCGGGAGCAAGTGCAGTCTCGTCTCCGCATACACAGACCATCCATACCGGATATTTGTCTGCCGCTTCGATAAAAGTATCTGACAATGCCTGAACGTAGGAAATCAGCAACGGAGGAACACCCCAACTGTAAACGGGAAAAACAAATCCTAAAGATTCACCCTCGTATACCACATTTCCGGGAGCGACATCGGTTATTTTCACCACTCGCTCACCAAGCATGCCACCCAACTCCTTCGCCACATAGCCGCTATTTCCCGTCCCGCTAAAATAAAAAATCATAATATCAGAATTGCAATATGCAAATTTACTACATTGAACTCGTCTTGACTTATTTACGAATGTTAAAACGTGTAATGAATATATTCTTT
>CAJTWL010000024.1 GCA_910579845.1 uncultured Muribaculaceae bacterium | reverse complement strand
CAGGGGTCAAAATTGTCTTGGCTCACAGGGTCAACCGAGCCTGGGTTTTCCATATAGAATGAATCGGCCATTCCTCCGGCAATCATAAGCAACGGCACATTTATTAGCTCCATGCCATTGGATGCGTCAAATCCGACAAGTTCAGGGAGGCTTGATTTTGTGTACTTGAAAGTGCTGCCGGGGTGACTGTGGGTTTGCATATAGTATGTATAGCCTTCACGGTATAGGTCAAAAGGCAATTTCTCGGCCTGTTGTGGTGAGACTGAACTCATGTCACCAAGATATTCGGTTTCTCCGCCCTGAGCCTCCCGCATACGTGCGGCACAGGCATCGGCAAGCCGTTCCTGTATTGTTGCAATCTGAGAATCACAGTATCCGTTTCTCCGTGCCAGCCCGGAATTGAACAGGCTCAATGTAGCCAACGCATTGATACGTTTGTCTATCTGAGCCGCTTTCACAGAATAACCGGCTCCGCCGCAGATACCGAGCAGACCTATCCTTTGTATGTCAACTCCGGGATATTGGGAAAGAATGTCAACAGCTCTGCGAATGTCCTCAATGCGGTTTGAAGGAAGATCCACATTCCTCGGCTCTCCTTCGCTTGCGCCCTGATATGCGGCGTCAAATGCCAATGTCACAAACCCGTTCTCTGCAAGACGCTGTGCATACAGTCCGGCGACCTGTTCTTTCACACCGCCGTTTGGATGGGCCACAACTATGCCTGCGAAGTTTCCGTCAGGCGAGTAATTGGTCGGAGTATATACATTGGCCGAAATTTTCAAGCCGTCAAGAATGTAAGTTATCGGATGGATATTGACCTTGCTCGGAAGGTTTTCGGTAATGGCATTCTCATATACTAATCCGAATGGATTTGAATTGAAACTCTTGAAGCCGGCCATGTCGGCATATTCAAAAGACAATGGGGAAGTGTCCATATTTCTATTGTTTTGAGCGTTTGCAAAGGGAAAAACGGATACCATTGCAAACAGTGTTGTGATTATTGATTTTGAAGTTTTCATAATATTACTTTTTTTGACGAGTATCCGTCTGACACTATGTAAAGTCCCGGTCGTTGTGGCTTTGAGTGTTGTGCTATCCCGTCTAATGTATAATATGTGAGCCTGTCGCTATCTGCATCGGATTGAACGTCTGCAATTCCGGCGGTTTGTGCATAATATTGCGCTGAAATCCGTTGCAGCCATTCACCGATAGGTGAGGTTGAGCCTGTGGTTCCCAATCCTTCAAGATGATTGGCCAAAGGTGTCAGTTCCACGATTTTGCGGAGAGTTTCATCCCGGTAAGTTGCCGCATAGGTGCAGAACGGGACAACTGTCTTGCCGCTGAAATCATAGTTCTCTGTAAACGTGGATATTATCATCGGAGCTGTGTGCCACCATACGGGGCAGCCGATAAATACGATGTCGTATCTATCCCAATCTTCCACATTCCCTTTTATTTCAGGTCGGGCATTGCTTTCAAGCTCCTCTTTTGCCACTTCGGTGCATGGAGTGTACTCGGAGGGATAAGGATTGACAGGTTCGATACGGAATAGTGTCGCTCCCGTCTGCGTTGCAATCTCTTCTGCAAAACGCTCGGTGGTGCCGCCCCAAGAGAAATAGGCGACAAGGACTTTTTTGCCTCCGAATAATTCAGAGGAGGCTTCATTTACAGCCGGTTCATACTGGGCGCATCCCGACTGAACTGTGCCGATTAGGGCAATCAGTGCCAACAAATATCTGCTCATATCATTAAGGGTTTTATTTTTTGGCAAAGTTAGGCACGTAATAAGGTTCAGTCATTACACACATTACTGATTGAATAACCGTCTTTACGGATTGTAATACAATGGCCACCAACAGCTAACCTTTATTACTGAAACTATAACCCCTTTTACTGAAACTTGATTGATGACTGTGAACATCAGAAGATATTGAGTAATTTTGCAGTGTTATGAACGCCGAGATTATCACACTGAACAATGTGGACGATTACTGTCGTCTGCTGGGTACTGAAACCCTGCACCCGCTTGTCAGCATGGTGGATTTTGCCGATTTGAAATCCATACCCCATGTGCGAAAGTGGTTCGGGTTTTATTGCATTTATTATAAGGAGCTTGAATGTGGCACAATCCAGTATGGCCGTAGCCGTTACGACTATCAGGAAGGCACGATGCTGTTTATCGGTCCCGGACAGAGCGCGGGAGTGAATGACGGGGGTGAAACAATCTCTCCCAAAGGAAAGGTGTTGATGTTCCACCCCGACCTTATAAAACGCACACCCCTGTCAAGCCGGATGAAGGAATACACATTCTTCTCATACGACACCAACGAGGGGCTACACCTTTCAGAGCGAGAGAAACATACCATACTCGGTTGCCTCTCGGAAATACGGGCTGAACTTGAACATCCGATAGACAAGTTCACCAAAAATATTGTATGTTCCAACATCGAGCTTCTGCTTAATCATTGTGTGAGGTTTTATGAACGGCAGTTCATCACCCGTGAGCTACCTAACCATGATATTCTCTCCAAGTTTGAGAAAATGCTGAACGAGTATCTGGATTCCGATATGCCGCAGACCCACGGGCTTCCCACGGTTCAGTTTTGCGCTGAAAAGGTGTTTTTGTCACCGAATTACTTTGGTGACCTCGTAAAGAAAGAAACCGGCAAATCGCCGATAGAGATGATCCAACTGGCGGTTGTCGCCCGGGTAAAGACCATGCTTGCCGAAACCGATATGTCCATAAGCGAAATAGCGTATCGTTGCGGGTTCAATTATCCTCATCATCTCAACAGGATGTTCAGAAAACTAACCGGGCTGACACCCTTGCAGTATCGTAAACAGGCAGTCTAATCAATTCCAAAACCTATATGTCCAAGAAAATATTGATATTATCCGGCAGCCCGAGAAAGGGAGGTAACTCCGATACGCTGTGCGACAATTTCATGAAGGGAGCGCAGGAAGCCGGCAACACCGTGACCAAGATATTAGTGTCATCCAAAAAGATAGGCTATTGTCGCGCCTGTTATTTTTGCCGTGACCACAAAGGCGAATGTGCCGTAAAGGATGATATGTTGGAAATCCTTGATTTGATGCTTGATGCGGATGTTATCGTAATGGCGTCACCGGTATATTTCTATTCGATTGACGCTCAGTTGAAGGCGGTGATTGACCGAAGCGTGGCACGTTGGCTTGAAATAAAAAACAAGGAGTTCTACTATATCATGACCGCAGCCGAAGACACCGACACTGTTATGGACTGCACATTGGAATGTTTCCGAGGATTTGCAGCCTGTCTTGAGGGTTCGGTTGAAAAAGACGTGATTTACGGGAAAGGGGTATATGAGAAAGGAGAGATTTCAGCACGCCCCGAACTGTTGCGACAAGCCTATGAAATGGGCAAAAGCGTATGATAACAATGTTAAACTAGGCAAGTAATTACATTATTCAGTTATTAACTTAGTATTTTTAGAGTGATATCTATTACTGCTTGAAAAATTTCTCCTGAAGTCGGCAAAGAGGAATGAATAGAGCCGGAGTGATGAACAGGAGTGCTATCGTTCCGAATATCATGTCGCCAATCACCCCGATTGCCAGCGATTTGGAGCCGTTTGAACCAACCCCGGTGGCAAATTTCATCGGTACAAGACCCAGTATCATCGTTGCGGAGGTCATAAGTATCTGGCAGAAACGTGCCTTGGCTGCCAATAGCGCCGACAGTTTTATGTCGTTACCTTTGCATGTTCCTCGGTGGCATATTCGGTAAGAAGAATTGCGGTTTTGCCCAACAGACCTATAAGCATGATTATGCCTGTCTGCAAGGCCAAATGGCACGGAAAGGATTACCGCAAACGGTATGAACAGACTTTCATACAATGCCCATGTCTTTGCGACACTATGAATCTAATAGTTAGAAATTTTTCATTCAGTCGTTTTGTTCATAATAATATGAGTAGTCGATACCTTTCATGAACATTTCGCGGTCATTTATTCTTGTTGTCAACGCTGATTTGATCAGACTTTTGATATGAGAATTCTCTGCCACACTCTCACGCATAGCTGACAGGTATTCATTTTTGTCTATCTTGCTCCAATCGACACATCGTTTCAATGAACGTTTGAGCATTATATCGAACCAAATGCGAGTACTCCGTCCATTACCCTCCATGAATGGATGGGCGACATTCATTTCGACATATTTGTCGATAATCTCATCGAAAGTCGTTTCTGGCATTCTTTCGATAGTAAGTAGCGTTTCGGGGAAGTGCATACAGTTGGCAAAGGTAAAGCCTCCCTTAGATATGTTCTTTGTGCGAATCTGCCCGGCAAAATCATATAAGCCACCGAATATATATGCGTGTATCTGTTGCAGACATTTTATGCTGCCCGGCTCAAGCCGTTGTAACAGACCGCTCTCATACAACTGATATGCTTTTTTACGGCTTTGCCCGTCCAGTGTATTGTCACTATAAGTGAACCAATCAAGAAATTCATTTGCCCGATTGTTGGGATAGTGTTTAGCCAATATCGAAACGCCTTCACTGTTAAGCACATCAGCCATACGGAGTTTTCCGTCAGGGGCCTCAAATTTGAACTTGTGAGTGCCACTCACGACTTCAACACCCTCTTTCAGCAATTTGCGTTTAGCCATCTCCAATAGTTTCCGGCTTTTACATAATCAGGTTCATTGTTAAATGAGAATTGTAAATATTTGATTTCAAGGATATTTCGAAATGCGGTTTTCCCCAAGTGGGATCACCTCAACAAGATCTCCAATTATTTAATTATTAGACAATTGGAGATCTTATTTTATCTGCTTTGTCTACAGATTGTCCATCAAAATTGGTTCAGCACTCCGCGTTGGATTATCCGCCGGACTGTCATATATAATCAGTATCCGATACATTATGGTGCTATCAATATCGAACGCTAATTTTATTGTTGTCTATATTTACATAGCCAACATATTTTGGATTATCAACATCATAATTGCCTTCTGTATCACCATGATATATTTTCAAAATAAAGCCATTTTGAGGTATATTTGCAATGGTAAAAAATGCGTCTATCTCGCAACGACAATCTGCTGTATCTGATGAGGGATATTCAATTATCGTCATTGTCCCATTGTTATATATGATTTTGACATTCACTTGCTTGTAATCACAAGGATATTAAAGAGATGTGAATTTGCATTTGGCAACCTGTTCCTCAAAAAACATCTCAAACGAGCCTTTATTGACTTCACTCCGACTCTCAGCGTTGTCGGTATTCCAATGCAACCGACAACCGGTATTTCCAAAATTGGAAATATACGGATTTTGAATGGCTACATCCTCCATGCTTGAACAAGAACTCAATGCAATAGAACTCAATGTTATAGACATGAATTGAATGATTAAATGTTTCATATTATTTGATTATTACCTTTTTATGATTGATGATGTAGATTCCTTTTTTCAAATTGAAAATCGCATCGACCTCGTTTTCATATTCCCCGATATAGAACCCTTGCAGGTTGAATACTTTTATTGGAATTTTGGCGGCGACTCCTTGAATAGATGGAATGGCAGCATATTCGCTGACAGGCAGATGATTGTTGAACCACTCGATATTACGCCTTAAAGCATTCTTTATTCTGTCAGCCCTGAGTTGCGCTGTCTGCGTCGGATCTTCACTCCATCTTTCGCAATCCTTTTTCCAAGCCTCGGCAAGAAGCAAGACGGTTTCGTCTATATAGTCGTATATTTTTGAGAGCCTATTCGGGTAAACTTCATCCCAAACTGATTTTACCGATTGGCAAAAGCTATCATATTGGATTATCTCCCCAATCCAATGAGGAGTAATACCATAGTGGACTTTCATTTTGAATGTGTAGTCGGTCTTTTCCCGGTTGTAACATGCCAAATCCCAAATGGGACCTGCAATCCATTTGGGATTGACACCCATATCCTTATGAAGATAAAAACTGCCGTGAAAGCCATCCGGATTATCCATAACTTCCTGCAATATGAAGAAACGGGCCATGCTCTCAACATCAATATATTCCTCCCACTCGGTCGAAGTCTTGTCTTTGGAATATATTGCTGCGTTTATAGCCCTGAACTCGTTTGTAAGCCATTGCAACTGAGGGTCAGACAGATTTTCCGGTGAATGGTAACGGAGAGTCAGGTTCCATCTGCTACATTCGGGAATGGTAATCTGACATTCATCGTGGTAGTTGTCCACCTCCACCAGCCAACCGCCTTTTATCAATTCGGAATTAGTTTCCTGATCCTGCTGTTCATAGATATTCACGCGATTCTCATCTATACGGATTGTTTCTGTAAGGAAGTACAATCCAATGTAATCTCCGTTCAATACGACTTCAATCGGGCGGAAACTTGGAGTCCACGACATACCCATCAGCTTACCAAACTGTAATCCGGCAACGGTATTTTCGGTTGGTTTGAGCAATGCCCAATGTTTGTTTTCAGGCATACCCATCAAAGTTGTCTTTTTACCGAGTTTTATTTTGTATGGTTTCTTAACGCCTTTCCATGACGAATGCCCCCTTCCTCGGATTTGCATAGGCAGCGGGGAAATTTTGGAGCCGAGAGGCTCAATGCTCTCAGCGCCTGTCGGATCAAGCCAATATAAAGCATTGAGGTATGTTTCTTTGGATACAATGGGTTGTCGGTTTTCCGTTTCTATATACAACACAGGCAATGTGCCGGATACCGATACCGTGAATTGGTTTGATGTCTCGCTCGCCTCTACGTCATCCGCGCATAACACGAATATTATAGAAAGCAATAAGCAGTAAATTTTAATGCTCAGGCTTTTCATCGATTTTATTTTTAGTGAAGTGATTTAAACTTTTTTCGAGGTTAAGGTTCATCAATATTTTGGCATCTTCCGGTTCTTTTCATCGGTTGCATAGCGGGCTATGCAACCGATGAAAAGAACCGGAAGATGCCAAAATATTGATGAAGACTGACCTCGAAAAATACATAAATTCACTTTCGTTAAGTTTTCGCAAAAAGTTTAAATCACTTCATTATCTTATGCACGTCTTGGTGTTGATAATTTCACCGTATAGATGAAATTATACCCCAAAGACTGCATAAGGCACTCTAACTTTTATAAAACTACCACGTCAACCTTAGTCCTATCGGTATGGTAAACTCAAAGGGTTTATCCTGTCGTATCGTTTTAATGTCGGAGTCAGGATTGAAATAGTATTTGAACGAAGGTTCGGCGTATATGCTTAACGATGGCGTAAAGTAATATTGTATGCCTAATCCACCCTCGACTGACCATTGCAATGGCGCATGTATATTGACTATGGTGTTGGCAGAATTGCCCGATTGTGACGAATACTCTAATATCGACTGACTGCCGTTGACAGGAATATCAAGTGCGCCGCCTCCTTGTCCGTACACGGAGAACCCATTATATGTGAATATGCGGTAGTTGAATTTCAAGGGCATGCCTATATAATGTATGCGTTGGATTGTTTCCTTATTCATCACTTTGCTTTGAGAAAGGAAGTCTGACCGCAGGAATGTGTAACGCAAGCCTGTTTCCACGCTCCACCGCGAGGTGAGCGACTTGCTGACAGACAGGCCGATTACCAACGGCATATAATGACGTGTCTTTTCCGTGACTTCGATTTCACCCGTAGGTCCTTCCTCATCTGGCAAAGCCGGATAGGGAATTCTATAACGGTTCATGTCGTTTTTTTCAAGACTGCCCGCGTAAGCCAGTGACAATGACCAATCAGAATTTTCGGATTGTTTGGTGGATGGGAAATTTTCCTGTGAAATAAGTTCTTTCCGGTTAATGATATCCTGAATTACCCTTATGGTGTCATTGGTAATACTGTCATTTTTGACAGCAGGAATACCGTCGGTTGTGATTGTCGCCTCGGCTATATTCTGTTGTGTTTCACGATGTCGTATTACCTTGTAAATTATATTGGCATTTGGCGCAATGCTATCAATTGAAGAGCTCCCGTTATTTATAGTGTTAGTAACAACAGGAGTCTCATTTTCGGCATTCCTGCTTATTATCGAGGTTAACGGAGTGTCTTCACGATGTTTGAACAGCCCGTGCCAAATAAGCAGTATAATTCCACAAATAGATAGAATACCCATCTCAACACGATATTTCGTTATCATCCGCCGTAGCATAGCTTTTGCATGCGAGAGTTGCGAAGATGACGAATGAGGGGCAATCCCAAGCAACGCTGCGATTTCTTTATGCGAAAGTCCGTCAAGAACTGCAAGCCGAAAGACTTTGCCGTAACCTTCCGGTAATTTGTCGATTATCTTGTCTAATTCTTCCCAAGTCAGTTCGCGTGCGTTATCAGCAGAGGCAACGGAATTATCCGCGATTGCGGTATCCGACATAGGGACAGAAATGAGGCTGGCTTTATCTTTAAGATATTGGAGCGACAAGTTTTTCATTATAGAGGTTAGCCATGCTTCTATTTTAGATCCATTTTTGAGAGAACCTATTGATGTAAAAGCAATCAGAAAACCATCATGGAGTATATCTTGTTCTATATCAGCATCATGCATGTAATATGCCACGACCTCACGCATAGGCGCAAGGTAAGTCTGATAGAGTATGCCGAAGGCTTCTCTATCTCCAGATTGGCATTGTTTGACAAGGTGTACTTTGTCCATTAATTTAAATATACTGATAATAGATGGACAATACCCCAAAAGACTGCATCAAACAACAAAAGATTGCGAATCTTTGATTTCAAAGATATTCCGAAATACGGGTTCCCAAGCGGAACCACCTTAACAAAAAATCTCCAATTATCTAATAATTAAATAACTGGAGATTATGCTTTATCTATTTTGTCCACAGATTGTCCACCAAAATTAACAAAGATACAACAATTTCCGAACATAATCAGCTTAATAGACAGACAAAAGCACATCTTCTAATTCTACTACTTGAGACCATTTGAGATTCACATATCAAATACTATCACCTACAACCTTTTCCGAGTCTGCTCCTTATTCTCACTCCTGTATGTATGTGATATTAACCCCTAATAAACAGCAAATAGCAATCACATAAAGTGTTTAAGCAAAAAGTTTATAAAACGCCATCGACGAGTGACAATAAGCCTTTTTTGCTTCTTATCAATAGCTTTTATTATACTTTGACAAACTCTTTCAAGTGGCATTACCCAGAACAAGCCTTCACCTTTTGCCATTCGAGTGCCAACCAATCCGGGGCGAATCTCCGTAACAATTATATTCGTTCCTTTTGCCTTGCACTGTAAGGATTTGGTGTAATTAATCTGGAAAGCCTTGGATGCACTGTAAGACGGTGCTATTGGAGCAGGCTGCAATCCTCCGACAGATGTAACTGTGACAAGATGCCCCGATTTCTGCCGTTCAAAGAGCCTGTATATTAGAGCTACTGCATTAGCCCATCCAATCACATTCACAGAAAGAGTAGACAGCTCTGTTTCGACATCCATTTTCGGATTCAACTCTCCGATTCCGGCACAAACAATGACCAAATCTATCCAACCATATTTGTGTATGACATTCTCCAAAACATCATTCAATAACTCAGTTTGGGAAATATCACATTGAACTGATAGGGTAAGTTCTGGATAATTACGTTCCATATCGTCTAACAGTTCTTTTCTTCTGCCAGTAACTATAACATTATGTCCCAATGAAACATAATGCTTCCATAGATTGTGTCCCATACCGGATGTTGCCCCTATAATCAGAATATTCATATCTTTATTTCATTATGGCGGAGTTTGAACCATATTGTTCTCCGACCTCATTGCCACGTTGTGCTTTCTTGCCATAACCGAATGTATAGGTGACCGTCACATTGATTCGCGGATGAGAATTAGTGCCGATATTTTCCTTATATTCGGTGTATAATGGTTGTTTTAAACTTATTATATCAAATACATCTTTGTGTATCTCAAAAAAATTCACGATATTTGCTCGCATATTTCCCTCATCATATCAAATTGAGGGAGGCAAGACAAATATACGGAATATATTCGATGAAACATAATAGCGGAAGTCGGCTGAAAGCCGGTCCGCGGTGGCGAAGCCAATTATGTGAGTCAAATATACGAAATATATTCGACGAAACATAATAGTGAATGTCGGCTGAAAGCCGGTATGCGGTGGCAAAGCCAATTATGTGAATAAAATGTAATAAAAAGAAAGCGTTTATCTTCGCTGATTCTTGACTTTATGAAATTCTCGCAAAATTTCTTACTATGATCAAGGGATTGAGCAACAGTTTATTATAAAACAAAACAGCAACAGATACTGATTCCTACGCTTTTCTCGTACTAACCAACCATGTAACTGCCAATGAGAGGATGACAGCGGCATCATGATTTTTATGAATCAATCTTCTTCACGAATACAACTTTGGAAAACCTCAACCAATTTGATTTTCTGGGGCGTACTTGCGCTTACCCTCTTTGGATGGTTTGCCGCTATTTCCGAATCCATATACAGCTTTCTTAGTATATTTTTCAATATCGTAGAGAGATATTCGGAACTTGCAATGCAATTCGGACAAGAGAATGATAAGTTGTCAAAAGCAATAGGCTATTACCATAATACTGCCACTGTCATGCGGATCTTCGAGATTCTCAGCATCGCAGGATGGGTAATGTACGTAATCGGTCTTTCCAAATTCAAGAACTCCCAGATTACCGAGCGGGCTCAGTGGCTTACAGGAAATCTCAAAAGCGCCTGCTGGCTTGGAATAGCCGGAATATTCTGTTATTTCCTTGCCGGTTTCCTCGGATGGTTTGGTTTCCTTTTCCGTTTTGTAGGTTGGATACTGAATCTCATCTCCTTGTTCAAATTCGCCGGAGCTTTCAATAAACTGTCGCGAGAGAAAAGCTGGAACCAGCATGCCCGTCAAGGAGCAAAGAACCTGAAGACCTCCTACACATTCGCCATAATTCTTCAGTTCCTTCCGATTATAATCGGGCTTATAGTGCTTTTTGTCGGCATCGGCATGATTGGAGAACTGCCCAATATAATCAGTTCATTCCTTTAATTCCTCCATTATGAATTCTGTAAGTTTAGCAATTACGATACTTGTCATAGTGGCTTTAGCCGCACTGACAATCTGGGTTCTCCAATTCATTTTCCTGATAATGGGTTGGTCAAAAATCAAAAACGGTGGATTCAACCGCAAAATGAATGTCGTTCAAATCGAGAGAGAGGATGAATCGAACGATGAAATTGAAGTCATTGAAGAATTCGATGAAGAAGAGGCAATCGTTGACGGATCCTATAAATCTGCCGATTCTCTTGATGTTGACGAAGAAGCCGGTTCTGACACCGGAAATGACAAAAAGAAATGGATAATATGGGGCAGCATAGGTGTCGGAGTTCTGGCACTGATATTGATTGCGGTGTTTGCATGGCTAACCTCTTCCGACATTAAAGAGCGTCGTTATGTGTTTACACAAAATATCGAGATTCATTCCGCACCCTCAAACAATTCCACGGTAATTGCTGACTGGGGATTCGGCAAAGAGTTAAGCCTGGTTGAGATTATGGATGGCGCAGAGTGGGCTAAGGTAAAATACAACGATGATTACGGCACAGTCAAAGAAGGTTATGCGCTTCTGAATAATCTGGTTGACTATGATAGCTTCAAAGCCCTGGAGCAAGCCGGGTTCAAACAGAATTATGTGCAGCAAGCCATTCAAGCTCCGGGGCAGCGCCGGGCTGTGATTGATTATTTCAGTCAGAACCAGTCAGACAGCATCAAAGTGATTTCTCCCGGATTTGAAGGGGTATGTGCTCTGGCGGAGTGCTGTGATGGCGTTGAGACACTCGCGTTCGTGGCAGGAAAGAAATATACTCTCGATGTACTTGTAGTCTATACAATAGATGAAAACGAGCAGCCCCACTTGTATTCACAAAACGAAATGCCGAGAGATGCCGAAGGAATTAAGGCTATTTCAAGATCCTCTGAAAACATACATGTTACGCTTACACCCGCAAAAGGGAACAACAATATAACCATGAGCTTTGAAGAGGAACCTAAAACCGAAATTTCCACTCCCGATTATGAAGAGCCTGTGGGAAATGAATATACACATGAATACAAAGGCACCATCAACGGCAAATATGCTATCGAAATGAAACTGACAAGCGATGGCGGCGCATTCTATACCGGTGAATACTTCTACACCAAGAACGGGACCCCGATACAGCTCCGAGGTCAGTTGACCGACGACTACGAGCACCTTGTGCTTGAGGAATATGTCGGCATGAACATGACCGGCAAATTCGAGGGTACGATCTCGTCCAAACGCTATCACGGCACCTGGACAAGTGCCAACGGAGAGACCGTCTATACTTTCAATGTAACTGCAAAATAATCTTATAATGAAAAGATCCTGTTATTTTATCATCCTCATCTGTGCAATTTCCATGTCAGTGTATGCACAAGTGAAAATACCTTTTGATGTCCCTGTGCCTACATGGGAGATACTTGTCTCCCCCAAAGACACAGACAATCCCCCCGTTATCTACCAGAAGCCAAATGCATCGTCAGATGTACTCGTTTCGCAATGCGGAGAAGATTGCTCTTTTCAATGGGCATCAAGGTCAGCAATACCGGAATGGTGGGATATTGTGAAATTATATGGAAATCATCCGCTCAAAGCCAAGGATGGAGGTTGGATCAACTTGGAATTCGATAATGGTGACGAGCCGTTGTCAGTCTGGACTACAGCATACTCTCTTCGCAAAATAGGAACCTTCAAACTGACTCCGCAAGAGATATTTGATTCCAATATGATGCTTGCATGGGAAGTCGGCTCAGACCTTTATGTAGTGGTGGAAAGTGGAGGCGGAGTCGGATATAATACTTATCATATCGGCAAGTACAAGGACGGTTATGTAGTATGCCCATACTATTGTTTCCTTGAAATGGACGGAGATTCCGCCCACCCCGGAATCTTGAACGGAGTAGTCGGGGGTATGGCTGGACTGGATAAATTCACCCGCCGCGATGTCGACTATCTTTTAAACCATGCAGCTGAAACTGCCGCACCACTTGTAGTATATGGATACATGGATGCAGACGGCACAAAGCAGATCGAAACTATTAATACAGGGATGGTGTCTTATAACGTACAGAAGACCATAACCGATGATAACTCCATATACACAACAGTTGAGACACAGCCCGAGTTTCCGGGAGGCTTAGGCGCTCTCTTATCAACTTTGGCAAGAAACCAAAAATATCCTCCACTTGCGGCGGAAAACGGAATACAGGGGAAAGTGACGGTCAGTTTCGTCATAGAGAGGGACGGCAGTGTTGGCGATGTCAATGTCATAAAATCCGTAAGCCCCGAACTTGACAAGGAAGCCATGCGTGTTGTGAAGTTATTGCCTAAGTTCACACCCGGAAAAATCAACGGCAGAGCCGTGCGGACCAAAATGAATGTACCGATGATATTCAGATTGAAATAAAGCGGAGCACATTCCTTCACTCTATATGTGCCCGATGGAAATAGCCGTTGGTATCATAAGACTTCCGCATATTAGGTAGGCGGTGAAGGAAATCCTTATAGTTCTTGTTTGCAGGTTCTGTCCATTGCACTTCTGCCATCGCCGCCATGCGGGGCAATGTCTGATACTGGACAAGCAATAACCTGTCGATAAACTCACCCCAAACATTTGCCTGAACCCCCAATATGTGGCTTTTCTCCTCTTCAGTCAATCCTGCAGGCACAGGTTCGAGAGAATACACACGACTGAGACCTACAGTCTCTCCAAGCGGAAAAAGCTTCGGCTCAAGACGCAGATCAGAACCTTGGGGATAATCGAAATAGCAATATGCGGAGGTATTCACCACCACATCCCTGCCTTCACGAACAGCATTGGCTGTGGCTACAGAATCGTAACGGTTCATGATGGCGGAAGAAGCGGATGCAACACTCTCCGCAATCTCATTCCAGCCTATGACCTTTCTTCCCTTCTTATTAAGGTACTGTTCTATCTGATGCGTAAACCAGCCCTGTAGGGCAGATTCCTTGGAATGCCCGTCGGTTGCGATAATACCCTCCTTCTCTATGCGCGCCTGGCATTTTGGACATTGTTCCCATCTTGTCTTGGGCGCCTCATCACCTCCGATGTTGATATATTCCGACGGAAACACCTCACAAACCTCATCAAGAACATCGCGCAGGATCTCGAACGTATGGTCATTTCCCGCACATACGATATCCTCATGCACACCCCAGTGATCACTGACGGAATACGGTCCTCCGGTACAACCGATCTCCGGGAAGCAAGCCAGAAGCGATGTGGTATGTCCCGGAATATCAATCTCCGGTATAACCGTAATATTCCGTTCTGCCGCATAACGGATCACCTCACGACAGTCATCCTGTGTATAAAAACCCTCATGCGGAACACCGTCATTGAGTCCCACAGACCAACCGATCTCGCTACCTCTCCTTTTTGAACCTACTTCCGTGAGCACAGGGTGCTTCCTGACCTCAAAACGCCAGCCCTGATCTTCCGTCAAATGCCAATGAAGTGTATTCATATTGTGAAGTGCGAGCATATCTATGAATACCTTCACATCCTTTACCGGGAAAAAGTGTCTGCCGCAGTCAAGAAGCATTCCTCGATAAGCAAATCTTGGTGCATCAGAAATCCGCACTGCAGGAACGGACACTGTATCCGTTTTTCTCTGGGGCAATGACTTGACGAGAGTTTTTGATCCATAGAACAGACCTGCCCTTGAGGATGCCGAGATGCGAATCCCTTTGCTGTCCACATTTATTCGATATCCCTCCGGATTTGACACAGTGGCATCAGTCTCAAATCGTACAGCCCGTTGATTCTTTTTGGAAGCACTCTCCTGCACTGCAAGATTAAGTCCGGTGATCTTAAATATATCCTCTGCAAGAAGTCTTCCGGTCAACGTATCATTTCCGCATATTATACAACAGTCCCCTGTCAGCAGGAATGGTTTGGAACTTTCGATATTCTCGATTGAATTCGGCAATGGCACTACCCGGAAGTCTGCCCGAGGCAGTTCCGCCTGACAGAAAATTCCCGGAATGCAAGCCAAAGCGACCATAATACAATATTTTATTTTCATCATCGTGTCAGATTAGCATATTCAAGATGCTAATATACGATTTTATTTAGAAACTGTTTAGAAGCTGTCTAAATTTATTTCGAGAAAATGATATCTATATAACGATTCCAGGTATTTTGCTTTTTTCATACTCATCACAGTCTGAACCCATTGCCCGCCGCAACCGTTAAAGACTTGGGAATAAATTAATCTAAAATAATATTACCTTATGAATACAAAAGGGAATAAAGCCGGATCCCTCCTGACAGGCAATGTATGCATATTGACCGCAACAATATTCTGGGGAGTAAATGTTACTTTAACCAAGGCTTTGATACCGACATGGATGACAGCAGACAGCATCGCCGCTGTCCGTCTGGCAGGAGGCTGCCTGCTTATGTGGCTGGTATCACTTTTCATGAATAACGAACGCATTGATCAAGGAGACTGGAAGCGCATAGTTCCTGCCGGTTTTATAGGACTATTCCTGTTCATTTATCTATTCGTGACATCCTTGCGCTACGCAAATCCCATTGACATATCCATCATAATGACTCTTCCTCCGGTATTCGTGATTCTTATGCAGGTAATATTCGATAAAAGCCGTCCGTCATGGCTGGAATATGCCGGAATCATAATCTCAATGACTGGAGCCGCCTTGGTGATTCTTTCCGGATCTTCGGATGCCAATCACGGCTCCGACAACCTGTTGGGCGACACCCTTGCGATAATTTCCACCATCTGTTATGCTTTTTATCTGTATGTTATGGAGGGTCCGTCAAAAAAGTATCATCCTATCACACTGCTTAGATGGGTGTTTCTCTTTGCAGCCATTCCTGGACTCTTTCTATTTATCGGCTTCGACAAATTGCCATTGCTTCACGGAGCCCCGGCTGTACCCTGGCTTGAAATCGGATTTATTCTGTTATGCCCTACTTTCTTGGCATACTTCCTTGTACAGCCTGCCCAGAGAATGATCGGTTCCGAGATGGTGTCTCTCTATCAGTACCTTATACCCGTATTTGCGGCAATATCGGCAGTCTTAATGAAACTGGATCATCTTAAATGGATACAAGTGGCTGCCATGGTAATTGTAGTATTGGGTATGATTGCAACCAATAGAGGTAAACACAAACGCATATCAAAATAATAGCACTCAGAGAACCGGATAACTATTTCTAAATTACTCCCAGAGAATTCAGAAAAATCACAAATATTGCCAATGGAGCGATATAACGCAATGAGAATACTATGAATTTTGAAAAACCGGCTCTCAATGTTCCATGATTGGTGAGCTGATCATTTACTACTTTTCTCTCAACCACCCAGCCGACGAATATGGAACATATCATTCCTCCTAAAGGCATAATTATATTTGATGCAAGATAATCAAACAGATTGAAAAATGTCAAACCTGCTACAGTAATATTCTGAAGTTTACCAAAACTCAAGGCACACAATACCGCCAACATTGTAGTTACGCCTATATCAAGCAACGTCGCGCTTCGTCTGTGCATTCCCAATTTATCTGTCAGGAATTTGATCACAATCTCATGCATGGATATTGTAGACGTCAGCGAAGCTATGGCAAGCAACGCAAAGAACAATGTTGACCACACTGCTCCACCGGCGAAGTTTACAAATATCTCAGGGAATACCTCAAACACCAATGTAGGTCCGGCTGTCGGGGAAAATCCGTATGTAAATACTGCCGGAAAAATAATAATTCCTGCCAATGTCGCCACTGTCGTGTCCAGAATAGCCATTATAGCGGCATCTCTGCCAAGATGGATTTTGTCGGAAAAGTAAGATGCATATGTAGTCATGCATCCGATTCCAAGACTCAACGAAAAAAACGATTGCCCGAGTGCCGACAAAAGCATACGTGGTGTCACCGCAGAGAAATCAGGTGTAAAGAGAAATTGCAATCCTTCGCTTGTTTTGGGAAGCATCAGGGAATTGATACAAAAAACTATAAGAATCAGAAAAAGCAGCGGCATAAGCACATTGGACACTTTTTCTATTCCTGCGGCTCCTTTTATCAAAATAAAATAATTAAGCCCCATAAACACTATTATCCAAAGAATCGGCTGCCAGGTGCTTGTAATAAAAGAACCGAATCGGACATGCAGATCGGCAGAAGTTGCCGACGCAGTAAGTTCTCCGGTCAACGACTTGGTAAGATATTCAAGAGTCCATCCTGCCACAACAGTATAAAAACCTATGATAAGTACGGCTCCTAAAATACCTAAATATCCCATAATCCACCATTTCCCGCGAGTGGCAAGCTTCCGGTATGCTCCCGACACATCAGACCGCGTGTAACGACCCATTACAAATTCGGAGCATACGACAGGTATGCCTATAAGAAAAGTGAATATCAGATAGCAAAAAAGGAAAGCTCCGCCTCCATGAGTACCTGCTTCATATGGAAACCGCCATATATTTCCTAATCCAACCGATGATCCGACAGTTGTTGCAAGCACTCCAAGACGGGTAGAGAAAAGCCGTCCGGACGGCGGGTCTTTATGAGTCATATATAATTGATTATTTTGAATACTTAGAAGTTGTTATAATCTAACGTTATAATCTATCAAATTATTAACCCTCTTGACAATAATTTTGAGCAGTTTCATATTTTTATTAAATTTGCAATTGTGGGATGGTGAGTAAATACATGTAAAAATGAGCAAACTGGACAAGATTGTATCCTGGTGCGGAAAAATGGAGCAAAGTATGCTCAGTATCGTGAAGGTGGCTTTACTTTCCCGAAAGCCTTCCCCTCTACCCCGGGACTTCAGAAACCATAATGAACTTATTATTCTCGCAAACGGACCTTCACTGAACGATACAGTAGCCGAAAACCGTCAGTTTATTGAAAACAAAACACTTATGGCGGTAAATTTTTCAGTTCTCTCTCCCATGTTCAGAGAACTGAAACCTGAACTGTACCTGATTGCAGACCCACTTTTCTGGATTGTACCGGAAAAAAGGGATTCTCTTTTCGTGGCTCTCGCAAAAAATACAGACTGGGATCTACATCTTTTCATACCCGTGCGGGCATCGGGAAATAAAGAATGGCAGAAAATTGTAAGTACCAATCCCCAAATACACATTCACCTTTATAACACCACACCGGTCGAAGGATTCAATGCTCTCTCAAATTTTTTATATCGCAAAGGTCTTGGAGTTCCTCGTCCTCACAATGTGCTGATTCCTTCGATAGCTATAGGATTAAGGCTTCCTTTCCGGAAAATATATCTGGCTGGAGCTGACCATTCATGGTTGCCGGAAATAAGCGTCACAGAAGACAATCAGGTTCTGATGCATCAGAAACACTTCTATGACAACACTTCATCGAAAGCAGACACCGTAAAACAGGAGGATCTGAATCCTGCAAGACTTCATACGATACTATATCACATGCATGTGGCATTCAAGGCATATTTCACTCTTCTCGATTATGCCCGGACATTAGGTAAGGAAATAATCAATATCACCCCCGGAAGTTTCATCGACGCCTTTCCGAGACTTAGAGTACGTTGAGTTTTAAACCGAATTAAACTTTTATAAAGAGTATGGAAATTTTTGATTTCATCACAAACGATCCTCCGGGTGCTTTTACAAGATTCATTAGGTTACATAGCCCGCTATGCTCCCTCCTGAATCTTGAAAAATTCCTCCGAAGCCTCTGTCTGTGCTAAAATCATTTAAAGCTCAACATACTCTCAAACTTGATTCATATAAAAAATGAACGACGGAATAGTAATACAGGCACGCTCCGGCTCTACTCGAATGCCGGCTAAGATTCTCCAGCCGTTTGATGGGGAACGTCGGATCATTGACATAATCCTCGATAATATAACACGCGATTGTCCGGATCGCAAGATTGTGCTTGCCACAACTGTGAATCCGGCAGACGACATATTGGAATCGGTAGCCGCGCAACATGATGTAGAATGCTTCAGGGGCTCGGAGGAGGATGTCCTCTCAAGATTCATTGGAGCCGCAGACAGATTCGGGCTTGACAGAGTGATTCGGGCATGCTCGGATAATCCGTTTCTGCAAACCGGAAGTTTCGAATCTATGTTCAAGTTCCATGACAAGAATCCGACAGACTATCTTGCCTACGGATTCCCGGACGGCAGACCGACAATAAAGTCTCACCTCGGACTTTATGCCGAATTGGCTACTGCAGATGCCTTGTGTCGTGCATGGAGTGCTTCTGAAGACAAACTCTACAGAGAGCATGTTACAATTTACCTGTATACCCATCCTGAGGATTTCAGTATAAACTTAATTCCATTGCCGGAATTCCTCCAGACGCGTACAGACTTGCGTCTGACTCTTGACACACCTTCGGATTTCAAATTGCTGAGCGAGCTATACAGAATTCACCGTGACAGAACCGACGGTTCCGTAGAGAAACTGGTTGATCTTATAGACTCAAATCCATTATATGGCAAGATTATGAAGCAAAACATAGCTCAAAACGAAAAATGAACACAGACAACCATACATACATTATTGGTGAAATAGGTCAGAACCATAACGGCTCTGTAGATATCGCAAAACTTATAGTAGATCTCGTCAGTCGCCCGGTCCGTGACGAAGCTTCGGGGATAGATCTCCAGCCTATGGATGCTGTGAAACTGACAAAACGTGATCTGAAAGAGGAACTCGCGGCATCGCAGATGAACAGACCTTATAATTCCCCACACTCATTTGGAAAGACATATGGGGAACACCGGGCTTTTCTGGAACTTGATGATCAGGATCATCTGGAGATTTATCAACACGCGAAAAGTCTCGGACTCGATTTTGTCGAAACACTATGCTCAACAGGATGCCTGTCACTGCTCAAGCTTCTAACTCCCGACAGACTTAAGGTTGCAAGCCGTGATCTCACAAACCTGCCGTTACTTCAGGCTATGGCGGAAACCAGGATCCCCATGATACTGTCTACCGGAATGGCTGGCAAGAAAGAACTTGATGATGCGCTTGACGTAATTACCCGTTACCATTCCGATATAGCCATATTGCATTGCGTAAGTCAATATCCCACACAACCGGATAGCCTGAATTTGCGCAGCATCACCTACCTGCAACACCATTATCCTCAATATACCATCGGATTCTCGGACCACACTATCGGGATTGCCGCACCTGCTGTGGCGGTGGGTATGGGTGCACGTATAATTGAAAAGCATGTAACGATAGACCGCCATATGAAAGGTACCGACCAACAAGGATCGCTTGGTCCCGACGGTGTAAACCGCATGGTACGCGATATACGCATCACAGAACGATGGCTCGGGAAGGAGGATCTGTATATCGAACCGGCTGTAGCTTCGGCAAAAGTCAAGCTTGAACGTTCGATCGCAACCCGTAGACCACTGAAAGCCGGCCATACAATCCAGGAAGACGACCTGCATCTTCTAAGTCCGGGAGACGGTTTCAAATGGGCTCAGAAAGAGAAAGTTGTCGGACATAAACTTTTAGTTGACATAGCAGCTGACGAAATCATCTATCCTTCACACCTTCAATAAAAAACAACTTCTGATACCGAAACTTTATGAAAGGATTACCAAAACTTTTCATCACGGATATTGACGGAGTCTGGACAGACGGCGGCATGTACTATACCTCTGACGGCGATGTCATGAAGCGCTTCTGTGTAAAAGATGGTTGGGGCGTTCTGCTACTTCGCGAACTCGGCATTCCGGTAGCGATTATGACAGGAGAAAACAGCCAGATTGTGAGGCAACGTGCCAGGAAACTGAATATTGATCTCTGCTATATTGGAGTAAAGGACAAACTTGAACTCGCCCGTGAGCTTGCCAATGAAATGGACATAACACTTAATGACATAGCTTTTATAGGAGACGATATAAACGATATAAAGCTTCTTAATAATGTAGGATGGAGCGGTTGCCCCGCCAATACCCCCGACTACATACGCAACACTGTGCATTTAAAAGGCAACATACATGGAGGCGAAGGAGCCTTTAGAGAATTTGTTGAGACAATCCTACAGAATGCAGGTGTGCTTAAGCCTTTGTTACAGAACCTTGGAGTAAGATTTTAGTGTACTACCGACTATAAGTAAGTAATCAAATTAAAACGATAGCATGTGTTTTTTATCTTTTATACATAAGACCCGTTCTTTTCGGCTGTTTTCAGCTTGTCGGTCAGTCGAATATATTAATATTCTCTTTCCCTCCGCACCGAAAACATCTCAAAAATTACTTCGTTTTATGCATAAATCTAATCTGATCACTTACTTATGAATGAATATAAATAATCTAATTTATAATGCAATGAAACGATTACTACTGTCATTTTTTGTGGCATTCATGGCTATGACAGCCGGAGCCACCGACCTTCCCAAGACAATTTTCTCTGGTCTGCAGGGGAAACATCACGTACAAGGCATTGTGGTTAATCCTGAGAAGGGTTATGTATGCTTTTCATTTACCACCCGCCTGATTAAACTTGATCTTCAAGGTAATCTCATTGGTTCTGTAGATGGATTTACAGGTCATCTCGGATGTCTCGCCTACAACGAGGAAGATGGCAGAATCTATGGATCAATCGAATACAAGAATGACAAAATCGGTGTCGGAATATACGGAGATGCGGCAAAATCACGTGAGAACGCTTTCTATATTGCCATATTTGACCCTGATAAGATCACTCGACCTAATATGGCACCGACAGATGACAATGTCATGTCTACCGTATATCTGAAAGATGTTGTAGATGACTATTACGCATTTACAATCAATCAAGGCAAGAAAGTAGAACACCGTTTTGGATGTTCCGGAATAGATGGTGTGGCATTTGGTCCCCGTCCCAGTAAGCCGGACAGCAAGAAAATATTTTATGTAGCTTACGGAATATACGCAGATACCACCCGTACCGACAATGATTATCAGGTTCTCCTCGCCTATGATACACGCGACTGGAAGAAATATGAGCGTCCGCCACTTCAAGACAAGTTGCATCACAGTGGACCTAAAAAACCTATGGAGAGATACTATGTATATACAGGCAACACCTCCTGGGGAATTCAGAATCTGAATTACGACCCGGCTACAAATTGCCTTATGGCGGCTGTCTACACCGGTATAAAACCGACATTCCCCAACTACTCGCTGTTTGCAATAGACCTCAACCAAAAACCGGTTAACGAAATTCTGAAAGGATTCGACAGCAAAATAAAAGGTAAAGTCCTTTCGCTCAAGAATGAAGGATTGCTTGATGAAGCTACAGGTGTCAGAGGATGGCGTTTCAAATATGGGGCAACCGGTATATGCTCCCTTGGCGATGGACTGTTCTACATATCACACAACAGCAAGAAGCCTGAGCAAAACTCTACGCTTCACCTATACAAATGGTTGGGTGAACCGGACAAGGCATTTATACAGGTAAAATAAATGAATTGAACTCGTCTTGACTTATTTACGAAAGTTAAAACGTGTAATGAATATATTCTTTTCTCAACCTCCGCGGATCTTTCCGGTTGTTTCTGGCTCTCTCATCACCGCCAACCGAAAGGTTGCCGGCTCTTCGAGACTCGGAAACGCCTCGGAAATATCTCGCTGATGTTAAGAAAAAATAAGTCAAGACGAGTTCATTGCCTAAATAATTTTTACAATATTTTTCAAAAAACCTTTTTTATTGAAAAATATTATTAAATTTGTGCATTGAATTGATTGTATATGCTGACTCATAGACAACAGTCATACGATAAGAACACACAACTAACCAGCCCAAAGAATGAGTAAAGATAACTCTTTTAAATCCTCCGTTATAGGAATGCAGGGTAACCTGTTCAGTTTTGCGATGAAACTGACGACAAATCGCGAACAGGCAGAAGATCTTGTTCAGGATACGACCCTTAAAGCACTCAGCAACGAGGATAAATTTGTCGATAATACCAACTTCAAAGGTTGGATTATGACAATTATGAGAAATATCTTCATCAACAACTATCGTCGCAGTACACGGGAGAATACAAGTGTTGATAATACTGAGGATTTATATCACCTGAATCTGTGTCAGGACTCAAGTATGGACACTCCGGACGGGGCATATGCCGTAAATGAGATAACAGACATATTATCAAAATTCCCCGCAGATTTCCGTCAGCCATTCTCAATGCATGTTGCAGGTTATAAATATGAGGAGATTGCCGAGCAATTGAATATGCCATTGGGCACAGTGAAGAGCAGAATCTTCTTCACGCGCAAACGCCTCCGCGAGATTCTCAAGGTCTGCATACCGGTAGGTATGATACTTTCCTCAACCATATTAGGATAATACTAACACACTAACATCATAATTAAAAGGGGCATTCGTGAGAATGTCCCTAATATTTTTGTATTCAACATACTCTTAATTAAAGTCAACAGAGAATGCTGTTCCAATGTTTTTCGAACTTATCAGCCACTATGGCCACATCATTATGCCGTTCCACAAGCTCACGGGCTTCTCTGCTCATGATCTCCATTCTTTCCGGATTCAGGATAAGTTCCCTCAAAGTCTGTTCGGTATCCGTTAACGGAGAAAGTGCAATTATTGGTCGGCAAGACTCTCCGATATACTCATAAAACTCCGGCTGTGCACCGGTTCCGGCGACAGGTCCTAATGCCATAGCCTGGAATCCATTGGTACCCGGAGAATATGAGTACAGTTGATCCAGAACTATATTGCTGATTGACATTCGTCTCAGATATTCATTCAGTTCGAGATTCCGAGCCACCACTACCTCACACATCTCCGGCAACTCACGCTGAAGTTCAAGCGCGACATCCAGGAGTATGGCTGTTCCTTTCTGAATTTCCATTCCCCCTCGCATTCCTATAAATATTCTGATCTTACCGGATATATCAGGCAATCTCCACTTTAAATTCTCCAGATCCACAGGTATGTTCGTAAATACCAGTTTATCTCCAAGGATCGGACGGGCAGCCATATCATACTCCGGCAATACAGACATGGCGCCATCTACATTGTTGTATATATGTTCATTGAGTATTCTCAACTCGTTCCCTATCCACTTTTCACCTCTGTGTGACTGATTCTCAAACTCTGTCTTTCTGTCACCGACACAAAATTCCGAAAAACGGAACATTCTCCCTTCCAGACAAGCCTTCGTAAAAAAATAATCATCACCGGCAAGCGTCAGAAAGACGCCTCTGTTATTACCTTTCAGAATGTCGAAGAAATACTTTATTTTTCCCGGACGGAGCGATAGAAAATTGGGATTTATCAACTGAACGACATCATAATCCTTCAGCCTCTGAATGAGTGAGAAGACACTGGAAAGATATTTAAGGCTCCCGGCAATACCGGCATCACGCTTAAGAGTTATGTCACGTGCCGTCTGCATATATCCGCCTCCATCTGAAATCACAGACACCTCATGACCACGCCTGCGCAACTCCTTCGCAAGACATGCATGAAGATTCGAATAATCGCCGAAAAACAGTATTCTCATTGGAACCGATATATAATTTAGTCCTTGAACCCATCTTGACTTATTTACGGATTCTCCCCTTTAAAAGAACGTATAATTTAAGTTATTATTTGTTTTTAAACAATGAACTCGTCTTGACTTCAATTCCTCAGTTTTGAATTTAAGTTATTATTACTTAATTTTGAGATATGAAAACCACTCTTATTTCAATAGTAATACCGGTCAGAAACAGAGCAGAACAGATTGTACGGTGTCTTGAAAGTGTCAGAAATCAATCGGTACGACCGTTAAATATTATTGTCGTAGACAATGGGTCTTCCGACAACACGAAAACGGTTGTCGAAAACTGGGTTTCCAAGAATTGCAACGAAAATTTCTCCATAACACTTATTGAAGAACCTGATCCGGGAGCGGCGATAGCACGCAATCGTGGACTTGAGATAGTCGATACTGAATGGGTACTGTTTTTCGATTCTGATGATGTCATGAATCCTGATTTGCTTTCCAAAGTGACCACCCGGATTCATACCGATCCCGATCTTGACCTCATATACTGGGATTGCATATATAAGACATCTGGAGGAAGGGTTCAGAAACGTCATAGTTTCAGCACCAGGAATTTATTCAAAAAACAGATCTATAATTCATTACTGTGTACAATCAGCTATGCTGTCAAAACAGAATTCATACGCAAAGCAGGTGGCTGGAATAGTCAGCTGAAAGGGTGGGACGACTGGGAACTTGGAATCAGACTTATGTTAGGCAAGCCCAAAATAACCGCTATCAACGATGCATTGTCTATAATCTATTCACAACCCGAATCCATCACCGGAATCAACTACCAGTCCAAAGCAGGCATATGGGAAACAGCTATTGATGCAAGCGAGAATGATATCAACAACTCCGATCTCTCGGATCAGGATCGTATTAAACTGACTCGAATGGTCAACTATCGTCGCGCCAATCTTGCGGCATTATACCGTAAGGAAGGACGAAGCGATTTTGCCGCGCCACTACTTAAGCAGGCTCTCTCTCATCCTACAACCACCGGATTTCGTAAACTCCTGCTCAGATTTATATACGCATATACTGCATCAGGAGGAAGAATGGGATATATATTATGGCATTGAGATTACAACACAAGACTGTATCTCATATATGCGACACCAGATGCACCGAAAGACGCTTTTTGCCGCAACAATCCTGAATTTAAAAACATTCCATTGTCCTCATTACTTGTGCCGAAATCAAAGAATCTCCTGTCTGAGTACAGTTCCTGTATAAGATAAGCAAACAAAGGAGTCAGCATATTTTCTCCCCTACCCTCTTCTGTTGTTGCAATATATTGCGCATGAGCAACCACACCTGTATCATATATGCACACAACAGCCGCCATTCCGTCATTACGATGTGACGGGATCCCGAAGAAACGGATATTCTCAGGAAAACGGGATTTTAGAATCCTCATCTCATCACAGGTGTGTACAGGAGATACACCATGTCTTTCTGCAAGGCATTCAGAAATAACATCCATCATCCGATCGGGATCCTGCATCTCTACAATCTTGTCAGAGAAACGGGTTGTTTTGAGAAAAGTTCTCTTTCTGAGCTTATCAAACGACCCTGGCGAGACATAATCTATCGCCATACTCAGATTCACCTCCGAGACTTCACCGCCAAGACGGAACAACGCGTAAAGGTCATCTTGCGAAGGTCGGAGAAAGTATATGTATGGCAACGGTTTATAATCAAGACCCTTGATACCCATTGAACGCCACATTCTCGCAGACTCCTCAAAAAAAACAAGTACATCCTCCCCGTCAATATGCGATAACGGCAGAATCCATCCGCCATATGTAAGCCCCTGGTGAGAATGAAGAATCCCATCCTCTGTTATATTTGCAGGCAGAAGACCCACGATTCTGCCTTTTCTTCTGACAACCCATGAGCAATCACAAAAACGGTCGGAATGATAATCCATATAATCGCGCATAAAAAGAAATGTAGAATTTCGGGAACAGGATACAAAAGTATCCCATTCATCTTTCATCTCTCTGTTATAGCGTATTATCTCGAATTTATTATCCATTACCGTATCCACGCTTCCGGATTAAGTTTATCACGATTATGCCACACTTCGAAGTGTATTGAGGAATGACCCGGATTATCCTCGTCAGGAGCAAGAGAACCTAAAACGCTGCCCTGCTTTACCTGATCTCCGACTCTTACTTTTGCAGATGCTATATTTCCATATACGGTATAATAGCTCCCATGATTTACTATAATCACTGTAGAAAAACCCGGAATCATGTAAACACCCGAGACTTTCCCTCCATATACTGCCACAGCACTTGCACCTGATGCCGTCTCGGCATCTATTCCAGGATTATCATACACGACATCAGGCAGTTCTGGGAGTGCATGCCTTCCAAATTTACTTGTGATTCTGAATGCGCCGTTTACAGGTCGCGGCAATGCTCCCCGCATACCTGCAAAACCGCTGCCCGAACGTTTGCCGGATTCTTTATTATTTTCTCCGGCATTTGCCGGCTGCCTGTTATTACCTGCAGTCGAATTTTTATTTGTCTGATCTTTACTCTTTTTATCAGAAGAACGCGGTTTCTTATTACGTGCGTCGGCAAAATCTTTCTTATCTTTTTTATCAGCCTTATCCGTCTCCTTTCTATCCTCCTGGGCAGAAGTCTGAGCAAGATTCTTCTTTGCCTTCAACTCAGCCGCACGCCTCGCCTCTTCTCTTTTTCTTGCCTCCTCGGCTTTACGATTCTCCTCAGCAATAAGTGTGGCTATACGGCTTTTTAGTGCATTTGCTTCAGCTTGTTTCTTTGAAAGATGAGATTTCAAAGCTTTACCGTTTTGCTTAAGATTGGCAACGACAGCATCCTGACGTGCATACTTTACCTGCAATGTCTGCTGTGCTGTCAACTGTGTCTGCAATGTCCGGTCTTTTACCTCTCTGCTTCTTGCAAGTTCATCCTTGTCTCTGCTCAGTATTTCTACTTTATCGCTTATCTCTGCCGAACGTTTCTTTCTCCATGCCGAAATCTGCCGCAGATATCGCATTCGCTGTAAAGCCTGTCTGAAACTATCGGCACCGAATATAAAAGCCAGATCCGAAGTCGAATTTTTACGGGCTCTCACCTTTTTCAAAGATTTCAGATACTCCGAACGCATTTTTGAAAGTTCCGCCTCACTTGCAGTTATCTCTTTCTCAAGACCGGCAATTTTGTCATCAAGACTCGACACCTCCGCCGCCGTTCTGTTGACAATCTTCTCTCCTGCCACAATATCCGATTGTATACGCCCGAGCTCATTAAGACTTTTCTTTACTTTAGACTCATTCTCCTGGATCTGTTTCTTTGTACGCGCAATCTCCTGCTGTGTCTCTCTTTCGCGTCTCTGTGCCTCGGCAGCGGTCTCCATTCTCGCCGGAGCCTTTTTTACAGACTTTCGAGTGGTCACAGTCTTGCCTGAAGTTTTCCGCTTACCTTTTCTTGCAACAGTGGTCGTCTGCGACTTTACTTTCGCATTTGCCTTCCGCGCATAGCCATCCACAGGCAACAAAAACAGAACTAACAGAATATATAATATTATGCGGCGCATACCGGATATTAGAAGATATTCAAATAAGTATTAAAAACTTTTTATAAACTGTGATATCGAGACCTGACGGTACTTGTTATTTATCCTGACAGGAGTCGGAACCTTGGCTTCCCATACAGGAGCGTCAAGCAGCAGACTGACCATAAATTTAGGTTCTTCCTCCTTTATGTAAGTCACTGTCATATCCGTTTTTGGATTGAGATAATCGAAGTCCATTCTCAATTGGACATCAAGCGACTGAACGTCTGCGCACAAACTTGCAATACGACCATTGCCGCATACTTGATATTCATAGCCGAATTCATCATATTCAGTCCTGTTTTTCGGGAATGTAAGCGACCATCGCGTATTCTCTATCAACAACGAATCTCCCTCCACGACATTAATATCTATAAAATCGGCATTTCTCTGAGATAACTGACCGCTTTTGAACACGACTATCCTTCCCAAAAGCAGAGACTGAAGATCGCCAATAAACTTTGGATACTCATATCTGAGATCTCCCAACGATTCGCTACAGTATACTTTCTTCATCTTGTTGATTGCAAGCAGGCTGTCACGCGTAATCTGAATACGGCCCACCTCCCCGACAAAAGGTGCGCGAACTGTGATGGATAACAATGAATCCCTGCGCATGAATATTTTTAAGGTCGGAGTCAACGGCAACGATTCAAGACGCAATTTACCTGTGAGTTCCGCTGTTTTCCATGAAGTATACTCCGGAAGCACTACATTCATCAGGTCTTCTGCCGGAGTTGCAACAGGCTGTTGATCCTGCAGTGTGTCTGTAATTTTACCGGCATTGGCTCCGGAGATAGGAATCATAAAGATTCCAAACATTATAATTATGAATAGAGAGAAAGATTTATCCGATTTCATTCTATTTGATATCATGCTTAAGTTTTCTTATTTTTTCTTTTATTTCTTTATTGTCAGGCGATAGTCTCAATCCTTCTTCAAACGCATCCAAAGCCTTTCCCTTATCACCCAGAGCAAGTAGAATATCCCCATAATGCAGATAAAGGTCTTCGTTCCCGGAGCTGTTCTTTTCAGAGAAGTTTATCGCAGCCTCCTGATATTTGCGTGCATCCTCATAATCTCCGGATTTATACAGAATCCAGGCATAAGTATCAAGGAATGTAGGATTCTCTGCATTCTCTCCCTCAAGACTCTTAGCGCTCATCTCTCTTGCTCTTTCAAGATCTTTGCCATATAATGTGAGGAAATAAGCATAGTTGTTAAGAGCCATCGCATTAGTGGGATCAAGAACCAATGCGTTATCATAGGCTGAAAAGGCTTTGTCGTAATTCTCAGAAAAATAATAATTGTCGCCAATGTTTGTATAGAGCTGCGAAAGTCTCAACATGTCATCATAGCTTACAGATGCAGGAAGCCTTTTAAGACTGAATGTCGTGTCTATCGGAAGTCCCGGAGCTATCTCATGGACTATATCGGTATAACCGGATATCGCCTCGTCATAATCTTTTGCAAGCTGGGCGGCATTTGCATATAGCAATGTCAGGCTTCGCATGGGAGTCTTACTGAATTTCTTGACATCCTTATATTCTGCCATTGCATCCTGATACCTGCCATCCGCTATCATGTATGACATCAGCTGACCTCTGAATTTCTCATCCGACGGAGACTGCGAGATAGCATAGCCAATCTCATCTATCGCCTCATCAAACTTACCTTTCGCCGCAGAATACCTTGCCGACAGGTCAAGCACCTGTGCATCATGCGGATACTGTGTACGAAGCGTTTCAAACAACAAATCTCCACGGGCAGTGTCGCTACTGTCATTGAGCAGTTTCTGCAAGTATTCGCCAAGAAGACCGACTTTCTGATCAAGATTGAAATCCTCTGACATAAGGGCTTGATAAGTCTTTTCGTCATATAACGCTGTATCCCCCATGTTACGGTAATAATCGGCAAGTGCAAGTTTCGCACCACCGTTGTCGGGATTCAGCTTCTCAGCAAGGCTGTAATAGCGGAAAGCGGAATCCTTCTGATTTATCATATCAAAAATATTACCCTTGAGTATCAGATAATATGGATCTCCGGGGCGGGAGTTTACAAGATCTGTTGCCTCATGTATGGCGGCTATCGTATCATGTTTTGCAAACTGATAGCTTACTTTCTGGATTGTAAGATTAGGATCCCGTCCCTCTATGGATTCATACCTTGAAAGAGTATTTATGGCACTGTCTATCTGACCGTCTGCCATATATGCTTTGGCAAGATTCACAAGTGTCGATGTACGGTTGGGACACAAAGAATCGGTTCGGGAGAACACCCTTATAGCCTCGTTCTGATTCCCCGTAGCATATGCGAAATATGCATATAGCATCGACTCGTCATAATCCTCGGGATACTTGTCTACGAACGGACGCATCAATGCGAGAGACTTGACCTGCTCGGCAGGCGTCTGCAACGTATCCAGAGAGGCGCCGAGACGCATTCCTCCGATCGCCGATGCCGCCTCAACATATTCAGGATCAATCCCGAGAGAGTGCTTGAAATATGTATAGGCGCCGGATGGGTCACCCTCCATCTGACATCGTACCCCTTCCATATAATAATAGCGGGCTTTCTGTCTTGCAGCGTCTCGCAAATCACCTTTCCCTGACGCCCATGCACATAGGGTGACGAATAAAATACCCGTCAGGAGCAACACTGCATATTTCCTGGATATATTCAATCTGTTGTAATATTTATGCTGTTCCGGTATGTCCGAATGCGCCATCCTCACGTTCTGTACGATCAAGTCTCTCGACAGACTCCCATTCCACTTTCGTATACTCCTTTACAACCATCTGGGCTATTCTTTCCCCATCGTCGACAGTAAGGTCCGATTCTCCGAGATTTATAAGAATAATGCCTATCTCGCCCCGGTAATCCGCATCTATTGTACCGGGAGTATTCAAAACGGTAAGTCCTTTCTTCAGTGCAAGTCCCGAACGCGGTCTTATCTGACATTCATAACCTGAAGGAAGCTGCATATACAACCCTGTAGGTATCAATGCTCTCTGCATCGGGCGCAATGTAACAGACCCTTCGGGAAGATATGCCCGCACATCCATTCCTGCCGCCTCAAAGGTACCATAATCCGGAAGCGGATGGTGACTTCTGTTTATAATCTTTACCTTTAACATGTTTCTTTGATAATTTCTACAATCAAAAACAATGGCTACCCATTATTCATAATAACGGGCAGCCATTTGATTTTGTTAGTGCGGACAACGCAAAATTTAGCCCTCTTCGATTGCATCGTTAGGACAAACTGATGCGCAGCTGCCGCAGCTGATGCATGTGTCCGGATCAATATGATAGATATCGCCCTCTGAGATAGCCTCTACCGGGCAAACTGGTTGACATGTTCCGCACGCGATACATCTGTCTGTAATTACGTAAGCCATAGTGTTTTTTATTAATTAGTAAATTTTTATCATTTTCTGCATTGCCTTATATTAGAGAATGTCTAAATTTCTTACGAAGTATTAATAATTTATTATCTTTCAGATATTTTGTTCGTCTTTCCGGCTGTTTCCACCAAGTCTTATCGGTCAAAACCGTCAGGTTTCTCCCTCTTCGACTCGTAAAAACATCCCGGAAATACTTCTCAAAATCCTCTGAAAATAAATTTAGAAATCTCCAATTTTTCGACAAGCACAACGCAAATTTACCCCATTTTATTTATTCTCCCAAATTATTAACGGATTTTTTACTAAATTTGCCAATATGAACGCTCCACTGATATCAATAATAACAATAACATTCAATGCGGAAGCCACGCTTCCTGCCACCATGAACTCGGTTTGCGAGCAGATTTTCAAGGATTTCGAACATATAATCATAGACGGAGCCTCACACGACAACACTCTTGCCATAGCTCGGAGCAGAGAAAACACCCGTATCCTCAGCGAACCGGATAAAGGTCTTTACGACGCTATGAACAAAGGGTTAAGTATGGCAAACGGGAAATATGTAATATTCCTCAACTCAGGCGATACATTCCACTCCCCTGAAACTCTTTCGTTATATGCCTCGAAAGCAAAACAGAATCATGATATCATATACGGAGACACTGTTATTGTCGACAGCAGACGCAAACCTGTCGGTCCAAGACATTATTCAGTACCGGAAACGCTTACCCGGAACTCTTTTGCAAAAGGTATGCTGATATGTCATCAGGCTTTTATGGTGAAACACGAAATAGCTCCATTTTACGATCTTCAATACAGATTCTCCTCCGATTATGACTGGTGTATCAAATGCATTAAAAATGCAGATATCAATCGTTGTGTAAATCTAAACTGCGTAACCATCAATTATCTTTCAGACGGACTGACAGACAACAACAAGATAAAATCTCTACGCGAGAGATACCGTATAATGGCAAACCATTACGGACTTGCTCACACTGTGTGGAGACACGCACAACTTGTGGGCGGTGCTATCATGAAGAAACTGAAATAATATTCAGAGATCGAAGTGAGAAAGGGTCTTAATTCAAAAATACTCAAAGTCATCGGAATCTTTTCAGGAGTCGAGGCTATCAAGATCCTTTGTGCCATTATCAAGACAAAACTTGTAGCTATCTGGCTCGGAGCAGTGGGTGTCGGGCTTTTCGGCATCTTTGCAAACGCAATAGACACCATCTCCATACTGACCGGACTCGGTCTTAGACAAAGCGGAGTCAGGGAAGTTGCCAGAAACAGATCCTGCTCTGAAAAACTATCCTATATTGCGGCACATCTTAGAAGCTGGGCGTTATTGTCGGGCATTGCGGGAGCTCTTTTGCTCAGCATCTTATCTCCTGCCCTTTCATTATGGTTCTTCGGAAACCACTCACATTGGTGGCAATTCATGATTGTGGCAGGTATGATTCTTCTACAGTCACTTTCCGATGGAGAAATGGCAATAATGCAGGGAACCGATCGCTTCAAACAGATTGCCAGATCCACGACCTCCGGTTCGATAATCGGTCTCATCATATCAATTCCTCTATTCCGATGGGTTGACGGGGCGCTTAGTGTACCGCTTTCATTTGTAGCATACGGGATCTCCATCACGACCGCTTTATTGATGAATCGCGACCGGAATATACCTCTGAGATCTGTCAAGCCTCATGATTTGAAAGAATCCTCACCTATGGTAAGATTAGGCGGTTATATCGCCCTTGCCACATTTGCAACAAATCTGGCACAAATGATCTTCCTGTCATGGCTAAACCGGGAAAACTCAACAGCGACAGTAGGTTTCTATCAGGCCGGAAATACAATTATCGTAAGATATGCTTCTATAATCTTCAGTGCGGTAGGAATGGAATTCTATCCGCGCATGTCTGCCAACAGCCATTCAAATCACAGAATGAACATATTTGTCAGTCATGAAATAGGACTCCTTCTGAAGATATTCACACCTATGATATTTATCTTTATCATATTCAGGCGGTGGATAGTCGAACTTCTTTACACCCCGGATTTCAATGTAATCCTTCCGTTCATAACCATTGCCGCGGGAGCAATAATTTTAAGAACCGTATCTTCCTGCATGGCTTTTGCCATCGTTGCCCGTGGCGACGGGAAAACATATATGGCTACAGAAAGTCTGGATGCGGCAATCGGGGTAATTCTGAATATCGTGCTTTTCAAGTATTACGGATTCGCAGGTCTGGGCGTTGCCCAGATACTTTGGTATACCGTTTATACTGTGATGATCGGCATAATATATTTTGGAGTTTACAAACTTCGTATCAGCAGAAAAGCTTTACAGGGAATTCTGTTGAGCAGTCTTATTGTCTCCGCTATAATTATCCTTTACTCTTTAGAGAGTGTTTGGATTTAAATGATTTTAGCACAAATAGAGACTTCGGAGGGATTTTTCAAAGATTCAT
>CAJTWL010000023.1 GCA_910579845.1 uncultured Muribaculaceae bacterium | reverse complement strand
TCATCAATGCCGAATCCGGTTTTTCGGTGATACGATAACAAATCCCGAGGTCAGACAGCGCACTTGCCCATGTCAAGGTATCTTTCGCTTCTCTACCCATCGTTATCGCCTGAAAGAAAGCATCTTTCGCCTCAACCGTCTTACCCATAGCAAAATACGCGTTACCGATTGTATGATTCAATTTGGCGCGTTGACCAAGTGTAAGTTTCTCCTTATCTATGGAGTCACATTTTTTAATAGCGGAAGCAGGATCGGTCTCAATAAGTTCATTGGCACGCTCTATTCGCCTGTCGGCATCCTCGGCAAAGACACCTGTCGTAGTAACCACGCACAGAAGTACACCGAGCATCTTCCGCAACACATCTATTCCTTCAAATCCGCCACACATATATTTCCTCGGATTCATTATATTCAGTTAAAAACTTTTGATTACTTAGAAACTGTTTATTGTATCCTGACTATCCCTGAAAAGTGTTGACAGATTTGTGGGATAATCATCCTTGCAATCTATTATTACAAAAATACGAATTTTTTAATAATTAACTAACATAAACAGGATTTTCCGGACTCAATAGAAAATTAATGGCAATAAAAATCTTCTACTGAGTCCTTATCTTATTTTTTCATACTCCTTTGTTAAATCACAAGGACGTCGTAAACATGAAAAGGCTACACCCGAAAGTGCAGCCTTACCCCCAGTCCATCGTAATTAATACGCCCTTTATAAGAACCATGAATGGCTGGGTTAGATCTTTTAGAAACTGTTTTATTATCCGTTAGTTGTACCAAGAAGGGCATCAAATGTACCTATCGAGAATAGCCACCAAAGCAGAATAAATATCAGAATAAGCACTCCGAACCACAACCAAATACGGTTGTTCTTACGCTTATTATCATTTTTTCTGATCCTTGCTTCAGCTTTCAGACCATTTGCAATCTGGTTTTCATATCCCTCTTTAGCTTCACGAACCTCTCTTTTAGCTTCAGATTCGTTTTCTCTAACATGTTTCTCCTTTGTATCCATAACCTTTTGTATTAATGTTTGTAAATAAAACATATCAGATACATGAATGGTTCAAGGATTATACAATAAGACAAAATGGTTCGGATACCTTTTAGAAACTGTTTAAATTTATTACAAAAAATAAGAGATTGTCTAAATCAAGACGAGTTCAGTTCTCTATATTTTATTCACTGATAAACCAGTTGAGATTGAGCATCAGTGTCGATCCTGCCTTGTGAGGCATTGCATAAGAGACACCGACGCCAAATGTCCGTACCTTAAGACCGGCGCCGAGTGAGAATCCTGACAGAAAATTTCTCTGATATGCAGACATATCGGTACGCATCTTGTAGTTATATCCCAATCCGATATAGAACCTGTCGGATGGTGAATACTGAAGTCCGAAAACAAGATGACGAAACAGATCACTGAAAAAATTAGACTTCACAGTCTGCATTTCCTCCGGTTTGTTTTTGTCATGCGAATAATACGGCAATTTCCATTTTGTCAAATGCCATGCATTGATTGACAATTGGATGGGAGAATTACCAAGAGTCTGCATATATCCAAGCCGCAGATCAAAGGGCAGTCTGTTATATTGTGAGTCGAAACGTTTAATCTGACCGCCCATATTTGTCAGAACAGCTGAAAGGGAAAGATTCTTCTCCTCGTTGTAATAACTGATTCCTGCATCTACAGCCATTGCAAAAGCATTATACTGTTCGTAATTGCTGTATATCATGCGATAACTGACACCTCCACGCAATCTGTCGGTAATGTCATGCGTGTAAGTACCTTCAAACACGATATCGGAAGGAGTGAATGACCCGATGCTTGTGCCGTCTGGAAGATAGCCGTCAAATGCGCCATAATTCAAATACCTTATTCCTGCCGTCCAAGCTCCGTGCTCACCTGCATATTTTCCGAATCGCACCGCACCGAAATTACCGGATCCAAGATAATGCATATACGATGCGGCAGCCTGCATACCTATCTCCGGACCGATCAAAGCCGGGTTCTGATCGGCAAGCATGATATCATTGTCAATCAAAGAACAATTCATTCCTCCCAATGCATAGGCATGTGTCGACACCGGAATATCAAGAAAACCATATCCGTTGGATGTCATCTGCGCCTTTGCCGGCATGGAAAGAAACACAAGCAGAAAAAGGATAATATATTTCTTATGAAACGCATTATTCATCCATTATTTAACGGACAAATCGCCCCCATATTGTAGCATGACAGGATTTTCAGATCCATGCGCACAATCCTCATAAATGAATTAAGAGAGTGTTTTGACTTCAGTTTATAAGAATGCGTTTAAATTTTATTAACTTTTATTAAATCTACATGTCTTTGCGATTTTAAGATAACCTTATAAATTTGCAAACGATGAACAAAGACTATTTTAAAATAATAATCGGAATTACCTGTGCATTATGCGCAATATTCATCTCCTCTGATGCTAAGGCTCAGACCTGTCGTGTCACTGCCGGCAAAACAGCGGGCGGCTCAAGGACATATCTTGAGGTTTTCGAATATGACTATGTTAACGAAAAGCCCTCTTTCCCAGGAGGAGATGCGGAACTTATATCATTTATCAATAGCAACCGACAATATCCGGAAGAGGCTTATAAAAAAGGGATTCAGGGTCGTGTCACCTGTGCATTTGTAGTGAATATCGATGGTTCTGTATCCCACATTTCCATCCTGAAGGGTGTCGAACAATCGCTGAATAAGGAAGCCATGCGTATCTTGGGGAAGATGCCGGAATGGATACCAGGGAAACATGACGGACACAACGTCCCTGTAAGAGTCATTTGGTCCGTTCCATTTAGAAAATAAAAAGTATCTGGAGTCAATTGGTTTAACAACTCAACATACGCAAAACAGCACATAAAAACAGGGGCGATCTATGACAGACCGCCCCTGTTTTTCAGAGGTTGTTTACTCTCAGACTTTATTAAAGGTTCAATATTTCATACTAAAGATGCGACAAGCTCCTCATCGTTCATGGTCAATACGATCTTACCTTCACGACCAAGCCAACCGAAAGCCGCCATCAATTCATCTTTTTTAAGTTTCGTAGCCTTTTTCAATCCTTTGAGACCAAGCATACGGGTATCTGAAGATTCAAGTGCCTTATATACTTCTCCAGCCCATGTTCCAATTGATTCAATGTTCATAGCAATTATTTTTTAATTATAAATAGGGTAATTTCCAATAAACACTCATAATTCATGCCCGCCAATTTTTCTACGGACAAATTATATCTTGCAAAATTACACCTTTATTATAATTTTAACAAACAAAAGTGCAATATTGTTATAATTTGGTACATTTGATGTTTATTATTAATTTTATGTAGGATTCCATTTAAGCGGATTCTTTGAAGTTTTGAAAAAAAAGAAAGAGGTAAATATAATTTCGGAAGCTGTGACAGGCACTGTCATAAAAAACACAGGAAGCTCTTACATTGTGCTCACAGATGAAGGGCGTGAGATCTCCTGTCGGGTGAAGGGAAATTTCCGAATCAAAGGCATACGCACTACAAATCCTGTTGCTGTTGGAGACCGTGTATCAATACAGAAAGCCGCCGATGACGCTGATTACATAACTGCAGTCTCTCCTCGACGCAACTATATAATCCGACGCGCATCCAATCTATCAAAGGAATCACACATCCTTGCAGCCAATATTGATCAGGCGGCGGTGGTTATTTCACTTCGCGAGCCAGCCACTCCTCTTACATTTATCGACCGTTTTCTTGCCACAGCCGAAGCATATAATGTCCCTGCCATACTGATAATAAACAAACAGGACATATGGGATAAAGAGGACCGAGAACTGGCTGACGCAATAAAACATCTATATGAATCCATCGGTTATCCGGTTTTTATTGTATCGGCAGAAACAAGAGCCGGTATTGATCAACTAAAAAACGAACTTACAGGAAAAACTTCGCTATTGGCTGGAAACAGTGGCGTAGGAAAGTCTTCCCTCATAAACGCACTTGTGCCGGGAAGCGGACTCAAGACAGGCAGAATATCGGATATTCATCATACAGGAATGCACACTACAACATTTTCTGAAATGATTGCAATGCCGGAAGGTGGTCAACTTATCGATGTGCCTGGAGTCAAGGGATTCGGCACGATTGATTTTGCAGCCGAAGAGGTGTCGCATTTTTTCCCCGAGATATTCAAGGAAAGCGCCAATTGCCGTTATTCAGACTGTAAACATACCGGAGAACCCGGATGCGCGGTTGTTCCGGCAGTCGAGGGACATCGCATATCACAAAGCAGATATGCCTCTTACCTGTCAATTCTCGAAGAGATACAGGATCCGGCTAAATACCGGAAACCATATTGACACCATACGTTATAACGATATTTTTTATCCTGTCGGAAACAGACTATTGAACAGGTCATAAATGTTAAAAAAAACCGCAATGAATTTATTCCATTGCGGTTCTAATTTTAATTATTATTTATAATCCTCTGACATTTACCTCAAGGGGCTTCGCGCCTTCCGGAGTCTGATGTCTTTGACATTAGAACAACTCCCCGAAAGTAAAGTTCATCCAAGAACTGTTATCAGTTTCTGTTAGCGCGTTTACGTTCATTCTCGTCAAGGATTATTTTTCTAAGACGGATATGGTTAGGTGTCACCTCCACATATTCGTCCTCTTTTATATATTCAAGCGCCTCTTCAAGCGAGAACACTACAGGAGGCACAATCTTTGCTTTGTCATCGGCTCCCGAAGCACGCATATTTGTAAGTTTCTTGCTTTTGGTAACATTGACAACAATATCATTCTCCTTTGCATTCTCACCTACAACCTGACCTGCATAAACTTCCTCCTGAGGGAAGATAAAGAATCTGCCGCGATCCTGAAGTTTATCAATAGCATATGCATATGCAGTTCCGGCTTCCATTGCTATGAGAGATCCATTTGTACGACGTTCTATATCACCTTTCCAAGGCTGATATTCATGGAATCGGTGTGCCATGATTGCCTCTCCTGCAGTCGCGGTCAGGACATTGTTACGCAATCCGATTATTCCGCGTGACGGAATCAGAAATTCAATATCTATACGATCGTTACGCGTATTCATCGATACAATCTCACCCTTGCGGCGCGTTACCATATCTATTACCTTGGAGCTGAATTCATCAGGGACATTTATTGAAAGAGCTTCGACAGGCTCGCATTTCTGTCCATCGATCTCTTTAATAACTACCTGTGGCTGACCTACCTGCAATTCATATCCCTCACGACGCATAGTCTCAATCAGAATAGACAGATGAAGCACACCGCGACCAAAAACAGTCCATTTATCCTCGTTGGATCCCTTTTCCACACGAAGAGCAAGATTCCTGTCAAGCTCGCGCTCCAACCGGTCGTTGATATGACGTGAGGTCACAAACTTACCGTCTTTACCGAAAAATGGAGAATCATTGATGGTAAACGTCATTGACATGGTAGGCTCGTCAATAGCTATACGTGGCAGTGGTTCAGGATTATCCAATAATGTCAGTGTGTCACCGATCTCAAAATTCTCCAGTCCGACAACCGCACAGATGTCACCGCTTGATACCTCACTGACTTTCTTTCGTCCCATGCCTTCGAAAGTATGCAGTTCCTTGACACGCTGGCGGGTGACAGTTCCATCTTTCTTGCAAAGACCCAATTCCATACCCTCTTTTATAGTGCCGCGATGTACTCGTCCTATTGCTATACGACCAACATAATTACTGAAATCGAGTGATGTTATGAGCATCTGGGGATCACCCTCAAGTTGTTTTGGAGCAGGGATATTATCGATAATCGCGTCCAACACCGCAGTGATATCCTCAGTCGGCTTGCGCCAGTCGGCAGACATCCAATTCTGTTTTGCAGAACCATAGATTGTCGGAAAATCAAGCTGGTCTTCAGTAGCGTCAAGATTGAACATAAGATCGAATACCATCTCGTTAACCTCATCGGGACGACAGTTGGGTTTATCGACCTTATTTATTACAACCACCGGTTTCAAACCCATCTGAATAGCTTTCTGAAGCACGAAACGAGTCTGCGGCATGGGTCCCTCGAAAGCATCTACAAGCAACAGACAGCCATCAGCCATATTCAGCACACGCTCAACTTCCCCACCGAAATCAGCATGTCCCGGAGTGTCAATGATATTTATTTTTACACCTTTATAATTGATTGAAACATTCTTGGAAAGAATTGTTATTCCTCTTTCCCGCTCCAAATCATTGTTATCCAAAATCAATTCACCTGCGTTCTGATTGTCTCTGAACAGATGACCGGCAAGCAACATCTTATCTACCAACGTGGTCTTTCCATGATCCACGTGCGCAATTATTGCGACATTTCTTATATCCTGCATTATTTTCTAATTTTCGCATGCAAAATTACTAAAAATCCATGAAATCACCTAACAGGAATAGAGTCAGCCAAAATATCGCGCATCCTATATTCTTTCTTATCACTGTTTTTTCGCCCGGACTTTCTCTTTTTCTTCTCTTTACCGCTTCTTTCAAACATTTTAATGCTGTCGGAGGACATAGTTGTTTCACGATTTCGCATATCATCTCCGGATGACGGTGAAGCCGACAATTCCAAGGCTGTCTTTTCAATCGCCTTACGTTTGTAATAACCATATCCGAAAACTGCCGCACCGAATAGCAGTATAGTCATAAACAAGACCCAGGCACCTTTTCTCTCTCTTTGCTGCATATCAGAACGGATAACCTATAGCCAGGTGAAACGCAAAAGCATTCTTTGGCTTGATGTTGAAATAATGTGGAGTGTCATTATAATATGGAGCATGTAGTCCATAACCCAGGTCACCACGTACCACAATCATTCCCAGATCCACTCTAAGACCGACACCGGTTCCAAGAGCCAGCTCTTTGAAAAATGTCTTCCCCTTGATTTGTCCTCCCGGACGCAAAGGGTCATTCTTCAGCAGCCAGATATTGCCGGTATCTACAAATACCGCCCCGTGCAATACACTGATTATCGGAAAACGGTATTCCGCGTTGAACTCGAATTTGAATGTTCCGGTCTGATCGAAATATCCATTCTGCATATCTTTGGGTGGTCTATAACTGCCGGGACCAAGCGATCTGACAGCAAAGGCTCTTATAGAGTTTGCGCCGCCTATATAAAACTGCTCGGAATATGGAACCTGTGATGAATTGCCATATGCATGTGCCGCACCTATTAACAGACGAGACACAAGCCATTGATCAGATCCACGCACAAGCCTACGGTTATATACGAGTTGTGCCTGACCTTTGACAAACTGAGAAAAAGGAGTACCAAACAGATGCTTTTCCCCTTTCACTCCACACAATCTGTATATTCCGTCAAAAATATTGCCCGCCTCAATTATAGTAAATGTAAAGTTGAGACCGTTTATTTTCTCTCGTTCGAAAAACTTATCCCATGTATAAGTATATGAGATTTCGGGAATGTACTGACTCTCGAAACTCAAAGCTACCGCAGGATTGGCCTGCATGATGGAGTCGAACGAGGGTGTGGTGTGTATCAGTTTATTATATGTCAGTTTAAACAAAGTAAGCTGATTGAGCACATTGCGAGACGGACGCCATTCATATGTGATTCCGGCGTGGAAGTCGGCAAGTTTGAAATAGTGAGGGCGATTCATCACATCGGCTCCCAATGAAACGGTGGTCCAGTTAAGATCCCGTTCCATTCTTCTGATAAATTTCGGAGCGAGCAATCTGGGAAAAGCCAGACTTCCAGTCAAGCCGAATTCATAGCTGTTGAAAACGCTTCCCTTGTTATGTCCTGTCTGCCATTCATAATTGGCGTTAAACTGTACCGACAGTTTTTCCGCACCGCCAAATATATTATTGTTGGTAACGCCTAACACCAGACCCGGTCCTAAATATGAATTTGACTTTGAAACCACATTGGCTTCAAGAGTCGCTTCCATTGGTCGATCGAACTGACATGTCACATAAAGATCCATAACCGGATTCTTAGCTGATGTATCAGCCGGGACAGGCTGCAGTTGAATATTGCTGAAAATACCCAGACGGGAAAGTTTGCTTTGCGTGCGATCCATATCCCACACGGAGAAGATTCTGTCTTTACGGAATGTTATGCACGAAGGTATCAGGTTCTTTCTTAGCCTTGATGGTTTATAGACATAGATCTCACCCTTGTCTGTGTGCAAGGTATCCGGTATTCCGGGATTGGCTCTACTTCTGCGCAATACGGAGGTATATATGTTCCCTACTCTGTACTGCCGCATGGACATGGCAGGAGTTTTATCGGCAAAGGTCAGTTTCAATGCGACATGATGAGGTGTGATAAGACTATCCGCAAGAAACTCTATATACTCAGGACGAAAATAATAATATCCGAGGTTGCGCAATGTATTGGCGATCTTTGTCCTGACCAGTTCAAGACTGTCAATACAGAATCTTGAACCCTTCTGCAAATAACGGCTTCGCTTCGCTATTGTATCGACAAGATGTCCCAGTTTTGTAGAATTATCAAGGTAAACAATGCTGTCAATAAGATACGGTGAAGTAACATCGACATCATATATAATCTTACCTTTCTTCGGATTCTTGCCGTCTACAATATTATAAGTAACATTTGATCCGAAATAACCGTTGTTGTCAAGAAGCTCCCTCAACATCTTGGTGCGTGCTTCAGGACGCACGCCCTCCACAAGAACCGGTTGCTCCACAAATTTATTGTAGATCCAACCTTTAAGTCCTTTTGAGGAGTCATTCATGTGATTGTATACCCACAGTCCCAACGGCAACGGGGTTCTTTTATAAGGAGTAATCAACGGCCATGCATTATTAGGCTTCACATCGACAGCTTTTGTCAGATCCGTCACCACTTCGGGAGGCAGTTTCTCATTATCATATGGTTTGATATTCAACTGCATTCCGTTATAGAGCTGTTCGCCCTCCTGCAATTTTGATGTTGTGGAGCAGGACTGAAAGACAAGCGCAAGCTGAACTGTCCCAAGCACAGACACTGCCATTGTCATCACATATTTTAAAATCTTTCTATTCATGCTTCCCCTCCTTTCCTGCAACGGAATCAATATTCACAGACTCTGATTTACGCCCGGATCCGACAGTATCCACAGCCTCGCCATGATTGTGAGCGGAATTTTCATTCTCTTCGCTGTCTTGCCGCTTGTGGTTAAGTCTAAACAAGTGGAACAGATTATTTAGTTTGCGCTTCATCATAAAGCCGGCTCCTGTTTCAGTGACCTCCCCTTCGAGAATACTCTCGAACCCTGTATGCCGAAAGATCCTCACCGCCATATTAGTGGTCTCTGTCTGTTTGAGTACATATTCGACTGAGACATCGCTGATCAGATTCTGACTGAGGTTCTCATCTGCAGATGAATCAGTGGAATAATTACCTCCTACATGAATCTTAAGCCGGTTATTGAAGAGGGACTTTGAAACCTGGTAACTATAACTTGTCTCCGTATTCCCCACACCGTTCTGCCCCTTTTCATATTGATCTATGCCAAAACTCAGATCTACTCCGCGCACCACTTTTGAAGCCCAGTTATTTAATTGTGATTCAAGGAATCCGTAAAGCATATTCCCACTTAAATTCGCGTTAGCCTTGGTATTCTGACCGGTATACTGACCATAAAGCAACAGGTTCATTGCCTGTGTCTGTCTTTGGTCTGCAGACATGGATTGCAGCTCGTTCTGTATCGTCAGATCATCGTTTGTGGAGAGGTTGAATGCAACCTTTGGACTGTTCAATGTACCGGTAGCCTTTAGGGTGACAAGGAAATTGACAAGCCTGCTGTTGCCTCCCGAATTTGTCGATGCTTTCATTTCATTGGTGGCTGTTATATCTAATCCGGGATTCAACAAATTACCCGTCCATGACACATTGCTTGCCGGATTAACCTCGAAAGTCTTATCAAACAGCATAGGAACTGCATATTTTACCGACCCTTCGCCAAGAGTAAGTTTACCGTTTAGTTTCATATCTCCCATGTAATTCTGGAAGTAGTTCAGATTTCCGGATGGCTGCAGATGGACATTACCGTTACCGCTACCCGTTATGATCACGGCAGCTCTGGTGCCGGGTGATATAACGAGATTGGCCCTGATTCTCATTGTCGACTGTTCTGCGAGTGAATCGGCTTTGACAACTTGCGTCGTGTCATTGAAATTGACAAACTTCACCACATTGCTGTTGGATCCGCTGCTAAGATCCGAAGCCACAGTATTCAGACGGTATGTGACATCGGAATTACCCAATACATTCAAAGACGCACGTATATCCATCATATTTAGAGAACCTTTTACAGATCCATCGAGATTGATAAACAATTTGCCGAATATATCGGCTTTAGACTTGTTGTTACTTTTTATAAGCTGACAGTTGTTTGCTTTGGCAGACAAATCAAGTTGTATATTTGACATATCCGTAAGATCGACATCTCCGTCAAGGCATATAGGATTTCCGTTTATACCGAATATGTCAAAATCATCAAACTTGACCATACTGTTTGTCACTGTGACAGGAACAGAATCCAGACGTAATGTCGCATCTGCCATTGTAATCTTGGCTGAAGCATCTCTAAACCTTATGTCACCATTGAGTATCGGCTTGGTAAAAGAGCCATCCATACGCATTTTACCTCTTATATAACCTGAAAGCGATGCATTGGGCGCAATAAACGGATTTACAAGGCTCATTGGCAGATCATTAAGTGTCAATCCGATACTATCCGGAGTAAGACCGACTGAATCCGGACGCAGGCTCGCATACACGCTCAGTGCCGGATGTCCGTTTGTCAACAGATCGGCATTCAGTCCACTTCTCCCATCGCCCTCAAGTCCGGCTTTAAGATGTACCAGGAAATCACCAAGCCGGCTCTTTTCATAAACAAAATTGTTAAGTCCGATATTGCCGGAGCCCTGCAATGAATTTCCGTCATACATTATCTGAAGATCGCTGTTGATTTCTCCTGCAATCGGAGGTGCGCCAATAAACATCTTCGTGAAATCCTGTATTTTTATATTATTAAGTCTGACAAGCAGCTTGTCGATTCCGGACTCAGTGGGTTCCGTTTTCAATACTATTCCACTTTCGTTGCTTTGCGCCTGAAGATCAGCATCAACTTTCCTGTTATAAATATTGAAATCTACGTAATTATCGTCATTGAATGTCCATGGCATGTATGCTATGGTCGACTCCAAAGGAGAGAAATGCAATGAGACTATGGAATCCTGCAATGCCGCGGCAAGACCGATCCTATATCCTTCCTGGCCTTTGATATTACGTTGGGTGATATAAGCGCCTATACGGTTGAATCCAAGATAACCGTTAAGATTAGCCACTGCAAATTCATCAAGTGTGCCGGGACGGTTACCAAGATGCACCTTATAATCAAGCAGAGAACCGCGTTGTGACAGATTCAACCTTAAAGTATCCAATTCAAGTGTGCCCTTTTCAAAATTGTAAAGCGATAAATTACCCCGTAACAGAGAGTCTTTAGACAAACCGCCATATATTGTGTCGATATTAAATCCTTGAGGCACCAGGAACTGACTTAGCAATCCCTTGCCCGACGCATTCATTTTAAGATCGAACTGAGGTATGGAAGCACTTAAAGTTTCTATATCCAGACTCTTCTCCTTTATTTGCGACTGCACAATTTCGGATACTTTCCCGAATCCGGAGATCAGATCCTCAAGACCCTTATCACTGTGGAAAGTGGCATCTGCCATATACGTGTCCATAGTGATATCTGTCATGAATTTATCAGCTTTAAGGCTTGCTGTCACACCTGTAGGTATATGGATATATTGATTGGGAAGATTCCAGTCGAAATCCTCAACCTTCAGCTTTACATCATAAATCCATTTTTCAGGGCTGGCAGACCCCTGCAATGATACAATTCCTTTTCCTGAGTTCATAGTCTCCGACAATCCAATCTGCATTAGATCTATGTCTCTCATTTTTGCCTGAAGATCAAATTTATAATCGTCCGGCTTGATCATTCCATTTCCATCAACCTGAAAATCGAGACCGGGATTGAGGGAGTTTGCCGACAATTCAAGAACACCATCTGGATGAAGTGTGACATCAGCTCTGATATTCTTATATGATTTATGCCGGTAAATTATATTGTCGATATTTACGGAAGCATTTGTTACAGACCTGCCGCTTAACGGATTGAATCCGCTTCCATCGGCATAGATACTTGCCGTTACCTTGCCGACGCCGACCTCGGGCATAATCTTCGAAACGTCAAAACCGTGGATATCGACATCAACTGTATATTTCTCCGAGTTTATGCCTACTCTACCGTTTCCTGCGATATCTCCCTCAGTTGTCTGCAAATCAAAATCAGCTGTATAATTTTCACGATCGGCAGTTGCCTCGCCTTGCAATTTCATTACTGGAACATTTATACTTTTCATTCCTGTGAACGCACCTACAAGTCGCGGATCAGCCAGTTCTCCCTCAAATTCGACTTCACCTTTAAGACGTTTGATGTCCAATGGATTATCTGCATATCCACTTGCACGCAACGAAATTATATCACGAAGTGTTACATCAAGTTTATTTACATCAACCGACCCGAGTGAACCCTCTGCAAATATTTCCGCCTGTAACGGGGCACGAGTCTTGATTTTTGACGTATAACTTCTGAAATCGGGCAGGAACGCATCTATATCGGGCATACCAAGACTCACTTTTACATCAGCATAAACAGGAGCCTCCGGCTTGAGTTCCATCAAAGCGAAAGGCAAGTCGGCACTGCCTCTTATCGAAGAGTAAAGTGTATTGATATTTATATCCTTGATTTTAAGTCCTGCCGAATCAAGACTTATCAGACCGGAGCCATCTACAATCTGCAATCCGGAACGTTCAGCAGCATGCAATCCGGTAATAGGCAATCTGAGATTCGCTGATTCATTATAAAAATCTCTCATAGAAATGGAAATATCTGTAAGAGACATGTACGATGGATCAAAACCAGGTAACGGTTTTACATCCTTGACAGCATACAGGAACTTGAAATCGTCCAGACTTATAGAATCACCTTTTATAACCATTGGTGCAGATGTGGATGGAGGTGTAACCGGTGCCGGATGAGCCTTCACCCATTCAGGAGTAGGTGTCACGTATTCACCATTACCTTTGCGCACCGACACTGTTTTCCAGCTCACCTTGTTTTCAGCAAGATCCACCACTCCCTTGTCGAGCGTGATATCCGCAGCCCTTACATACATGGTGTCGATCGTAGGAAGCATAGACATCCCGAACGTAAAGTCCTCAAGTTTGAGCCTGTTTGCCTTGATTGTGAGAGGTGTGGAAGCAGACACCGTATCCTCTTGCACCTTTTTCTTCCACACATCCATATAAAGTTCTATAGAACCACGCTTAAGTAACGCATCGTTAAGCAGGATCTCGCTACTAACAAGATTCATGGAACTTTTATCGTCAACCTCAAGGAGTCCCGCCTTAACCTTCATAATCATTGAAGAATCGGGGGCAACCATCCTGTAATATCCATCCTTCAGAAAAAGTCGGTTTAGCTTCAAATCGAGACGAAACAACGGCAGCAACTTAACATCCGCCACTGCCTCGCGCGCCACAACCATCGTGTCGGCATGCTGATCAAGAACAACGACTTTTTCAAGTGACAGATCTATGGGAAATTTCAATTGGAAACTACCTATCTCAACTTTCATTCCAGTCGAGCTGTAAATATACTTACAAGCCACATCCTTTACGAACGTCTGCACAGGGGGAATATATAGTAACACAGGAACAAGCATTAGGAAAACAAATATTCCAAACAGTGACTTTAGTGTCCTGCGTATCCATTTGTTTTTAATCAAATGTCTTTTGGCACGTTTTCCCCCGTTGTCCCCGCCTCCTTCATGAGACGAGGATGCAACGGAAACCTGATCTACAGGTCCTGCCGCATTCTTTTTCACAGATGTGTCATTATCTTGTTTTTCTGCCATAGATACGTTCAATTATAAACCAACCTGATGAAACTGCAACTGCACCTAATCCATCCGCCACAAAATCCATAATTTCCGCATCCCTTCCCAGACCGGCTGCTCCTTGTACCAGTTCTATCAACCCGCCCAGAAGTACCGAAGATATTGTCGCATATACAAATTCTATTTTGGAAGGCTGATTAAATCTTTTTTTACGCCAGACATCAACCAATATACAAAAGGTCAACCCCCCGAACATTATGGCATGCACCACCTTGTCGGCGCCGACAAAAAACGACATATGCAATTCACCTAGAGGACTGGGGGACAATGTAAGCCACAATATTGCCGCCGTGCAGACAATAGAGAACATCCAGGATGGAATACAAAGCAATATGTTCCGAAATCCATTATTCATCCAGAGATATTTAAGTATTATTGAGTCTCAGCATATTAACCAGCGAGATTTTCTTCAAAGTATTAATTAAAGTAAAGAATCATAAATATAACAAAAAAGCAAAGGATTTCTCCTTCGCTTTCCAAAAAAAATCCAAATATCTCGAATTTTTATTTTCTGATACCGAGTTCCTTCTTGGCAATGATTGCACGATAACGATTGATATCCTTGCGAATAAGATAATCAAGAAGGCTGCGACGCTGACCTACCAGTGCTTTCAAGGCACGTGCTGTAGCATAGTCCTTGTGATTCTTTTTCAAGTGCTCTGTAAGATGAGCGATACGTTTTGAGAACAACGCAATCTGACTTTCAGGGCTGCCTGTGTCCGTAGGACCCTGACCGTAGGTCTCGAAAATGTTTTTCTTTTCTTCTGCTGAAAGATGCATAATTGAGAGTTTTTTTTAAAATGTTAATCAAATACTTTTCTTCAAAAAGCCGCAACCTGACCTCTCTTGTCTGACCCGCTTTTCTTGAAAAGCGAACAAAATTAGTAATTTTTTATCACATAGACAAATTTTCAACAATCAAAGGAAACTTTTATGTCTGAATCAGCTTTATAATACATATATTGAAGTGTATTAAACTTTTTTTGAGGTTAAGGTTCATTAAGATTTTGATCAGATTCCGGTTTTTGAAGAGGGAGCATAGCGGGCTATGCAACCGATGAAAAGGACGGAAGATGCCAAAATATTGATGAAGATTGACCTCGAAGAATACATAAATTCACTTTAGTTAAGTTTTCGCAAAAAGTTTACATCACTTCATTATTCAGATTCCACTCTCTGATGAATTTCCAAATCTGCTGCTAATGAAAAATGACTCCATGTTCTGGAACATAGACCGGATAATGAAACTTATAATCGGTATTATAATTGCGACGGCAGTAATACTGCTCATCAATTACCTGAAAGATGCGTTGTTGCCATTCTTTGCGGCGTGCTTCATAGCATATATGCTCCAGCCTCTCGTGGAATTGAACCGTAAATGGACACACGAGAAGGGACGCACATTTTCATCTTTATTGACCCCTTTAGAAGTCATTGTAATAATCGGAGGAATTATTTATATATTTCTGCCATCCGTTATAAATGAACTTGAGATGCTTGGGAATATCCTTCATGATGTTGAAACAGGGAAAAAGCCACTTTCACCGGAATTCTCGACTTTTCTGCATACTCTGCAGCAATACTGCAATCCAATGGAGCTAAAAGAGACTCTTGCGCAATTCCACATCAACACTATACTCACCAAGGGAACGACACTGCTGGGAGAATCGTTGTCTATAATTATTCAGTTTCTGGGATGGACAATGACACTTATATACATTATATTCATTCTTATAGATTATCCGCAGATCAGCCGTGGCTTCAAACTCATTGTTCCGCAGAAATATCGTGATGGCGCAGTCTCGGTCGTACATGATGTGCAGCAAAGCATGAACCATTATTTCCATGGACAGGGCTTTGTGGCTCTATGCGCGATGCTCGGTTATTGTGTGGGATTCTCCATAATCGGACTTCCACTTGCCATACCTATGGGAATACTTGTCGGGGTGCTTTATATGATACCATATTTCCAATATATCACCATCATTGCAATCGCTGTGATCTGTGCGATATATTCTCTTGGCGGGACAGAGACATTTCTGGTATTATTCGGCAAATCGCTCCTGATATATGTTATAGTCCAGCCTATATGTGATTACATTATCACACCGCACATAATGGGCAAGGTGATGGGATTGAATCCCGCTATGATATTGCTCTCCCTTTCAGTATGGGGCAGTCTGATGGGAATCATAGGCATGATCATAGCCCTTCCTGCAACATCTCTGATAATGTCATATTACGAGAAATACATATCCAATCCTCGCAAAAGCATCAGTTAACCATTTGCATATATCCTGATTTCCACATGATCGAATATTACGATTACGGCAACATAAGAATATCTGGAATATGAATTGAAACTGCACCGGATCGGCTATCTGTTTTTGATTGATTCTATGTATTGTGATGGAGACATGCCTTCATATTTTTTGAACATTCGACTCAGATGTTGTGGGAAATCGAAACCGAGAGCGTAGGCTGTTTCCGATATTGTCATACCGGAGGCAAGATTGTTTTTTGTTTCCTGCATTACGAATTTACGGATATGGAATGTCGCCGTATTCCCGGTTGTTTTCTTAATCAGGTCGCCAAGATAGTTTGATGACAGGCATAATCTATCCGAAAAATATTGCATGGACGGTAATCCGGAACTTGTCTGGATGCCGTTTTTGAAATATTCGTGCAGCAAGAATTCAAATTTTGCCAAAACATCTGAATTTTCAAGCTTTCTTGTAATGAACTGACGGTTGTAAAATCTACGGCAGAAATTAAGCATAAGTTCAATGTAGCCTAATATTATGCTGTCCTGAACCTCATCATGTTTATTTTCCAGTTCATCTTTAATCTGACGCATAAAAGAAGCGAATATTTCATATTCATTCTCCGTCATGTGCAAAGCCTCGTTTATACGGTAATCGAAAAATGAATAGTCCTTTATCTGTTTCTCCAATAGTGTGCCTTGCAGAAGGTCGGGATGAAAAAGCAAAGCCCAACCATCCAGCTCTATTCTATTTCCGTCATCCTCCTTACCTCCAATCTGTCCTGGAGCTACACATATCAGGGTGCCGTTAGTATAGTCATATTTTCCACACCCGTATGTAAGGTCAACCGAAAGATTCCTGTGCATGAACAGTCCGTAAACGCCATATTGGTTGAGACTGTGGCGTATGGGCGAAATTTCGTCAAAGTCAATGACGCTTACCAACCGGTGCCGGTCAGTAAGTCCGTGATATCCGCTGAAATCGCTGACGCTATTGACTTTGAGAATATTTCTCATTTAATGTGCGGTATTGATTTACAGTTGCAAAGATACCGATTTCATTACAACCGACAAAACAGAGTGAGGTGTATATCCGTAAAATTGGTACGGTATTCCGTTATTGTGAAACGCCGATGCAATTATGTGGCAGTAATTTTGCAACATCAAAATTTTATAAATATGGAAAGTAAAATTGTTTTACCCGAAAATATTTGTGAAGATGAGGTAGTTGACTATCTGGCACAGCGATACCACACTACCCCAAACCGAGTTATAGATCGATTCTTAAAACAGGAGGGCATAATAACTGTAACCCCAAATGAAGGGAAACCTGAATTTCGGCTAACGCCCAATGAAATGGAGATTTTCAGGGATATGGGTATACGCCCATCAAAAGTTGAATTCTCAAAGAGATTTTAGGCTTCCATAAACAAACCAAGAATATGAAAAATTTGGCAACGATTACTGTGCTTATATTCACAACTTTTTATTGCACAGCTTGCAATGAACATAATGAAGATCCGATGCTTCCGGAGCAATCTGAAGAAAACAGCAAACCTTCGGATGACACAGAAAACAAAACCGTTGGAAAAATGGAAATAATTATAGATGGAAAAGCGTTTCCTGTCACTATGGAGGATAACGCGGCGGCAAAGGATTTGCTTTCACGGCTGCCGTTGGAGATAACGCTCAACGACTTCAATAACACTACCGAAAAGATATTTTACCCGAAACCGGCATTGACCTTGAATGGCGAGCCTCACGGTTGCGCCCCCGTTCCGGGCGATATTACAATCTATGCACCGTGGGGCAACGTGGCTATTTTCTGCAAGGAATGGCAGCACAGCGATGATTTGATTAAAATCGGGCATATTGACGGTAACGGCATAAATCATCTTAGCGTTGACGGAGATATTAAAGTCACATTTAAGGTATCGGAAAAATGACGATAGAAAAATTCAAAGCGTTTGTCAAAACCCGCAAGGCTCTTGACACTGATGAGATCCACCGCTTTATGGATGAAAAAAGCGACGAGGCAAGGCGTGTTACGTTTGAACTGAACGGTTCGTATCACACCCCCACCGAAGTCAGAGGGTTACTATCTGCACTTATGGGATATAAGGTGCCTGACACCCTGCGGGTATTTCCTCCGTTTTACAGTGATTTCGGTAAAAATATTACGATTGGAGAAAACGTGTTTATCAACGCCTGCTGCCATTTTCAGGATCATGGCGGGATAACTATCGGCGACGGCTGTCAGATAGGGCATAATGTGGTCTTCGCCACCCTCAATCACGGTCTGTCACCTGAAACCCGAAAACACACCTATCCCGCTCCAATCGTTTTAGGGAAAAATGTATGGGTTGGTTCCAATGCCACAATACTGCAAGGGGTGACCATCGGAGATAACGCGGTCATTGCCGCCGGTGCGGTTGTGACAAAGGATGTTCCCGAAAATACGGTTGTAGGCGGTGTTCCGGCAAAATTCATAAAGACAATATAATACAGGAATATGAAAAGAATACTTCTCTCATTGGCGATAATTGCCGTTTCATATATGGCGATTTCCGCAAAAACGCTGGTGGTCTATTACAGCTACACCAACAATGTCCACAGTATCGTTACAGTTCTCCGGTCGCAGATTGAAACCGATGTAATCCGTATTGAGCCGGCTGAAAAAGGGTTGGACTATGCGGCAAACAACTACGCGATAGGCAGCGCGCAGATTGCCGCCATACGCGCCAATCCTGATGATGCATCGTCTTATCCGGCGATAGACCCTGTTGAGGTGGACTTCGACAGCTACGATACTGTAATAATCGGGGCTCCTCTCTGGTGGAGCAATATGGCAGCACCGTTACAGACTTTCCTCTTCAACAACGGCTCAAAAATGGCCGGTAAAAATATCGGGCTGATAGTGTCGAGCGCAAGCAGTGGCATATCGGGAGTGGAGGCAGATGCAAAGCGGCTTATACCCGGTGGAAATTTCTTGTCGCCGAGCCTTTGGATTCGCTCGTCGCAGACCTCGAATGCCGCCTCGATGATTTCCACATGGCTAAACAGCATAGGGTACGAAAACATCGCCGGTGTTGAGTCTATCCCGATGGATCTGGCCGCCTCGGAAATCTCAATATTCAATTTGTCAGGTCAACTTATACCTGACAAATTGAATTTACCGAGTGGTATATATATCGTCAGTTATATAACCGGCAGTAAGAAAATCTCAAGGAAGATTATTATATAATCAGGACAATGAAGACACTAATAATAGCGGTGTTGCATTTGGCATTCACTTTCGGTATGGCAACGGCACAATCTGAAATAGACAACAACTGCCTGATTTTCCCGGCAGAGGCTATGGCTTCGGATGCAAGCAACACAGGAGAAGTCAAACTCTCAATGTTGAAAGAGAGTGGAAACACTATGATCACCCATTTTAGATTTTCTCCCGGAAGCCGTAATTATTGGCATTACCATCCAAATGCAGAGCAGACTTTGCTGGTGCTTGACGGAGAAGGGTTCTATCAAGAGGAGGGTTCCCCGAAACGCCTTATAAAGAAAGGCGACGTCATCGTGTCAAAAGCGAACATCCGTCATTGGAATGGGGCTACCCCGTTCAAACCGCTGGTATGCCTCACAGTGACAGAACACGCAGTGGAGAGCCATGTGGTGCAGCTGCGGGCAGTGAGCGAAAAAGAATATAACAACTGAAAACATATCATCCAATGGAAAATCAACCATCAATCATTTTGGGCATATGGTCATGGGGTAGCGGAGCTGTCGGCGGTGACCAGATATTTGGAAACCGACTTGAGGAAACCGACCTTGAATCCGTTTTCAATGAGGCAATGCGCAAGGGACTTTACGGATGGGATACCGCCTTTGTGTACGGCATGGGGGCATCTGAAAATATCCTCGGCTCTTTTGTCAGGAATGTTGAACGTGAGAGCATATATCTCTCTACCAAATTCACGCCACAAATAGCGGAAATTTCGGCAAATCCCGTTGCGGATATGCTTGAAGGCAGCTTAAAAAGGCTCGGAACGGACTATGTGGATATGTACTGGATCCATAATCCGGCCGATGTGGAGAAATGGACTCCGTATATTGCGCCGCTGGTAAAGTCTGGAAAGATAAGGAGCATAGGAGTGTCCAACCACAATCTCGACCAAATCAGAAGGGCGCAGGACATACTTTCGGCTGATGGCGTAAATCTTTCCGCCGTGCAGAATCATTACAGTCTTTTATACCGTTCTTCGGAGAAAGCCGGTATTCTCGATTACTGTAAAGAAAACGGCCTGAGTTTCTGGGCATATATGGTGCTTGAGCAAGGCGCGATAAGCGGCAAATATGACACGCAGCATCCTCTCCCTGTCGGAAGTCAGCGCGGACACACATACAACCCGATGCTGGAGCGGATAGAAGACCTTGTTTCAGCGATGAGGGCTATAGGAAACAAATACGGACTTTCTCCTGCACAGGTGGCAATTGCATGGGCTATAGCCAAAGGTACGACACCTATTATCGGTGTGACAAAAATCTCGCAGGTCGATGACACGGCAATGGCGATGAAAGTGCCGTTGGAGGCAGATGACATCCTGACTCTTGAAAAAGTAGCGGATGGTGCGGGCGTTGACACTCGTGGCTCTTGGGAGAACCCAATGGATTGATATGATATGAACAGGATGTTATTCATATTGGTATCCATCATGGCAACACTTAATGGCAACACACAAACGGCCATTGATATCCACTGTCACAATGTATTTCCGGAATTTGTGGAATTCCTTGAATCAAAGGGCATGTCTATGGAGGAAACATATCCTCTGCCTCAATGGGATATTGACTCTCATCTCAGCTTCATGAAAGACGCAGGCATTCGGACTTCCGTTCTCTCAATGCCGGCACCGCAGCCGTATTATGGAGATATAGCGGAATGTAGAAGGATAATACGCGAATATAATGAAAAAACCGCAGGAATAAAAAAGGCTTATCCCGGCAAATTCATGTTTTGCGCCTCGCTGCCGCTGCCCGATGTCAAAGCATCTATTGAGGAGGCTGTATATGCCCTTGACACACTCGGTGCGGATGGCATAAAACTTGCGACAAACAGCCGGGGGCAATATCTTGGTGCCGCTGAACTTGACCCGTTGATGGAGGTTTTGAACGAGCGGAACGCTGTTGTGGTTCTGCATCCCCATAGACCGACACCGGTCAACGACAGTATAATATCCGCCACCCCTCTTGCCGTATATGAATATCCCGCTGAAACCACCCGTGCTGTTGTGAACATGATAACCCACAATGTTCCAAGCCGCTATCCAAATATAAAGTTTGTAATACCTCACTGCGGCTCCTTTCTTCCGTTGGCTATTCCGAGAATGAAGAATATACACAAAGCAATGGTCGGCAAAGGTATAATGGGTAAGATAGACTGGGATAAAAACCTTGAGAACCTCTACTACGACCTCGCCGGAGGTGCCACACCCGATGTTATGGAATCATTGCTTACAATTACCACACCCGAACATCTGCTATACGGATCTGACTTTCCGTACCAACCTGCCAAGGTGTTGTCTTCAGGTAAGGAGAGCCTGAAAGAGAATATTAAGCACAATGATATGTTGTCACCATATATTTCTGACATATTCTCCGGCAATGCCGAAAAATTGTTCAAATAATAAGATAATGAGATTGTTCAAATACTTAACCGTTGCAATGGTCATAGGAATTGCCGCCTTATGTGCCGATGCGCAAACAAACATAACGATGGAAAAGACAAATATAGGAAACAGGCTTGCCCTATATCCAATGCCGGTAACGGTAATAGGGGCGGAAGTCAATAATAAAATCAACTGGCTTATAGTGGCCCATGTGGGAATAATTGGCCATGACAGGATACTCGTGAGCATGAGCAATAAGCATTATACCAATTCCGGTATAAAGAAATCCGGTAAATTGTCAATCAATCTTGTCAGTCGTGAAATGCTGCCGGATGCCGATTATGTGGGCAGCGTCAGCGGAGCTGATGTTGACAAGTCCGGTGTATTCGATTACCATCTCGGAGAAAACGGATCGCCGGTTATCGACGTATCTCCATTGACAATGGAGTGTGATGTGGTGGATACGTTTGAATCTCCCGGTTTTGACAATTTTGTCTGTTCAGTGGTCAATACCTATGTTGCGAATGATATGCTTGATGACAAAGGGCATATTGATTATGCACGACTGAAACCCGTATTGTTCGAGTTTCCGACATATTCTTATCTTGCCACAGGGGAGGTTATCGGAAAATGCCTTAATCTTGACCGGAAGCCGTCAATGTGTGCTAAACAGCCGATGCAGACCGACGGCATAGTCCGATTGTCAAAAATTGAAGTCTATCCTCAGTATCTTGATGAATATCTTGAATATGCTAAAGAGGTCGGAGAGATTTCCTTGCGGACAGAACCGGGAGTGCTGACCATGTACGCCGTGCAGGAGAAAGACAATCCATGTATGGTGACAATCCTTGAAACGTATGCCAGTCAGGAGACTTATCGTTCACATATAGCGTCGCCCCATTTCCAGAAATACAAACAAGGTACACTCCACATGGTCAAAGACCTTGTTTTGTCCGACCAGAATGTAGTAAATCCTGATAATCAACTCAACAACTTCATCAAATGAAAAAAACAGTTATAATCATATTATTTAACCTCTTAACTGTAACCATTATGGCTCAGCAAAAAATAGTTCAGACCGCAGGGCGTCAGCAACTCGGAGATTTTGCCCCTGAGTTCGCACATCTCAATGATGACATTCTTTTTGGTGAGGTATGGAGCCGCAACGACCTCCTTTCGCTGCGTGACCGCAGCCTTGTGACAGTGACCTCACTTATATCGCAAGGCATCACCGACAATTCGTTGACCTACCATCTTCAGGAGGCGAAAAAGAACGGTATAACCCGCACCGAGATAGCGGAAATAATCACTCATATAGCGTTTTATGCCGGGTGGCCTAAAGCATGGGCGGCGTTCAACCTTGCAAAAAATGTGTGGAACGACGATGTCAAGGGTGATGATGCTAAAGCAGCGTTCCAACGTTCTATGATATTCCCGATAGGCGAACCGAACACGGCATACGCCAAATACTTTCAAGGCAACAGTTATCTCGCCCGCATCTCCGAGTCGCAGATACCGTTCTCAAATGTCACCTTTGAGCCGGGTTGCCGCAACAACTGGCACATACATCGCGCCACCAGCGGAGGCGGTCAGATGCTCGTAGGTGTCGCCGGACGTGGCTGGTATCAGGAAGAAGGGAAACCCACACAGGAGATATTGCCCGGCACGGTCATCCATATTACAGCAAATGTAAAACACTGGCATGGAGCTGCCACCGACAGTTGGTTTGCACATCTTGCATTTGAGATACCGGGCGAGAACGCCTCCAACGAATGGCTTGAACCTGTGACTGATGAAGAATACTACAAACTAAAATAAAAGTTATTCCACAGCTGCAATTCATAAATTACAATTTAGAAGTTGCATGAGTTTCTGAAAAGACTCATGCAACTTCTATACTTATGGATGTACGAAATATTATCCGTTGTCCGTATTCGGACACCAATAAAAAATATTATCATCCTGATTAACACACATTTGTAATTTTGGCACGCATAATGTTCTTTTTTTTATAGAATCATCCTACATTAATCATGGACAGAGAGATATCAATTAAGGAACAGAAAAAGCGCAAACTGAAAAGAGCGCTACGGATCAGCATACCGGTGGCTGTCATATTCGCAGGAATTATCCTCATAGCTTCGCTCATGGCGCCTTCTATAAAAAAGGACAACCTCGACTTTATGAACGTAGAGAAAGGGACAGTAGAAACCTCTGCCGATGCATCCGGCAAGGTTGTGCCGGCATATGAAATGACCATAACCTCACCTGTCTCAACCAAGATACTGGAGATATATTGTCATGAAGGAGACAATGTTGAGGCGGGGCAGTCATTGATGAAACTCGATCTGATCAGTGAGGAGACAGAACTTCAGAACCTCGCAGACCAGCGGATGATGAAAAATTACGACACCCAACAGACCATTCTTGCCAGCCGCACATATCTTACAAATCTCGAAATGCAAATTAAAGCGAAAGAGATGTCGGTTACACGTCTGAAGACCGAGACCGCCAACGAGCGGCATCTTGACAGCATAGGAAGCGGCACGGGCGACAGAGTACGCGAAGCCGAACTGGCTTATAAAACAGCCTTGCTGGAACTTGCCCAGCTCCGCAAGCAGTTGGACAATGAGAAACTAAGCCACGAGGCAGCCCGCAAGACCAAGGAACTTGAAGAGGGGATCACCACCAAGAACCTCCAGGAGAAACGGCGCACACTTGAGGACGCACGTATAAAGGCTCCGGCAAAAGCGACCCTGACATATCTCAACTCTTCACTGGGAACAAGCATCTCGGCAGGAGAACGCTTAGCCGTACTTTCAGACCTCGGTCACTTTAAGATATCTGCCCAAATACCCGAAACCAATGCCGACAAATTATCCCACGGAGGAGAAGTGAACGTAAGGGTAGGGAAAGAAACAGTAACAGGTAAAATCGGCAACATAACCCCTCAGTCAAAAAACGGAGTGATATCATTCACTGTCATTCTCGACAATGACAGCTCACATTCTCTCAGGGCCGGAACAAGAGCCGACATAAATGTCCTTTTCGATGTCAGGACAGATGTGACAAGGATTCCGAATGGCTCATTCTATCATGGTCCGGGAAGCTACATTATGTTTGTCGACACCGGTGACAACTCGCTGGAGCGTCGTGACGTGGTTCTTGGAGAAGGGAATTTCGATTATATCGAAGTGAAAGCCGGCTTGCATCCGGGCGAAAAGGTTGTGAAGTCCGATCTCAGCGAATACAACAACCGCAAGAAAATAAAAATGAGATAAACCTCTCTCAACCATTCAACATTTAAACCATTCACATTAAACATTAATAAAAATGTCAATCATCAATCTTGAAGGTGTGGAAAAGGTCTACCGCACCAAAGAAATAGAAACAGTGGCTCTTGAGAACGTTAACCTTTCAATCGACAAAGGCGAGTTCGTAAGCATCATGGGACCATCCGGATGCGGGAAATCGACACTCCTGAATATCATCGGTCTCCTTGACAAGGCATCTAAAGGAGAAGTCAGGATATTGGACACAGATGTTGAGACCCTGAATGACAATGCACTCTCCCATTTCCGCAACAGAAACTTAGGTTTCGTTTTCCAAAGCTTTCATCTGATACCTTCATTGAATGTCTCCGACAACGTTGCCCTTCCCCTAATTTACAGAAAAGATATCAACACACGTACCATAAAAGAGAGAATCGACGATGTGCTCAACAGACTGGGATTATCCCACCGCAAACGTCATTTCCCGTCACAGCTTTCGGGCGGTCAGTGCCAGAGAGTGGCGATTGCCCGCGCAATAATAGGAAATCCCGAGATCATACTTGCTGACGAACCTACCGGTAATCTGGACTCAAAAATGGGAACTGAAGTGATGGAACTTCTTCATCAGCTTAACAAGGAAGACGGACGCACAATAGTAATGGTGACACATAATGAAGAGCAGGCCCGGTTGACCGACCGTATAATACATTTCTTTGACGGGCGCCGCATTGAATGATAATTTTAGAAATTATTTAAAACAATATGAACAACTATATAAAACAAGTGGGGTATGAACTGCGTCATCAGCCAATGGTGACGATAACCTCGATATTGGGAACAGCCGTTTCAATTTTCATGGTGATGGCTGTATTCATAATCTCTTCGATCGATACGGTCGAGGTCTCCCCTGAAAGCAACCGCTCCAGAATGTTGTACGGCAAATATATTCATGTGATATATCCGGATGGAGAAAGTTCAGGATCGCTTGCATATAATACCGCTATAAAGCTATATGACAATCTCGACGGAATTGAAAAAATGAGTTTCAGCGATGGATGGTCGGAATCGCAGGATATCGCGGTCGGCAACAGTGATATCGTCAGTCTCCCTGTCAAGAAAGTGGATGATGTTTTCTGGGAATTGTTCGATTTCAATTTCGTCAGCGGAAAACCATTTGATGAGGCGACCGTTAAGTCCGGATTAAAAAAAGCGATCATCTGTAGTTCCGTTGCAAAAAAGTTTTTCGGTAAGGAGGATGTTATCGGCAGGGAAATTAAAATCAGTCATACCCCTTATCTAATCCAGGGAGTGGTGAAGGATACGAGTCCATTATTGAAGAAGAGTTTTGCCAAAGTGTTCATCCCATACCAGCAGGAGAAAGAGGAGGATTTATGGGCGGAAAGTCTTGCCGGCAATACAGAGGTCTACCTACTCATGTCAGACAATGCCGATGAAAACAAAATCAGGCAGCAGGTAAGACAGCGTTATGCCACTATGAATTCTCAGCTGAAAAAACAGAATATCGAGGTCATATATCATGAGACCCCATTCAATGCTTCAACGGTAAATCAGGATTTCGGTTCAAACAATACTCCTGATACCGATGGACCTAAAAGAATGCGCTATCTGGTATATACAATCCTGCTTATTCTTCCCGCCATCAACCTTAGCAGCATGACCCGCAGCCGATTGAAACGCAGGGTTGCTGAAATCGGAGTGCGCCGTGCATTCGGCGCAACAAAGGGAGGCATAATATCGAGACTTCTTGGCGAGAACATGTTGCTCACTTTGGCGGGAGGTGTCATCGGACTGATTCTATGCATAATATTTGTTGCATTCTTCTCAAACTTTTTTATCTCATACGGAGGATCATTCGCATCCGGAGATATTATGGAGGCATCTCCGACATTCAATATGATGTTAAATCTCAAGACTTTCGGAATAGCTATCTTTTTCTGTCTTATTTTAAATCTCTTAAGCACCGGTATGCCGGCATGGCGCGCCTCACGGGTGAATCCGGCCGAAGCGATAAGCGGTAAAAACGATTGACTATATTGAATATTATGAACAGGAAATTAATAACTCAGATAAAAAACGAATGTCGCGACAACATTTGGATGATTGTCGAGCTGACAGTGGTTGCTGTAGCCATATGGCTTCTCACGATATTTCTATTTATGGCTGTTTATCCTAAATTTGATGAGACGGGAACAGACATCAATGATGTATATAAGATAAAAATAAAGACCATTGATTCACAGAGTCCGGAATATCAGGATTTCGGAGACTCACAGAAAGAGACTGAATTTGCAGACATGCGGATGCTCATGCGCCGAATACGCAAAAGTCCATATGTGGAAGCCGCCGCTTTCTCCTGCAACGCTATGCCATACCAGTATAATTATCAGGGAAACGGGCTTAATCCGATCGGATCCACCGATTCAATATTATACAATGGAAACGTTCGTATGGGCTCCCCTGAAATAGTAAGGGTTCTTCGCCCGGTAAGCCATGACAATCTTTCATATTCTGAAATGGAGGATATGTTGCGCAAAGGAGGAATACTTATCTCTCATTCCCCCTTATACGACAGACAAAGAGACACCCGAAAACTTATCGGACAAAAAGTAATGCTGTTTGACACTGTTTATCCAAAATTAATTTCCGGAATCATCTCGGATATGAAACGTTCCGAATATGAGCACCAGATAGGCACAATTCTTGCCCCTATCGATGAGAGTCAGGACAATATGCTGAGTTTTTCCAGTGAAATAGCGGTAAGGGTAAAATCCGGAATGGGTAAAAAATTTGAGGAGGAGTTTCTTACCGACAGAAACATGCGCAAACTGCGCAATGTCTATCTGACGGAGCTTACCGATATGGCTGACGCCCGCCGGGATACGCAGTATAGTCAGGACACCCAGGTCCGCCTGATTGTCGCGGGAATTGTGTTCCTGCTGATAATAATCTTCCTTGGGCTGCTTGGCACATTCTGGTTCCGTATCAGACAGCGTTCTGCGGAAATAGCATTGCGTATGACATGCGGGGCAACAAGCGGCGACATCTTCCGGAGAACCATCGGAGAAGGAATACTCCTCCTGCTGATCACCATGATCCCGACCTTGATAATCGAGGTAATACTTCATTTCAAATTTGTGGTCGACGAAAGTTTCCCGTTCTGGCTGCCGGAATGGCTGCCTTCCGCAGCAGCGTTCGCATTCACGCTGATAATAATGGCGGCAATGATTGTAGCAGGCGTCGTATTCCCCGCCAGGAAGGCAATGAAGATAGAGCCGGCAATCGCCCTAAAAGAGGAATAATCCATGAAGCTGAAACAATTTTTTACATACGCAGTTCTTTTGAGTTCCGTGCCCGTCTTGGGCACGGAACCTGAAAGAATACGGATGACTCTGGAGGAAGCGATTTCCCGCGCAAGAGTAAGCAGCGTAGATGCGACGGTAGCCCTTAACGAACTGAAGACATCTTACTGGGAATACCGCTCCTATCGCGCCGAACTGCTGCCGGAAGTCAATTTCTCCGCTACAATCCCTGCATACCACCGGCAATATTCCCCCTACATGAACGACAATGGAAGCTACAGTTTTGTGCGCAACAATTACCTCCAGATGAATGGAGAGATCTCGTTGAGTCAGAATATATGGCTCACAGGGGGGAAAATAGCGCTGAACACTTCTCTTGATTTCTTCCGCCAGCTTGAAGGTGACAAATACAACCGTTTCATGTCTATACCCGTTGCCCTCACACTCACCCAGCCTATATTCGGAGTCAACAATCTGAAATGGAACAGACGCATAGAACCTATAAGATATAATGAGGCGAAAGCGGCATATATCAGTGCCTCGGAAGATGTGGCGATCAAAGCGGTTTCCTATTATTTCCAGCTCCTTATGGCTGATGAGAACGTGGAGATAGCATCTCAGAATCTCGAAAATGCAAAGAAACTCTTCGAAGTGGCGAAAGAGAAACGCAAAATGGGCAGAATCAGCGGAAACGACCTGTTGCAGATGGAGTTGAATCTCCTGGACGCTGAATCGGATTTTACGGAATGCGTAAGCAACAGGAAAAGTTGCATGTTCCAGTTGCGCACTCTGCTTGATTTAAATGAGAATACTGATATCATCCCCACTGCTCCTCTATCTCTTCCATCGGTAGAAATAAGCTATGAAGACGCTTTACAGAAGGCGCTCAAACGCAACAAGCTTGCAGCCAATATACGCCGCAGACAACTTGAGGCGGATTATGAAGTGGCAAAAGCCAAAGGTAATCTCAGACAGATTTCCCTGTTCGCCCAAATCGGATACACGGGAACCGACAGAAGATTCGGAGGCGCCTATTCAACTCTTAAGGACAATCAGGTCGTTGAGATCGGTTTCGAGATACCGATCCTCGACTGGGGACGCCGCAAGGGAAAAATAAGAGTTGCGGAAAGCAACCGCAAAGTCACTGAAAGCCGTTTACGTCAGGAACACGCTGATTTCTCCCAGAATATCTTTATTCTTGTGGAGCGATACCGCAACCAGCTCCGACAGCTTGAAATAAGCAAGCGTGCCGATGAGATCGCATCGCGCCGCTACGCCACCAATGTCGAGACATTTATGATCGGAAAGATTTCCACCCTCGACCTAAACGATTCCCGCATCAGCAAAGACAAGGCTCGCCGGGAATACATCAACGAGCTATATCTCTTCTGGAACTATTACTATCAGATCCGAAGTCTGACACTTTGGGACTTCGTGACACAAACCGGTATTGATGCCGACTTCGAACGCGATCTAAAGAACTCGTTTTGATTTGTTACAAATGAATTATTTGCTAAATTTGCTATAAGATGATTTTAATTGTTGACGATGACAAGGCGATAAGGCAATCCCTCTCGTTGTTGCTGAAGCGCAAAGGGTATGAATGCGTATCGGCTGAAAACCCTGTGGATGCATTAGTTTTTATCCGCTCCCATGATTTCCAGCTGATAATCATGGACATGAATTATTCACTTTCCACCAATGGCGAAGAGGGAATACATTTGTTGCGTCAGGCAAAGATTTTCCATCCCGACACTCCCGTAATTCTGATAACAGCCTGGGGAAGCATCGAACTCGCCGTAGAAGGGATGAGACACGGAGCTTTCGATTTTATAACCAAACCCTGGAACAATCTTCTCCTGTTGCAAAGAATTGAAACGGCTATAAGCCTTTCTTCCATACCTGAAGCGGCACAAACTTCCGGCGATGATTTCGACAAATGCGGATTCATCGGAGATAATCCTGAAATTAGGAAACTCCTTAAAACAGTCGCAAGAATCGCCCCGACCAACGCGCCGGTATTGATTTTAGGTGAAAACGGAACGGGGAAAGAACTCATAGCAAACGCCATTCACAAGAATAGTCGTCGCAAGGATGCTCCTTTCGTAATGGTGAATCTCGGCGGCATTTCCACATCGCTGTTTGAAAGCGAAATGTTCGGACACTCGAAAGGAGCCTTTACGGGAGCTGTCTCCGAACGGAAAGGACGCTTCGAGATGGCTGACAAGGGAACTGTTTTTCTGGATGAAATCGGTGACCTTTCACCGGATTGTCAGGTTAAGCTGCTGAGGGTGCTACAGCAGCACACGTTTGAACGTCTCGGAGAAAGCCGACCACGAAAAATTGACATAAGAGCAATATGCGCAACCAATGCGGATATCCCCAAGATGGTAAAAGAACATACATTCCGTGAAGATCTTTTCTACCGTATCAACCTTATAACCCTCCATATTCCTCCGCTTCGCGAACGCAGAGACGACATACCCCTTCTTGCAAAGCATTTCATCGCCTCTGCTTCCAGACTGCATAATCTGCAGGAACCGGAGATATCCCGAGAAGCCCTGGAGCATCTCGTACGTCTGCCCTATCCCGGAAATGTAAGACAACTTAAGAACATGATCGAGCGTGCGGTACTCATGTGCCATGACAACAGGATCGAGAAGACCGATTTCGAAGCTTTCGAAGCGGAGGTTGAGGACACACCCGATTCCATGAGTGGCTCAACGCTTGAAGATATAGAACGCTCCGTCATTTCAAAGGCTTTGAGAAAATATGACGGCAACTTGTCGAAGGTGGCTTCAAGTCTGGGAATAACCAGACAGTCTCTTTATCGTAGGATGGATAAATATGGACTCAACAACGATTTGAAATGAAACCCGGGAGGCTGTTCGTTATATTAGAAGTTGTTATTGTGGCATTGGGAGCTGCGACTCCATTTATTGTCAAGACTCCCGCTCTATGGTGGATGTTAGGAGGTGAACTCCTTGCATCGGTCGTCCTGCTTTTATTGCACCGGAGCGTGGTCAAACCGATGACAGCAGCCCAGCGCGGCATTGAGCTGCTTTCCGCACAAGACATGAACAGCAGGCTTGCAAAAGTTGGCGAACCCGGAGCCGACAGTATCGTAACCCTCTTCAATGACCTCATAACGCGCCTGAAAAACGAACGCCTCCGGTTGCGCGAACAGGATTCATTTCTAAGGCTTCTCGTTGATGCGTCACCCATGGGTATTGCAATGCTGAATCTTGACGGCAAGATATCAATGACCAACAAGACGTTTATGCAAATTACTGGATTTCAGGAAGCCGATCTTACAGGGAAAAGTCTGGAGGAAATTGACAATGACATTATAAAGACTCTCATAGATTTAAAATCCGGCAAATCGCGCGTGGTGCGCTATAGCGGAACAGACGTATACCGCTGCTACCATCTCCGATTCATGCAGGAAGGATTCCGCAGACATTTCTATCTTGTGGAGGAGATGGCGGAAGAAGTGAGAAAGGCAGAGAAAGAAGCATATGAAAAAGTGATACGGATGATATCCCACGAAGTCAACAACACGATGGGGAGCGTTGAGTCTGTACTTGAAATGATTGCCGAAGAATCCGACAGCGAACCGGAGCTTAAGACCACCGTTGAAAGTTGCCGTGAGAGATGTGAGACAATGTGCGGATTCATTGACTCTTTTGCCAATCTCGCAAGAATACCCGATCCGGAGATCAGGACAACAGATCTGACCATAGAATTGAAAAAGATGCTCCCCTTCCTTCGCCTTATTGCAGGCGAAGGAATCAATCTGGAACTGAACGTCAGAAGCAGTGACGACAGTGAGAACATGCTCGTCAACGCTGATATGACACTGCTCCAGCAAGTCGTTGTCAATATTGTGAAGAATGCAGTCGAAAGCATACAGGACAAGGGTATGATCACAATATCCGTTTGCCGCGACAGCAAACACGTCACACTGGAAATTGCAAATGACGGAATGCCTATCGACAGCCATACAGCATCGCAGTTGTTCAGCCCCTTCTTCTCGACAAAGCGTTCCGGACGCGGATTGGGACTGATGCTTGTGTCTGAGATCCTACATAAGCATTCCGCAGAGTTTCATTTACGCACCGGATCCGATAATATCACACGCTTCAGCATCCGCTTCCGCTCTGCCCGCTAAGATCCTCGTTCGGAACTCGCACCTATTAGATTAAACCCATATCTGACGAGCACAAGAATAAAGCGCTGAAATTTATTTGATTTCCAGCGCTTTATGCAATCTGATAAATCTTCCTATGATCTGCCTGAAGAAACCTTGCGGATTTTATATCCTGATTATCAGAATATTTATCTTGACTGACTTTTGCAAGTCTAATGTTTGGATCTTGTATCGCGTTCTGCGATATTCCGCAGTTTGCGCTGTGATATCCAATTCAATCATTTATTCGCCACTGACCTCCTTTGTCGGGACCGATGCGGTGAAGGATTCCTTCGGCTTTGAGGTTGGCGAGGTGGCGTTGGATGCTCTTGGCGGAGATGTCTATTTCGGCAGCGAGTGCTGTTGCACTCAACTTTGGATTTTGGTGTAACAGGTCTATGATTTTGTCGCGGGTTTTCTTCGGCTTTGCAGGAGTGTCGGCCTTTTCTATTATCGGTCCGCTTTCGCCGATGGATTCGGTATATGTCGTTATATCGCGTGACAAATGAGTATCCTTTCCAAGCGCATTTCTCACCAGTCTGTCCTAGTTATAAGATTTACAATCAAAAGGGAAATCATAGCCTGCCTTTACATTAAAAAAATAGATGTTCCCCAAACGATGCTCATACATCGCATTTAATTTCAACTCTGCTTTGATGAAGTAAAGAGTTTCTGTTCTATTGTCCTAAAATTTGTAACATGAGAGGTGCTTTACTGTTTTTTATAGCTTATGGTAAAGTTTCCTTTTTTCAATGTCAACTCATCATTGGTCAGTTTTTCAATAGAAAGGGTGTCGGAAAAAGAAATTGTTTCGTGATTACCAATGCTTTTACCATAAAGGATTAACGTATTGCCTTTCTTCTCCCATTTCTTGTATTGCAAGGTAGCCATGTTTATGGAAGAAGCGTTGCCACCTTCCTTCAAGTCTATCCCTTGAAGTTGATTCTCCATACCGGGAACCGATTCAACCCATTGACCTTCAATGTTACCTCCGCTACATGCGGTAAACGCTACTGCGGTCATTAGTCCGCATACGCTTTTGAAAATGACTTTTATTGCCATATTGCTTTTTGTTGCTTTTCCAGTTCTACAAAGCATTTTAAATTTTTAATTACGGCGTTAAACTGTAATGCCGCTTCTAAAATCAAATTCTGGAGGGATTTTTGATCCACCTATGGCAATAAATTGCGTTACGCCACAATTGTAACAAACCCGAAATTCTTAAGATTTTAACTTTACAAAGAGGCATAACGCTTCTTTCATCTTGTTATATATTACGGATGCTGTTATTCCATCCGTTTGCAAAGGTACGAATTTTTCTCAAAGCATAGTTATTACAAGCCCCAATCCTCGGGTAATCCATCAAACAAAGCGAATTTAAATAAAACAAACATCCCTTAAAAATCCTAAAACCACTACTATTTGATTTCCTTTGTAGAGTCAACTGGCAAGTGCAAAATTAATTAATCTTCGGGAGACTCCGGTCTCCCTTTTTCTTTTTTGTATTGCCAGTATACCCTGACACTGTACGCTCTTGGGGCGGTTTAGGTCGCCCCGCCACTCTGGCATACCCCTCCATAAGGAAAGAGGAAATGCAAACTCTCATCGCTCAGTGTTACACTTCGTTCTGGAATCTACAATATTTTCATCCCGGTTATGTATTTTCTATTTGTTTTATAACTCGGCACGGATTACCA
>CAJTWL010000022.1:8409-34542 GCA_910579845.1 uncultured Muribaculaceae bacterium | reverse complement strand
GAGCATTTCATTCGTAACGAAAAGGTCGTGGGTTCGAGTCCCACTCGCGGCTCTTAGGGTTAAACAATTTGTTTTTTATTATGAGGAATTTAACAGATACAACATGTTAGATTCCTCATAATTTATAGAACTCATTTAGAAATTCTTTATTGAAAGATGAAACTAAAGATAGACAGGGAATTTGCAGAGAGACTCCCCGAATACAGAGTAATTCTGATGGAGTGTAACGTAACCAATTCGGAGACTTCTGAAGATATTAGAGAAGAAATGGACAATCTTGCCACAGAAATTGCCTGCAAATACAAAGTCGAGGATATAAACAAGTCGGCTCCTATCGCCACTACCCGCAGAGCATATAAGATTTGTGGCAAGGATCCGAACAGGTATCGCCCATCGCAGGAACAACTGATGCGCAGGATAGTCCGGGGACTCGGTTTATATAACGTGAACTCTCTGGTAGATGCAGGGAACATACTTTCTCTTGAAACAGGATGTTCGGTAGGCTGTTTTGATGCTTCTAAAATTCAAGGAGACATGCTTACAGTAGGTATCGGGAAACATGATGAACCTTACGAAGGAATAGGTCGTGGCGTATTGAACATAGAGGGACTGCCGGTTGTGCGGGATGGCGCGGGAGGTATAGGCACACCTACCAGCGACAATGAACGCACCAAGATAGAGCTGTCTACATCCCGTCTTGTAATGACTATCCATCTTTTTGACCCGGATATAGACCACTCGGAAATAATTGACAAAGCCACATCTATATTCAGGAAATATTGCTCAGTAACAGATATCACCGCAGAAGTGATCCATGCCTGACTAAGAAACTTTTCACCGTATTCAAGTGTTAGAGATTTATATATTAAGTAAAATTAATAAAGTTTAATTATGAAGAAACTATTGACAATATTGGCAGTAATGACGATTGTTTTCGCGGCTTCCGCCAAAGACACATACTCCCGTAATGTAAATGATCTGCCGAAGGGTGCACAAACCACACTTGCAAAAAACTTTAAATCCAAAGTAAGCGTAATAAAAATCGAAAAGGATATCGGCATGATATCGGAATATGATGTTGTAATGAACGATGGTGCGGAAATATCATTCGATCGTGACGGAAACTGGAAAGATGTGGAAGTAAGCAGAGGATCGGCAGTTCCATCCGGCTTTATAATTCCGGCAATTGCCACATATGTGAAACAAAACCACAAAGGTTCCAGAATTATCGGAATAGAGAAAAAACGCAACGGTTATGAAATAGAACTTTCAAACGATCTCGATCTGGAATTCGACAAACAAGGAAATTTCATCCGGTTTGACGACTGACAAAACTTCATTGCCATTAACCGCATAAACAAAGGTGTATCAGACTCCAACCGGTCTGATACACCTTATTATATTTTAGAAATTGTCTAAATTTCTTAATAAATATCAATAGTTTATTTGAACTGGGCGAGAACGCGGTCGAGTTTCTCGCGTATGCGGTCATTGGCGAGATTGCCTATGCTTCCAAGATGTGTGTGATTAATGCATCTTGTGGGTTTGTATGTTCCGGCATTTACCTGCAGTCCAATGGTACGATAAGCCTCGCGGAAAGGCATCCCTTCCAGTGTCATACGATTCACATCCTCTACGGTGAATATATAATCGTACAATTTTGAGTCAAGAATATCCTTGCGCACCCTGACATGTTTCAATGTCATTACAGCCACATCCATACACTGCCGCAATTCATCGAATGTCGGGAAGATAACATCCTTAAGCAACTGGTTGTCGCGATGATAACCCATAGGAAGATTGACCATCATCAAAGCCAGCTCATTAGGCACGGACTGAAGCCTGTTGCATTTTCCCCTGATTATCTCGAACACATCCGGATTCTTTTTATGCGGCATAATGGAAGAACCCGTGGTAAACTCATCCGGGAAAGATATGAACCCTTGGTTAGGGCTCATGTACAGGCACACATCCATAGCAAGCCGCCCCAACGTCGCGGCTACAGATGCAATAGCGACAGCCACCGCCCGTTCCGACTTACCTCTGCTCATCTGTGCTGCAACGACATTATAATTCAGATCTTCAAAACCAAGCAACCGGGTGGTCATCTCCCTATCGAGCGGAAAAGAGGAACCATAACCTGCTGCTGAACCTAATGGATTCTGATTTACTATGCGATATGCCGAGGACATCATCCACAGATCATCGACAAGAGTTTCGGCATACGCGCCAAACCACAAGCCGAAACTTGAAGGCATAGCCACCTGCAGATGTGTATAGCCGGGCATGAGCACATCTTTGTAGCGTTCACTGAGATCCTGCAGACATTCAAACAGCCTTACAACTGAATCAACAGTCTTCAGGATCTCATCACGGAAGAAAAGCTTGAGATCGACAAGCACCTGATCATTGCGCGACCTTCCGGAATGAATCTTTTTGCCAAGATCTCCAAGACGACGGGTAAGCATGAGCTCAACCTGCGAATGCACATCCTCTACACCCGGTTCGATTTCAAAATTTCCTTCCTTTATCTCGGACTCTATTTCAGAAAGCGCATCCAGCAGCGGAGGGAGCTCATCTTTACCGAGCAATCCGATGGATTCAAGCATCCTTATGTGAGCCATTGATCCGTGCACGTCATGCAAAGCAAGCCTCAGATCCAGATTACGGTCATCGCCTACCGTGAAGTTGTCAATTATCTTGTCAGGTTCAGTACCTTTGTCCCAAAGTTTTATTGCCATATTTTAGAGCTTGTTTACTTTTAAAATCTGATATTTTTAATTAAATCGGTATAGAATTTTATGCCGTCTGATATCTCACTTATCTTTACAAATTCATCGGCACTGTGAGAGCGCGATGATTCTCCGGGACCTATTTTCAAGGTCGGGAAAGGCATCAGTGCCATATCGGAAGTTGTAGGGGACACAAAAACTGACGCTCCCAATGATTTGGCAGCAATAACCAGCGGGTGGTTGTCTGCTATCGTCGAGGCGCGTATTCTTGTCGACCGCGGTATAACTTCAGTCTCCGGAATCGCCGTCCTGATATATTCCACGACTTCCTCATTCGTCATGACATCCGTTGTACGGATATCCACCACCCATCTGCATTCATCCGGTATCACATTATGACGTGTACCCGCCTGAATCATTGTAACATTGACACTTATATCTCCAAGGAGCCCTGACACCCTCGGAAATGACAGATTACGAAGCTTCTCTATATCGTCGACCGCGGCATACAGCGCATTCACTCCCTCTCTTCGGGCGGCATGACCGCTTACTCCATGCGACACACAGTCAAGCACGACAAGTCCCCGTTCGCCTACAGCGGCCTGCAAACCGGTAGGTTCCCCCACAATGCCGGCGTCTATTCTCCCCAGCTGAGGGTATATTCCTCTGAATCCCTTCTCTCCCGAGCACTCCTCCTCAGCCGAAAGCACAAGAAGAATATTGAAAGGCAGCTGCATCCTGTGCACATTTCCGAATGTCTCCACTATAGAAACCAATGAAGCACCGGCATCGTTACTGCCAAGACCGTAAAGCCGGCCGTCTATCAACTCCGGAGCATATGGATCGCGTGTATAGGACGCGGCAGGCGGAACCGTGTCGTGATGGGAATTGAGCATCAATACCGGCAGTTCTTCCCGCCAGTCAGCCGAACGTGCGATCACATTGTTATATATCCGTTCGACCTCACATCCGGCTTCGGAAAGATATTCTGCAAGTATAGCGGCAGTATTCTCCTCATTACGTGACACAGACGGAGTCGCTATCAATCTGCTTAGTAATTCAACTGCATTCCGGGTCATAGACATATACGTGTTCCCGTCGAATCACCCAACGCGGAATAATTCTGTATTACAACCTCCTTCACTCCCCGACCAACAGCCATCAGGGCATTTTCTATCTTCGGAATCATACCTCCGTTCACTATTCCCTCATCTTTCAACCGTGTGAAAGATTCACAGCTGATCTCCGTAATCACTGAATCCGGATTATCAACATCCGACATCACACCATCCTTTTCAAAAGCCATGGTCAGTGAGACGTCATATCGCGAAGCGAGAGCACAGGCTATTTCAGTGGCTACGGTGTCTGCATTTGTATTCAGAAGATTTCCTTCAGCTGAAGCCGTTATAGCACAAAATACAGGTGTAAAGCCTGCGCTTATCAAGGATGCCACACCATCGGCATCCACGGATTTAACGTCTCCCACCTCACCGTAGTCCACCGGTTCCGAAGACCGGCGCACAGACATTACAGTGAAAGCGTCAGCTCCTGTAAGCCCTATGGCACGACAGCCATCGGCATTAAGAGCCGCCACCACATTTTTATTGACGAGTCCGGCATATACCATCACTGCCACATCTCTCATGTCGGGAGATGTAACCCGACGACCGTTGATAAAATGTGATTCTATCCCCATAGATTCAGCAACCTTTGTCGCCGTTCGTCCACCTCCATGTATAAGGACTTTAGGAGACGGAAGAGATGCAAAACGACGAAGGAACTTTTCTCTGTCCGTATCGGATTCAAGAACAGCTCCGCCTATCTTCACTACATTGATATGCTCTCTCATAAGCTTTCAAGCATTCTCTTCAACACTGTCTGTGCGGAGATCTCGCGATTCGCGGCTTCCGGAATAACCAGACTTTGCGGTGATTCTATCACGTCATCAGTCACAATCATATTACGACGGACAGGAAGACAATGCATGAACTTCGCATTGTTTGTAATTGCCATTATATCCGTGTCCACAGTCCATGCGCGGTCTGTGTTTATGACTTTGCCATAATTGTTTCCTGTATATGCCGACCAGTTTTTAGCATATATGAAATCAGCGCCTTCAAAAGCCTTGCGGCGGTCATATTCTATCTTGGCACCGGCTGTGAACCGGGGGTCAAGCTCATATCCCTCGGGATGTGTTATTACGAAATCGACATTCGCCTGTGTCATCCATTCACTGAATGAATTGGCCACCGCCTGAGGCAGCGCCTTAGGATGCGGTGCCCATGTCAGGACAACTTTCGGACGGTCGACAATACGATGTTCTTCAATTGTAATAAGGTCAGCAAAGCTTTGCAAAGGATGCCTTGTTGCCGCCTCCATGGAAAACACAGGTTTGCCTGAATAGCGGATAAACTGGTTCAATACAACTTCATTGTAATCGGCATCACGATCGGTAAGAGATGCAAATGAGCGCACTCCTATTATGTCACAATAACTTGCCATAACCGGGATTGCCTCGATAAGATGTTCAGCCTTGTCTCCATCCATTATCACACCTCGTTCGGTCTCAAGCTTCCACGCTCCTTGATTCACATCAAGCACTATGACGTTCATTCCCAAATTCATGGCTGCCTTCTGAGTAGACAGACGGGTGCGGAGACTGGAGTTGAAGAAAACCATCAGGAGAGTGCGGTGACGACCGAGATGCTCGTAACCGAAACGGTTTTTCTTTATTTCGAGAGCTTCAGCAACCGCCTTGTCAAGCGGACCGATATCCTTTACTGATGTAAACTGTATCATAATGTTTTCAGAGCGTTTATAAATTGGTCAATATGTTTTTCCGTCACATTCAATGCAGGAAGAAGCCTGATTGTGTTAGCACCCGCACCTCCTGTAAATATATGATGCTCAAGAAGCAATCTCTTTCGTCCGACTGAGGCGTCTCCCTCTATATCAAAACCTATCATGAGTCCCCGTCCCCTGACATCCTTGATTTTTCCTGTGGCTTCCAACTCCTTAAGACGTGCAAGGGCATATTCCCCGACTTCAGCCGCATTATCCAGAAGATTCTCATCATCAATAACATCGAGCACTGCGAGAGCTGCGGCACATCCGAGATGATTCCCTCCGAATGTAGTGCCGAGCATACCCTTTGTGGCTTTGAACTCCGGGGAAACAAGCACTCCTCCTATCGGGAAACCATTACCCATCCCCTTTGCCACAGTGATCAGATCCGGTCTTATTCCGGAATGCTGATGAGCAAAGAATTTTCCGGTTCGTCCATAGCCGGACTGCACTTCATCAAGAATCAGCACAACATCATGGCGACGGGTGACTTCCCTGAGCTGGCGCATAAATTCATCGGAGGGGACACGTATACCTGCCACTCCCTGAATGCCCTCTATTATCACAGCGGCAGTATCGCCTTGGGAAAGAACTTTTTCAACAGCATCGATATCTCCAAGAGACACAAAGTCGACTTCATGTCCGCAATTGAACGGAGACTGGATTTTAGGATTGTCTGTCACTGCCACCGCGCCTGAGGTACGACCATGGAACGCCTTATTGAAAGCGAGAACCCTCTTCTTGCCGGTGTGAAAAGAAGCGAGCTTCAATGCATTTTCATTTGCCTCCGCTCCTGAATTGCAAAGGAAGAGAGAATAGTCCTCGTAACCTGACAGCTTCCCAAGTTTCTCAGCCAGCCGGGTCTGTAGAGAATTCTCCACCGAATTGGAATAAAAGCCAAGATTTGCAACTTGTCTTGAAACAGCCTCCACATAATGCGGATGGGCATGACCGATAGAGATAACTGCATGTCCTCCGTAAAGATCAAGATATTCGGTAGAGTCTGCAGTATACACATAGTTTCCACAGCCCTTTACCGGCTCTACAGGATATAAGGAATATACATCAAAAGTGTTCATAAGTAAACAATTTTAAAAAGCTGAAGCTTTCAGGCGCAGACCCTCACGGGGATCCAGACCGAAAGCGATATTCATATTCTCGACAGCCTGTCCGGACGCGCCTTTAAGCAGATTGTCGATAACGGACGTCACATGGATGAGTCCACCATGCCGTGCCACATGGACAAGAGCCTTATTGGTATTTACAACCTGTTTGAGATCTATGGTATGATCCGTCACTACATGTGTGAAAGAAGCATCTGCATAATAGTCCTGATACAATTTCACCACATCCTCCTCCGACATATCCGAATGAAAGTATACAGACGCGAAAATTCCTCTTGCAAAATCTCCTCGTACAGGGACAAAGTTTATCTGCGGTGCGACATCTGACGGTGACAAGAACGCTAATGAGCGGCTTATTTCAGCAAGATGCTGATGAGAGAATTCCTTATATGTCGAGACATTTGAGTTGCGATAGCTGAAATGTGTCGTGGCTGTAGGCTTTACACCGGCACCGGTGGAACCGGTAATGGCCGTCACCTCCACCGGACCTTCGATAATTCCCGCTTTTGCCGCCGGCAACAGTGCCAGCTGAATAGCAGTGGCGAAGCAACCGGGATTCGCTATCTTGTCAGCTTTAGCCACACGATCACTGTTCAGTTCCGGCAGACCATATACAAATCCGGAAGTCTCATCTCGAAAATCCTGTGAAAGATCTATGATCTTCACATTATCAGCCACCCTGTTCTCAGAAAGGAACTCCGAACTTTTTCCATGCGGGGTACACATGAATACGACATCCACTCCATTTAATACCGGCTCATTATCAAATACAAGATCCGTATCACCGATGAGTCCGGTATGCAGGTCTGTTATTCTCTTGCCGGCATTGCTTACGCTATGCACAGAAACAATCTCTGCCTTCGGATGGTTTACAAGTAGACGTATAAGTTCCCCGGCTGTATATCCGGCTCCTCCTATAATCGAGACTTTAATCATTGTCGAAAGTTTTGCCGTTACGTTTCAACATCGCGCCGTACACTCTCAGCGGATTGGCATATATTGTTGTAAACCCTTTCACATCATCGGCGCTCCATCCGGTATTTACCTCGCCGTACTCACCGAAGTCGGTCTTCATCAGATCGTAGTCTGTATTGACTCCGACAAGTGTATAACCCAGAGGACGAAGATTAATGATAACCTCTCCTGTAACATTACGCTGTGAACTTTCAAGCATCTTCTCAATATCCCGCATAACCGGTTCAAGATACTGCGCCTCATGCAGGAACATACCATACCAGTTGGCTACCTGCTCTTTCCAATAAGCCTGCCACTTGGTAAGGGTATGCTTCTCAAGCATACGATGGGCATTTATGATAAGGACAGGAGCGGCGGCCTCAAAACCTACACGACCCTTGATACCGATTATAGTGTCACCGATGTGCATGTCCCTGCCGATTCCATATGCGGCACCGATCTCCTCGACTTTACGGATTGCATCCACAGGGTCGGCATATAACACTCCGTCAACCGATTTCAATTCACCTTTGTCGAAAGTCAAAGTCATGACCGACGGCTCCGTGCGTGTGACCTGCGACGGATACGCCTCCTCAGGAAGAGTCTCGTTGGCGCGCAATGTCTCTTTCCCTCCTATAGATGTACCCCAAAGACCTTTATTTATAGAATACTCCATCTTCTTGAAGTCAGCCTCCACACCGTGTGAACGCAAGTACTCGATCTCATATTCACGTGTAAGACCAAGGTCTCGCGTCGGAGTTATTATCTCGATCTCCGGTGCGAGCACTTTGAAAGTAAGGTCAAAACGCACCTGATCGTTTCCGGCGCCTGTGGAACCATGTGCTATTGCGTCCGCGCCTATGCTTTTGGCATAATTGATAATGGCAAGAGCCTGGAACGTTCTCTCGGAACTTACAGATATCGGATATGTAGAGTTTCTTAAAATATTGCCATAAATCATATAACGGATACATTTCTCATAATAATCCTTCTCTATATCAAGTGTGACATGCTCTTTTGCGCCTAAAGCGACAGCGCGCTCCCCGATCCGTTCACATTCCTCCGGTGTGAAACCGCCGGTATTAGCCAGCGCCGTATATACTTCATATCCGAGTTCCTCACTGAGATATTTTACTGCGTAAGAGGTATCCAGACCTCCACTATATGCCAATACTACTTTCTTGCTCATAACTTTCTGAATATATTGAGAGTATTATATTTATATCGTTTAATCTTTATTACTTAAAAATGAAATATTTTCTTGATCCTATTGCCTATCCATATAAAATACGGACGCAATCTGCCACTCGATTTGCCTTCATTATGCTGTGCCGGATCATACAGCATCCCGGTGCATATACATCTTGTATTGTTGTTGCGGCAAAGCACATCATAATTGATACAACCTTTGCATGCCCCCCAGAACTCCTTGTCATCGGTCAACTCGGAAAATGTTACCGGAACATAACCGAGACGGGTGTTAAGTTTCATCACAGGCAATGACGTGGTGATGGAGAATATCTTGGCATACGGAAAACGCTTGCGTGCCAGTTCGAACGTTTTCTGCTTGATTTTCTCAGCAAGTCCCTGATGACGATACTGAGGATCCACTATAAGTCCGGAAGTGGCGATAAAATCGCCATGTCCCCAGCATTCGATATAGCTGAAACCTACAAGCCGGTCTCCATCAAGCGCTACTACGGCTTTCCCCCCTTTTATTTTTGATGCGATATATTCAGGAGAACGGCGCGCGATACCTGTGCCTCGCTGCAATGCGGATTCATAAATCAAATTGCAGATATAATCGGCGTATACCTGATGCTCGTCGCAAGCGACATCAATCGTAATACTCATAATTTATAATTGTGATATTTTTCCATTGCACATTTTTCCTGCCTTTCACACGTAGGAGCAATGGATCCAAGAAAAGATTATAAAATAAAAGATGGATTATAAAAAGGAATATTTACAGAGTATCTTTTTTCTATTACTCATGTACATATCTGTGTGCACGGCATCGTCGTCGCAACACTTCCACAGTGCCCTCGCCCAACGATTGAAAGATCAATATTTCGATTACCGTGTTCATCAGCTTTAATAACAGTAAATTTTACCTATCCTCGAAGTAATAAATCAAGACCCTTTGAGTCTTTGTTTTTCTTTTCGCGACAAAGTTACATTTTTCTTAGTTATTCCACAACATTTTGACAATAAATTTTCATTATGCAAATCTCATCGCATATTTTCACGCATTAAAAAGTTATTTGTCGAGTCTGCGCCGCTCAAAGAAATAACGTGTGGCAAGCAGGAAGAGAATTGTTCCCACCCCCTGCATTACTGCCGCGCCCCAGAAAGCCGCGGAATATGAAATATATTCAAGCAGAAATCCTCCTATGATAATTCCGAGTCCCATGCCGACATCCCATGATGTAAGTATTGACGAATTGGCAGTGCCTCTCTGGTCGACACGGGCCAATTTAATAAACATATTCAGAAATGCCGGATACATATGTCCGTTTCCAAGTCCTATCAAAGCCGCTGATATATAATAAGCCCATTCATGGGGCACAGCGGCAAACATGGTGAATCCCACAAGCGAAAGTAGTATTCCTATTATGCAGTTCTGAACGATTTTTCCTTTGGCAAGTGCTTTTGAGCCCTGTATTCGGGAAGCAAAAAGTCCTAATGAAAGAATCATGAAGAACAAACCGGTACCTTCCGTCATATGCAGTACCTCTACACTGTAGATAGCTACATAATTCGACATTATTCCCCAGCACAACGCAAAGCAACAGATATTGACGGCAAGCAGCCAAGCGGGCACAAGGAAGAATCGGTCCAGACTTATATGGCGCTTCTCTCTGACCGGCTCCCGGTATGGAAGACGGATCATTGAAACAGTGACAAAACCTGCCAAGGCTGTAAAAAGGGCTATCCAGAAAAGCAAGGAGAAGTTGCTTGTGGCGTTATATATCCATATCCCCACAGAAGGGGCGAATGCCATTGCAAGATTATTGCTTAAACCATAGAAACCTATACCTTCGTTACGTCTGCCGGATGGCAGAACATCTATCGCGGCAGTGGAGTTTGCCACAGTAACCGCCCCGAATGGAAGACCATGCACCGTTCTGACTATTGCGAACATAAGCAATGTGCCTGCGCCAATGTACCCTGTGAAAATAATGAAAAATATGAAGAAACATATAATAAGCACTTTCTTACGGTCAAAAGTATCTACCATGTAACCGCTGAACGGACGCACAAGCAACGATGCGACCACATAACCCGACAACACAAGACCCATCACATCCTTGTCAGCTCCGAACTGTGCGTCAAGATAAATCGGCAACAACGGTGTCAGTATATAGAAAGAGAAAAACAGCAGAAAATTACCGGTCATTGCAAGACAATAATCACGGTTCCACAATTTTTCCTTAGACATTGCTTTATTATTGTTCATTCTTCTCTTTGTCATGGAGATGTCTTAGTGCTCCCGTATAGCTGTCCATCACAAACCCCTGCACATTCACTCCTGAAGGCGGCATAAGAGGATGACGGGATATAAGATCCACGGTTTCCTGTATTGCGGAATCTGTATCCTCAAAGCCATGAAGCCATTCACGCAAATTTATCCCGCAGTGTTCCATAAGATTTATATGTTCTTCACTGACACCGCGTTTCTTCATCAGATGAAGCATCTCCCCGGCATCCATTCCCTGGACTCCGCAACCCGTATGTCCTATCACCATAATCTCATTCACTCCCAATTCATAAACCGCTATAAGAAGCGATCGCATTGTTGAATCAAACGGATTGACAATAGTGGCTCCGGCATTCTTTATAATCTTTACATCACCGTTGCGAAACCCGAGAGCGGCAGGCAATAGCTCAATAAGCCTCGTGTCCATGCAAGTGACTATAGCTATCTTTTTATCAGGATATTTACTTGTTGCAAACCGTTCGTATCCGCGGTTCTTCACAAAATTCCTGTTAAACTCAATTATCTCATTAATCATAATTTAATTTATATCACTTGCTTATTTTTATAACTTATATACAAAAGTAACTATTATTTATCATGTGAAGATATTGTCGGAATATATTTTCTTATGACAATGCTATGTTTCTCCTGTCTGTCCAAGCCAAGTATCTTAAACATTAACAGCAATAAGTTGTTTAAAAAGGAGTCGGAGATTCAAAACAATAGTGCCTGCCATCTATCGGGAATGTAAATTCCAACTTTTGGGCATGCAAGTGAAGCCGCTCCTGTCCGTTTCCTGTATTTATGCCATAGAGACGATCACCTACAATAGGCATCCCTATTCCCATTTCAGACGCCGCGTGCACACGCAACTGGTGAGTGCGTCCCGTACGTGGATAAAACGCAATCCGGCTGCGGTTTTCCGAGACACTTATAAACCGGTAATCGGTCAAAGCATCCTTGCCTCCTTCAAAATCCACCCGCTGACGGGGACGGTCAAGCCAATCGGGAGAAAGAGGAAGATCTATGCTACCTTTACAAGGTATATCAAGCGACTTGTAATCTCCCTCCAGAACAGCCACATAACATTTCTTAACCTCACGTTTTGCGAAAAGGGACTGCATCAGTTTGTAGGGTAATTGACCGAATGTCGCAATAAGCAGTCCCGATGTATCCTGATCAAGCCTGTGCGCCACTTTCACAATCCTGTCAGATCCATATCTGTCTATAAGCCATTGCTGAACAGATATTTCATCCCCTTTCCCCGGCACCGAAAGCATTCCTCCCGGTTTGTCAACAACGCAGAACCATTCGTTCTCATATATTATTTCCGGATCACAGGCAACAGCAGACTTGCAATCATTGTTTAGCGGTGGGTCTATATCAAGTCCTCGGAGCATCCATCCAAGCACCGGAAGACACTTTCCACGACATGCAGGATAGTGCTCGCCATGTATACGCACCTCCCCTCCTTTGGATCTTCCATACCAATATTCGGCAATTGACACGGGTTTCCAACCTCTGATATACGCAGCCTGCAATAGTTTGGGGGCACAACATTCCCCGGCACCGGATGGAGGAATACCTGTAGAAGTCTCGGAAAATATCTCGTTCAGACTCTTGTAATCGCCCAGAGCATTGAGCAATCTGAAATTAGAAAACAGCCATTTCTGCAATGCCTCCGAATCGGCACGTCTTCTCTCTTTAAGAAAGTCCAGTTTATTCCTGGCATCCCTGAGATTTGCTTCAAAGGGTTCGAGGTCGGCATGCAATCTCTTCTTAAGACGATGTAGTTCCGCCTTTTCAAATTGACTCTGTCGTGTCATTGCCGCCAATTCTTCCGTATCTGCCATTCCGGACTCTCTCCTGGCGTCCCTCTCCATTTTTGAGACGCGGCACTTCTTCTTATACTCCGCGATTTCCGAATTCATTTGCTCTACTGCGCAGTCGTAGTCAATTCGTGCCTTGGACAAGAATTTCTCTTCATATAGATCAATTTCAACATTCTGCCGTGATATATCCTTTTCTCTGGTTTTGAAATAGCCGTCAGGCTGCAGATAATCGAACACCGGAGCCACAAATCCGGGATAACTGAATCCGGCGCCGCCCAATTGTCCGGAAAAAGCGTAAAGCGTATGATGAACGCCGCATTTATCGGCGGCAATAAGCACACCAAGCATCTTCCCTGCCTCAAGTTCGCGACAGAGATTGACATCATCGGAGTTACGGCTTCTTTTCAGAGTTTCCAATCGGGCTGTCAGTTCCCGGAAAGCATTACTGCACTCGTCATCCGGCGTATAATCAAACGGATTGTTCATAATCAGATATGCGAAAATACAAAATCCGACATATTTATCCAAACGGAAGTTCAGACAGAGAAGTGATTCAAACTTTTTTCGAGGTTAAGGTTCATCAAGATTCTGAGCAGATTCCGGATCTTGAAGAGGGAGCATAGCGGGCTATGTGGCTGAATGAATGCTTGGAAAAGCACCCGAAGGATTGTTTGTGATAAAATCAAAAATTACCATACTCTTTATTAATGTTTAATTTGGTTTAAAAGTAAACATACTCTAAGTTTTCGCAAAAAGTTTAAATCACTTCAGATACCCCGGATGATATGTCTGCGCCAGATTCAAATATTCTTTGTATATTTGAGTGTAAAAATCAATACTCCTTATAAACTATTATGAATCATTCTGAGAATAATTCTCGAACCATATTGTCACTTCAGGCACTTAGAGCATTGGGAGCAATTCTTATTTTTTTACACCACTCTGATATCAAGGGATCAATTGCCTTATCGTTCGGTGACTTCGCCGTATGTTGCTTTTTTATGTTAAGCGGATTCGTATTATCACTAAAATATAATATTTTTGAAACCGGAGGACAAGTTTCCAATACAATAATCAATTATAAAAGTGTCTTTTCATTTGTATTCAACCGTTTTAAGAAATTCGCGCCTATATATTATCTGACGCTTATCGCAATGCTTGTGTTAGCAAAGTTCAAGGTGCCGTTCATATCTTTATTATGCTCGGCAATGGTTATACAAAGCTGGATTCCAATTGACTCAGTATTCTTCTCCCTCAACAGTCCCGAATGGTTTATATGTGACATTCTCTTCTGCTACGCGGTATTCTGGCCAATCGTATTATGCATAAACAAATTTAAGGATTACTGGAAAATCATTATTATAGGATTGTTAACGATATATTTTATAATTATTGAGAACATACCGTCGGATTCTACATTATTCTGGATATACATTTTCCCTCCTATGCAATTGCCGGCATTTATGATCGGGATGTTTATATCCAAAGCAATCAACAGTCTCAAGAAAACAACTTCCACAATAAAGAAGTATTCTTCATATTATATCACAGGTGCATTCTCAATTAATCTATTAGCCATCATATGTTATAAATATATACCTGACCGCTTCGCCCTTTCATCTTACTGGTGGCTGCCTTGCGCATTACTGATAGCAATTCTGACAATCACAGATCCGATAAAGTGTTTCGTGACAAAGATATTGCATAACAGACTTGTCATTTATTTGGGAAATGCTTCGATGATATTTTACTTATGCCATATTCCGTGGATATATACCACCCAAATTATAATCAGAAAATTCAATATGCAAATTCCTCAATATATAGAACTACCCGTCTCGATCCTCCTTCTCGCCATCTTGTCTATATTTATAGACAGTTTCATTTTAAAAATAAAACATTCTCACACTCTGATAAAAAGTTGATTCCGGTAAATGGGAAAATATTCAGTAGAAGAATTTACTGTTGACATTGCGGTTGACGAATACATGGAACGGTTCCGTGACGAGGAACGTTTCATCAAGCTGTGTAAAGTGTGTCCCAACTACGGGAAGAGCTGGGGATGTCCCCCTTTCGACTTTGATACGGAGTCTTTTCTGCGACAATACTGTTACGCGCATCTGATGGCAACAAAGATAACACCTTTCGACAAAGATATTCCGATTGAGAATACACAGATACTTATCCGTCCGGAACGACTCAGAATCGAACGCATGCTTCTTGAACAGGAAAAAGAATATGGAGGGCGGCCTTTCGCTTATATCGGAGAATGTCTCCATTGCACCGATGATGAATGCGCCCGCAGATACGGTTTACCTTGCCGACATCCCGACAAGGTACGACCATCGCTTGAAGCCTTCGGATTCGACATAGACCGCACTTTATCGGAACTGTTCGGAATAGATTTGCTGTGGGGCAGAAATGGCAGACTTCCCGAATACCTTGTACTGGTAACTGCCCTGTTCCATAATCAGAAAAAGTTCATGATACGCTGATTATAAATTTTATGGATATGTTCCATAGAGTATATTTCTTTTGAAGTTTTCAAAACTAAAATAGCTAAGACTTCATGAAGCCTTAGCTATTTTCTTATCTGTTTTTCAAAGATTCAAATAATGCGTTCTATGTTATTTCTTTTGAGCGGTTACCTGTGCTGAAGCATCAGTATTCTGGTGAGCCTCATACTCAGCCTCGGCTTTCGCAAGCAGTTCCTGAGACGCAGCATCTTTCTGCCAATGGAATGGCACGAAAGTGTTTTTCGGATCAACCCATGACGGTTTGCGGCATGCATATATTATGAATGGCAATATTACGAAGATTCCTACTCCGCTGAAAAGGACCGCATACCACACGGTGGTGCTTCCCATAGCAATCTGGTCCGGAGGCAAGAAACTGAGAACAAATGCAAGAAGCGATCCGAGAAATCCCATTCCCCCGACAATCCACATGAGCCAATTGCCCCGACTGCCTATACGGAACGGGCGCTTGGCATTCTTCATGTTATAGCGCAGATATATAGCTGCCGCGAACATCAGCAGATAAGCTATAAGATACAAAAGAACGGTGAGTTGTGAAAGTATCTGATAGAAACTCTGTACTGATGGCATCACTACAAACAGCAAAGACAGTAATGTAACCGCTCCTCCCTGAAGGAGAAGGATATTTTTCTGTACACCATTCTTATTAGTTTTCTGAAAGAAGGGAGGCAGATAGCCTGCCTGACCTACGGCAAACACACCTTTTGACGGTCCAGCTACCCATGTGAGCACACCGGCAAGCACACCAAAAGCAAGAGCTATAGCTATGACAGGAGTGAACCATTCCATATGGAATGCCTGGAAATAGTTGTCAAAACCTACAAGAAGGCTCTGCACAAGATTGATATCCTTGGACGGGATAATAATTCCCAGTGCATATGTCCCGAGTACAAAAATCAGTACGGTGATCAACGCACCCCCGAACACAGCCTTCGGGTAATTGACAGCCGGATTGGAAATTTCCCTGACATGCACTCCACTCATTTCCATACCGGCATAAAAAAGGAATATCGAGGCTGCGAGCACAACATTGTCGAAATTTGTGAAGTCAGGAATAAAATTGCTGTGGAAATCAAGATTCGACTCACCTCCCATGCATAGGAATATCACTCCGCAAACAACAAGAATAACAGCAGGAATTATGGTACCTACCATACCTCCTATTTTGGAGACTTTGCCGACCCAGCCGAGTCCCTTCATAGATATAAGGGTCGCCAGCCAGTATATGCCGAGCACTACCGCTATGGTGTAAAACTTGTTGGCTGCGAGATGGGAGTCTGCAACATGATCCATCCCTATGAACGCCAGAGATACGGCACCGAATGTAAGCACCGTAGGGAACCATATTGTGCTCTCTATCCATTGAAGCCAGATACCGAGAAATCCGAAACGGGTGCCGAAAGCCTCTCCTATCCAGCGGAACATTCCTCCCTGCTGGTATGGGAACATGGCGGCAAGTTCGGCAGCGACAAGCGACACCGGTATCAGAAATACCAGAGCCGCGAACAGATAGTAAAATGCGGAACTCATGCCGTACTCGGCCTCGGCAGGAAGGCCTCGCAACGACACTACCGCAACGATATTCATTATCATCAGGGTAAATACCCCTAATTTTGCCGCCGACTTTACTTTGGTCGCGGCTGTTGATGGTTGCGTTGACATATAAATAGTTTTTAATTGATATATAGAAGCTACTTAAAAGTTAGAGCTGGTTATGTGAAATTTGTGACGGCTCTCTCTTACTCTTTAATTATGACTCTGTCGCCGTTCAATACCCCAAGACCGAGAATTTCCATGAACTTTTTGATTGCAGCCTGTGCCTTTACAGAGTTCCCGGCATTATCAAGCGGTGGCGCGAAAGCCGCTATGCCGAGCACGCCGGGAAGTACTCCCAACACTCCGCCACCGACACCGCTTTTTGCCGGGATGCCGGAAGTGTAAAGCCAGTCTCCGCTGTTCTGATAAAAACCGACTGTTGCTATCAGTGTCGTTATCTTAGGGGAGATCTCACTTTCAAATACACTTTTGCCGCTAATCGGGTTAACACCACCCGCAGCGATTGTCGCTGCCATTACAGCGAGTTGCTCTGTGGTTATGCCAAGTGAGCATTGGCGGGTGTATAGATCCAGACTCATGTCGGGATCGTCATAAATACGACCGTAGTTTTTCAGCAGCCATGTTATGGCCCGATTATTGAAGTTGGTGGCACTCTCGCTCTTGTAAAGTTCGTCGATAAGTTCCGGCGCCGAACCACACAGTCCTGTAATATTGTCGATAATGGCTTCCCATTTTCCATCGCTGTCACCATTAGGTTCTATCATTGAGCACGCCGATATTGCACCGGCATTTACCAACGGTGTAGACGGATGGTCATTCTCAAGCAAAATGGCAAATATCGAATTGAACGGAAGACCTGTCGCGTCTGCGCCGATCTTGTCAAGAACAGCCTGCGTTCCACTCTGTTTCATAGCCAGAATTGCGGTAGGCACCTTCGACACAGATTCGATACCGAACCGATATTGTGTATCACCGAGATTTACAGCAGTACCGTCAGGCAGCATTACGCTCATGCCAAAGAGATCCGGATTGATATTGGCAAGAAAAGGTATGTAATTGGCGTTGGCTCCACCAGTTACGGTTGTGGCATAATTATATGCCTGCTCTGCCGCCATCCTTATTTGTGATTTTGTAATAATCTTGTCCATAATTTTTATTATAAGGGATTATAAGAGATAAACATTGAAATATGTAAAGCTTCGGAACCCGAAATATTTTTTATAGTTCTATAACACTTAATCGGATGTAAAATCTTTCAGGACACAGAATAAAATACAGATTTTAACACAAATTGTACAAGCCCGTTGTAAAACCGGGAGGCGCATATCCCAATACAGATAAGCCAAAAATTTGAACATTCTATTTGGCGGATCTGGAAAAATATATTAAATTTGTTGCGCAAACAGAGACAAATCTGTTGCGTAGACTAAACAAGATTGTTGCGCAAGCAGAGATAAACTTTGAGGGAGATTACATCACGGAGACCCCTTGAACGCGGTTATCGGGTCAGAGCAATTCGGCTAAAAATACGGCTGAAAGTGGTGGGACGGCTCTTCTCCTTTATATAAGACATATCTGCGTCCCGTCTTGCAGAATTATATTGTATTATCCGTATCATATTGGTTGATGACGGAAATATGTGTAATTCGAGACGCAAAATAATATAGAACTCCTGTGGTTTCGAATTCCGAAACCACAGGAGTTGTTGTTTGTATTTGAAGATGAAGAATTTATAATAGACAATCATAAAACGGATTAATTTCACTATGAATCGATTATTGAAATTTATTTACAGATTTCCCCATGAGATACGGGGAAGATTCTCACCACTCCTGTCGGCAGTGTTGTTGATCGCCGGCATAGTTGTGCCACAAGCGCATGCCTCAGTAAAAATCGGTGATCTCTATTACGCTCTTGACAGCGCAGAGAAAACTGCATCGGTTGTAAACTCTACGGATTACGCAACTTTGACCGATGTAATTATTCCGGAGACAGTGAATTCAGACGGTTTTACATACAATGTGAGGACTCTTGCCGAAGAGGCTTTCGCCAATGCGACGGCACTGAAGAGTATAACGATACCTGCATCAGTCACGACGATCCTCGACCGCGCTTTCAACGGTTGCACAGCGCTACAGAACGTGACATTCTCTGACGGAGACACTCCGATATCTTTGGGTAACAAATCGTATGGTGATGTTTCTAAAAATTACGGCGTTGAGGCAACAGGTTCAGGTCTTTTTACTGACTGCCCGCTTGAATCACTCTATCTTGGCAGGTCGGTTCAGAACCTCAAAACTGTTCTAAAGAATTACTATCAGACTATCACTAAAACATTCCCTGAAAATCCTGTATATTGGGGATATTCTCCGTTTTTCAACCAACCGAAACTGACCTCAGTTACTATTGGCGAAGGCTGTAAGTCAATACAGGATTATCTGTTTTATTGTCTTGAAGCAGTGACAATAATGAGATTTGCTGCGGTAGAGACTGTAGGCGACTACGCATTTCGCGGATGTTCAAGACTGTCAACTCTGACATTCGGAAATGCCTTGACCTCGATAGGATTTGACGCATTCATGAATTGCGTCAACTTGACACTGCTTGAATTCCCTTCGACATTGAAAACCATCGGCAATGAAGCTTTCAAAGGCTGCTCGTCAGTCACGCGTCTCGATTTCAAAGCGGATTGTAAATTGCAATCAATTGGCGCTTATGCATTTCAGGGCTGCAGTTCATTCACCGCATCGAGACTTCCCGAGACCGTAGAGACTATCGGAGTATCCGCTTTCGAAGGATGTACCAAGCTGACATATGTAGACCTCGGAAAATCCTTGAAAGAGGTATCCGACGCCACTTTCAAGGATTGTCCCGCTTTATCGGAGATGGTTGTTCCTGAGGGTGTGACAAGAGTCGGCACACGTGCATTCTATAATTGCACCGGCATTGCCACCTATTCGCTCCCGGAATCATTGGGTAGTATCGGCGATGAGGTGTTTTACAACAACAGCGGTCTCCCCTCGCTTTCCATTCCGGGTAAAGTCGCTGCAATGGGAAAAAACTGCTTCTACGGATGCACGCGCCTTTCGTTCCTTACTTTCCGTGACGGGACAGGCTCTCTTGTAATGGATAATGAAAATTCAAAGAGTTGTAAGATTCCGTCAGGTTCTCCATATTATGAGAAATGTGAATTTGATTATTTCTTTGACTGTCCGTTGCGCACAGTATATATCGGACGTGATCTGGAATTTAAATTCTCCAATTCAATTGGAATTTACGACACGGAAGTCAAATATAAGAAAATGCGAGAGTCTGCGCCATTTGCATACAAGACATCTATCGCCAAAGTCACGATCGGACCTAAAGTGACAACTCTATGGGACTATCTTTTTGTTGCATGCGACGGAATCAAGGAGATCGTCATGCCTGAAGGGCTGACTACAATCAAGACCTATGTCTTCTCCAAATGCACGGGATTAAGCGCATTGACATTTCCCGGCACATTGACATCACTTGGCGATTATTCGGTGAATCAATGCACCAATTTGACAGACGTCCGTTTCAATGACGGAACAGAGACATTGCATGCCGGACAACTCTGTTCACAGAACAATTTCCTGTTCGGAGATTCTCCTCTCCAGTCACTTTACATAGGTAAGGACATATTATACAACACTGCTGAAAGAGAAGGAATGAAGGGAAATATAAGCCCATTCCGAAATCAGCGTCAGCTCTCGGATGTCAGATTCTCCCAGGCAGGAACAGTTACACTTGTTCATGACAACCTGTTATGGGGCTGCATAGCCGTGCCTTCATTGAAACTTCCGGAGAGCCTTCAGACAATCGGCGCGTCGTCATTCCGCGAACTGCGTCTGCTTGGAGAGATAACGATACCTGACAAAGTCACATCCATCGGTGAATACGCTTTCTATAATTGTGACGAACTGCTGTCGGCAAAACTTTCGGTAAACATCGACAGGGTAAATGAATGCACATTCGGGTATTGCCCTAAATTGGGTGGAATCGTTATTCCTGACAAAGTGACCGACATCCATCTCGGCGCGTTCCGCAATTGCTCAAATCTAAAAAGTGCGCTTCTCGGAAACGGATTGAAAAATATCCATGACAGTGTTTTTCTCTGTTGCGGCACACTTGCGGAAATATCCGTTCCATCAAGTGTGGTGAATATCAAGGACGGTGTGTTTAATGAGTGTGTCTCACTCGGCCGCGTGATTCTTGCAGATGGCACAGATTTATTAAATCTGGGTGTCAATCAGGCTATACCTGGCAAAGGTCTTTTCCGTGACTGTCCTGTCGAGACACTGCATCTCGGGCGGTGGGTTATCTATAATGACAATAGTGACGATACCTCGCCCTTCGCCCATATTGCGGAATTGAAGAATCTTACTATCGGAGAATCCTGCGGCATCATCGGCAAATATGGATTCACCGAGTGCACGCAGCTAAATCCGCTGTATGTCCCCGACTGTGTGGAATCGATCGGTGTCCAAGCATTCAAAGGATGTACATCACTTGACAATGTCCGGTTGAGCGAGAAGCTGAAATCGCTCGGTGACGAGGCGTTTATGAATTGCACCAAGCTGCCTGAAATCTCGTTGCCCGAAAGTCTGTTGGCAATATCAGACGGCACATTCTCAGGATGTTCCGCTTTGAAGACTGTCGATATGGGTTCTAAACTTGAGACAATAGGACCCCGGGCGTTTATGGACTGTTCCTCTCTTGAGGAGGCTGTAATTCCCGCAACAGTCTACGGTCTCGGCGTAGAGTCCTTCCGCAATTGTGTCAAACTCCCTTATGCAGTGATCCCCGGAGGGCTGAGCAATGTCGGCTCAATGTCGTTCCAGGGTTGCACATCTCTGGGTTGGGTATCATTGAGCAAACGCGTGTCTTCAATCGGAGACAAGGCTTTTGCGGACTGCCCGAACGTGAAGTATATCAAATCATACAACACAGTGCCGCCTGAAGGTCTTACCGGTTTCTCGGAAGATATCGAGAAAAATGCCACTTTGTTTATACCCGAGGAATCATTTGACATGTATCAGTATTCATATACCTGGGAAAATTTCCTCAATCTGCGCCCATTAACTGAAGACCTGCTTGTAACATCTGTCGCTCTTGACAGAAACGAGGCATCGCTCCGTGACACAGAGACTGTTCAGCTGACAGTAACTGTCGGCAGCGAAGAAGCCACAAACCGCAGTATTATATGGAGATCGAGTGACGAAGATGTTGCCACAGTCGACACCGAAGGTCTTGTTACAGCGCTCTCTAAAGTCGGGATGTCGGTTATTTCCGCTACTGCGGCCGACGGCTCCGGAGTAAAGGCGGAATGTCGGGTAACAGTGATGCCTACACTCGTTTCAATAATCACTCTCGATAAAACAGAAATCTCTCTTAAAGCCGACAAGACAGAGACATTGACTGCCATAGTGGCTCCTGCGACGACCACAGACAAAGCCATCATATGGACATCAAGCGACGAACGTGTAGCCACTGTTGATGCTAATGGAGAAATCACGGCAGTATACGACGGCACAGCGACAATAAAGGCAACTGCCGCCGACGGATCAGGGGTTGTTGCTGAATGCACTGTCACTGTCATTCCACCCATTTCCGGCGACTCCAATGACGATGACCGTGTAACTGTCTCAGATGCCGTAAACACAGTCAATTATATCGTCGGCAACACTCCCAAGGTATTCAATCGCCGCGCTGCCGATGTAGACTCCAATGGCTCTATAAATGTTGCCGATGCTTCGGCGACAGTGCAGATAGCACTTGGACAGTCTTTAGCTTCTGCAAAATTTATGGCATCTCGGGGAGATGCCAAGGCTGATGCCTCCGCGAGTGCAGGTCGCCTTGTGGTCGGCGACGGCATAATATCATCCACAGGTGATGCTTCAGTTGCAATAACTCTTGACAACGCAATGGCTTTCACAGCCTTGCAGGCTGACATATATTTACCCGACGGTCTGGAGGTTAATGATATTGAGCTCGGATCCCGCGCTTCCAATCATACTCTCATGTCAAGTGAATTAGGCAGCGGTATTGTCCGTGTCGCCATATTCTCGATCGGCAACGAAACCTTTGTATACAACAGCGACCCGCTGTTCACTCTCAATCTCAAGGTTAGAAAAGATTTCAAGGGAGGCATAATAAACCTGGATAATGTATTTGCTTCTGATTGCGAAGCAACCGAGTATGCACTTGAATCAACACGCGGTCACATAGGAGGCACATCCGGTATAGAGACGCCGACAGACGGTCAAGTGTCAGTAACTGCCGTGGAAGGAGGAATTGAGATTCTTGGCGCACAGGGTAAAACTATATCGGTTTATTCCCTCGCAGGCGAGATTATTGATCATTTCGAGGCAACATCCGACAATGTGTTCAAATCTCTCGCATCGGGATTCTATGTGGTCAGTGTGGAAGGATATAACGCCAAAATCCTTGTGAAATGAAAAGATTTTTGAATATAAACACTCTGTTGATGACTCTGGCATTGATGTTTGCAATGCCGGAGGCTTCAGCGGCATCCGGATTGCATGTCGAGCCTTTCAATATAGAGCCCGGTCAGTCCAAGACCGTCGGTATCACTCTTGACAATGCATCAGACTACACAGGTTTCCAGTTTCAGTTGGCATTGCCCCTCGGACTGGAAGTGGTGGAAAGCGCGAGCCGTACGTTTTCCTTGACATCACGTGCCGACTCATCCCACTCCGTGACTTTCAAGCATCTTGAGAACGGAGAATGGAGACTGGTATGTTTTTCCTCAAAAAACACTCCTTTCACAGATGGATCCGGTCCGATTGTTGAGTTTCAGGTACGAGCCGCTTCGGATTTCCCGGGTGGAGAGATATCTTTGACAGATATACATTGTTCGGATATCTCAAATAAGGATGTTGCTATGCCGGACACAAATCTGGCAATAGGAACTCAGGAGGTGAATCGTGTTTCAATGTCTGCATTTGACATCTACGCAGGACAAACGCTTGATGTAGAGCTGTCGCTTAAGAACGAATCTGTATTCACCGCCTTTCAGCTTGACATAACTGTACCTGAAGGGTTAAGTATTGTCAGTGATTCGTTTTCCGTGGCACCCCGAGGCGGCTCTGACCATTCAGTCTCTTACAACGATATGGGGAACGGACGGACAAGAGTCGTATGCTTCTCTACCTCAAACGCTACTTTCAACGGCAACTCCGGGGCATTGCTCAGTTTCAAGGTTAAGGCTTCCGAGGACTGTGCTGTCGGGAGTAAGGAGATGGAAATTTCCAACATCCTTTTCACTCGCCCGGACGGCAGGGAGCTGTCACTGTCAAATATAGCCGTACCGGTTACCATATCCAGAGCGGCAATTGAATCCATCGAATTCCTGTCACCGACAGTAACTCTAAAAGCCGGACAGACACAATTACTGAAAGTTAAGACGGAACCGGAATATGCATACTCAAAGTCCATTTTATGGACTTCCTCAAAGACATCAGTCGCGACAGTGTCGGAAGACGGGACAGTGACTGCAATCTCACCTGGAGAGACAACAATCACAGCAAAAGCTGCGGATTCGGATGTGTCAGCTTCATGTGTTGTAACAGTCACCTATGCAGATGTCGAGTCAATATCTGTCACACCTGCAGTTTTATCGTTAAGAATCGGTGAGAAAACTATTCTTAAAGCCACAGTACTTCCTGAAACTTCAGTGCAGACAGTATCTTGGCGCTCAGACCATCCTGAAATCGCAACTGTAACGGAAACAGGAGAAGTTACGGCAATTTCTCTCGGATCTGCAAAGATAAGTGCTATTGCCGGCGATGGAACGGGTGTAACAGGGGAAAGTATTGTGACAGTTGTGGCGATTCCTGCGGAGGGTATCAGTATCTCAACGGGTGGTTCAACGACCCTGAAAGCTTCACAGACTGTACAGCTCACAGCTACAGTCACGCCGGACAATGCCACTGACAAAAACGTAATCTGGAAATCAGAGAACGCGGATGTGGCGACTGTGTCGGAGACAGGTCTTGTGACAGCAGTCTCGGTCGGTTCCGCGACAATCACAGCTACAAACTCGGCAGGACAGTCTGCCTCCGTAGAGATTACAGTTGTGGCGACTCCCGCGGATGGTATCACTATCTCGGCAGAAGGACCGACAACTCTTAAAGCATCGCAGACTGTACAGCTCACAGCTACAGTCACACCCAACGATGCAACTGACAAATCAGTAACCTGGAAATCGGAGAATGCGGATGTAGCTACGGTTTCGGAAACAGGGCTGGTGACTGCCGTCTCGATCGGTTCCGCGACAATCACAGCTACAAACTCGGCAGGACAGACAGCATCAATTGAAATCACAGTTGTGCCGACTCCAGCGGAGGGCATTTCCATATCGGCAGAAGGTTCCATGACCCTAAAAGCATCACAAACGGTACAGCTGACTGCCAAAGTCACGCCGGACGATGCCACGGACAAGACCGTGACTTGGAAATCGGAGAATACGGATGTGGCGACGGTGTCGGAAACAGGTCTTGTGACAGCAGTCTCAATCGGTACCACAACAATCACCGCGACAAACTCGGCAGGGCAGGCAGCATCAATAGAGATAACGGTTGTGGCTACGCCCGCGGAGGGTATCACCATATCGGCAAAAGGACCGACGACTCTTAAAGCTTCGCAGACTGTACAGCTCACAGCTACTGTCACACCGGACGACGCTACGGACAAGACCGTGACTTGGAAGTCAGAGAATACGGATGTGGCAACAGTATCGGAGACAGGTCTTGTGACAGCAGTCTCGATCGGTTCCGCGACAATCACAGCGACAAACTCGGCAGGACAGACAGCATCAATAGAGATTACTGTTGTAACGACTCCTGCGGAAGGCATAAGTATTTCAGCAGGAGGATCAACGACCCTGAAAGCTTCGCAGACTGTACAGCTCACAGCTACAGTCACACCCGACGATGCCACGGACAAGTCCGTAACCTGGAAATCGAATAACGCGGATGTGGCAACAGTATCGGAGACAGGTCTTGTGACAGCAGTCTCGATCGGTTC
>CAJTWL010000022.1:0-8309 GCA_910579845.1 uncultured Muribaculaceae bacterium | reverse complement strand
CGCTACAATCACCGCGACGAACTCGGCAGGACAGACAGCAACAATAGAGATCACGGTTGTGGCGACTCCTGCTGAGGGTATCACTATCTCAGCTGGTGGTTCAACGACCCTGAAAGCAAAACAGACCGTTCAACTCTCAGCAACTGTCACACCGGATGACGCTACAGACAAATCAGTGACTTGGAAATCGGAGAACGAGGATGTGGCAATAGTATCGGAGACAGGTCTTGTGACAGCTGTCTCAGTCGGTACCGCTGTGATCACCGCTACAAATTCGACAGGACAGTCAGCATCTGTAACTATCATTGTTGAGAAGACCCTTGTCGAGTCTATATCTCTCAATAATGAGTCATTGACTATGAAGATCGGTGAAACGAAAGTTTTATCCGCAACAGTATTGCCTGTGACAGCGACAGACAAAAATATAAAATGGATGTCGGACAATGAGAAGATCGTTAAAGTTTCTTCAATAGGAGAAGTGACTGCTGTTTCTGTCGGAGTGGCTAAAATAACAGCCATGGCGACCGATGGCTCTAAAGTGTCAGCATCATGTACGGTAACTGTCCTCCCTCCTGAGAACGGTGAGATAATAATCAAAGGCGTGTATTATCGTGTAAATACACCGACAGGTACCGCTACGGTTATAAAAGGTGATTATACAGGACTCGAGACCGCTGAAATTGTTGATGGCTTTTCATTCTATGGAATCGATTGTCGCGTCACCTCAATAGAAGAACGTACGTTTTACGACTGTACGGCATTAAAGGAAGTGGTAATCCCTGCCTCAATCGTAACGGTATGTGATGAAGCTTTTTATGGGTGTCGGAATCTATCGCATGTCGAGATATCAGACGGAGAGATTCCTTTAAATTTCGGACGGTATCCGTTCTCAACCAGTTATACAATAGGAAGTCTTTACCTGGGACGGCAGTATACGTTTGATAAAGACTACAATCCCTTCTATCGTCAGCCAATCAGGGAAATTGTAATCAGTGACAACGTAAGAACCATTCCGGAATATATGTCTTATGGAAATAACGAACTCTCTAAATTGACAATCGGCAAAGGAGTCGAGTTGATTCCTTACCGTGCCTTTATGGATTGTCCTTCATTGAAAGAGGTGGTTATTCCGTCATCTGTGAAAGAAATCCAATCCGAAGCGTTTGCAAACTGTATATTAAAAAGTGTGGTATCTGAAAATCCGATTCCTCCTGTTCTAAATAGTTCCGCTTTTTCTTCGGTCACATACAGCAATGCTGAATTACGCGTTCCGGCATACACCCGGGAGAAATACATTTCAGCACCTTCCTGGAAAAACTTCAGCCATATATCCGAAGAGGGAGGAAGCGGATTAACAGATCTGCCACAGGATGATGAGTCGGAGGTCATTATATACAGCATCAATGGAGTCTCGGTATATACCGGAAAATATAAAGAGATGCCGAAGCTTCAAAACGGCATATACATAATTACCGTTGACGGCAAAACCCGTAAACTTATAATTAAGTAAGACGTTTTTCTGAGAGTCCAACACAACTTTTCCGTATAATAAATTCCGGCTGCCCAACTGCATGGGCAACCGGAATTTTATTATACTGGAATTTCCCGACGGTCAATCGCCTCCCATAGACTTCTGGAGCTCGCGGGCGGAGTCAAGAAACTCGTCGACACTCATCTCCTTGAAGAAAAGAAGACCATGCGTTGCGCGGATGCGTGGACTTTCGTTCTGATAGAAGAAAGGCTTACCGAGAACGTGCTGAACTTGTGTAAGCTGATCCACCCATATGCGTTTGGCAAGGTCACTGAACTTGCCATCAAGCATATAGCTCGGGAAGGAGGCATCCACCTGACTTGCATAACAGTTGCTGAACGCATTGTCGAAAACACCCATGGCATTAAGCGACACTGGGACAATATGCGAGGCTTCAGACGGCATGAAGCGGAACCATACGTTACGGTATCCCCATATTTTCAGCTCACTGAGGTCTTCTTCCAGGCTCCATGCACGTATCGCCTCCGCAATGGTCTGAAGTACCTTATAGTGCGTATCGGGACCACTACCTTCCGGGTCAAAAGCCAGACTGACGACAGTAGGATGTATCCGGCGCAGTTGCTCGAGTACAGGCTCCACATCGCGGTCGCGAGTCGGCTGCTGGGTAAAGATATCGCCGGTGTAGAAACCTAAACGCAAATGATGTACATTGTCACTTTCTATACCGAAAAATCCCCACACCAGTTCTTCCTCAAACTCACGGATCATTCCCTTAAGCAGACGTATCTCGGCAGACATCTTCTCACCGGCATAGCTGTCACGGGTCTCTGCTATGACATCCCTTATCTTTGATGTCAAGGCAGCGACGCTGTCAACACCCCATATCTCGATAAAGTCACGCACCAGCCTATGCGCGAAACCGCGCTCACGCTCTTCCGTATTTCCGGATGCCACATGGATGAGACAATGGTATATATCCTTGTCACGCTTCTCTTTGTACCCTTTCTTGAAAAAGTCCGGATATTCGAGCATCTGTATACGTCCCTCCTCTATGAAACGCAGAGTATCAGTCAAGGCTTTGACAAGGAATGTGTTGGTAACGGCATTGAAGCCGGAGGTCATGACCGCAAAATGAGATTTGTTGGTCTCATTACGCGATATGCGGTGGATATGAGGCAGAAATCCGAGCATTATGTCATCGTGATGCGGACCCGTGTGGAAAAACCTCTGATGGCTCCACGAGGAGGTACCGAGGTCGATCTTGCGTTTCAACGAATCTATGACCGACTGCACAGTATTCTCGCTCAGATCTGGAATCATGCTGCAATACTCATCGAGACGCAGTTCGTCGACGGTGATTTTGTCTCCGTATTTGCAGACACGGTTGCAGTATTCAAGAACCGCACGGTCGGTCTTCTCCTGCGTCCACGGCGTGGAGGTATAATAATCGTATACAGACTCGTGAAGCATTGATGCAGCGCCTCGGGTAAGATAGAAACGTGCTTCAGGCAAACACGACAGCACCGATGCAGGATAGAGGTTAGAAGGTTTCTTCTCCAGGGCATCGGCAACGACTCCGGCCTTGGCCTCACCGGCGGCAAATATTATCGCCACGCATTGTTTATTGTATGTTATCGTGTCTAAACCTATAGTTATGACCGGCTTGGTGCGCGATACTTCTATGCCTCCGAGATCTCCCGCCGCCGCGGCCTGTGTCTCGAAGTTGGTACAAGTCAGACGTGTTGTGGAATGAGGGTCACTGCCTCGGGTATTGAAAGCAATATGACCGTCAGGACCTATGCCGCCCAAGAAGAATCCGATGCCACCCATGTCTCTGATTTGTTGCTCATAGCCGGCACACCAGTCATCAATCATGAATATCGACCGTTGCTGCAGCTCCTCCATCCGGCTTTTCGGCTCGCGGTAGCGGAGACCGAGATCTACTGCACCATCAGGGAAAACCTCAGGAAACTTACGTCCTTCTGCAAGCGGGATATCGTCACAGTTGATAAACAATCCTCGGTTCCGGTCCAGTCCGAAATCCTGAACATAATATTTTTGTACATAGTTATAGAAGCTATTGTGCTGCCTTGGATCGATGGGATAGAATTCGTCTATCTGCACGAAACGAAGACCTCTCAGGTCCGGTTTACGGTCGATGATCAAGCCGCTCTCTTCGCGCATACGGCATCCATCTTCGCTATCCCACCGGTTCAGTGCACGTCTCACCCATTCGATGAAATATTCGGGAGTCTTACCTGTCGGCAGACTGATCACCCCTTCCGGGTTGTCATGAACCCACTCCAGGAATCTCATTGCCGCCAATTTCCCAAGTCTCGGAAAATTGTCGACAGTGATATACGGCACATTTGTGTGAAAACGGTGTGTCACGCCGTTGTTATAGACTTTCTCTACATTACTGGAAATCAAACTCATTGTTTCATTAATTTTATGATAAGACTGTTTCATCTGTTTGCATTTCGATGTAAGCGCCCCTTACAGGCAACTTTCTATTTCACCCATTTGGCTGAATTTAGATATCCGGCACTCTTGTCGGCAGCTTTGAAGATTTCGTCCATGATCTGGTCGTCAGTGTATTTGGAACCATCGGCGTTGGTTTTGTTACGAAGCCAACGGGGTGTTTCGATTTCAACCACATAATCCTTCATGCCATTCTTATAGAATTGCGTAAATATTTCCTCAAAATTGAGATTGCCACTTTCACCGATCACATAATCGTCCTTGACATGGAGCAATTTCACACGGTCAGGATATTTGCGGAGGTAAGACACAGGATCTTTACCACCTTTCTTGCACCAGTAGGTGTCAAGCTCGAAACAGACGTAGCGGGGATCGGTGTTCTCCACGAGATATTCCCACATCACTTTGTCGCAGTCTTTTAGCTTTGCAAACTCTTTTGCATGGTTGTGATAACCGAGTTGAAGACCGTATTCGCGTGCGATTCTACCAACTCGATTAAAGTAATCTGCCATCTGCCGGATGCCGTCTTCGGTGTATTCGGTCTTATAGCTTGGGATTACAAAATATTTTCCTCCACAAGCCTTCTGGATAGAGAAGAGTTCCCGCCAGCGGTTCATGATTTCCTCCTCATTCGCAGGATCTTCCTGAATGCTGGAGTGTGTGGAGATGATTGAGACTCCGTTCTTCTTGCAGAGTTTTTTGAAATCCGAGGCATCCATGCCGAATACTTTAGGGTCACCGCCCCATTGCACAAGCTCAAACACGTTATACCCCATATCCGAAAGGCGTTCAACAGATTTTACAGGATCTTTCTTGACAGCCGCCATAACGGAATAGAGCTGAATGCCAATCTTTTTTTCTTTTGCTTCTGTCTCATTGGGCAATGCAATCATCAATGCCACGGCAGCAGCCATAAATAGATATTTAACCTTTTTCATTGATATTGTTGATATTAAAGTAATGGTAAGTAAGTAATAAAGATTAAACGATATATGTAAGTGAATTTATCTTGAACCATAAAACTTGTTCTTTATCACGCCTTTCGCCTTGTCGGTCAGTCGCATACAATGGTATGCTCCATCCCTCCGCGGCAAAATCCGTAAATAAATAACTGCGTTTTATATGTTCATTAATTTTTATCACTTACTTAATAAAATTTAAACGATATATGTTTTGAAGCGACCGCCGCTCAATATATTGAGAAAATTTGGCATAAAATGTCGCAATGTCACAAAAAACATTGTTGAGATCATCAAATTTAATAAAAACGACATTAAAAAACATAACGCACCTAAGAAAATCCCTCCTTCATTACAATCAAGAAGATTATAACAAAATTTTACAATTATCGTGCTGTACATTCCGTGTACCGCATATATAAAGAAAAACGAATTACTGTTTCCATTAATGTATTGCAACAGCAGTTTCATACGTTCACCACATATTCTCGCCAGAGCCATCACAAAAAATATGCCGACATATTGCACAAGTGGCATAAATTGCGAAAATAACAGGTATGTCATCTCTGTAAATACTATAAAAATGAACGTAAGAAAAATTACGTGTTTCTTAAGAATCTTTACCAGGTTTATTTTATGGATTCCGAGCATAGACCCGAATAAGAAAAATTCAGCACCTTTCATGTCCACTCCCAACAATGGCAAAATCAAGAATACAACTGCAAGTACATAATTCTTTCCAAGAAAATATATCACAGGTGAAAGCAACTGAAAAACCAAAAGATTGCGAATGAACCACATTACAAATCCCATAGGATATCCGTCAGGTGTAGCCCAATACCCCTTGATGAATCCGACAATCGAAAAAGAACCGTCAACAACAATTCCGTCGCCGTCAAATCCAAGATATTTGGACTTGAAGTAGCGCGAGATACCATAAAATGTGCACCAAAGCAGGTAAGGGATCAACAGCGAATGAAGCCTACTTTGCATTTTGTCCTTATAAGTATAAAAATCAAAATGTTCTACATTAAAAAAGAACAGATAGCCCGAAATTATAAAAAAACCTGGTACACATAATGAAAGCAATGGATACAGAGACTTAAAGAAGTTGAGAACATCTGCATGGTTACCTGTATACAACCTCGATGGATCGCAATGAATCATAATGACACCCGACAAAAATATGACTTTTGCAATGTTAAGACTTCGTGATAAATCTCCATTTACTATAGACCGGTCGCAATTTGAGACCGGTTCCATGAGAGGGCCGTTATTCCTTGCCATCTCATTATGTCGGGCATCTGATATGGATTCAGACCGGAATGATTTGCTGTCTTGCTCGAATTCCATATACAAATTTACGGCATTTTTTGTGACACCTGCAAATATTATCGGATTATATTCGATATCGAAAGCGGTGAGAAGTAAAACGGTTTATGAATGGAATTTAAAACACGACAAGAGTAGGCACCACCTTATGAAATGGCATCGGGGACACAGGCACCTATGGAAAGATCTGCTTATATGACGCTGATAAAACCGTCAGTTCTTCCGCACGATGCAAACTAATACTGGAAGCGAAAACGACCATGGTGTTCGGTATCGCCTGAGGAAATCTCGGATTTTAATTGTAATAGACAAGACTTCATCTGACAGATTATTTAGGGCACCGAGAAGAAATTGTCAGATGAAGTCTTGTCTATTACACATAATGATGCAGATATGCTTTCATTTGATCCCCGCTTTTCAAGAGTGCTTTTCCGTGAGAAAGATTCTCCTTTAATTCTTTTTGTTTTGTTTCCGGTAGACTCAGAATATACTCTGACGCTTGCGCAAGTAATGAGTCGTAATTTAGTAATTTAAGCATTTCCAACAGAATTTATTATATAATCGTTTCTGCATCGGGATTATGCCGGGAATATTTGCGGCTTGCTGATTCGGGCGAAGTATTGGCGTAACAGTAAAGGCATCCATGAGGACAGGTATCATACTGCCCGATGTCTTTTGAATTAATGCAGCCGCAGAGCTGCCGCTGACCGGAATCTTTTCTATTGGCAATACGTATGGCATACTTGCCTCCCAGAAGGAGAATGGATCCGGAAGGATGTGTCTCAAAGTCCTTGAAGAGACTGAGAGAGGGCTCATGAATTTGCAATCCAAGCTCGGTCATCAAGACACCGTTCTGATGAGCAATACGTGCCATGCGCTCATTATCGACACACCGGTTATGCTCTATCCCGAACTCAGACAAGTCAACTTTCTCTGCACAGGTGCATAGTTTCAGATTCCAACCACATTCTTTGTTAAGTTGCGAGAGGCGCGAGGCAAACTCCCTCATCTTGGCTTCCGTCCATTCCTCATAACGGATCCCATGCGCCGTAAGATTACGGCCTACCTTGCGATAGCCGGCTATGTCGGCAAAACTGAAAACGAGTGTATCAGTATAGTCGTGTAGCTTCTCAGCCAGAAAACTGACTTTCCGCAGCAATTTGGGGATGTCAATGTTCTCGGTCAGAATCATCGGGTCAAATCGCCACATTACACCATGCTCCCCAAGAGTCTCTTCCAATTGACGAAATGTCCTGACGCGCTTTCCAATTGCAGGTACACCGGGTTCCAATCCTTCTATTTCATAATCATTGAGAGTATATTGGACATAGCAATTGATTCCTCTTTTCATTAATCTGTCAAGATACGGAATCAGCGGAGCCGGATTTTTAGACCAGAAAACAATAAACCGCACGTTCTCAAACGATACGTAATATTCCATCCCGCTGAATGGATTGCGCCATTTGCAATATCCCTCTTCCAGACGGTTGAAAAACCACTTAGAATAAAATGCCGGTATATCTGTGGCCCGACTTACAGACAAGACCGTTGGAGCGAAAGCCTCGACTTCCACTCCGACACGTGTCAATATTTGCACCTTCTGCTGTTTCATTGTGCAAAGTTAATCACACAAACTGCCGTATTCTTGCAGTATGATTATAAAAATTATTAAATCAAGGTAAATCTCTTGAATTCCCTTCGAATTTTCCAAGAGTGTGAACTCGTCTTGACTTATTTTTTCTTAACATCAACGAGATATTTCCGAGGTGTTTCTGAGTCTCGAAGATCCGGAAACTTTCCGGTTGGCGGTGATTAAGCCAAACTCTTATTGTAAATTCGTGTTAAAAGCAAACACACTCTTAATGGCGTTATGCCGAGACATTATTCTTGATTCGACTAATATTCAATGCTGTCACCAATATCTGCCAAAGAATTATAAACGGCAACAGAAGCGAACCTAAAATTACTGCAATAATGAATTTTACAATCAATATGGAAAACCCAGGCTCGGTTGACCCTGTGAGCCAAGACAATTTTGACCCCTG